>JAIBEV010000012.1 GCA_019459505.1 Candidatus Paracaedibacteraceae bacterium | reverse complement strand
TGCTTAGGGGCCTGCGAAGGGAGGGATCCCCCCCTTTGGAAAGGCAGAAAACTTCTTAAGGCTCCCATAACTTGGGACAAGTTGGAGCTTGCCCTGGCAGGTGTGGAAGATGACTCGTCTTTTTCCATACTATAACTGCAGCTCAGAAGGGAATGCCCTAAAGCTAAGATAGAAACACTTCTGGTTAATGTGGTTTTCATCATAATTTTGTCCTCTATAAGTAATGGCCTATAACAGTAAAAAGGGGCTCAATTGTAACAATTTGGGCTAAGACTGATTGAACTAGAATATCGGTTTCCTTTTACATGTAGTAATTTGTTTGAAGGCTTGTTTTCCCGCATCGCCGATCCCGTTCCCGCTTAAGTCCAATGTAGTTAATGTTGCGTTGTGCTGTAGGGCTGGGACCAGAGCTTGAGCGCCCGCCTCGCCGATCAAATTCCAGCTTAAGTTCAGTGTGGTTAAGGTAGTGTTATGCTGTAGGGCTGGGGCCAGAGCTTGGGCCCCCGCATCGCCGATCTCATTCACTCTTAAGATCAGCCAGGTTAATGTTGTATTGTACTGTAGCGCTTGGGCTAGGGCTTGAGCGCCCGCCTCGCCGATCTTATTATAGCTTAAGTCCAGTGAGGTTAAGGTTGTATTGTACTGTAGCGCTTGGGCCAGGACTTTAGCGCCCTCATCACTAATCTGACTATTACATAAGGTTAGCGAATTTAAAGCTGTATTATCTTTGAGAGCTAGTGCTAAAGCTTTCGCACCCTCATCGTGGATTAAATTATTCCTTAAGTCTAGAGTAGTTAAAGTTGTATTATCCTTTAGAGCTAATGCTAAATCTTTAGCGCCCAAAGTATCAATCTGATTACCCCAAAAGTATAGATCGGTTAATGTTGTATTGTGCTCTAGAGCTAATGCTAGAGCTTTTGGTCCTTCCTCGTTAATCTGATCACTCCAGAAGGTTACCGAAGTTAAGGAGGTATTATCCTTTAGAGCTAATGCTATATCTTTCAGTCCCTCAGTGCCAGTCTGATTGTAGCTTAAGGATAGTATATTTAATGTTGTATTGTGCTGTATGCCCTTCGCCAGAGCTTTAGTTTCCGCAGCTCCAATATTATGCCGCAGTAAGTCCACTTCTGTGAGAGTGGGATCATTTTGGAATACAGCACATACTTTTTTTGCAATATTACTAATGTGGGCACAGTTGGTTATATCCAGGTGAGTCAGAGTAGGGGTTTGTGGAAGAAGTTGGTAGAGAACTTGGTCACTGATAACTGCCGTTTGGCAAGAGAGAGATTGCAAAGCAGGGCCTTGTATTTTTAAATGACTTAGTTTTGTTGTCCAATTGGCCCATAATTGTTTAAGCTTAGGTGCCTCCATGTCAATGGCTTCTAAGGCACTGCAATCATTCAAGTTAAGGTAAGTGAGCTGGTTAAACACAATAGGGTAATAATTCATATAACCAGCCTCAGCAACCCAGCGCAGTCCAGTTGCTCCCGACAAGTTCAACTCTTCTAAGCCGGGATTAGTGTTAGCCAGTAATGGTAAAAACTCATGAGTGATTGGGCAGCCTCTGAGATCTAGATGCACAATTTGTCCGTGTAAAAAGCTTTTTTGGAGTATGCTATCTGTCAAGGCTATGCAGTTCTTTAAACTAATATGGTTTAAGCCTGCTGCATGGGGTATCAGTTGGTTGAGGAGCTGGCGTTGTGTGCTTAAAGGATGAGAGGCAAAGTCAAAGTCCTTCAAGAATTGTTCCCTTGCATAATCACTCTCAAGACGGTCCAAGGATAAACCCGATTGGCCTTTTTGCTCGATTAAGGTGTTGAGTTCTTGCAAAGCTTGAATAGGGCCTAAGCTTTTCCCTTGATGGATAGACTCTAAAATAGTTTCTTGCAGAGGAATATTTTGAGAGCCTAAGATTGAGCCGCTAGGAGTCAATGTTGACCAGCTATTACCCTTTTGTTGATAAAAAGGACCATCTACCCACACAAACCTGTCCCAAGTCGTGTCTTTTTGTTGAAAAGCTTCTCGGTAGCGGTTAGCTAATCTAGGTTCTAGCTTGCTTAAGAGTTCCAAAGGGGTAAGCTTAAGATTATCTTGGGCTAAGTAATCTTGCAGCCGGGACCATTTGCTATAGAGATGACTGATCATCCCTTTTTGGAAAGGAAGGCCGAGAAAGCACTCTTTTTCTTGAAAGAGTTTCCACATTTCCTGGCTATTAGGATATAGAGATCCATATCCCTTCATTTGTTCTTGCATACTCCCCATCCATTCTTTCATTAAAGTTAATGGATCTTGCTTTAAGAAAGTTTGGCGAGTTTCTTGGGGAATAGGTTGATTCATGAGATCCAAACAATAGAGGACAGTTTTAACTTGAACTACCACCTCTTGACTTCTCAGTAAGCTTGCAGCACGAGGTTTCGTTTTTACAAATGCCGGGACCAGGCCTTGATCATTGTCCGGAGAGGCTAAGCGGTATAGAGTAGGATTGTCGGGAAGAGGTTCCATTATATAGTTGGCCGGTTTTCCATCTTCCGGATTAATGAGCATGGCCATAAGAATAAGCTTGGTCGTCGATATAGGATCCAGATGATTGAGTTGCTGGGAATTGTTCGTTAGCGCTTCTTGCAATGTTTGGCCGTGAATTGCTTGGCAGATCCAGACAGGACGCCCATCAGGCAAACGAAACAATTCACCATGGGGTGCCCCAAACCCAATGACTTGTCGCGTCAATTCTCCAATTGAGTGCTCTAAGCCAACCAGAGCCGGATAGAATTTAATGAAGGCTTTATGTCCCTGGCTCTCAACCCAGTAAACTTCGCGGGGCTCTTGGGTGACTTGATGGGTAGGATCAGACATCTGGCGGAAAATATCCTGAGTTAGTAAGCGTCTCTCGCCCCTAGTCCCTTCAATAAACAGTGCATGCTTGGATGAGCGAGGGGCGAGGGGAAATAGCTCTTCCAGTGTTGCAGTCCACCCAATTTTGGCATTCCACCGTTCCAGTTTTTTGAAAGATTGCCAGAAAGCAGGAGGGAGGCCTTTTTCCTTAAGTGCCTGATAAAGGGGTAGGGCAAAAGTCATTTGTCCAGCGCCGACTTCAATTAGACTTATAACATTCTCAATCTTGCCTGTTTTAAGAAGAGTCTCAAAAGCATAATCGAGGGGAGTTTTTCGAGAGGAGTCAAGGCGGTTGAGCCCCTGAGGATCGCGTTTAAGTAAAAAGGCAAGATCCTTCTTTGATAACTTTGTTTCTTCTTGGCTGACAAGGTGCCAGACATTTAACGGAAGACGGGGTAAGAACTCATCCTCATAGCCGTTAAAGTGATGCAAGGTTAAGTTTAAGATATCAGCCATGGCTCCTCTGAGGGGAAAGGAGTCGAGAGATTGAAAGAAGCTTTTGATACAAGAGATTAACTCTTGATTCATGGCCGGGACACGGCTAGAGCTCGCTTGAGTCCAAGCCTCATGCTTCGGGGCAAGATTGAGGACTTTGTTTATCGGTTGCGGGGTTCCGCTTTCATCTCGTCCTTTATAGATCACCCACATGGTTGCTTTTGGGTCATGGGGATAAAGTCTTCTCATAGCTTGGTAATACTCAGCAACCGTTGGGTTCAGGCTATGGAGTAGATGATCCCCCAAGCTGAGGGAATGATCCCGTAATTGAGTTTGTAAAGCAACAATTCGACGGATCAGAGTGTCTTCTATGCCGGCAGGAAGCGCCATGGGCAATCCGAGATCCTGCAGCTGACGGTCGGTAAAAACGCCTTGCTGGATAAGATAGTTATACCGCTGATTTTGATCCTGCAAATAGCCAAGCCACTGCAGGGCAACTTTCGTTGGGTTGAGAGCTCTAAAAGCTTGTATGACTTCATCGTCTAAAGGGTTTTCCATCAAAGAGGAGAGAGCATACAGGACACATTTGATGCCTGTCTCCAGCGAGCCTTTGTCTTTATATAAAGCTGGATAAAACAGCTTATCGTTATCAATACCAATGACGAAAGACTTGCCGGCTTGGGTCAGGACAGCATAGTTATCAGCTTTCGCATCACCGGGGTTTGTAAGAAGGGCGAAGAGAAGCTGCCAGCTGAGGTTAACTGGGTCACCCGTAAAGCTAGGATTCTCCTCTAAGGCTTCATCTAAGTTTTTATCGCCAATGGTTTGAGTGGCTTGCAGGAAGAAGCTATGGTCTTTGGGCCGAACATGCTGCTGCCACCCGCCTTCACCTGAGTGAAGCTGGGCTAAAGCTTCATCCAAGCTTTTGCCTTGCCCTTTCGCGCGCGTGAGAACTGTTGGAAAGTTTTCGGTTGGGTCAAGTAAAGATACGCCCTCAAGGCGTAACAAAGTTGAGGGCGTGATCAAGAACTCAGAGGTAAAAGCCTTGGCAAATGCATAAGCCATATACTCTAGGCCGGGCCGGGATTCATCTAACGCATTGTCCAAGGCTTTAAAATGGACGCCGTTAAGCGAGCGAACGGCTCGCATACCGGTTTTATTCTGTTTCTGCACAAAGCCATACTTATCCTTAGAGATCATGGCCCGTGCGGTTGCTTGGGAGATTCGGTACCTGCCCTTAGAGTTTTCACTTTTAAGAAGCACTTTAGGGGCGAGAATGATGCCTTTTTCTTCGGGGCTTGCAGTACACAAAGATGTAACAAATTTATTGTAAAACCCTTTCAGAGTTACAAGCTCTTGGTGCAGAGTAGAGTGATCTTCCACCTCAACTAAAAGTGCATCTATATCCTCAAATAGTAGGCGAAAGGTTGCGAACACGCGATGCTGGGGCGAGAGAGCTTCTCGATATAAGATTGTCTCAGTTTCTCCCGGCCCAAACAAGAGAAGTGATTCTGGGCTTTTAAGCTTAGGCAGAAGAGTCTCTAGTTTCTTTTGCAGCTCAGGATCTTGGCAGCTTGAAATAAACTGCTCAAGACTTTTCTTCACATGGTAGGGCCAGTCATACTCGGCATGGGTAACCTCAATAACCTTATTAAATAAAGCTTGACGCTCAGCATGGTCTTCTTTTGGGGAAGCATGACCATAAGGAGGGAGGGACGTAGGAAGAGATTCAACCATTCCTTCCCTTAATTCGTCTAGCTGCTTCCTACTGGCGTGCGATGAGGAAGCACGAGGGTCATCCATAGCCCTCAGCGGGTCAGGATGGAACACTTGCAGAAGCAGAAGGCTCGCTAGCCAAGCCTTGCTACTTCTAGAAGAGCTACACTTAGAGGAAAAGGATGAAAAAGGGGACACAGGCATAAAGATCTCTTCTTGCTTTAAGGTTATTATTATTTATTTCTTGGTCAAGATGTGGGCATGCTCGAGAGCTAAAATCAGGGTAAGTGTAAGAGCAAATTTGATATTTTCGATTGAGGAAAAGGACCATCTCTATCTCTTTTTCAATTTCTTTCAAGGCAGCTTAAGAGACTGCGAATGCGCGAAAGGTTGATTTGTTCTTCAGTTTCTCTCTTAACCATTTTTTCCAATCTTTAAAGGTAACTAACGAGGGGGAAAAGAAATCAGCATCCCATAAAAATACTATAAGCTTAGTTCTGGACCTTATTTAAAATGGAAGCTGCCAACCAAGAAAGTGTGAATTGAAATAAATTTTTCACTCTTAGTCTAGGATTTATCCTTATCATCTTATTTATTCTTAAGCATTACATGGGCTTACAGTGAGCCATCAAGGCTTGGTGGATAAAGACCCCAGCATGCTTACCTCTTATTTCTCATCTTCAATATAACTGTCAACAAGATTTTAATCTAAAGAGATAAAAATTTATTTTAATTATAATTGAGAAAATTAATTATCCTTATTCTGCTTAGAACAGGAATAAGCAACCAATAAAGTTTATATTTTTTAGATTTTCTTAACGGCACTCATAGCTTACTTGCAAAAGAGTCATCAGGTTAAAAGTCTTCCTAATTAAATTGTTCTTATTCTTGGCTTATGAACTAAGTTTTTATTTATTACCTTTATAATTATTAATTTAAGCCCCTGAGGCTAGGGTCAAAAGTTCTTGAGTAGCTAGGCTAAGTCCTTTAGATCCTAGAATAGAAGCTTGAAAAGGGATATCCTCTGGTTTCAAAGTTAAAAGAGCCGATATCGGAATTGTCTTGAAATCGGCTTCTTGTCTATAAGGATAACCCATAATCCATGCAAAGCGCTTTAATATCGTGGTATTTTGGTCAAAAGCATTATGATAAAGGGCGGCTAAGCGCGGTTCAAGCTTGCTGAGTAGCTCCAAAGGAGTTAAGAAAGAATTTTCTATCGCAGACTCTTGCAGTAAATCTTTAAGGCGCATCCACTTATTATATAGATGCCTAATCGTTCCTTTTTGAAAAGGAATTCCTAGTATAACTCCCTTCTTCTGGAAAAGTTGGTAAACTTCTTGAGGATCAGGATACAGACATTGGTAATGACTATTATAGCGGCGCAGAGCGTAAAGCCAATTATGCAGCAGAGTAAAAGGATCTTCTTTGATAAAAAGATTCCTTGTTTCTTCAGGGATTGGTTCATTCATGTTATCTAAGCAGTAAAGTATGGTTTTTACCTGGGCAACTGTTTTATCAGGAGTAGCACTTCTATTAATCTTTGCTTTTGCAAAAGAAGGGACAAAGGCATGATCATTATCAGGGCAAGAAAGTCGATAAAGTCCCGGCTTGTCTGGATGAGGTTCTACAATATAGTTATCTGGTTTGCCATCTTCTGGGTTAACCAACATTGCCATGAGAATCATTTTAGAGATTGCTATTGGATCTAACTTTCTTAAACGTTCAGGATCTTTTTCTAAAACCCAATATAATGGATCTCCAGGGATAGCTTGAGAAATCCAAGCGGGTACTCCATCTGAAAAGCGGAATAGTCCCCCATAAGGAGCTCCAAATTCAATAACTCTTCTAGTGAGCTCACCTACGGCTTCTTCGTATCCTGGTAGTTCAGGGTAAAACTTAATAAAAACAATATGGTTATTTGACTCGATTCGAATGACTTTTCGCGGTCTCTGAGCTATTAAATGGCGGGGATCTTCTAATTGATTTTTGACTTCTTCTGTAAGAAGCCGCCGTTCTCCATTAATTCCTATAATAAAATCCTTTTCGAAAGAGGAGGAATTGGTTAAAGGAAAGAGTTCGTCGAGCGTAACTGCCCAGCTAATTTTGGCATGACGCTTTCTGAGACTTGGAAATGCTTGCCAGAAATGTGATGTTCTTGGATTATTATTAATATACCGATATAGGGGACTATTGTCCTTATCTAATTCCGCTTGCACTATTCTCTGCCAAGCCTCACGAGGAAGTCTACCAAGAAGTTCCTCTTCTATTCCTTTGAAAGGTGTTAAAATAAGGCACAAGATTTTTCCAAGAGATGAATCCAGATGAGAAGGGGAAAGATGATAAATAAAGCTTTTAATACACTTAACTAGATCTTCGGTAAACTCTCTATGCCGTCCTTCTTCTGCTTGTTGCCATACCTCATCGTGGGGAGTTAAACCAAGAACATCTCCAACTGATTGAGGATGCCCGTTCGCATCAAATCCTTTGTAAATAGTAAACATAGCTGTTAAAGGATCATTTTGATAGTGTAACCTCATCCCTTGATAATAGCTAGCCACTGTTGGATGGAGGCTGGAAAGTAAGTGATGTACAGAGGTTTCAGGATAAGCACGCAATATAGTCTGAAGTTGAACCATATGGATAGTTACTTCTTCGGCAAGGCCTTTTGCAAGCTGAATGGGTAGCCCTAAATTAGTTAAGTCTTGTGGCGTAAAGTTGCCTTGATCAATTAGCCTCTGGTATCTCTGATTTTGTTGGTAAATATTAGTCAGCCATTTTAAAACTACAACCGAAGGTTCAAGGGATAAAAAGGCTTGTCTGGCCTCTGGGTGCAAAGAGCGATCCATCAAAGCATCTAATAAATAGAGAATACACTGAATGCCCGTATAGATACGGCGATTATGCCTTTCTTTATAAAGATAAAGGGGGCGATGAAAGAGGCTCTCATTGTCAATGCCAATAACAGTGCTGTTTTCCCCTTCAAGTCTATAATGATCAGGTTTACCATCCCCTGGTGAAGTAAGAAGAGAAAATAGAAATTGCCAACTTAAACTTATAGGATCAGCTTGAAATTCTAGAGTCTCCATAAGGGTTTCTTGCAAGTCCCGCTGTCCTACTGTCTGTGAGGCTTGGACAAGGAAACTATGATTCTGGAATCGAAGAGACCGTTGCCACCCTTCATTAGTGAGCTGAAGCCCGGCTAAGGCTTCATCTAAGTTCTTTCCCTGAGCTTTAGCCAGAGATAACTCACGAGGAATGTTTTCTAGCATCGAAATTCCCTCTAGCTTGAGAAGAATAGAAGGAGCTATTAACTGTTGAGGGGTAAGGGCCTTAGCAAAAGCATAAGCTGCATATTCTAAGCCGGGTCTTACTTCCCTTAAACTGTTACTCAAGACTTTAAAGTGAACCCCTTTAAGAGAGCAAACAGGACGAAGACCTGACTCATTCTCTTTTTGGACAAAACCATATTCATCTCTGGAGATCAATTGTCGGGCGATTTCTTGGGTAATACGATAAAATCCCAAGGAAGCTTCTTCCCTTAATAAAACCTTGCGCGAAAGAAGAGAACTTTTGTGAGATGCTTCAGCCGTACACAAAGATGTAATAAAGGCCGCATAAAAAGATTTAAGTTTCTTCATATCCTCTTGCAGGTGTGCATCAAGCTCAGGAATAATTTCATCAATTTGAATAAAAAGATTTCTAAATATTCTAAATACTTTATGTTCAGAGGTGATCGGCTTTTCATAGAAAATATGTAATTCACTAGGGCCCAGCAACAATAAATCTTCTGGTTCCTTGATTTGATGAATGAGATATTCTACTTTTTCTTTAAGTGGCGTCTCAGGATATAAAATAAGAAATTTAGATAAAGCTGATTTGACATGGTAGGGCCAGTCATACTCTGCTTGGGTGATGCCAATAATTTCATTTACTAAGGCTTCGCGCTCATGACTCTCCTCTTCAAAGACGATATCTTGGTTTAAGGATAGAGAAGGTATCCTTTCAGTATCAGCGCAATTTGCCTCAGTAATATGCTCTTCCATCTCCATTCCTATCGTAAGATTAGAAGTAAGAATAGAAAACATTAAAATGCTTATCCGCATTTTTAATGATAGTAGTTTTTCCTCACGAGAGCCCGCCCATAATTTCTTCATCATAAAATCTCCTAGAAAGTTTGGTTATTCAGGAATAAATTCCCAATCGCGCAAATTCAGATTGGGCGATTGAAGCAAGGCTTTCTTTCCTATAACTCCAATTTTATTATTATATAGATCTAAATGTTTGAGAGTTATATTGGTAGCAAATTCAATCGCCCCTGCATCTCCAATTTGATTGCTCCACAAATTCAAATGAGTTAGTGTTTTATTACCAGACAGAGCAATGGCTCCCTCATCGCCAATTCGGTTCTCACTCAAATCCAAGTAGATAAGAGTAATACACTGGGCCAATGCTTTTGCTCCCTCATCACTAATCTTATTATCATATAAATTTAGTCGTGTAAGAGTCCTATTTAAAGCAAATGCAATTGCTCCCTCATTACCTAATGAATTACTTAATAAATCCAAGTAAGTAATTGTTTTATTATGCGATAGGGCAAAAGCCTCCGTAGGTCCGAACCCTGTGTTCCCTAAATTCAGCCGAGTTATAGTACGGCTCAAAGATAAGGCTACAACTCCTCGATACTCGACTAAATTATCACGCAAACTTAACTGAGTTAAGGCAGGTGCGGCAGCCAAAGCGGCGGTTCCTCTACCTCTGACTTGATTTCCTCCTAGATCCAACTGTATAAGGGACGTACTTGTCGCTAACCTAGTTGCTCCTTCATCATCAATCTCATTGTTGCTTAAATCTAGACGAGTGAGAGTATGATCTAAGAGTGCTGAAAGAATCTTAAGAGCACTTTCACTTATGTTAGGACATAGTTTAACATCGACTCGTTTTAAAGTAGGGATAGTATATAGAAGCTGATACAAGTCTGAATCTTGGATGGAGGCTTGTTGGCAAGATAAGGACTGCAGTTCACTACTTCTTACTTTTAACTTCTTTAGGGTTGCTGCCCCATTAGTCCATAAGTGTTTTAAATAAGGAGCCTCCATATTAATAGCTTCTAAGTTCACACAGTTATCCAAGTTGAGATAAGTTAATTGCTTAAACACCAAAGGATGGTGGTCAAACAGGGTGGCTTCAGCAACCCACCGGATCCCCGTTGTTCCTGATAGGTTCAATTCTTCTAAGCCTGGATTGGTCTGGGCTAAGTGGGATAAAAATCCCTGAGTGATATGGGGACAGCCTCTCAGATCGAGGTGAACAATCTGTCCCTGTAAAAAGCTTTTCTGGAGTATGTTGTCTGTCAAAGCAGCACAGCTTTTCAAGCTTAGTTGGTGTAACATTTTTCCATAAGGGATCAATTGATTAAGTAATTGACGTTGTTTGCTTAAGGGAAGAGGAGCAAAGTCAAAGTCCTTCAAGAACTGCTCTCGGGCATAATTACTCTTTAGGTGCTCGAGCGACAAACCGGATTGGCCCTTTTGCTCAATTAAGCTGTTGAGTTCTTGTAACGCTTGTAGGGGCCCCAAGCTTTTGCCTTGGCGGATGGACTCCAAAATTGATTCTTGGAGGGGAATATTCTGAGAGGTTAGAATAGAACCACTCGGGGTCAAGGTCGACCAGCTGTTCCCTTTCTGCCGGTAGAAGGGGCCATCTACCCAGACAAAGCGATCAAGCGTCTGGCCTGCTTGAGGAAAGCGTTCAAAGGCTTCACGGTAACGGTTGGCAAGGCGCGGCTCTAACTTATTCAACAGCTGCATCGGCGTCAGCCCGGAATTGTCTTGAGCTAAATAGTCTTGCAAGCGTTCCCATTTGCTATAGAGATGACTCATCATCTCCTTCTGGAAAGGAATGCCAATAAAGCATTCTTTGGTCTTGAAGATCTTCCAAACCTCCCCAGAATCCGGATACAAACACTGATATTGCTTGCTAAGAATTTGCAGGCTGCCAATCCACTCTCTCATAAGAGTAAGAGGATCTTGCTTGAGGAAAGCTTGTCGAGTTTTATTTGGGATCGGTTGGTGCATCAGATCCAAGCAGTAAAGGATAGTTTTCACTTGGACGACAATTTCTGCTTTCTTGAATAAGCCCGCCGGATCTGGCTTGGGTTTGACAAAGGCTGGAACTAAACCTTGATCATTATCCGGTGAGGCTAAGCGGTAAAGATCAGGATTATCCGGCAGCGGTTCCATAACATAGTTGGCTGGCTTCCCATCTTCCGGATTAATCAGCATCGCCATGAGGATCATATGGGTGGTTGAGACAGGATCTAACTGATCCAGCTGTTGCGGGGTATGGGTTAGGACCGATTGTAACGTCTGTCCCGGGATTGCTTGAGAGATCCAGGCTGGACGCCCATCTGGGAAGCGGACCAATTCTCCATGCGGGGAACCAAAGCCAATCACCTGTCGGGTCAGCTCACCAATGGTTTCTTCCAATCCCACTAAAGCTGGATAGAACTTAATAAAAGCTTTGCAACCCTTGTCCTCAACCCAGTACACCTCCCGGGGCTCTTGGGTGACTTGATGGGTTGGATCTGATAACTGAGCAAAGAGCTCCTTTGTTAACGAGCGGCGTTTTCCTTTTGCTCCTTCAATCAACAGAGTATGCTTGGAGGCGGTTACTGGGAACAGCTCCTCGAGCGTCATAATCCAGCCAATCTTCACATTAGTACGCTCAAGCTTGGTAAAGGCTTGCCAGAAAGCAGCAGGTAGATTCTTTGCCTTGAGAGCTTGATAAAGATGAGGAGCAAAAGCCATGTGCCAGGCACCAGCGTCAATCAGACGGATAACAGTCTCAACGTTGCCGGTTTGCAAGAGAGTCTCAATCGCATAATCCAAGGGTGTTCTTGCTTGGGAATCAGGCCGATTTAAGCCTTGAGGATCACGCTTTAAGAGAAAGGTAAGAGCAGCCTCCGATAATGCTGTTTCTTTTTGGCTGACAAGATGCCAGACAGTGGAGGGAAGGCGGGGTAAGAACTCATCTTCATAGCCGTTAAAGTGATGCAAGGTTAAGGTTAAAATGTCTGCCATGGCTCCTTTAAGCGGATAAGAGTCAAGCGAATGGAAGAAACCCTTTATAGATGAGAATAATGCTTGATCCATGACGGGTACTCGACCAGGGCTCGCTTGGGTCCAAGCCTCATGCTTGGTATTAAGAGTGAGGACCTTATCTATAGGTTGTGGGTTTCCTGTTTCATCTCGCCCTTTATAGATGACCCACATGGCTGCTTTTGGGTCGTTGGGATAGCGTCTTCTTAACGTTTGGTAATAATCAGCAACCGTTGAGTTTAGGCTACGAAGTAAATGATCCCCTAAGCTGATAGGGTGATCTCGCAGTTGAGTTTGTAAAGCAATAATTCGACTCATCAAAGTGTCTTCTATGCCGGTAGGAAGCGCCATGGGCAACCCCAGTTCCTGCAGCTGACGATCGGTAAAAACGCCTT
The DNA here is from genome assembly GCA_019459505.1 of Candidatus Paracaedibacteraceae bacterium. GTDB lineage: Bacteria > Pseudomonadota > Alphaproteobacteria > Paracaedibacterales > Paracaedibacteraceae > Paracaedibacter. Next base: position 10,692 of record JAIBEV010000012.1, on the reverse strand, counting down.
GCTGGATAAGCGTTGCATAGCGCTGATTTTGATCATGCAGATATCCAAGCCACTGCAGAACAACTTTTGTAGGGTTGATAGCTCTAAAAGCTTGAATGACTTCATTGTCTAAAGGATTCTCCATCAGAGACGGGAGAGCATACAGGACACATTTAGTGCCTGTCTCGAGAGAGTCTTTGTCCTTATACAAAGCTGGATAAAACAGCTTATCGTTATCAATGCCAATGACAAGAGATTTGCCGGCTTGAGTCAGGACAGCATAGTTATCAGCTTTCGCATCACCCGGGCTGGTTAAAAGAGCCAAGAGCAGCTGCCAGCTAAGGTTAATTGGATCGCCCTTAAAGTTAGAATTTTCCTCTAAGGCTTCATCCAAGTTTTTGTCCCCAATGGTCTGAGTGGCTTGCAGGAAGAAGCTGTGGTCTTTGGGTTTGACATACTGGTGCCACCCCCCTTCGCCTAAGTGAAGCTGAGCTAAGGCTTCATCCAAGCTTTTTCCCTGACCTTTGGCAAGGGTGAGCGCTGGGGGGAAGTTTTCTGTTGGATCAAGCAACGACACACCCTCAAGACGTAACAAAGTTGAGGGTGTAATCAAGAACTCAGAGGTCAAAGCCTTGGCAAAGGCATAAGCCATATACTCTAGGCCGGGCCGGGAGTCATCTAATGTATTGTCCAACGCTTTAAAGTGGATACCGTTAAGCGAGCGAACAGCCCGCATGCCCGTCTTATTCTGTTTCTCAACAAAGCCATATTCATCCTTAGAGATCATAGCCCGTGCAGTTGCTTGGGAGATCCGATATCGACCTTTAGAATTCTCTCCTTTAAGAAAGACCTTAGGGGCGAGAAGGGCTCCTTTTTCATCAAGACTTGAAGTACACAAAGACGTAACAAATTTATTGTAAAACTCTTTCAGAGTTACAAGCTCTTGATGGAGAGCCGAGAGATCTTCCACCTTAGTTAAAAGTGCATCAATATCCTGAAGGAGCAATCGGAAAGTGCCGAACACACGATGCTGGGCAGAGAGCGCTTCTCGATATAAGATTGTTTTATCCTCTGTCGGTCCAAACAAGAGAGTCAATTCTGGACTTTTAAGCTTAGGCAGAAGAGCCTCTAGTTTTTTCTGCAGCTCAGGATCTTGGCAGGTCGGAATAAATTGCTCCAGGCTTTTTCTGACATGGTAAGGCCAAGCGTACTCGGCTTGAGTGACCTCAATAATCTTATTAAATAAAGCTTGACGTTCAGCATGGTCTTCTTTTAAAGAAGTATGCTCGAAGGAGGGGATGGGTGACTCTACTCTTCCTTCCTGCCGTTCTTCTGGTTGCTTTCTACTGGCATGCGGTGAAGAGGCCTTGGGATCCTCCATAGCTCTCAGCGGATCAGGATGAAACACCTGTAGGAGAAGCAGGCTAGCGAGCCAAGCCTTCCTACTTTTAGAAGAGCTATACTTAGAAGAAAAGGGCGAACAAGGGGACACAGGCATAAAGATCTCTTCTTATTTTAAAGTTATTATTATCTATGTCTTGTTTAATGTGGATTCCCAGTTGAAAAATTGTAGTACAGGGAAGAAAACTAATACTTTGTCTTTAGGAGAACGAGTATCCTTGTCCCCCTTCCAATTCCTCTTAAGTTAGATCACCTTGATAGAGAAGAAGTTACTTAGCTTTTGAGACTTCCGCTTAACTATTTTTCCAATCTTTAAAAGAGAGTGCTGATAACCAAAGTTTTTAGGAAGGAATCCACATTCCATAAAAATATTATAAGCTTAGTTCCAGACTTTATTTAAAAGGGACGTTGCTAACTAAGAAAGTGTGAATTGGAATAAATTTTTCACTCAATACTAGGAGCTTATCCTTACTATTACTCAGGTGGCAAATTGTTATAACTAGTTTAAAAAGAATTAGACTCCCTCCATTAGAAGTAATATTATGGACAATAGAAATCTTACCCTCCAAGAGCTGAGCATACTGCGGCGAAAGATTGTTGAAGCCGTCGTTGTGAATAAAAACTCCCAAAAAGGTGTGGCTCAAATGTATGGTTTTACTGAAGCCACAGTAAGCCATTATGTCAGGGCTTATAAAAACGAGGGAAATGCAGGATTAATTTATAAGAAGAGAGGACGCCCCTTACAAAGCTGTACGAAGCTTTGCCTTGAAAATGAAGAAAAAGTTAGAGATATCCTTGAGTATCATACGCCGGACCAAGTTGGACTCGAATGCGTTCTTTGGACACGTAAGGCTGTTCGCCAGTACATTTCTGATACATATGGAATTACGTATTCAGTCAGAGGCATGGGAGATGTTTTAAAACGCTGGGGGTTTACGCCTCAAAAACCAATGAAAGTAGCCATACAACAAAATCCTCATTTGGTTCAGCATTGGCTTAAGGTCGCTTACCCAGCCATTCAAAAGAAAGCGGATCAAGAAAAAGCCGCGATATATTGCGCAGATGAAATGGGATTGAGGAGCACAGATCAACGAGGAAGGACCTATGCTCGACGCGGTAAAACGCCTGTTATTAAAAAAACAGGCTCTCGTTTTCGCTGTAATATGATTTCGGCCATTACCAATCAAGGAAGCATGAAATGGATGGTTTTTGAAGAGTCATTTACTGTTGTCATCTTTCTTAATTTTCTGCGTCGTGTTATTTACAAACCTGATAAGAAGATATTTCTCATTGTCGACAATCATAAGGTCCACCAAGCCAAGAAAGTACAAGCCTGGCTAGAAAAGAACAAAGAAAAAATAACGATATTTTTTTTACCGCCTTATTGTCCTGAGATGAATCCTCAAGAGCTGGTTAATCAAGAAGTCAAAAGTCATGCAGGCAACTTTAAAATGATGACATCTTTAAAAGATTTAACAATCAATCTGATATATTACTTAACGCGTATTCAATTTAACCCTTGGAAAATTATGAATTACTTCAAAAAAGCATCAGTTGCCTATGCTGCTTAATTATGACATTTAATCACCCGAGTAATAGTATTTGTATGAAATACTCACGCTATTTCCTCAAAAAGGTTTTAAGCATTAAAGAGCGCTAAGGCCTAAGTTTTTCTCAAGCATCTGGCCGTTTCGCTAATGCCCCCATAATTGCTCAATGATCTAAGGCCCTCTTCCCTCAAGCAACTCGCAATAAATCTACCGCAAAATTGGCATAACGGTACCGCTGATTTTCTGATTTTTTGCATTAAAACTATATTCCTCGTTTGAATTCAGTGTCTTTCAAAATAAGAGGAGGAAGATAAGCATCTGAGGATTTCTGCAAATAAACCCTCTTTTTGTACTGGCTTGGTTAAGTATCCATTCATACCTGCTTGCAAAAATCTTTCGCGATCTTCTACCATGGCATGAGCAGTTACTGCGATAATAGGCAGAGTTTGGGCAGTAAATCTCTCTCGTATTTTTTGAGTTGCCTCAATACCATCCATTACGGGCATTTCACCATCCATTAAGACAAGATCATAGGGGGCTTGAGTGATAGCTGCCACAGCCTCATCTCCATTCCATACAGTAGTAACAGAACATCCGGCTTTGGTTAGCAAAGTTTTTAAAATAATTTGGTTGACTGCATTATCTTCTGCAACTAACACTCGGATATTTGGTAGCTTTTCAATCTCTCTTATAGGAGTTGGACTCCCCAATGAAGAAATTGAATCTTTTGAGTAGCCTACTTTTATATGGAAGCGAAAAGTCGTACCTTTATCAACTTCACTTACGACTGTTATATCCCCGCCCATCATTTCACATAATTTCTTTGTAATAAATAATCCCAAGCCAGTTCCTCCAAATCTACGCAGTATTGAGTCATCTGATTGAGAGAAAGGTTTAAAAAGTCGCTCTAGAGTTTCAGGTGATATACCTATGCCTGTATCAGTGACTTTTCCGGTGAGAACGTGACAAATATCACCTACAAGCCTGACATAATCTTTATCATATTTCCCTTTAAGGGAAACAACGACACCCCCTTTACTAGTAAATTTTAAGGCATTGCCTACTAAATTAAATAAAATTTGACGTAATCTTGTGGGATCACCTATTACATTAAGCGGAAGCTGAGAATTTGCCACCAGATTAAGCTCTATTCCTTTTTTATGAGCATCTAATGACAACATCTGTATTACTTCTTGAACTATGCTCAGAGGATTAAACTTAATATTCTCAAGCTTAAGTTGACCTGCTTCCATCTTGGATGTATCTAAGATATCATTTAAAATGCTTAAAAGTGATAAACCAGCATCATGGGCCATTTGCAAGTATTTTAGATCTTCGTCAGGCAAAATTTCTTTGTTAATAAGTTCCAACATACCCAGAAGACCTGTTAAGGGGGTTCGGATTTCATGTGACATATGGGCTAAAAAGCTTGATTTTGCCCTATTTTCAGTTTCAGCTTGTTCTTTGCGTTGGCGTAACCTCTCACTTTCTGTTTGAATCATCCTTATATTTTTTTCATTAACAATGCGGCTTGATAATGAAATAATCGGGTCAAGATTTTCCAGGATTGTTTGATGGGAATCTTTTACAAAATTGGCGAGTCCAATCACACCTATCACTTTTCCTTGGTCTAGCAAAGGAATGCCCAAGAAGGATTTTAATGGTGGCAACTCAAGAGGAATTTCAATTTCTTTAGAATACTTCTTAATATCATTCACCATCAAAGGTTCTTTTGTTGAGAGAATATCTTCAATAAAGTTGTTGAAAAATTCCCCTAATTTTTTTGTTGTTTCTTGTCCAGGAGGAGATTTCTCCACAAGAAAATTGGCTTCCCATAAGTAAGAAGAAGGAGGGCTATCAATTTCGTCAGAAGTTATCTCCCTCATAAAACCGAACTCACTTTCACTCAGCCTGATGAAATTTTGCAGAATAATTTTAAAGGTATAATTTTCATCCCGTTGTTCATTTTCGTAAAAAAAACTATTAATATGCGAATCTTGGATCTCGGTAATAGCTTCTAAAATTTTTTGTTTTATATACCATTCCTTTCTCACCGATTGTGTTAGTCTTGGGTCTAATCCTATTTCAAGTTTTTTCATTAAAGTAATATCTCTGGCAATAGTAAGAGGATAATCTTCTTTACCTGTTTCTGACTTTTCTGTGGTTTGAGATAGCCCTATCCAATCTAACCACCGATAAGATCCATCCTTACATCGATAACGATTGATTAGTCCTGCCGGCGTAAATTTATTTTCATATTCTAATGTTTTTTCGATATCCTCGGGATGGACAAAATTGATATAAGGGGTACCCAGAAGCTCTTCCATTTCCCACCCTAATATATACCTCCACGTAGAATTAAGCCTTTTAAAATGTCCGCCAAACTGAAGAATACATACAAAGTCTTGAGAGTTTTTGAAAAGATACTCTATCTGTTCTTCAGAGAGGCCCCATTGAGGCCCACTATAGCTGCCCGCTTTTTCTGGTAAATCTATAGGGGTAGGTATAACTTCCTTGCTAAAGAAAGCTCGGTCCTCTGTCTGTAGTTGAGGTCCGGAGGTAATTTCTAAAGCACTTTTCTTTTCTTCCTCTTCTGTTGGGGACATAGGCCATGCCGGTTTTTGGAGAAGAGTGATAAGCATCAGGATGAGGGGTAATAAAAGCTTTCTCATATTGTAGTCTCCTGAATTGTTTAAGATAATAAAATTATTCTTACGAACTTATAAAATTAATTTCCATTTTAAAGAGGAACACTCTAAAAGATTCTCTAAAAAAGCATAGAGAGCTCAATCGATTCTGGGACGTCAAAACATTTCTTTATGTAGTTTCCCTATAAATTAAGGAAGTGTTAAGCATTTAGTTATTGCCGCAATAAGAGCTTTTGCTTGAAGAGGTTTAGTCACATATGCATTAATACCGGCTTCAAAAAACTCTTCTTCCTCTTCTCGCACAGCACTTGCTGTTACCGCAATAATTGGTAATTGTTTTTTTGAGAACAAACGGCGAATATAGATTGTAGCTTCCTTGCCATCCATGTCTGGCATGTGCCCGTCCATAAGGACTAAATCATAAGGCATTTTTAACTCAAAGGCTGCTTTTTTAATAGCTTCAACTGCTTTTAGACCACTGTCAACAACTGCTACCAAGCATCCTCTACGGCCTAATATTGCTTTAATGACGGTTTGATTTACCAGATTATCTTCTGCCAATAACACGCGTATATCCTGGAGGTTAATATCTTCTCGAGAAGGAAGAGGAGGAGAAAAAAGCCGCTCTGGATGACAAAGAATAATTTGGAATTTAAAAGTACTTCCTTTGTGAGGCTGACTTTTAATATAAATAGTTCCCCCCATCAATTCACATAAATTCTTCACAATGGATAACCCTAGACCGGTCCCTCCAAAACGACGATTTGTTGACGTGTCGGCCTGTGAGAAAGGACGGAACAGGCGTTGTTGCGCCTCAAAAGAAATTCCTATACCTGTATCTTGTACAGATCCGCATAGAATAAAATCATTCTTATTAGTTCCAGAATATGTTGGATCTCTTTGACCTGGTTTTAAAGTTACATTAATGGCGCCGTTCTCTGTAAATTTAAGGGCATTACTAAGGAGATTCGAAAAGATTTGCCGTAAGCGTGTCGGGTCGCCAACTAAATGGTCCGGGATTTCTGAGGCCACCATCAAATTTAAAGCAACACCTTTCTTTTTAGCTTGAAGAAGAAAAGGTTGAACAACTTCTTGCGCCACTCGAAACGGATTAAATTCAATATTTTCAAGCTTAAATTGCCCGGCCTCAATCTTTGCAATATCTAAGGTATCATTGAGTAAACTGATTAGGGTCGACGAAGCAGATTGAGCCCCTTTTATATATTCGGGATTTTCAGGGTTTAAAGGGTCTTCGCCCATAAGATCTAGCAAGCCTATGATACCATTTAAAGGATTGCGAATTTCATGAGAAATATGGGAAATAAACGTAGTTTTAGCCTCACTGGCTGTTTTAAGAGCCTGGATATGAGCACGCCTTTGAGATTCTGCTTCTTTATATAAGCGGCGTTCGTGAGCGATGCGGGAAGCCAAGCGCGTTAAAGGTTGAAGCTCTGTAACTGCAGAGCTACAATATACACCAGGCGCGTTAACTAACCCCATGACTCCGATAGTTTTTTCTTCACACCAAAGAGGTAAACCAATGAAAGTTTTTAAGGACGGCACTCCTAATTTATTTAAAGCAGTAGTTTTAGTCTGAATAAACTGTTGGTTAGTCTGTAAAATCCTCTCACATATACCTTTAAAAGGGTGTAAAGATGTTTGATCCTCTTTTCCCAGTTTGCTAAAAAATTTTCCGATCTCCGGAGAAGCCTGGGGACTTAGACAAAACATAGGATTTATAAGCTCCGCGCTGATTGCAGTATTCTTAAAATATCCTAAAAAGGCAAATTCGCTTTGACTCAACCGTAATAAATTTTTTAAAACCGATTGTAAACTCTTTCCTTCTTCCAAAGGGCCCCCAAATATTTCCCGTGTCCAACTTGCTTGGATACGGATCACAGTGTTAAGGATCTGGTTGTTGTTTTTTAGCCCCTGAGCCGAAATCTTAAGAGCTTTTCGGGTCTTCTTCTCATGAACTTTTTGTAAAGTTATATCGCGAGCAAAAAGAATGGGGTGGCCTGGGGAAGTAGGTTCACTCAAATCAGGTAAAGCTATCCAATCCAGCCAGCAATAACCACCATCCTTGCGCAGAACCTTATTTACCATAACTGATGGATGTTTTCCTTGTAAGTACTCTCGCATCTTTATCATATGCTTAGGATGAACTAAATCGAGAAAAGATTTTTCTAAAAGTTCTGCCATTTGCCATCCTAAAATGCCTGCTCCCTGTGTATTAATCCTTTGAAAATAGCCTTTATCATCAATAATACAGACTAAATCTGTACAGCTTTTAAATAGATAGTCGATTTCTTGTTCGCGAATTCCCCACAAACGACCAGTAACTAAAGGGTCCTTTTCTCCCTGAGCAGAGGAAGATAAGGTTTTTTGGGGAGAGGAAGATAAGGGGGCTTGGTCTCCGCTATCTTCATTGGCTGTTGAAAGAGACAGAATCAAAGTAGAAAGAAAAAAGGGAAAATTGATTATACTTAGAAAAGTTTTTAAATAAGGAAAAAGCATAGTGTGTCTCCATCGGAGGAAGGATAAAAAATTACTTCAAATTAGTCAGAAAAAAGTTAATTTATAGCAGGATACGAAGTTTTATAATTTAATGAAGTAAGTAAGAAACTTATAAAAGGATAAGTTTTTATTTCAATAAAAATTATTCATAAAAGTATAATATGATATAGATTAATACGTTGATAGGTAAAAACTAAAATAATATTCTCTTGAAATATAAAAGCATAAATAAAACTGGTGGTCTATTAAGAATTGGGCGTAAAGGTACCATCATCAACTATCTTCAGGAGCCTTTTATTCCTCCTTAATTTCTAAATGCACCATGTATCTTGAACTTAAGTTTATAAAGGTATAGCTAATCTTTATAGGCTGGAAGAGGAGACTCTGGAAATGCAACGAGATATAAAATCTGAGGGTCTGATTAGAGCCCTCTTCCAATAAGGTCTATAGCTGGACAGTATCTGAGAAAGGCCGTCTTCTGGCCTATTCTGAATTCACATGGTGAGCTAAAGACTACCTTGACTATACTCTTATAAATAAAAGGATGGAAGATGATTGAAGCAATTCTAGGGATCGATATTTCTAAGAAAGATCTTTCTTTGGCTCTCCTTTCGAAGGGAACCTGCAAAAAGAATAAATTGCCGAATACTCAAGAAGGGTTTGAAGAGCTAACGCAGTGGCTGTATAAGCAAGGCGTTAATAAAATTAAGGCTTGTATGGAAGCAACAGGCAGCTATGGAGAAAAGCTGGCTGATTATCTTTACGCAGAAGGCCATGGTGTGCATATTATTAACCCTGCCTGTATCAAGGCATTTGCTAAGAGTAAGCTCAGTCGCCATTAGGACAGACGAGGTAGATGCCGTTCTTATTGCAGAGTATGCCAGTAAAAATGAGCTTAGGCCCTATAAACCAAGCCCATTTTACTTTAAAGAGCTAAGATCTCTATATCATTGCTCTCAAAATCTCAAGCTTCAAAAAACTCAAATCAGTAATTTCCTTGAAAATAAAGATAATTTACTTCGAAGCGTACAGAAAATTTATCAGACTCTCTTTTCTCAAATAGAAGATCACCTTCAAACCATAGAATTGGCTATTGGAGAGCTTTTATCTCATCACGAAGAGTTAAGGGAGGATTATCAAAATTTGCAAACCATTCCAGGTATTGGAAAAACAACAGCTGTTGCCATCTTGGCGGAAATCCCTGAGCTATCATCCTTGGAAAATGCCAGACAATTAGCCGCTTATGCGGGATTAACTCCGGCCCACAGAAGCTCGGGAACCTCCCTTAAAGCTAAACCACGTTTGTCAAAAATCGGGTCAGCATCACTAAGAAAAGCTCTATATTTTCCAGCAATCGTTTCTAAAAATCACAATCCATTTTTAAAAGAATTTTCTCAAAAGCTCGCAAGAAAAGGAAAACATACTATGGTTATTATTGGGGCTATTATGCGAAAACTTCTCCATATTTGTTTTGGAGTTCTGAAAAACAAAACACCCTTCAATCCAAATATCTTAAGAATTTAACCCTTGAATTTAAACACAGTATCAGACCCAGGAAGGGTAGGGGGCCGACCGCCTTCCTTAAAAGCTGAAGATCTAATGATTGCTAAAGCCTTACTAAAAGATGACAATATTACGGTTGAAGAAGTAGCTAAAAGACTTTCTGTTGCGCCTTCGACGCTATACCGGCATTTGCCCGGAGGACGTAGCTCTCCTGATGTAGAAGTGGAAAGAGCGAAGGGGGGATGAGAGGTAATGGATGCTTGGGGAAGAAAGAGGAACGCTTTCGTAAAATGGATCCCCGTTTATTGAAAATAACCATGACTGCTATGCAGAATCAAAAAACAGCCACTCAAGCCGTAGCAAAACGGCTGGGAATTGCCACCCCAACCTTATATATGTATCTCAATGCCAATGAACCTTTTAAAGAAGCTGACAGCAGTTATTTTTAAGTCTTCAAAAAAAGATCCATTTTAACGAGCCAATTTTAAAATTTTACAGATTAACCCTCTTCAAGCTGGGCCCTATTTTACAAGTTCTCTATTTCTTCTATAGAAAAACCCGTAACTTGAGAAATTAATGCCTTCTCTAAACCTTGGGTTAACATATTCTTAGCAATTTCTTCTGCTTTTTTCTTTTCTCCTTCGGCTACTCCGACGGCTTTTGCTGCTTCTCTGACAGCGGCTTCATGAGTCTTGAAGTTTTCAAGCAATGTCAATTGTTTTTCATAAAATTCTCTTATCTCTTCAGGCAGTTGATCAAATTTTATCCGTTTATAAGCTTTTTCTAGCTCAGAGTCTATCCCTTCGGGAACCGCTTCTTTTCGATGACCATTGCGGTAAAAATCAAGCCAATCTTTCAAATTTTTATTCCTCTCCTCTTTAAATTCTTCAGACTCTAAGTCAGCATCTCCTAAAGAATATTGGATCACTTGTAAATACGGCATTACATTGTGAGGATCGTGTTTATCTTGAAACTGATAATGGCGCACATATTTCCCCCCCTGCCAGTATTTCACATTATTGACGCCGCCTCCTAAAATATTAATGGCAATTACATTCTTGAGTTTTGACCATTCTTCTGAACGACGAAGTTGA
>JAIBEV010000147.1 GCA_019459505.1 Candidatus Paracaedibacteraceae bacterium | reverse complement strand
ATGGTTATGCCGGGTGACAATATCCGTATGGTGGTTCAGCTGATTGCGCCGATCGCGATGGACGAAGGTCTTCGCTTTGCGATTCGTGAAGGTGGCCGTACCGTGGGTGCGGGCGTCGTTGCTAAAATCGTAAAATAAGTTCTTTAAAGTGGTGGTCTTACGACCGCCACTTAATTTTTTCTGTAGACAAGCGCGTATTGAATGCGCTATATATTCAAGGAATATAGATGTCTATAGTGATGCAGGAGTGTAGCTCAATTGGCTAGAGCGTCGGTCTCCAAAACCGAAGGTTGGGGGTTCGAGACCCTCCACTCCTGCCATTTTTTTTTGCGAAGCAAAGTTTTAGAGTGTAAGGCATGAGTTCTGAAAGTAAAAGTCTTGTTCAACAAGCACGTGAGTTCTTCTCTCAAGTAAGTCAAGAAGCAAAAAAGGTTACTTGGCCTTCCTGGAAAGAAACAAAGCTAACAACAACATTCGTATTTATTTTTGCGGCTGTTGCAGCTATTTACTTTGCAATTATTGATACCATCGCCTATCGTGTTGTCAATTTTATTATCGGTATCACCGCTTAACGGTATTTTTGAAGATTGCGTTATCGCAAAAGTCTTGAGGTAAAATAATGGCTCTTCGTTGGTATGTTGTAAACGTCTATTCTGGCTTTGAAAAGAAGGTCGCTCAGACTATTCGTGAACAAGCTGAAAAAAAAGGTCTCCAAGATTATTTTGGAGAGATCTTAGTGCCATCAGAAGAAGTTGTTGAGATCCGACGCGGCGCAAAAGTTTCAGTTGAGAAAAATTATTTTCCTGGGTATGTTCTGGCAAAAATTGACCTCAATGATGAATCTTGGCACTTGGTGCGTAATACTCCAAAAGTATCAGGATTTCTTGGTGCAAAAGGTAAGCCATCTCCGATTTCAGAAGCTGAAGTTTCTCGAATCATGAAACAAGTTCAGGATTCAGTTGATCGACCACGGCATGCCATCGATTTTGAGATTGGCGAGCAAATTCGAGTTTGTGATGGGCCGTTTTCCTCCTTCAGCGGTGTGGTTGAAGATGTTGAAACAGATAAGGCTCGTCTTAAAGTATCTGTGATGATTTTCGGGCGTCCGACACCCGTTGAGCTGGAATTTAACCAGGTTGAAAAAATATAGTCGGATTTCCTTTTTTGGAAAAATTAAGCGTGTGGAAGATAGGACCATTATCGTACCACACACTCAGGTAAAACATTAAAATAACTGAGGATAGTTATGGCAAAAAAAATTACAGGGTATATTAAGTTACAAGTACCCGCTGGAAAAGCAAACCCTTCTCCACCCATTGGTCCAGCTTTGGGTCAACGTGGTTTGAATATTATGGAATTCTGTAAAGCATTTAACGCTGAAAGCCAAAACATGGAACCTGGAATGCCAATTCCGGTGGTTATCACTGTTTATGCTGACCGTACATTCTCCTTCGCGATGAAGACACCGCCAGCTTCTTACTTTTTAAAGAAAGCAGCAAAGTTGCCTAAAGGATCACAAGCGCCTGGTCGCACCAGTGCTGGCACTGTTACGATGGACCAAGTGCGTGAAATTGCGCAGCTTAAGATGGTTGATTTAAACGCCAATGATATTGATGCAGCAGCCTTAATGATTGCGGGTTCAGCGCGGTCTATGGGCTTGGAAGTAGTGGAGTAAAGTCATGGCAAAAGTCGGAAAAAGATTAAAGAATGCTGCTCAAAGCATCGATCGTAGTAAAGTTTACTCATTAACAGATGCTGTAAAACTTATTAAAGAACGGGCAACAGCAAAATTTGATGAAACTATCGAAGTTGCGATTAATTTAAATGTTGATCCACGTAAAGCAGATCAAAACCTTCGCGGTGTTGTCCAATTACCTCATGGAACAGGTAAAACCTACCGTGTTGCTGTTTTTGCAAAGGGACCAAAGGCTGAAGAAGCTCAGAAAGCTGGTGCTGATATCGTTGGCGCAGAAGACCTTATGGAAAAAATTCAAGCTGGTGATATGCCCTTTGATCGTTGCATCGCCACCCCTGATATGATGGGGTTAGTAGGACGCGTCGGTAAAATCCTTGGTCCACGTGGCTTGATGCCAAATCCAAAGCTTGGGACTGTTACCATGGATGTTGCTGAAGCAATTAAATCCGTTAAAGGTGGACAAGTGGAATACCGAACAGAAAAAGCCGGTATTGTTCACGCAGGCGTCGGTAAAGCAAGCTTTAACGAACAAGCTATTCTAGAAAATGTGAAATCTTACGTTGATGCTGTTATCAAGGCAAAGCCAACAGGAGTAAAGGGAACTTATTTGAAGTCTCTATCCTTAAGCTCTACCATGGGGCCAGCCGTTAAATTTGAGATTTCTGAGTAATTCTAAAGGGGGATTCATTCCCCTCTAGATGCACAAGGGAATTCCCCTTGTGTCTGTCCAAGACTATGGGTCCTTTTAAAGGGTAATGGGAAACCGCCTATTGAGACAGAGGGATACGACTCCTTCTGGGACAGAATAAAACCGGGCTCACCGGTTTAAGCTCTGTAGGAATACAGGGAATATAAACTGTTAGGAGTGTTAACATGAACCGTTCAGAAAAAGAACAGCTAGTATCGCAAATGCGCGAGAAGTTGGTGAACGCCAAGTGTGTTGTAGTGGCCCATCAAACCGGTCTTACAGTATCTGAGGTGTCGACTCTTCGTCGTGATATGCGTGGTGCTGGTGCAGAGTTCAAGGTTTTGAAAAACACTCTCGCTAAAATTGCAGTACAAGGAACGCCCCTTGAAGGGTTATCCGCCATATTGGAAGGACCAACAGCACTTGCATTCTCATGCGAAGATGTTGTTGCGCCGGCCAAAGTTGCAGCGAAGTTCTCTAGTAAGAACGATCGCTTTAAACTTGTTGGTGGTTACTTGGATGGTCAGATTCTGGATGCAAATGGTGTTGATGCATTGGCTAAATTGCCATCTCTTGATGAGCTTCGCTCCAAGATTATTGCTGTTATCAATACCCCAGCAACCCGTATTGCTCTATTGGCGAAAGAACCTGCTACTCGTGTTGCGCGTGTTTTGAACGCGTACGGTAGTGGTCAATAACCTTGATAAAAGAAAGACAGAAGGAGATATAAATGTCTGCTAATCTAGATAAAATCGTAGAAGAGTTGTCCAAACTTACAGTTTTGGAAGCTGCTGAATTGTCAAAGAAACTTGAAGATCATTGGGGTGTTACCGCCGCTGCTCCTGTAGCAGTTGCTGCTGCTCCGAGTGCTGCTGGTGAAGCTGCTGAAGCAAAAACAGAATTTGATGTTATTTTGGCTGATGCTGGTGCAAACAAGATCAACGCGATTAAAGTTGTTCGTGAAATTACCGGTCTTGGTCTTAAAGAAGCTAAGGATCTTGTTGAAGCTGCACCAAAGGCAGTTAAAGCAGGCGTTAGCAAAGATGAAGCTGACAAGCTTAAAAAGCAGCTTGAAGAAGCTGGTGCAAAAGTTGAAGTTAAATAAGCTTCTAACACCTGTAGGAGGCTTTAAGTGCCTCCTACTTTTAGACAACTCCTTAACGCAGAGGATCATTCTGCGTCAAAGAGTTGTTTAGTCGTTTGTACAGATAACTAATTTTTAAATAGACTTTTAATGAGGGAATCAATGGTAAGATCTTTTACCGGAATGAAGAGATTTCGTAAAAACTTCGGTCGCATTTCTGATGAAGCAAAAATGCCGAATTTGATTGAATTACAGAAGTCTTCTTATGAAAAGTTTTTGCAACAAAGTGTTGCCTATAACAAAAGAGAAGAAGTCGGCTTACATGAAGTGTTTAAAACAACATTTCCCATCACTGATTTTTCCGGAAAAGCTCATCTTGAGTATTTCAAATATGACTTTGATAAACCAAAGTATGATGAAGATGAATGTCGTCAACGCGGTTTAACCTATGCGGCTCCTCTCAAACTAACACTTAGACTTGTTGTATGGGATATTGACGAAGATACAGGCGCTAAATCCATTAAGGACATCAAAGAACAAGAAGTCTATATGGGTGATATGCCTCTCATGACGGATAATGGAACATTCATTATTAATGGTGTTGAGCGTGTTATTGTTTCCCAGATGCACCGTAGCCCTGGCGTATTTTTTGATCATGATAAAGGTAAAAGCCATTCTTCTGGAAAATATCTATTTGCTGCTCGGGTCGTGCCTTACCGTGGGTCTTGGTTAGATTTTGAATTTGATCCAAAAGACTTAATTCACGTGCGTATTGATAGACGCCGTAAATTGCCAATTACAGCTTTCTTAATGGCATTGGATTCTGCTGAAACAGCAGTAAAACGCGCCCAAGCTGAGGCTAAAGGTGAAGCCTTGCCGGCTAATTTTGTGACAGGGATGTCTCGCGAAGAAATCTTGAATGCTTTCTATGCAACAGTAAATTATACAAAGCATAAAAAAGGTTGGAAAACATCTTATATACCTGACAATTGGCGGGGTGTTAAGTTGGCGTCCGATCTTATTGATGCTTCTACGGGTACCGTTATTGCAACGGCTGGGACAAAAATTACGCCGCGGATGGCTAAGAAGTTTGCTGCGGATGGATTAAAAGAAATCTTGGTTTACAGCGAAAATCTTGAAGGGTTGTATCTGGGAAGAGAATTTATCAATGAATCCACCGGTGACATTTATGCGGAAGCAGGTGAAGAATTAACGTTAAAGACAATTGCTATCTTAGAAGAAAACCTAAATCTTAAAGAGATTCCTATTCTTCTAATCGATAATGTCAACGTTGGCGCTTACCTTCGTAATTCACTAATTGCAGATCGTGTTTATAACAGAGAAGAAGCTCTGTTTGAAATTTATCGCGTCATGCGGCCTGGTGAGCCACCAACCCTAGAAGGGGCAGAAGCTTTATTTAGTGGCCTCTTCTTTGATGCTGAAAAATATGACCTCTCAGCTGTAGGACGAGTAAAGATGAATGCTCGTTTGGATATGGATTGTTCAGATACGATTCGTATTCTTCGCAAAGAAGATATCATTGCGATTTTGAAGAGTCTTCTTGAGCTAAAAGATGGTCGTGGTGAAATTGATGATATCGATAACTTAGGTAACCGCCGCGTGCGTGCTGTTGGTGAGTTGCTGGAGAATCAATACCGTGTCGGTCTAAGTCGTATGGAGCGAGCTATTAAAGAACGGATGAGTTCTGTCGAAATTGATACTGTAATGCCGCATGATTTAATTAATGCGAAACCAGCGGCTGCAGTGGTCCGTGAATTCTTTGGCTCTTCACAATTATCGCAATTTATGGACCAAACCAATCCGCTGTCAGAAATTACGCATAAACGCCGTTTATCAGCATTGGGTCCAGGTGGGTTAACACGTGATCGCGCTGGCTTCGAAGTCCGTGACGTCCATCCCACCCACTATGGACGTATTTGTCCAATTGAAACACCTGAAGGACAAAACATTGGTTTGATTAACTCTTTGGCTACTTATGCCCGCGTCAATCAATATGGCTTTATTGAAAGTCCTTACCGCAAAGTTAAAGATGGTAAGGTTACCAATGAAATCGTTTACCTAACAGCAATGGAAGAAACCCGTCATATTATTGCGCAGGCAAACATCAATTTGGATAAAGAAGGGCGTATTGCTGATGAATTAGTGACCTGCCGTAAGAATGGTGAATTCGTTATTCAGCCACGGGAAGATATTACTCTGGTTGACGTCTCACCAAAGCAGTTGGTTTCGGTGGCAGCATCATTGATTCCTTTCCTTGAAAACGATGATGCAAACCGTGCTCTTATGGGGTCGAACATGCAACGTCAAGCTGTTCCTTTGCTGCGCTGTGAAGCGCCATTGGTTGGAACAGGAATGGAAGCAACCGTTGCCAAAGACTCAGGCTCATGCGTTCTTGCAAAAAGGTCTGGTGTGGTGGACAGTGTTGACGGTCGCCGAATCGTTATTCGTGTCTCTGAACGCACCGAAAGCGATGATTCTGTTGGTGTTGATATTTATAACTTGCAAAAGTTCCAACGGTCAAACATGAGTACTTGTATTAACCAAAAACCTTTGGTTAAGAAGGGTGATATTATTAAAAAAGGTGATGTTATCGCCGATGGTCCCGCTACTGAACTCGGTGAATTAGCGTTAGGACGAAACGTCTTGGTTGGCTTTATGTCATGGCAAGGTTATAACTTCGAAGACTCAATCATCTTGTCCGAAAGAATTGCTCAGGATGATGTGTTTACCTCGATTCATATTGAAGAATTCGAGGTTATGGCGCGGGACACCAAGCTTGGTAACGAAGAAATTACACGGGATATTCCAAACGTGGGTGAAGAAGCGCTACGGAGCTTGGATGAAGCGGGTATCATTTATATTGGTGCTGAAGTTAAGGCAGGCGACATTTTGGTGGGTAAAGTAACGCCAAAAGGTGAATCTCCAATGACACCAGAAGAAAAACTTCTTAGAGCCATCTTTGGTGAAAAAGCTTCAGATGTTCGGGATACCTCTTTAAGGGTTCCCCCTGGAATTTCCGGGACCATCGTTGATGTTCGTGTTTTCTCACGTCGGGGTGTTGATAAAGACGAACGGGCTTTGACAATTGAACGCCAAGAAATTGAACGTTTAGCAAAAGATCGTGATGCGGAGCGCGCTATTCTGGAGCGCAACTTCTATAAAAACCTAGAAGAATTGATTATGGGGCATAAAATTACCTCAGCTCCTAAAGGTGTAAAAACTGGCGAAAAAATCACAGAAGAACTTCTTGCTGAACTGCCAAAACACCAATGGAAACAACTTATCATTGATAATGATGAGATTATGACCCATGTTGAAGCAATGAAGCGTCATCTTGATGAAGGTTTTGCAAAGTTGCAGGAATGGTTTGAAAGTAAAGTTGAAAAGCTGCGGACAGGGGATGAGTTATCGCCTGGTGTTCTGAAAATGGTAAAGGTTTTTATTGCTGTTAAACGCAAAATCCAACCAGGAGATAAGATGGCGGGTCGCCATGGAAACAAAGGTGTTGTTTCTCGTATTGTGCCCTTGGAAGATATGCCACATTTAGAAGATGGGACAACTCTTGATATTATTTTGAATCCCCTCGGTTTGCCTTCACGTATGAACGTTGGTCAGATTCTTGAGACCCATATGGGAGCTGCAGCCGCCGGTCTAAGCAAGCAAATTAATGATGTAGTGACAAAACTGCAGCATAATAGTGCAAAGGTTGCAGATTTGAAGGCAGAGCTTAAAAAAGTTTATAGCGATAAGCTCGACGGAAAAGATATTGATGAAATGTCTGATGAGCAAGTTTTTGAATTAGGTCAGAATTTGCGCCGTGGCGTACCGATTGCGACACCTGTCTTCGATGGAGCTTCTGAGCAAGATGTGGTTGATGCCTTGACTGCCAGTGGAATTCCAACAAACGGCCAACAGTATTTAATTGACGGGCGTACAGGAGAACGTCTAGATCGTCCAACGACGGTGGGTTATATCTATATGTTGAAACTTCACCATTTGGTTGATGATAAGATCCATGCTCGATCTATTGGTCCATACAGTTTGGTTACTCAGCAACCATTAGGCGGTAAAGCACAGTTTGGTGGCCAACGATTTGGAGAAATGGAAGTCTGGGCTCTGGAGGCATATGGAGCGGCTTATACGCTTCAGGAAATGCTGACAGTTAAGTCTGATGATGTTTCAGGTCGTACGAAGGTCTATGAAGCGATTGTTCGAGGGGATGACAATATGGAGGCTGGTATTCCAGAGTCATTCAACGTTCTTGTAAAAGAGCTTCGTTCTCTTGGTTTGAATATGTCTTTTGAGCAATAGAAATAAGTTTCGGAGAAAAATAGGATGAATAACGTATTACGTAAAATCGAAACCAGCGAAGTTGTTCCTGGGTTTGAAGCGATTCGGATTTCTATTGCAAGTCCAGAGCAAATTCGCTCTTGGTCTTACGGTGAGGTCAAAAAGCCAGAAACTATCAACTATCGCACCTTCAAACCGGAACGCGATGGATTGTTCTGTGCTCGTATTTTTGGACCGGTGAAAGACTATGAATGCTTGTGCGGTAAGTATAAGCGCATGAAATATCGCGGCGTCATTTGTGAAAAGTGTGGGGTTGAAGTCACCTTAAGTAAAGTTCGACGTGATCGAATGGGACACATTGAACTTGCTTGTCCTGTGGCTCATATTTGGTTTACCAAGTCTTTACCAAGCCGCGTTGCTCTTTTGCTGGATATGGCTTTGAAAGATGTTGACCGTGTTCTCTATTTTGAGAATTATGTCATTATTGATCCGGGCATGACTCCTTATCGTAAAGGTCTGTTAATTTCAGAAGATGAGTATATGCGAGGACAGGATGAATACGGTGAGGATGCATTTTCTGCCGGTATTGGTGCAGAAGCCTTAAAGCGCCTCTTAGGTCAAATTAGGCTTGAAGCTGAACGCGATGAAATGCGGGAAGAACTTTTGGAAACATCTTCTGAAATGCGTCGTAAAAAGCTGGTGAAGCGTTTAAAGCTTTTTGAAGCATTTATTGAATCGAATACTAATCCCCAATGGTTAGTAATGGATGTTATTCCTGTCATCCCACCAGAATTACGTCCGCTTGTCCCCTTGGATGGTGGTCGATTTGCCACTAGTGACTTAAACGATTTGTATCGTCGTGTCATTAACCGTAATAACCGTTTAAAGCGACTTATTGAACTTCGCGCTCCTGATATTATTGTTCGTAATGAAAAGCGAATGTTGCAAGAATCAGTTGATGCTTTATTTGATAATGGTCGTCGTGGTCGCGCGATTGCCGGTGCTAACAAGCGCCCATTAAAATCTTTAGCTGATATGCTTAAAGGTAAACAAGGTCGTTTCCGTCAGAACCTTCTCGGTAAGCGTGTTGACTATTCGGGTCGTTCCGTGATTGTTGTTGGTCCAGAATTGAAACTGCATCAATGCGGGTTACCTAAGAAAATGGCGCTTGAGCTATTCAAACCATTTATTTATGCCCGCTTAGAACGTTATGGCTTAGCCAGCACGTTAAAAGCTGCGAAGCGTATGGTGGAAAAAGAGCGTCCTGAAGTTTGGGATGTTTTAGAAGAAGTGATTCGTGAACATCCTGTCTTGTTGAATCGCGCCCCAACGCTCCACAGACTTGGTATCCAAGCGTTCGAGCCAACACTAATCGAAGGTAAAGCAATCCAATTGCATCCTTTAGTTTGTGCTGCGTTTAACGCAGACTTTGACGGTGACCAAATGGCGGTTCACGTTCCACTGTCTTTAGAAGCCCAGCTCGAAGCTCGCGTGCTTATGATGTCGACAAACAATATCTTAAGCCCTGCAAATGGTCGTCCGATTATTGTGCCGTCAAAAGATATCATTCTAGGTATTTATTATCTCAGCCAAATGCGTGAGTCTTTGCCAGGTGAAGGAATGCTTATTGCTTCTTTGGCAGAAGCAGAGCATGCTCTGCAAAGCAAGCTTGTTGAATTGCATACAAAAGTGACAGCACGCGTCCCGTTCTATCAAGCGGATGGTTCTGTGATCCATAAACGTGTGGAAACAACGCCAGGCCGTTTAATCCTTAGCCAAATTTTGCCTAAGAGTGAGCGCATCACCTATGATTTAATCAATACTCAATTGACTTCTAAAGAAATTGGTAACCTAGTTGACCTGGTTTATCGCCATTGTGGGCAAAAAGACACTGTTCTATTTGTTGACAGATTGATGGGGCTTGGATTCCAGTATGCTACTCGCGGAGGTATCTCCTTTGGTAAAGATGATTTAATTATTCCTGAAACAAAGAAGCGCCTCATCGATGAAACAAAAGCTTATGTTGCTGAATTTGAACAACAGTATGCGGATGGTTTGATTACCCAAGGTGAAAAGTACAACAAAGTTGTTGATGCTTGGTCACAATGTACCGATCGCGTGGCTGAAGAAATGATGAAGGCCATGTCAAAGACTAAACCAGGAGAACATGTAAACTCCGTCTATATGATGGCTCATTCTGGGGCTCGTGGTTCTGTGGCTCAAATGAAACAGTTGGCCGGTATGCGTGGTTTGATGGCACGTCCGTCCGGTGACATTATTGAAACGCCAATTATTTCTAACTTCAAAGAAGGGCTGAACGTTCTCGAGTACTTTACGTCTACTCACGGTGCGCGTAAAGGACTTGCTGACACGGCCTTGAAAACGGCAAACTCGGGTTACTTAACACGTCGTCTAGTTGACGTCGCACAGGATTGTATTATTACTGAGCTAGATTGTGGTACATCCCATGGAATTAGCCTTTCGGCTGTAATGGAAGGTGGTGATACTATCGCCTCCTTATCGGAAAGAATTCTTGGGCGCTCTGCAGCGACAGATATTAGTGATCCCACGACTGGTGAAGTCATTCGGGCAGCAGGTGAGCTGATTGAAGAGAATGTATTGGAACAAATTGATAGAGCGGGTATTGATACTGTAAAGATTCGTTCTGTTCTAACCTGTGAGTCTAAGAATGGTATTTGTTCTAAGTGCTATGGTCGTGACCTAGCGCGGGGTATCCTTGTTAACTCTGGCGAAGCTGTGGGTGTTATCGCTGCTCAATCCATCGGAGAACCGGGTACTCAGCTGACCATGCGTACATTCCATATTGGGGGAGCAGCTCAAGGTGGGGCTGAACAAAATACCATTGATGCTGTTCATGCCGGTATTATCCAGTTCCGCAATAAAAATATTGTCACCAGCAGCTCAGGCGCCGATATGGTCTTATCGCGCAATTGTGAAGTGTTGATTGTTGATGATCAAGGTCGGGAACGAGGCCGGAATCGTATTCCATATGGATCCCGTGTCCATGTGAAAGAAGGGGAAAAAGTTCAACAAGGCCAAAAGCTTGTTGAGTGGGATCCGTACACAATTCCGATCATTTCCGAGGCCTCAGGTGTCGTTCACTATGTCGATTTGGTCGATGGTGTGTCTTTGCGGGAAGTAACCGATGAATCTACCGGTATTTCCAATCGTGTGGTAGTTGATTGGAAACAACAAGCTCGGGGATCTGATCTTCGTCCAATGATTAGCATTCGTGATAAAAAAGGTAATCCGGTACTTCTTGGAAGTGGCATTGAAGCTCGTTATTTCTTAGCGGTTGATTCCATTCTATCGGTTGAAAATAATGCCGAAATTCAAGCGGGTGATATTCTTGCTCGTGTGCCGCGTGAAACCACAAAAACAAGAGACATTACAGGTGGCTTGCCACGTGTTTCTGAGCTCTTTGAAGCGCGTCATCCACGTGATGCCGCTATTATCGCTGAATTTGATGGTCGGGTCGAATATGGTAAAGACTATAAAACAAAACGCCGTATTGTTATCGTTCCAACAAATGAGGAACTAGAACCGATGGAATACTTGATTCCAAAGGGACGTCATATCACTGTTCATGAAGGTGATATTGTTAAGCGTGGTGATTTGTTGGTGGATGGTAATTCTGATCCTCATGATATCTTACGTGTGCTTGGGGTGGAAGCCTTGGCCAGCTACTTAGTCAGTGAGATTCAGCAAGTTTATCGTCTCCAAGGTGTTAAGATTAATGATAAGCATATTGAGGTTATCGTGCGCCAGATGCTTCAAAAATATGAAATTATTGATACAGGCGAAACTATTTTGGTGCGTGGTGAGCAAATTGACCGTGAAGAATTTTTCAAGGTTAATACCCAAGCAATTGAGCAAAACCTACGCCCAGCGACAGGATTACCAGTCTTACAGGGTATAACCAAGGCATCCTTGCAAACAAAATCCTTTATTTCTGCTGCATCTTTCCAAGAAACAACCCGTGTCTTAACGGAAGCAGCAGTGGCAGGAAAGACAGATGATCTGATTGGTTTAAAGGAAAATGTGATTGTGGGTCGTTTAATCCCAGCAGGTACAGGTAGTGTAATTAAAAACCTACGCAAACTTGCCGGTGAGCGAGATCATGATGCTCTTTTAGCCAGATCATCAAGCGGTGATGACGCTGAAAAAACATCAACTTATGCGTAAATATAGCAACAAGTCGTTGACATATTTACAAAGCATGCTTATCATGCAAGGAAACTAGTATGAAAATACTGGTGCCCTTGCGTTTTGGCAAGCTATTAGTGTGAATAGTAATATAGGTAAAAGAAAAGGGGATAGGCACATGCCTACAATTAATCAACTTATTCGGAAGCCACGTGCTCCGAAGGTTTCGAGAAATAAGGTTCCTGCTCTTGAGGCTTGCCCTCAAAAGCGTGGGGTATGTACTCGTGTATTTACAACAACTCCAAAAAAGCCTAACTCGGCGTTACGTAAGGTTGCCCGTATTCGTTTAACAAATGGATTCGAAGTTACCGGATACATTCCTGGGGAAGGTCACAACTTACAAGAGCACTCTGTTGTTTCTATCCGTGGTGGTCGTGTAAAAGACTTGCCTGGTGTTCGTTACCATATCATTCGTGGTCTGCTTGATACACAAGGTGTTAAGAATCGTAAACAAGCACGCTCCAAATATGGGACAAAGCGTCCGAAGTAAAGAGAATAAGAGGTTACCATGTCACGTCGTCGCGCGGCTGAAAAAAGAGAGATCAATCCTGATGCTAAATTTAACAGCATCGTTCTTGCAAAATTTATTAATAACATTATGTACCAAGGTAAAAAGTCTATAGCAGAAAGAATTGTCTACGGTGCTTTTGATAAAATTGAGGGTAAGGGGGGTAAAAACTCCCTGGAAATTTTCGAAGAAGCTTTGGAAAACATTAAGCCTTCCCTTGAAGTTCGTAGCCGTCGAGTTGGTGGCGCCACTTATCAAGTTCCTTGTGACGTGCGTCCAGAACGCGCTCAAGCTTTGGCTTTTCGTTGGATTATTGGTAGCTCCCGTAAGCGTTCTGAAAAGACAATGATTGATCGTTTGTCAGGTGAATTGCTAGATGCCATCAATAATCGCGGTGCTGCTGTTAAAAAACGTGAAGATACCCACAAAATGGCTGAAGCAAACCGTGCTTTTGCTCACTATCGCTGGTAAGTAGGGGAGTTAATACTAAGATGGCAAGAACACATCCCCTTTCTAAATACCGCAATATAGGTATTATGGCGCACATTGATGCCGGTAAAACGACAACAACTGAGCGTATTCTATATTACACAGGAAAATCATATAAAATTGGTGAAGTTCATGAAGGTACAGCCGTCATGGACTGGATGGAACAAGAGCAAGAGCGCGGTATTACAATTACGTCTGCTGCAACTACCTGTTTTTGGAATGATCACCGCATCAATATTATTGATACCCCAGGTCACGTTGACTTCACCATTGAAGTTGAACGCAGCCTGCGCGTCCTTGATGGTGCCGTTACCGTTTTTGATGGTGTGGCTGGGGTTGAACCTCAATCTGAAACCGTTTGGCGCCAAGCTGACAAGTACGGTGTTCCTCGTATTTGTTTTGTCAATAAACTTGACCGTATGGGAGCAAACTTCTTCCGTTGCGTTGATATGATTGTTGAGCGGTTGGGCGCTCGTCCACTAGTTCTATATCTTCCTATTGGGGCCGAAGCTGATTTCGTAGGCGTTGTTGATGTCCTGAATATGAAAGCTCTTGTCTGGCAGGATGATTCTCTAGGAGCCAAGTTTGACGTTGTCGAAATTCCGGCAGATCTTAAAGCTCAGGCCGAAGAATATCATGCAAAATTAGTAGAAACAGCTGTTGAAGCTGATGATGTTCTAACAGAGCGCTATCTTAATGGTGAAGAAATTTCTGCTGCTGAACTGAAGGCCGCTATTCGCAAAGGTGTTCTGGAAAGCTTGTTTGTTCCAGTTCTTTGTGGAAGTGCCTTTAAGAATAAGGGTGTTCAAGCGCTTCTGGATGCTGTTGTTGATTATTTGCCATCCCCTGATGATTTGATTGAAGTTAAAGGGACAACGGTAGACGGTGAGACAGAATTGGTGCGTAAGATCTCTGATGATGAACCCTTCAGCGGTTTAGCATTTAAAATTATGACAGACCCTTTCGTAGGAACACTAACATTCGTTCGTGTATACTCAGGTGTTCTTAAAACCGGTACTTACATTCATAACTCTGTTAAAGATCAAAAGGAACGTGTGGGTCGTATGCTTTTGATGCATGCGAATACACGAGAGGATATTTCAGAAGCTCACGCTGGTGATATCGTAGCTGTCTGTGGTTTGAAATATACAACAACAGGCGACACTCTTTGCGATCCTTCAAAGCAAGTTATTCTTGAGCGTATGGAATTCCCAGAGCCAGTTATTGAAGTTGCTGTGGAACCGAAGACAAAAGCTGACCAAGAAAAAATGGGGCTTGCTTTGTCCCGTTTGGCTAGTGAGGATCCATCATTCCGGGTAACAACCGACAATGAAAGTGGTCAAACAGTTATTAAAGGAATGGGCGAACTTCACCTTGAAATCATCGTTGATCGTATGCGACGTGAATTTAAGGTTGAAGCAAATGTTGGCGCACCGCAAGTGGCCTACCGTGAAACCATTACAAAACTTGCTGAAATTGATTATACTCACAAAAAGCAATCAGGTGGTTCTGGTCAGTTTGGTCGCGTTAAAATTGTATTCGAACCATTAGAAGCGGGTTCAGGATTCGTTTTTGAGAATAAAATTGTTGGTGGTTCTGTTCCGAAGGAATATATTCCTGGTGTTCAGAAGGGGCTTATGTCTGCCATGGACAACGGTGTTATTGCTGGGTTTCCGCTGATTGATTTTAAAGCAACTTTGATTGATGGCGCCTACCACGATGTGGACTCTAGTGCGCTTGCTTTCGAAATTGCAGCGCGTGCTGCTTTCCGTGAAGGGATCCGTAAATGTAACCCTCGTTTGCTTGAGCCTGTTATGAAAGTTGAAGTTGTAACGCCTGAAGAATACATGGGTGACATTATTGGTGATTTGAATAGTCGTCGTGGTCAAATTTCAAGCATGGATCAAAGAGCGAATGCTCGCGTTGTTAATGCAATGGTTCCGTTGGCAAGCATGTTCGGATATGTTAATACACTTCGTTCCATGAGTCAGGGGCGTGCTCAGTTCACTATGCAGTTCGATCACTATGAACAAGTTCCTCAACACGTAGCAGATGAAATTGTAGCAAAGGCAAGCTAGCCTTTGCTGTTTTGACAAAAGGATTTAATAATGACTAAAGCAAAGTTTGAAAGAAACAAGCCGCATTGCAATATCGGAACTATTGGTCACGTTGACCATGGGAAGACGTCTTTGACAGCGGCAATTACAAAGGTTTTGGCAGAAACAGGTGGGGCAACATTTACCGCCTATGATCAAATC
>JAIBEV010000115.1 GCA_019459505.1 Candidatus Paracaedibacteraceae bacterium | reverse complement strand
CGCGGTAATTATAGAAGCGCGCTCATGCCCGCTCATCTCTGGCGTAAATAAATGTTCTACATTGTTTATAATATCCTGCCATTGAGCTGCTTCAACTTGTACAAGGGCAGTGATTATGGAAGCGCGCTCATGCCCGCTCATACCAGAGGTAAACAACTGTTTTACGCTATCAATAAAATTTTGCAGTTGATCCGTCTCCACCTGTGCAAGCGTAGTGATTATGGAAGCGCGCTCATGCCCATTCATACCAGGGGTAAATAAATGTTCTACTGCTTTTGTAACATCCTGCCGTTGAGCTGCTTCAACCTGTGCAAGGGCAGTGATTATGGTAACTCGCTCATGCCCCCTCATACTAGGGGTAAATAAATGTTCTACATTGTTTATAATATCCTGCCGTTGAGCTGCTTCAACCTGTGCAAGGGCAGTAATTATGGTAACTCGCTCATGCCCACTCATACTAGGGGTAAATAAATGTTCTACTGCTTCTGCAACATCCTGCTCTTGGCCAGCCTTAACTTGTGCAAAGGCAGTAATTATGGAGGCTTGATCATCTACTCTCATATCAGGGGTAAATAAATGTTCTACTGCTTCTGCAACATCCTGCTCTTGGCCAGCCTTAACTTGTGTAAAGGCAGCGATTATGGAGGCTTGATCATCTACTCTCATATCAGCGGTCAACAATTGTTTAACTACCTTTACAACACTCTGCCGTTGATTAGCTTCAACCTTTGCAAAGGCAGTGATTAAGGTAGCTAGCTCATTTCCGCTCCTACCAGGCGTAACCAACAGTTTGAAGTTTTCTACAAATTCTTGACATTGAGACAGGCCCATCTGCGACAGAGCTTTCGCAATTCTCAATCTGTCTGATTGTTGGGAATTTTGAGAGATTAACCGGAAGATTATTCGGCACTTTTCAATATCTAGGATTAATCCTCCCTCTGCCAGTTCTTTTCCTAATACGGTTATCGCATTAACTTCTTCCAGGCTGTTTTCTAAAAGTTCGTTTTTTAGTTTAAAAATTCTTTCTTTAGAAGCGTAATAATTTCTATTAATGTTTCGGTGAATCACTTGGTAAGGATCTAAGATGTTCTTGTCAATTTTTAAGTCCTTACAATGGTTAATAACTCTTTCTAAATTTATCTTATATTTGCCTAAACTTTCATGGAGATTTATCAGCTCGAGCCCTTTAGTCTGTGATGAAAAGCCCAGCAATACATAATTTTGAGCTGCTGTCAAATTAACCTCATTAAAAATTATTTTTAATCGCGCTAGATTTTCTGTCTGCTTCTTATTCCTTTCCTGTTCATTCAGGATCACGAATTGTAAAAGACGATGCATATTAAATATGGCATTACCATCTCTCTTTTTAATCAAAGAATAGTCAGAGAGTTGTTCCAAAGCTTCTTGGATATCCTTCTGTGGGATTTCCTCCTTAAGGCCTAATAGAAATATTTCTTCCACAATGGTATCAGGATCAAGGTAAGCGCAATAAATCATAAGCTGTTGAGCCAAGTCAGAAAGTTTTTCTCGGCTCATCTGAAAGGTTCTTGCAATCAAATGTTCATAATTTATTGCTGAACTATTGGATTCAAATGGATTTTGTCGCCTTTCAAAATGGCCTATCGGCGTTCTTCTAAATTTCTTAATATACTTACTAATGATATCCCCTGATACGTCCTCTCCGCCGACAAGCTTAAGGTAATGGGCTGCATGAGACAAAGCGAGCGGAAGGTGTCCTAATTCTTCAGCAAGGTCTCCTGCTTTAGCTCGATTGCCTGGAGTTTCCTCAAGTCCGATAGTTTGGAGAAGGTATTTCACAGAATCCTCAGGGGAAAAAACCGCAAGATCAATAAGCTCCCCTCCCCATCCCTGACTCCAGCGTGACGTGATCAAAATATCAATATGGCTTGCTTCAGGCGCCTTCCCTTCTAAGAAGTGATGATCAGGAACGTTATCATAAATAAGAAGACATTTACCTTGAGAAGGAAGGTGTTCTTTAATGAGCTCCATAATAAGGGCGTCATCTTCATCGTTGTAAGGAACATTGATCCTTTCCAAGAGGTCTCTATATCCTTTTAAAAGGGACGATTCTGTCTCACTCAACAACCAATAGATCAAGTGATACCCCTTATTTTCTAAAGCTTCATGGGCGTACGCCAAAGCAAGAGAGGTCTTTCCCACACCGCCCATCCCAGCTATGGTCGATGAAATCGTGGCTGTTCGTATTCCGCTATTAAATTGCCTCCATAAGGAGGTCAGATAGCTTTCCCCTGATTCCCGATGACTCTCAATAAATCCTTCAAGTTGATTGGGTAACCAATGGAGGGTTCTTTCGGTAATGGGCTTCCAGGGACGGTCTGAAGAAAGTGGTCCTTTAAGAATATAGTTTGTAAGGGATACCTCTCTATCAGCATTCTCCTGGATCCAGGACCTTAAAAGTCTTAACTTTGTTTCTTCATCTTTTTTTGAATTAAAGATCGCTTTATAAAATCGGAACTTATAAAAGGTGGCGTTTTCCTTAAATATTGTATGGAATTTATCTTGCTGTTCAGAGGATAAAATTCCTTCA
>JAIBEV010000111.1 GCA_019459505.1 Candidatus Paracaedibacteraceae bacterium | reverse complement strand
CCTGCTCATATCACACGTAAACAACTGCTCTTCTCTCTCAAGATCACTCTGCCGTTGATCATCCTAGACCTGTGCCAGAGCGGTGATTATGGAAGCTTGCTCCTCTCCTCTCATACCAGGTGCAAACAACTGCTTTACACTATCTATAAAATCCTGCCGTTGACCAGCCTCAACCTGTGCCAGAGCGGTGATTATGGAAGCTTGCTCATATCCCCCCATACCAGGTGGAAAGATCTTCTTTACACTATCTTTAAAATCCTGCCGTTGATCCGCCTTTATCCTTGCAAGGGCGGTGATTATGGAAGATCGCTCATCTCCTCTCATATCAGAGGTGATCAGCTGTTTGGCGTTTGCTGCAATACCTTGACGCTGGGCAGGATTTATATTTCCAAGGGCTATGATTATAGAACCTGGCGCATCTCCTCTCATATCAGAGGTGATCAGCTGTTTGGCGTTTGTTGCAACACTCTGCCGTTGATCCGCCTTAACTTGTGCAAGCGCTTCAATTATGGAAGCTTGCTCCTCTCCTCTCATATCAGGCGTAAACAACTGCTTAAAGCTTTCTATAAATTCCTGACATTGAGAGAGGTCCATGGACGACAAAATTTTTGCAATTCTCAATCTGTCTGATTGTTGAGAATATTGGGGGATTAATCGGAATATGAGTCGGCACTGTTCATTATCTAAGTTTAATCCCCCCTCTCCCAATTCTTTTTTTAGTAAGGATATCGCCTTATCTTCTCCTGGGCTGTTTTCTGGAAGTTCGTTTTTTAGCTTAAAAATTCTTTCTTTGGAAGTGCGCCATGTTCTATTAATGTTTTGGTAAATTACTTGGTAAGGAGCCAAGATAGGCCCTTTAATTTTCAAGTCCTTACAATGGTTAATAATCCTTTCTAAATTTATTAGATATTTACCTAGACGTTCATGCAAATTTAATAAATCAAAACCTTTAATTTTTAATGAACGGTCTAGAAACACATAGTTTTCAGCTTCTGTCAAACTAACCTCATTAAAAATTCCTTTTAGGCTCTTTAAATTGTTTACATGTTTTATATTCCGTTCTTGGTCAATTTGGATCATCAATTGTAAAAGACGATGCATATGAAATACAGGGCTTTTTTCTCGTCTTTTAATCAAAGAATAGGCAGAAAGTTGTTCGAACGCTGCTTGGAGCTCCTCTTGGCTATTTCCCTGAAGGCCCTGTAAGAAAATTTCTTCGACAATGGTATCAGGATCAAGGTAGGCACAATAAATCATGAGCTGTTGAGCCAAGCCAGAAAGCTTCTCTCGCGTCATCTGAAAGGTTCTTCCAATCAAATGTTCATAGTTTATTGCTGATTTACCAAATTCAAATGGATTCTGTCGTTTTTCAAAATGATCTATCGGCGTTTCTCTAAATTTTTTAATATACTTATCAATAATGTCCCCTGACACCTCTTCTCCTCCCACAAGTTTAAGGTAATGGGCCGCGTGAGACAGAGCGAGCGGAAGGTGCCCTAATTCTTCTGCAAGCTCTCTAACCTTAGCTTGAGTATCTAGGGTATCCTTAAGTCCGATCGTTTGGAGTAGATAGTGTACAGAATCCTTAGGTCGGAATACCGCAAGGTCAATAAGCTCTCCTCCCCATCCCTGACTCCAGCGTGACGTGATCAAAATATCAATGTGATTTGCTTCAGGCACCTTACCTTCTAAGAATTTTGGATCCGGAACGTTATCATAAATAAGAAGACATTTACCGAAGTGGGGAAGATGTTCTTTAATCAGCTCTATAATATGGGTGTCAGCGTCATCACTCTTATAGGGGATATTGATCCGTTCCAGGAGGTCCTGATATCCTTTTAAAAGAGAAGATTCTGTCTCACTCAACAACCAATAGATCAAGTGATACCCCTTATTTTCTAAAGCTTCATGGGCGTACGCCAAAGCAAGAGAGGTCTTTCCCACACCGCCCATCCCAGCTATGGTCGATGAAATCGTGGCTGTTCGCATTCCCCTGTTAAATTGTTGCCATAAAGAGGTCAGATAGCTTTCCCCTGATTCGCGGTGACTCTCAATAAATCCTTCAAGGTGATTGGGTAACCAATACAGAGGTCTTTCCGTGACAGGCTGCCAAGGGCGATCTTGAGGGGGTGCTGTAAGAATATAGTTTGTAAGAGATACCTCTCTCTCAGCATTCTCTTGGATCCAAGACCTTAAAAGTCTTAACTTTGTTTCTTCATCTTTTTTTGAATTAAAGATCGCTTTATAAAATCGGAACTTATAAAAGGTGGCGTTTTCCTTAAATATTGTATGGAATTTATCTTGCTGTTCAGAGGATAAAATTCCTTCA
>JAIBEV010000102.1 GCA_019459505.1 Candidatus Paracaedibacteraceae bacterium | reverse complement strand
AGCAGCATACTCGTCAACCGATTCCTGACGTCAGACTCTTTAATCCCTAACGCATGGGCTATTTCTCGATCGCCTTTATCGGTTAAAAGACCAACTGCTTCTTCTAGATCAACTTTCCTATAAAAATTCTCCCAATTGAGTCCTAGCAGTTTATTAATGTATTCTCTGTTACTCTTATGCATAAGACCAATACCAAAAACCTCTACGGTCTTTGCCTTTAGGCCGTCGAGGAAAGAGTGATCGATAAATCGGGCGGCTTTCTCCCTGGCTAAGTTAATTACTTCCCTTACCTGGGCTCTTGAGAGGGGGTTGGGCGTATCCAGCGGGAGGATTTCTTGGGAGAGACTTTCCTCTTCTTCAGACATATCTCTTTTAAGCTCAATCACCGCATTAGCAAAGGTCGTCGAAGCGTCGGTACTGCCGATAACCTCTATCCTGTTATCATTATTTTGTTTGGCTAATTGCATGCTGCCACCCCCAATATCCCAGCTCATGATCGTTTGAGGGATTAGAGGGTTATCGGGGTTATTGCCAGTCATCTTTCCAAGGATTTCTTTGCCATTTTCTGTTTGGTAAAGAAAACTTTCTCGATCTAATAGTAAAGAACGCAAGGCTGCTAGAGTCGCATTAAAGCCGATTTCCCCTTCAATCTGTTGATCAATGATCGTGATGGTAACATTAGTTTCAGATTTAATGGCTTCAATAAGCTGATTACTATTATCGGCGGCTCGGGCCCATGCTGTGGCAAAACCGACAACTTTTGTCTGATCAGGATTAATGCCAGCCTCTGCTAATAGAGTCTTAATGGCATTCTCGGTTCGCTTCCGCACATCGTCCGGTAAAATTCTATTATGTATGGCGGCTTGCAAGAGAATACGTTCTTTCTTGCTAAAAACCTGTTCTCCGACAATTTTCTTTTCAAGATTGATCTTAAAGCCGCCTAATTGCACGCCACTCGAGCCCAAGTCAATGACAAACTGGGTTTGACTTACAGCATCTTCACCACTTCCCCTCTTCTCAACTGCAACCGGCTGTGCTGGCACTTGGGCAACTCCTTGACGGGAGGTCGCTTTTATTTCTTTACAGATTCTAAAGATTATTAAAGCTTGCTCCTGTCCGTCCATATCCGACGTAATTAACGGCTTAGCACTATCGATCACATTCTGCCGTTGACCAGCCTTAACCTGTGCCAGAGCGGTGATTATGGAAGCCCGCTCCTCCCCACCCATATGAAACGTTACCAACTGTTTTGCACTATCTATTACACTCTGCCGTTGACCAGCCTCAACCTTTGCCAGAGCTTCGATTATTGAGGCTCGCTCATATCCCCTCATGCGAGGTGTTACCAACTGTTTTGCTGCTTGGGCAACACTCTGCCGTTGACCAGCCTCAACCTTTGCCAGAGCCTCGATTATGGACACTTGCTCATATCCTCTCATATCAACTGTAAACAACTGTTTTACACTATCAATAAAACTCTGCCGTTGATCCGCCTTAACCTGTGCCAGAGCTGCGATTATCGAGGCTCGCTCATATCCTCTCATATCAACTGTAATTAACTGTTTTGCTGCTTGGGCAACACTCTGCCGCTGGTCAGTCTCAACTTGTACAAGCGCCTCGATTATAGAAGCCTGATCATCTCCTCTCATTTCCGACATCAACAACTGCTTAGCACTATCGATAAAACTCTGCCATTGATCAGTGTCAACCTGTGCCAGAGCTGCGATTATCGAGGCTCGCCCATATCCACTCATATCAACTGTAAACAACTGTTTTACACTATCAATAAAACTCTGCCGTTGGCCCGCCTCGACCTGTGCCAGAGCGGTGATTATGGAAGCTCGTTCATCTCCTCTCATTTCCGACGTTACCAACTGCTTTGCTGCTTGGACAACACTGTGCCGTTGGCCCGCCTCAACCTGTGCCAGAGCTCTGATTATTAGAGCTCCCTCATATCCTCCCATATAAGATGTAAATAACTGTTTTGCACTATCTATTACACTGTGCCGTTGATCCGCCTCAACCTGTGCCAGAGCGGTGATTATGGAAGCTCGTTCATCTCCTCTCATATCAGAGGTAAACAACTGCTTTACACTATCTATAAAATCCTGCCGTTGATCCGCCTCAACCTGTGCCAGAGCGGTGATTATGGAAGCTTGCGCATCTCCTCTCATATCAGAGGTAAACAACTGCTTAGCACTATTAATAAAACTCTGCCGTTGGCC
>JAIBEV010000055.1 GCA_019459505.1 Candidatus Paracaedibacteraceae bacterium | reverse complement strand
ATTTCTCTGATGAGAAACTTGCTGATTCCTTTGATATTCACCCTCCAAAATTACGAGTTTAAAACATTATTAAAATGGGGTCACCAATTCATATATCTGTCAATGAATAGGTGCTATTGGTAAATTAACGTGGCGTTTTTATGACCTTTATGGGATTTAGCCCAACCTTGCAGGATTAGCGCCTCATCCTTGTGAAAGTGGGAAAACAGTGGGCTATCGAAGGACAAAAGGAGGCAGAGTCGGTGTTAAACGCATCCTCTTTATGGCTGCTATGACAGCCAGAAGAACCGATAGTCCTCTTAAGGTTTTCTATGAAAATCTTATCAACAGAGGTAAAAAGAAAATGGTCGCTTTGACAGCTCTTATGCGTAAAATTGTCATCATTGGTAATGCTAAACTTAAATCTTTACACACATAGTTGATGATGATGCCCTTAATAATTCTCAATTCTATGCTTTAAAATTTACGCCCTTGGAACCTCAAATCTATTGACGGTATTATTTTTCTTTGCACTTATTGCCCTTTGCTTTTCTACTATAACACTTAAATCTTTTTCATTTTTTCTATTCTTCTGATGTGAATATCTAAAAAATTGACTTTTTTCATTCTTATCCAATAACTTGAAAGGGCCGAAGTTCCATATTTTGATTGTTGAATATTAATAACTAAGCGCCGGAGGAGTAATCGAAAATGCTGGAAAATCTTACTCTTATACTTTGTTGTCTTAATGCATAGATGGTAATATCCTTTAGCCATAAATCTTGCTGTAGCGTCTTTTCGTCTCTCAATAAATCTAAAATGGGCTGGCAGTATTCATTTGATATCGAGTTTTTGATTACTGTTGAAAGAGTTTTAATAATCTGAGAGCGACCATGTCCGCTCATATTCTTTGTAAAGAGTTTTAAAGTTTGCTTAACAATATCTCTTCTAGTCTCACTATCAGGAATGCTGGCAAGAGCAAGGATAATTTGAAATTGAGAAACTTCATCTATGTCTTCCGTAAATAGCTTCGAAGCTTGCTCAACAACCTCTCTTCTAGTCTCACTATCAGGAATGCTGGCAAGACTTTCAATAATCATAGATACATAATATGGATTAACATTGAATAGCTCTAGAGCATGGTTAGCAACCTCTATTATGGTCTCACTATCAGGAATGCTGTCAATAATAATAATAATGA
>JAIBEV010000172.1 GCA_019459505.1 Candidatus Paracaedibacteraceae bacterium | reverse complement strand
TCTTGCAAAAGTTGGTTATAATTAGACCAATTTTTAACGCGATATGTCTTAACAGAGGACGTTATAGTCATACATAATACTCCTTATCAATAAACCTGATTACTTTTTATGACTTTTCTTAAACATCCGCAACAAAGCCTGCAAAAAAATTTTGGTTAACTATAAATTAAGAAAATTTTTAATAAGCCACTCAATAAATAACTTTTATGCTCGGGAATTTTATTAGTCGACATAAAGTCAATATTTCTCAGCGTTTACCCCAAGCATTTTAGCAAATCTCTCAAAAAAGAAAAGGCACTTTCCCCTGGAAAATGCCCTCTATAATCTGATCGCAAGATCTTAATGAATACGGTTAGGTAATATCACGGGTACATCTTTATATTTTTCCAATTTAGCATATTCCTTTTCCATTTCCCGTATAAGGTTCGGTATCAATACTGTCTCATAATAAGAAGAGGTTTCTACTGACTGGGTATTGGTCGAGCTTAAAAATTCGAGACTGTTTGGATCAATATCGATAAGAAAATCCTTACTTTCCTCATGTCCCTGAAGTGCAGCAGCAATTCGAAGCTGCGCAGCTTCCTTGAGTTTCTTCTTATTAAATAAGTCATCCGATTTCTCAGCAAGCTCATAAGCATCCGTCATAACGGTATTATCCAACATTCTGTCCCCCCTTGATTCTTCCTGAGGTTTAGCAACCGCCCTAGGGGAGGAAGGAACCATAATTCCTCCGTCTTCCTCGCCCCCTTGAGACGCCGCTACCTTAGTTATCGTCAAAAACATAAATGACAATGTCAAAAATCTATTTTTCATTTCGCATTCTCCTATCAGTTTATTGTTTCGCACATTAGAAGATTATCAATATAATAATATAAAATAAATCATAACACAAATATACGTAATTTAATATTCACGTTATTTCTAATCTTTTATGCTGGAATAAATTCGATTACTGGGATGGTCAAAATTAAGCTGAATATTAGTATCAACTACAGCCATGCCATTTCTTGACTCTATATGAGCTTTTCTCCCGGATAGTAATACAAGATTTTCTAACTGTGGTGCAAGCGTAACATTCTCCGGGATATTAGCCTGAAGAATAGCAGAAAGGTTATCCATAAATGCCTTTAGCATGGGCATACAGACGTCTGTACAAGGATCTTTTAGAGTTGAAATTTCCAAAACAGTTCCAATAATAGTAAAATCTTGAGCAGGGATTTGGGCGATAAAATTTCTTAAATGTTTATCCAAATATAATAAAAGAGATTCTTCTGCGTGTGTCCCTGATTTAACGACGTCTCTTCCTAAGAGAAGATTGACCTTATCTTGCTGCCTCTGATTTATTTCTTTTCCGCTTGGGCGGTTCCCCTCAATAAATGAAACAGGAAAAATTATATGGTCTAAGAGATTCTGCTGTTGAACGTGAATATTATTGGGATCCAAGGAATTTAATCCACTAACAAATATTTTGGTTAAGTCATAGGAAGAAGACTGTATAGTGTTGTTAACGCTATAAATAATCGTAAAACGACCTGTAGCAATATTTTGTTCAACAGAGGTCTTTTTCTCAAATTTACTTCTTATACTTACTTCATTGGTTACATCGATAGCATTAAATGTTTGCTCTAACCAGCTTCCTACATCCAATATCAATTCATTTGCAGCGTTATATACATTTAGAGAAGTGCGCCATTGTCGTTCGGCATTTTCATCAAATATATTTCCTTCCATAGCCCGTACAACATTAAGATTGAAAAAATTTAATGTCATAAACGCTAGAACTACTATTATTCTTGTTTGTCTGTTTCCTTTATTCATCCTTAATCTCCCCCTCTATAATTAAATTTAAAAATAAATTACCCTATAGGCGCACATAGAATTTTTTTATAGATATCTTTCTTCTGCTAAAGACGCACTCTAAAAATAAATTTTTGAATCAGCAGAATACTATCTTTCTAAAACCATAGAGCAGATAAATGAAATTTTTATTAAGAATAGGGCGAGAATCCTATATTGGTTGATAAATTTATCTTTGGGAGAATAAAGAGTTATACCCACCCCTTCCTGCTCCCTCTATCTATTATTCTATTAATGTCTCCGCTAAGTTGACGTTTCCTCTCCTGTTCAACACAGCTATTCTTACTCCATTAACTTTGATCACAAGCTTTGTTCCAGTGGCATTGTCAGACGTAACTCAGCGGAAAGGCAGCGGCGGCTCCGCAGGATCAGGAATGGTTTCTTCTCAATCTGTCATTGCAACAGCAAACATTCAAGGGAATGATGAGCCTACCTTTTACACCTTTGCCAAGTGGGAGTTAACTTACCGGAAGGCCCGCCATAAAAGGCAAACCGTAACAGCTTCTTTAAGTGACCAAGGCGGACAGTTTGTTGTGGTGATTAAGTCAAACATTGCTGGCTAGCGAATCCAAGTATCGGAGCCACCGTTTCTGTTTTTAAAAATACTCATATCAGCCTTACCTATGGAGGAGAAATCGGCTCTCCCCAACCCCATCATCCAGCCATGGCTCGATTTAACTGGAGTTTTTAATAAGTAGATTCTAGAACAAAAACTATCTTTTTTCTGACAGGAACAGGCTATCCAAAAGCCTTTATCTTTAACAGTTTGTAAATAATTATATACACTTTGACAACCTATTTCATCGCGTCTCACAATGAAATTAAATTAATTTAGTTAAAGATTATGCTAACTTATGACCCTGTACAATTTACTAAAAAACACGTTATCCCTATTCCAACGCCCGCATCGTTTATCTCGATTTAAATCTAAAACTAATTTTATGTGTAAGGCTAATTCTAATTGTTCTGCCTCCAAAAATTGGATCAACGCTTACTACAGGATTGCGTATATAACTATGCTATTCTGCCTATCTTTTTCCTTCGGTAATACAACACAAATAAATGTTCCTAATGGGGCATCACAAAATATCCCGGGAGACTATCCTGCGGGGGATTTCTCTGGAGGAACAATTGCTGCCGGCGGTAGCCTGAGCAACAGTGACGAGCTGAACAACACTGATACTCTGACAAACGATGGCAGTCTATTCAATTCCGGCACCCTAACCAACACCGCCAGCGGCACCCTGGACAATAACGCCTCCCTACATAACAGCATGGGCACGCTGACGAACGAGGGCACCCTGAACAACACCGTCACGGGCACCCTGAACAATAATGCTGCCCTAATGAATGACGGCATATTAGATAACAATGGTACTTTGGAAAATACTGTCCAAGGCACCCTGAACAATAATAATATTGTGACCAACAATGGCATTCTAAACAACAGTGGTACCGTGACGAACAATAGTACTCTGGAGAATAACAATCAACTAAACAACAACAATCTGGGCACTCTAGACAACAGTGGCACCCTGAGGAACAACAACTTCTTCACCAATCGGGGCACCCTGAACAATACCGGTACTCTTGAAAATACTGGCACCTTGACGAACAATATTGGGGCAACTGTAAATATTGGTACAGGTGGAAATTCAGGAACGTTAAGTGGCAACATAACCAATCAGGGATCCTTAACATTCAATCGATCGGACGATAGTTCTTATACAGATATCATATCGGGGAATGGTAGCCTTACCAAATCCGGTACAGGTACCCTTACCTTATCTAGGAGCAATACCTATGGTGGACCAACAACTGTTAATGATGGAACATTAAAGGTAACCGGCTCAATCTCAAGTTCATCTTTAACAACCATTAATTCAGGAGCCACCATCAGTGGCACAGGCACTGTAGGGGCATTGACCATTAATTCAGGGGGCTTTATAGTCCCGGGCGATGGGCTTGGCACCATTAACGTTAACAGCTCTTATATACAACATGGAATTTATAATTGTGAAGTGCAAGCGGCAACCACTCCTACACCCGGAACAGATAATGACTTCATCAATATCAACGGCCCAGCCAATATTACAAATGGGACGCTCAACGTTATTCCATTAGCTGGAAATTATGGTGCAGGACAAACTTATACATACACCATCTTAAGCTCAACAGCTTTAACTGGTCCTTTTGCAGCCGTTACAGGGACATCGCCTCTCTTTACCTATACTGTGACTTATGATACTCATCATGCTTATGTGCATCTTCTTCCATTAAAAAAATCTGAGCCAGTAATCAGCATAGGCAATCCTGGTCAGGTGGCTTCTTATGTCAATAGTAATGGATCGCAAGCTTTAATTAATCAATTAAATCCTTTAACAACTTCTCAGTTAAAGCAAGCCTTTAATCAGCTTAGTCCCGCTGCTAGCACCCAGGTATCCGATATGACTGCTAATGCAGAACTGGGCCATATGGATGCTCCCTTCACATGGCTCCATAGGGATCAATTGCTCAAAAGCATGGGAGAAGCGGCAGGACAATTAATGTCGAATCTTACCCGTTTTAAGCAAAGCTTTGCCCAGCTCTTTGCCTCTAAACTTAACCATAAAAAACTCGGATTTGGCCTCAGCGAAGATACTGCCGCCAAACATTTCCCGACATCGGCTCAGGTTAACCTGAGCGAAAAGGCACGCCTATGGATTCAAGGAACTGTCAGTCAGTTGAGTCAAGCTAATATTGCTGATCCATCTAGACTATCCGTACAAGGATTGGATGGAACGACTTATGATACCAATATTGGGATCGATTATGCCCTATCCTCTAAATTAAAACTGGGGCTAATCAGTGGATATGGCTATAGTACCTATAAAATGAAAGTTGGTGGTGATAAAGGAAACAAAAATTCAGCACGTATTGGCCTATATGTTTTGGGAGAATCTAACGCTGCCGATTATATAAAGGGGGCGGTCTATTATGGTCATCATCGCTTTAAGGGCGATCGTGTGATGACCATTATTCCTGCGATTGCCCATCAAAAACATACAGGCAATCATATGAGTGGTTTAGTAGAAATCGGACGAAATATGGGTCTTAAGAAGGATCTTACACTCACGCCTTATATCAGTGGCGGTGTCTTATACCTTCAAGAAAACAAATATAATGAAACGGGGCCTGGTGTTCAAAATCTTGCTGTTCGCCGACGTCACAATACGACATGGCAAGGAAAAGCCGGTGCTCAGCTAACCAATTTCTGGAAATGGAATGAGGGGACTCCCTTCTACACCTTTGCCAAGTTGGGATTGACTTACCGCAAGGCCCGCCATAAAAAACAAACAGTAACAGCGTCTTTAATTAACCAAGGCGGACAGTTTGTGGTGGTGACTAAGAACAAACATCGCTGGCTAGCGAACCCAAGTATTGGAGCCACCGTTTCTATCTTTAACAATACTCATATTAGCATGGCCTATGAAGGCGAGGTCGGTTCTACTCAGCGCTATCACCAAACCATGGCTCAGATTATGTGGACATTCTAAAGTTTGTATTTTATTCCTCGTATAAGGCCTGGGGGTAACTATAAGGACAGAACAATGAGATTATTTCTTTCTGCGAATTGCCACAAACTCTCCCCAGTAATCCACAGCTAATTTACCATCTTGATAAATTTTAGCATTCAGTCGCAAACGGCCTATCCCTTTTTTATACAGTATAGACTCAACTTTCAGCCAATCAGACTGATTCTCAATGCTACATTCGACCGTAAAATCAGTTGTCACTGGACAGATATAATTGACTTCACTTTTAGAAATTACAATGTCAGTAAAGTGTGGAAACTCTTTGAGATTAAGATACATTAATGACCAACATGCCAAGGTGGCAACTGCATGTAAACTACCGCCAAAAGCGGTCTGCTTATGATTAATATTGGGGGTCATGGGGGCAGTCAACACAACTTGATGACAAGATGCTTCGACGGCTTTCACACCCAGCGCCACCGAGAGAGGAATATGTTCATACAAATAAGTCTCTAACTGAGTTAAGGAATCGGCCATATAAATACCTCCAAGTCATTTATAGTCAACTGTCGTCAACTGCAATTGCATAGAATAAAGTTTGTAAGAAATTATTAACATGGATTGTTTTTTCATCTCAAGTGGAGGACTATTTATATAGCTACGTTTAAAGGAGAGATAAGAGAATGCGTAAAGAAACAGATTCTATGGGCGAAGTCGACATTCCAGAAGGTAAATATTGGGGAGCCCAAACAGAACGATCGCGTCAAAATTTCTGCATCGGCAATCAACGCATGCCTTTAGGCATTATCAGATCTCTAGGCATTCAAAAACGCTGTGCTGCCTTAACCAACCAAAAACTCGGCATGCTGGAGGCCCCTTTGGCTGATGCCATCATTCAAGCAGCCGAAGAAGTGATTGACGGTCAATGGGATGATCACTTTCCCTTAGTTGTTTGGCAAACAGGATCAGGCACACAATCGAATATGAATGCCAATGAAGTGATTGGCAACCGTGCCTGTGAGATTTTAGGCCATCCAATTGGTCTCAAGAAGCCGGTTCATCCCAATGATCATGTTAATTATGGACAGTCATCTAATGATACGTTTCCTACCGTCATGCATATTGCTGTGGCGACGGAAACTCATAAAAAACTATTGCCAGCTCTCCGTAAATTTCATCAAGCCTTGGAAGCAAAATCCAAAGAATTTTCAACACTGATCAAAATAGGACGCACGCACCTGCAAGATGCGACACCGGTGACGCTGGGCCAAGAGTTTTCAGGATATGCAACCCAGATTGAGCTTGGCCTTAATCGTTTGGAGAGAGCTCTCGATGGTATATATGCATTAGCTCAAGGAGGAACAGCTGTAGGAACTGGCATCAATTGCCCGGCTGGCTTTGCTGAAGCCTTTGCTGAGAGTGTGTCCCACTTCACACGCTTACCCTTTAGAACGGCGCTAAATAAATTTGAAGCGCTCGCCAGTCACGATGCTTTGGTGGATTTCTCAGGTGTCCTGAATGTGCTCGCAACCAGCTGTATGAAAATTGCCAACGACATTCGCTGGTTGGGGTCAGGCCCGCGTTGCGGATTAGGTGAAATTGAATTGCCAGAAAATGAGCCAGGGTCTTCCATTATGCCCGGCAAAGTTAACCCTACTCAAGCCGAGACCATGACCATGGTATGCTGCCAGGTTATGGGCAATCATGTCACCGTAACCGTTGCAGGAAGTCAAGGGCACTTTGAATTAAACGTGTTTAAACCAGTTATCGTTACAAATGTCTTGCATTCCATCGACCTGCTCGCGGATTGTTGTGATAGTTTTGTTGATAAATGCCTGCAAGGCATTCAAGCAAATCCCCTAAAATTACAACAAAACTTGGATAAGTCATTGATGTTAGTCACAGCCCTTAATCCACTCATCGGTTATGATAATGCGGCCAAAGTAGCCAAAAAAGCCCTGCAAGAGGATATAACGCTGGCAGAAGCTGCAGAATCGTTAGGATTACTGAGCAAAGCCGACTTTGCCAAACATGTTATTCCTGAAAAAATGTTGGGCTCAAACTAGAACCTCCTGATGTACGATTTTTTTAAGGGGCTTTATTTCTCTCAAAAAGATAAAGCTCCCCATCCCATTCCAGTTCATTCTAAAGATTAAAGACCTCCTAAAGGTTTTATTTATTCTTGCTTTTCTGTGGTTCGGTCGTTTATTTTAGCAAATTAAGAATTCGGAAAACTAAATAAATGGAAAGAAATTAATGAAGTTATTATATAAATCTCTAAGACTATATTTAGTCGCGATATCAGTTTCTTATGCTCAGGATAGTAAAAATGAAAGCATGATAAATGGAAGAAAGCCGCTTTCAACTTTATCTCCTTACTCCTCTAATTTTAACTATTCGGATAATTTTGACAATCTGCAACGGAAAAGCACTGATCTTATCTCAGATTTTTTTACAATACAGTTTAGGCCTAGGGAAGATTGTCTAAACAAGAGGCATATGAACCCCTGGGGTAAACAACATTGTATGGAAGACATCGCAAAAGAGGAAATAATGTCTCATTTTGTGAAAGCTAAGCTCACTATTCTAGAAACTGCAGAATGGGAAATAGTACGTTCTACTCTTAACTTAAAACTCACACAATCAACTTTGGATAAATTTTACTACGAAGCGAAACAGAAAAAACAGGAAGACTTAATAGCTTCTACTTTAAGATTAATTAAAGCCGCTAACCGTCTTACTTATCCTTCCTATCAATGGACAAAACCTCTTAAAGCAGAAGATTTAATCCCCTTCTTTTTAAATATAATCTTAAATACTTTTCCACAATTCTTTAGTACTGAAATTTCATCTTATTCAGTAGAAAGCATAGATAAATTAAAAAAATTATTGGCAG
Source organism: Candidatus Paracaedibacteraceae bacterium (assembly GCA_019459505.1). Lineage (GTDB taxonomy): Bacteria > Pseudomonadota > Alphaproteobacteria > Paracaedibacterales > Paracaedibacteraceae > Paracaedibacter. Next base: position 42,465 of record JAIBEV010000172.1, on the reverse strand, counting down.
ACCTGGGAGAAAGTTATAACTTTAGCAAAACAGCTAGCACTTTTGTTGTGGACTGTATTTGGAAAGCACATAGCCGCTACCTTTTGGATAACCAATAATCTCCCTTACAGTACTCTTTCCTCTATTCCCAAACCTTAATTAAATTGATTAATTATAGGTTGAGGTATAGAAAAGTCTGCCTCTAAAACTTTCAGCCCCTCATAAAAAATGGCTGCTCTATAAAGGGCAGCCATTTTAATAGCAAAATCTTAAATGACGTTATGAGTTTGCATCACCGGCGGCTTGCTCCATGCCCGCTGCTGACTCCCCTGCTTTTTCTTTAGCAGATAATAAAGCCTTCATACTGAGCTTAACCTTACCACGGTCATCAAAGCCAACCACTTTAACAGTTACTTCATCGCCAACTTGGATAACATCGCTTACTTTTGCAACACGTTCACTTGTCAATTCACTGATGTGAACCAAACCATCGCGGTTACCCATAAAGTTAACGAAAGCACCAAATTCCATAATCTTCACGACTTTACCGGTGTAAACTTCACCCACCACAGGATCGCAAGCAATATTCCGAATCATGGCTTTTGCTGTTTCAATGGACTTGCTATCGAAACCAGAGATGTTGACAATACCTTCATCATTGATATCGATGCGCGCTCCAGAAACTTCGCAGATTTCACGAATGTTTTTGCCTCCTGGGCCAATAATATCGCGAATTTTATCCCGGTTGATAGGCATGGAAATCATTTGAGGGGCGTGTTCACTAACAGATTCCCGAGCACCGGACAACGCTTTATCCATTTCACCTAAAATATGTAACCGCCCATCTTTCGCTTGCTCTAAGGCTACTTTCATAATTTCAGGCGTAATGCTGGTAATTTTAATGTCCATTTGTAAAGCGGTGATACCATTTTCAGTCCCCGCTACCTTAAAGTCCATGTCCCCCAGATGATCCTCATCGCCAAGAATATCTGTCAAAACAGCAAATTTCTTGTCTTTCTTGACAAGCCCCATCGCAATGCCAGCCACAGGACGGAGTAATGGAACACCGGCATCCATCAAGGATAAAGAAGCACCACAAACTGTTGCCATAGAGGAAGAGCCATTGGATTCGGTGATTTCAGAAACTACACGAAGGGTATAAGGAAATTTATCCTTAGCGGGTAACAAAGGACGAATGGCGCGCCAAGCAAGCTTACCATGCCCAATTTCACGCCGCCCAGGCCCCGACAGACGACCTGTTTCATTAACCGAGTATGGCGGGAAATTATAGTGCAACATAAAGCTTTCGCGGTATTCCTTCTCAAGCGCATCAATCATTTGCTCATCTTGAGCAGTACCCAGAGTGGAGACAACAACAGCTTGGGTTTCCCCACGCGTGAAGAGAGCGCTGCCGTGAGTGCGCGGTAAAACACCCACTTGAACATCGATCGGTCGAACAGTCTTCAAATCACGACCATCAACGCGTTTCCCTTCATCCAAAATGTCATTACGGACCACCTCTGACTTAAGGGCCTCAAATGCCATATCAAAAGTACGCTCTTGACCATCGACAATGCCAACTTTTTCGACAGCTTTGGCTAAAGCCGCATCGACAGCAGCGTACCGTTCAGCTTTGGTGGTAATGCTATAGGCTTTTTTCAAATCTTTTTCGACAGCTTTTTTAATTTTCTTATACACATCTTGGTAATCCTCCCTAAGACCCACGACCTCCCAGTCTTTCTTACCAGCTTTCTTCTTTAAATTCTTAATGGCTTTAATGACAGGTTGGAAAGCTGTATGACCAAAATCAACCGCGCCCAACATAACTTCTTCTGTCAGTTCCTTAGCCTCAGATTCAACCATCAACACGCCCTCGGTCGTACCCGCCACATATAAATCCAGTTGAGAGCTTGCCGCCTGTTCGGGGGTTGGGTTTAAAACATATTTCCCATCAACATATCCCACGATGGCTCCTGCAATCGGCCCAGCAAAAGGAACACCAGATACCGCTAAGGCAGCGGACGCCCCTATCATTGCTGGAATCGAAGGATCATTGATTAGATCGTGACTCAAAACGGTACAAACGATCTGAACTTCGTTAAAGAATCCTTCGGGGAATAAAGGACGAATCGGCCGATCAATCAAACGAGAGTTTAAAACTTCCTTTTCGGATGGCTTACCTTCACGCTTGTTATACCCGCCCGGGATCCGTCCAACCGCAAAAGTTTTTTCTTGATAGTGAACTGATAGAGGGAAAAAGGTTTGACCAGGTGCGGCTTTACGAGCGGCTACAACTGTACACAAGACAGAGGTTTCACCATAACTAACTAACACGGCACCCTCGGCTTGACGGGCAATACGTCCTGTCTCCAGGACAAGTTTACGGCCGCCAAAGTCAATTTCTTCGCGGGTAATCTTAAAAAATTCTGACATATATATTTCCTTAATAACAAATTACAGGGGATTCTTAGGTGGAAACGTAGGGAGAGAAAGGATTATTAGTCACTTTCTATCGCTGCGTTCCCGCTGTTATACCCCATCTTATACAACAAAGGGGAGTTCTATGGATATAGAACTCCCCGATATATTATTGTCCTCTTTTGTTCCAACCCCAGGATTGAGACAATTTGGAATAATTTTGATTGAGACGGTTGGTCTGCTCCATTAGCGACGGAGACCTAAACGTTTAATCAAATCTTGATAACGTGCTTCGTTTTTCTTCTTAACATAGTCAAGAAGACGACGGCGTTGACCAACCATAATCAACAGTCCACGACGAGAATGGAAGTCTTTCTTATGATCAGACATGTGATCTGTTAGATTGCGAATGCGTTCTGTTAAAATAGCAACCTGAACTTCAGGAGAACCAGTATCCCCCGGTTTTGTTGCAAATTCTTTAACAACTTCTAATTTGCGTTCTGCTGTAATCGACATCGTTTTTTCCTTATCTTATAAATTGAACACTCTTGTGGGATGTAACTGCTGACCATCGGCTTTACATAAAGCAAGTTCCTGATCATCTGAGAGAATAAGAACCGTTCCCTCATACCCAGGACACTCTATGGACCGCCCATGGCGCAAATGCACCGCCTGTTGCGCCGATACAGGAATCGCCGGGATGTCGTCCAGTACGACCCTAATGGGCAACAACCAATCACGCCCTATCAGTGAAAGGGCGTTGTTTTTTAAAGTATCTATATTTACCGCATCTTGCAATGAAAATTTTCCGACTCGCGTTCGGCGTAGCTTGGACAAATATCCCAGCGAGCCCACCGCCCTTGCCAAATCCTGTCCCAAGGATCTTACATAGGTTCCCGTTCCGCACACCACACGCCATACAGCCGTTTTCCCCGAAAAGGATAAGAGCACCAAGTCTTGAATCAGGACTTGACGGGCTTTCATATCGACCGTCTCTCCCCGACGTGCCAGCTCATAGGCTCGCTGACCGTTGATCCAAAGAGCTGAATACATTGGTGGAATCTGCGTAATGGTACCAATAAAATTTGGAATGATAGCTCGAAGCTGCTCTTCAGTTGGTTTTTGCTCCGTTGTCGCTGTAACAGCCCCTTCTAAATCACCTGAATCGCGCTCTTCACCAAAGGTAATTTCAAATTCATATTCTTTGATATCACTGACCACATAGGGCATAACCTTAGTGGCTTCTCCTAAAGCTAAGGGTAACACACCGGAGGCAAATGGATCTAAGGTACCCGCATGCCCTAATTTCTTTTGTTTAAAGAGGCGTTTTACAATGCTGCCCGCTTTAGTCGACGTTAACCCTTCAGGTTTGTCTAAAATAATCCATCCACTTGTCATCAGAATCGACCTGTCCGTGCTTCATTATAAAGACTAGCAGAAAAAATTAACCCCTGTCCCATCAGCAATGTCAAGAGAGCTGTGCCACCATAAGAGACCAACGGCAAGGGCACGCCAACGACAGGCAGCATCCCCATTACCATCGACATATTAATAAAGGCGTATAAGAAGAAAATCGAATTAATTCCCAGCGCTACCAGACGTGCATAATGCATGCGGCTATCTAAGGCAATTCGAAAGCCATAACTTAGCAGCATAATAAAAAGGGCTACCAATACACATCCCCCAAGAAATCCAAACTCTTCACTAAACATCGTAAAGATAAAATCGGTCTGCTTTTCTGGTAAGAAACTTAAATGGCTCTGAGTTCCCTGCATAAATCCTTGCCCAAACCAACCACCGGATCCTAAGGCAATTTTTGACTGAGTCACGTGGTATCCTGATTTCATTGGATCGCTTTCTGGATTCAGAAAAATTAACACACGCTTGCGTTGGTAATCGTGCAGCATACTCCAGAACAGAGGAATTGCTGCCACCAAACTTCCACCTGCCACCAAAAATTTCCAAAGCTTAACACCGGTCGCAAAAAACAAAACAGCCCCCGACATCATGAGAATCATCGCTGTTCCAAGGTCAGGTTGACGCATCACTAACACTGTGGGAACCATAATCAAAGCCAACGGGATTAGAAGATTCCTCAGCTTAAAGATATCTTCAAGGGAGGTTAAATGGAAATAGCGCGCTAATGCTAAGATCAAGGCAATTTTCATTATTTCTGATGGCTGCAACTGAATCACATATAAATCGATCCAGCGTTGGGCTCCCATACCAATAAACCCCATCATCTCTACACCAATCAACAAAAGCAACGATAGTCCATAAATAGGATAAGAGAGAGACATCCAAATCCGGATATCAGTACATGCTACGGCTAACATAATAACAAAGCCAACAGTAAACCGGATCATTTGCTTATATGCCCAAGGTGAAAAACTGCCATCAGCAGCCGAGTACAGCATAGCAAACCCGATGGAGGAAATCAGGGTTATAAGCACAAGCGGCATCTTACTGAGCGCACCAAGACGATCAAAAACAGAATAAATAGAAATCATGGCCTCACTTTAGCATGCAGGCGTCCTGCATGGAAATAAACATTTTACAAGCAGCTTTAAACCCTACTGTTGGCGTAATTTAAGGGCAGTTTCTCTTATTTTCTGAGGCACAGCCTCATCTGTTCCATGGCCGACAAAAACCGCCGTGACAGGAAAATGGCGCCACCCATCAAGACCAAATTTTTGAGCAACAAATTCATCGCGCATCGATCCCGATAGCCAGGTCTTAAGTCCTAAAGCTGTGGCATTCAGCAGCGCTGTTTGGGAAATATGGCCAGCTTCCAAAAAGACATAGGCATAAGCGCGGGCCAGCTCGCTTTTATACCACACTCGATGCATATCAACCGTTATGAAAATTCCGCATGCTGCCCCTTTTACCCAAAACTGATCACAAACACTATGAGAAATAGCAGCTTCATCACACTCTGGACTTAGTAACGCCAGTTCATGACCATCGGCACGGTAGTGATAATAACCGGGTACAAGGCCTTCAATATTCACCACAGTGAGATAAGCATCACAAGCTTGGACTCCGCTACCTGACGGCGAAGATTTTCTCTCCGAAGCCGTGTTCAAATCCTCAGCAGCTACTTCTTGCCATTCTTTACCGTGAATATACCCAAAACTCATAAATAATAAATCTGAGAGCTGCAATAAGGTGATCGAGGCCCCATTAAAACTCCGCGATGTTTTCCGCTTTTTACACGCTTCAAATAAACTCATCTCTTGCACCGTCTTCAGATGCGGCTCCGGCAATTTAATAATGCTGATGGCAGGCGGAATAAAACGTTCTAGTGTTTTTTGTTTTAATTGAGACATTTCAACAAACTGTCGTGCGGCTTCCTCTTCGGGCAATGAAGGTACCATCATCGCTGGATTACGAGTTGCCGTGTGACATAACTCTGACAACCGATCCCCCCCCCATGCAGGACGACCTCCTAAAGATTCGAGAACAAGGTTGCCCGCCAATAGATCTACATCAATGGTATTCATCTTATCACTGCGCTGACCATTCCAAAACTTTAGCCGAGAAAAGTAAGAATCCGTCAGATCGTATTCTTCTTTAGTCAGAGTATTAACAGCAACGATTCCTTCATCAGAAAGATAAAAAATCACATCAGGATTAGGGTAGAGTTTTTTTTTCATTATTATTTCTTAATATTAATTTTAGCTTATTAAGCTGGCTCTACTCTGGATTAGCTTGCCGTATCAAAAGGTTTGAGTGAGGATTCCCCATTAGTTTTTAGAACAATCTGATCCACTCTTAGCTTTGCTGATTGCAGCTTAGCATGACAATGGGATCGCAAAGCAACTCCTCGCTCATAAGCACTAATGGCTTCTTCTAATGGTAATCTTCCTTCTTCCAAACGCCGCACTAAGGCTTCCAGTTCTTGCAAAGCCTGTTCAAATGATAAATTTGCTAAGTTTTCTGACATTATGCTGCCTCATATTGATAAAAACCACGCCCGGATTTACGGCCCAACCAACCAGCATTAACATAGTTGCGTAACAATGGACAAGGGCGATACTTACTATCACTGAATCCTTCATGTAGCACACTCATAATCGCAAGGCAAGTATCCAACCCAATTAAGTCGGCTAAAGCTAGTGGCCCCATCGGTTGATTCGTCCCCAACTTCATTGCTGCATCAATATCCTCTGCGGTGGCCACACCTTCATACAGAGCATAAACGGCTTCATTGATCATGGGCATTAATAGTCGATTGACAATAAAACCTGGCATATCTTGAGAGACCACCATTGTCTTACCAATTTTCTCAATAACTTCTGCCACTGCCTGAAAAGCTGCCTCACTGGTGGTCAACGAACGAATCACCTCTACCAGCTGCATGATGGGTACAGGATTCATAAAATGCATCCCAATAACTTGCTCTGGCCGATCCGTTGCTACAGCCAACTGAGTCAACGAAATAGAGGAAGTGTTGCTGGCAATAATAGCCTCTTTCTTAAGGCTATACGATGCATCGGCCAGTAACCTCGTTTTAAGAGCAACATTTTCCGTAACAGCTTCAATCAACAGATCAAAATCTCGGTGAGGAATAGCGTCACAAAAAGATAGACGCGCCAAAGTTTCTTCTTTTGCAGTGGTGCTCAGTTTTCCCTTTTTAACCAAACGATCAAGATTCTTTATAATCGTTGCTTGCGCCATTTCACGCTGTTTTTCAGAAATATCGACCAGCGTAACTTTATATCTAGCCTGAGCACAGACTTGGGCAATACCATTGCCCATCTGTCCCGCGCCTAACACAACAATCTGTTGAATCATATCATTCTTACCTCTTAAGTGCGTTGGTTAATTGGGGCACGATTTCAAACAGATCGCCGACTAATCCATAATCTGCAATTTGAAAGATGGGAGCATCTTCATCTTTATTGATCGCGATAATAGTTTTACTGTCCTTCATTCCAGCCAAATGCTGAATGGCGCCCGAAATACCCACAGCAATATAAAGGTCTGGTGCCACGACCTTACCCGTTTGACCGACCTGATAATCATTAGGTACATAGCCCGCATCGACAGCCGCCCGAGAGGCTCCAACCGCAGCTTGCAGGGTATCTGCTAGTTCCTCAATAATCCTAAAATTTTCTTTGCTCGCCAGCGCCCGTCCGCCAGAAACAACAATTCGCGCCGACGTTAACTCAGGACGATCAGACTTCGAGGCTTCCAAAGAAACAAACTTTGATTGATCTTGATTTTCACTAAAATCCACCGTCTCTATCTCAGCTACTCCATCAGTTGCAACCTTATCAAAAGCCGTGGGTCGCACTGTCATAACTTTAATTGTATCCTTGCTTTTTACTGTTACTAGGGCGTTACCAGCATAAATAGGACGATCAAAGGTATCAGCAGAATGAATCTTAATGACATCGGAAATTTGCATAACATCGAGCAAAGCCGCTACCCGGGGTAAAATATTTTTACCATAGGTGGAGGCAGGTGCCACAATATGGCTATAAGAGTTGACAAGAGTCATGAGGGCTTTGGTAGCTGGTTCTGCTATTGGATGCTCCAAAGCTTTTCCCTTGAGATGAATCACTTTTGTAACGCCTCTCAGAGTGGCCGCTTCTTTAACAACAACATCAGCGCCATTACTTAAAACAATAAGGTGAATTTCTCCCCCTATTTGACTCGCGGCTGTTACTGTATTATATGTTACTGTCTTTAAAGTGGTGCCGTCATGTTCTGCAAGAATAAGAATCGTCATTTAAATCACCTTTTTAATTTGATCAATTAGATCTTCCACGCTGGCAACTTTCTTGCCACCTTGACGAACAGGAGGCTCCATGGTTTTTAAAGCCTCTAACCGCCGCTCCGTATCAATTCCCAAGGAACTTACGTCAACGACCGCCAATGGTTTTGTTTTTGCCTTCATAATATTAGGTAAAGCCGCAAAACGGGGCACATTAAGGCGAAGATCCGTGGTGATAATTGCTGGCAAACTTAGCTGAATTTTTTCTAACCCGCCATCAACTTCCCGCGTCACATTGGCTTTATCTCTTTCAATAGATAATTCAGAAATAAAGGTTCCTTGCGGCCAATCTAAGAGGGCTGACAACATTTGCCCCACCTGATTGCAATCATCATCAATGGCTTGCTTACCTAAAATGACTAAGGTTGGTGATTCATCGACACAAACTTTTTTCAATATTTTAGCCACCGCTAAGGGCTCAGGCGATTCTTCTGCTTCAACGTGAATGGCGCGATCTGCCCCTAAAGCCAAGGCAAAACGCAACGTTTCTTGACAAGATTTACCGCCGATGGAGCACACAACAATTTCAGTTGCTATCCCTTTTTCTTTTAGTCTAACAGCTTCTTCAACGGCAATTTCGTCAAATGGATTGATCGACATTTTGACGTTATTAAGCTCCACGCCAGACCCATCTGATTTGACTCGAATTTTTACATTATAATCCACGACGCGCTTAACAGCGACCAGAACTTTCATAACTCCCCCCCTCCTTGATCGATTGCTTAGCGGTTTGCCCCTGGAACCCACAACACATCCTGCAATCCTTTATTGTTTGTATACCGCGATAAAACAAACAATAGGTCTGACAATCGATTGATATATCTTACTACTTCTAAATTTATCTGACTTTTCAGGGATAAGGCAACAATAACTCTTTCTGTCCGGCGCACAATTGTTCGCGCTAAGTGCAGATAAGCGGCTAATTGCGTACCACCCGGCAGGATAAAAGAATTTAAAGGACTTAACAATTCATTAAAATGGTCAATTTGATTTTCTAGCCACGTCACCTGAGAGGCAACAATTCTCAAACCCGGTTGCGTGGTATCAGGCATGCATAAATCCGCCCCCACATCGAACAAATCATTTTGGATACGAAAGAGGATAGCAGCAATATCACCGTCGGCTTGTAAAATGGACAGGCCCAAAGCAGCATTGGCTTCATCCACACTACCAATTGCCTCCATCCTTAAATCTGATTTATAAATACGCGTTCCATCACCCAGAGATGCTTTACCTTTATCTCCCCCCCGGGTGTAAATGCGGGTAAGTTGAACCATTTGATTTCCTCCTAAATCTTAAAGTTAAAAGCAGCAAGAACTCCCCCTTATTCTCCTCCTTTTAAGGTTTGCCTTTTCGCATCGCCTTTGCCAATTTTTATTTTAAGTTAGCTTTTAGAAACTCTTTCACTTGCTCCTCTGCCTTACTATTTCCCAAGAATACATCACAGTGTTCCCCTTTAGAGATCTTGACAAATAAATTTAGGTCTATCTCTACATCCTTGCCATACCGTGCCTTATATAATTCTTGAGCGCCTTTCTGCCCACCCATTAACTTATCTTGTTCACCAAACAAAATCATCACAGGACGCTCAGTATTTTTAAGGTTTTCTATATTATTGTAAGGATTAAGAGGCACGCTCCCCCATGATGCAAAAACTCCCAAACTTCCAAGCTTTGGCATGGGGGAATGATAATCAAGATTTGATCGAGCTATAGCTCGCCCTAAGATGGAGGGGAAATACTGACTAATAATATTCAGCGGTATATCGCCAAGAGCGGTGAATGTATTCTGCAAAATAACTGGTACTCTTAAGTATCGGCCCGCATAAGTCGCATAAGTCCCGCCCAGCGAGAATCCGTATACAGCAATTTTATCTAAGGGGATATTCTTTTCATGGATAACAAATCGAAAAGCTGCCTCCACAAGCAAAGCAGAGGCCTTAGGCAAATTTTCAGAAGTACCTTCGCTACCTGGATAACCCTGAATTGTTAGGGCCAAAGCGTTAAATCCTTGTTGATTAAACCATTTTGCCCAGGGTCTATAATGATCAGCATTCATTCCATTGCCATGAAACATTATAACGGTCCTGAGGCCCTCGCTTGCTGCCCAATTCCCCGTTACTCGTACACCATCTAAAGTATGAATTTCAATTTTTTCACTATAATTCCCCCATCCAATCGGTCTATAAGTAGGGTTTTGTCCATTTAAAGGAATGGCAACTTTCTCTACCACCTTTTTACTACCCATCCAATGAAAAGATGTCACTGCTGTATTTTCTGCTATCTCTTGGGTGGGATTTTTCAGAGAATTTATAGAATTTATATAAGAAGCCCCTAATCTTGTCAGAAGAGAAGAAGGATTTTCTGGTTCTTCCCCTTCCATCCCCCAGGCAGAAAAGGCCAAAAACATCATTCTTAAAAAGATAGATTTACTGATCATGAATATCCTTACAACTTTATAGAAATTTATAAAATCTTAACATTTAAGACGGATTGATTCAAATATCATGAAAATTAAAAGATTGCCTCAAGCCATCGTGATCGTTAACGGCCAAGCCATAGGATAAGAGCGAAAATGAGAAGAGCAATCCCTTGTAATAAAACCCGCCATCGCATGGCTGCGTTAGAATGCTTGTGACTCATTTCTCCGCCCCGCAAGAGAGTATAAAGTCCAAACCCTAGGACACCCACGACGCCCACTAAAGCGATTACCAGTAAAATTGTCAGGATCATATTCATGTTTTTACTCTATCAGTTTTTGGTATTTTAACAGCACGTCATTTTGTCGCGGTCCCTTTATATCGATACATCATAACGTGTGTTACGCCCGCCGCCTTCTAACTGATAAAGACACCCTAATTCCCCCAAGAGAGTCAGGTCGCGGGTTGCTGTCGCTTTGGAACAATCCCCAATAGTCATATATTTCTTGGCGCTGATAACGACATTCGGCTCAAAAAATAACATATTTTTGAGTCGAATATCCCTCTTAATCGGCTCAGCTCTTCTTAAAGAGGAAGGGCAGCTCCATTGCGCAAGATATTGTCGGCTGCCTCGGTATAGCGTCCATCGGGGTGATGCAATGTAAGGCCTTGAGATAAAATAGTTGGCCCATGCGTCGATTTTCGCCCTCTCACCAAGACCCGTTTAGCGGGTTTTCCAGGGCCCGGCCACAGCGGAAAAATTGTAATATCACCTAACTTGCCATGGAAATAAGATAAAATCTCATGCAAGCGATCGGCTCGATAAATAAAGGTAATCGTTCCTTTAGGACGAGCCATCAACAAGGCGAACTTGGCCCATTGCATCAGGCTGACCGCACCTTCGGTATGGGATATTTGTTTATGCTCAGTCGCACTACCTGTAGCCCGATGATCCTCTAAATAAGGAGGATTAGCCATAACGTGGGCAAAAGTTCCCCCAGCCAAACGAGGCGGAGGCTGCAGCAGATCACCAACTAAAACTTCTACCCGTCCCCGCATATTATTCAGAGCAATATTTTCCATGGCCAAGCGCACATTGGTTCGCTGAATTTCCAAACCAACAATTTTACAGTTGGGGACACGATAGGCAAGACATAAAGAAGCTGCACCAACCCCTGCCCCTACATCCAAAACACTTTCATTTTCTTGTACATCCAGGCTTGCTGCTAAGAAGATTGGATCAATTGCCACACGGTAGCCATGGGCAGGTTGGCGAACAAGAATTCGACCGCCTAGAAGGTAGTCTTCGGTGATTTCTGGGTTTTTTACGGGATGTGATTGCATTTTCTGCTTTGTATTCAGGGCCAGAGGCGTTACAACTATAATTAATAAATATTTACATGCGATTCCATCGAACATCAATGGCTTTAGCAGCAGTTCATGAAAATTCTTTAACGGCCTTTGAGAATTTATCGTCATTAGTGGCTGACTCTATGCGGCTTGTCGATGGCCTTATTGATGATCACTTAAAAACTGATATTCCTTTAATTGAACAAATTGCCAAGCATATTATTTATTCAGGCGGCAAGCGTCTACGGCCGGCTCTAGTGATTTTAGCCTCCCATATCCATGGTCGGGTCTCAGCGGCAACAATTGCGCTTGCGGCTGCGGTTGAGTTTATTCACACAGCAACCTTGTTACATGATGATGTGATTGATGAATCTGACCTCCGTCGAGGGATGCCGAGTGCTCACACAGTTTGGGGCAATACAGCTGCAATCCTTGTCGGCGATTTTCTTTTCGCCAAAGCTTTCGAACTGATGGTAACCACCGGCGATCTGCGAGTTTTGCAAATCTTATCAAAAACTTCAGCAATTATTACGGCTGGGGAAGTACGTCAGCTTATGGAAAGCCATAGCTTTGACCTTTCCATTGAATCATCCCTACAAATTATGGGGGCAAAAACGTCAGAGCTATTTGGAGCAGCCTGCCAAACGGGGGCGCTGGTGGCTGGCGCTACTGACCAAGATGCCTTAGATTTCTATCGCTATGGTTATAATCTGGGATTAATTTTTCAAATTACCGATGATGTTTTAGACTATCAAGTAATAAACATCAGCCGTGGCAAAGTACCAGGGGACGATTTTAGAGAAGGCAAAATAACTCTGCCCGTTATTTATACCTATCAAACAGCCTCGTCTCAAGAACGAGACTTCCTAAACCGAACTATGGTAGAGCTTAATCAAACAGACGAAGATTTAAATCACATACGGCATCTTATTGAAAAGCACCAAGGATTTGAAAAAAGCTTATCCCTTGCGACAGATATCATGCAGAAAACTCACCTCATTATTAATAAGCAGAGTACCTTCAAACCTTTACTGAAAGGTCTGTTAGTTGAATGCCTAAGCAGAAATAAGTAAAACCACAAATAAAATAGAGTTCCCCGCTCACAGGCGGGGAATAGCTGCTTGCGGGCATTCGCGAAATTAGTTACAGTTATGGTAAGCTTCTTTTTGTCTCTCTGACTTAAAGAATAGTAAAAGTGAGGCTAAGATTGTAAAAACTAAACCTCCGACAAAGCATCCAGTTGATCCAATTAAATCAGACAGATGCCCTGCTAAAGTATTGCCAATTAATACCGCAATCCCTGAGGAGAAATAGTAAAGAGCAAAAGCCGTGCCCCGTAATTCTGCTGGCGTTGATTCGGCAACCAAGGTTGACAGGATGCCTTGCGTCATTCCCATATGCAAACCGGCCAACATAGCTGCAATGCCGGCCCCAATAATCGAATGCGTTGTGATAAATACAATATTGGTAACGATTAGTACTAAAATCCCTTTGAACAAGAGGGTATTTAAGTTAGTACGGTTGGCCATCCGCCCAATAGGATAAGCAATGCCTGCATGGACAAGTTCCATCCCGACACTTAAAAGAGGCAAATAATGAATGGGCCAGCCAACATCCTTGGCCCGGATATTGATAAAGGCTTCACTAAAACGGGCAAGCATTAAAACGAACGCTACACCCAGCAATGACCAAAACGAAGCAGGCAAATATTTGATATCACTGAATCGCCATCCGACATGATCCTTTTTAATATCATCTTTGATGGGCGGTTGTTTCACAAGCGACAACAAAATTAAGAAGGCGATAAAGGCAGGGATAGCGGCTAGCGTAAAAATAAGCCGATAGTTATGGTCACTTAGGTAAATTAAAAGGGTGGCAAGAAGAGACCCCACAACGGCGCCCGATGTATAAAGAGTCTGACGCAACCCATAGCTTTGCCCCCGGTGCAAATTCTGTGAAATATCGGCAATCAGAGCATCCGTTGGGGCTGAACGGATTCCTTTTGAGAGGCGGTCGATAGAACGAGCCGCAAAAACCCATCCAATACTGCTAGCAGCCGCAAAAACGAACTTCAGCAAAATGGTCATGATAGATCCCACAGCGATCAAGGGTTTCCTTAAACGGAAAATGTCACTGATGACCCCAGAAAACACTTTGGAAAAAAAGCCAAGAGAGATGGCAACCCCTTCAATAATTCCCAATTTAGCACGCGAAGCCCCTAAGACTTCCGTAATGAAAATGGGCAGCAATGAAAATACCATTAACGAAGATGTGCTCCAGAAAAAGCTCATCCAAGAGACACCCCATAAACTCAGGCGAGCTTGTTTTTTATCCAATGTCTGGGTCTCGAACAAAGAAAAGAAACTCATGAAAGGTTTTACTCTATAAGTTTAGGAGCGTACCTAACTGTACCAAAGAATTACCCTACAACAAACTGAAATAAACACTTTTTAGCTTTAAAGACAGTCTGGGCGCCTCTAATCAGTAAGGGTATAATTTTATATTAAATGTAATCCATGTAATATATGTAACACTTCGTAATAAACCATTTCTTCCCTTTCAAAACCCTTCTGGCTTATGGTTATAAATGAAGATCTTTAAACGAGATACATATTATGCTTGAAACTGCTTTTACACCCACGGCTCCTATCTGGTCAAAGGCCCCTGTGCCCACCGACCGCATAGCACCTTGTCAGCAAACACTGGCTAAAACTATTCGCTGTATTGGTGTGGGCGTTCATTCAGGCGAATCCGTCCATATGGCTATAAAACCGGCTGCTATCAACACTGGCTATGTATTTGTGCGTACAGATATTGCTCACCACAATCGGATTGAAGCGATTTGGAGCAATGTAACAGATACCAGCATGTGTACGAAGATTACCAATGCCCATGGCGTCAGTATCTCTACCATTGAACACATTATGGCAGCCCTTGCTGGCATGCATATTCAAAATGCTATCATTGAGGTTGGTGGACCAGAAGTTCCTATTATGGATGGAAGCTCAGCAGACTTTGCCACCTTGATTAAAGCTGTCGGTATTAAGCGTCAACATGTCCCTCTTAAAATTATTCGGGTTTTAAAGCCTATCCAAGTTTCCCATAAGACAGGGACAGCCTTTCTGTTACCCGCGGATGAGCGGCGCTTTAGCATGGAATTTAACTTTGCCGGACGGATGGCGGAAACAAGCTTTTTATCCTATTACCCTGACAGTGATGACTTTGTCGACTGTCTCGCAGACTCTCGCACCTTCGGATTTTTCGAAGATGCTCAAAAACTACAAGCCGCTGGGTTGGCCAAAGGCGCCTCTTTACAAAATACAATTGTTATCGGGGAAGCCGGCGTCATGAATGAAGGTGGTCTGCGTCACAATGATGAATTTGTTCGTCACAAAGTTTTGGATGCAGTTGGTGATTTAGCCTTAGCCGGTGGCGTTCTGCTGGCTCATTTTGATGGTATTAATTCAGGGCATGGGCTCAACAATCAATTGCTACGGGCCTTATTTGCTGATCCATCGGCATGGGAAATGGTTGAATCAACGGTACAATCTTATTCACACTGGGAAATTGCTTAATTACGGTAGGAAATCGGATAGCTAAAAGGGCCTCATGGCCCTTATTTTTTTCCATCTTCTTCATTAATTTTTTGCTTTTCTGCAGCCTGACCCCTTAAAAATTCAATATAATCCTGTAAGAATTTTGGTTTTTGTAGAGTCTCTGTTAATTGATGCCTCTCATCCCGGAATAAATTTTTAAATTGTTCTTTTAATTGAGTAATATAATCAAGCTTATCCAATCCAATCTGTGTTTCTAAGCGTGCCCGTATTAAATCAACTGTGACTTCATAAATAGTTCTACATTTTCTAACAGATTGCGCCCCTAAACTCTCATCATTATCAAGGAAAGGATTCACAATATCGGCCCATTTGGGAACAGAAACTTTTCCGACTAAATTGGATTGTATATTCCAAAATTTTGCCCTCTCATGATGCCGATCGAAGCTTCTGCCAAACCTATCTAAAAAGCCTCCTTCACACTTATATTGATATCTATCGTACAGCGCACTGCATAAATTCATTTTCATTGTATAGATTATCTTTTGAGCATCCTTTATATCCTTGATGCGCATTCCTTCTAATTCTTGGGCATTAATTCCGCCAACTCGACGAGGATCATACGGTACAATAAGAGGCTTAGAAAGCTCTGCTGTTTTCTCCTCTAATATATCCTTCGTATGCTCAATAAAATCTAAGTGGATAAGAGCTAGTTCATATCTTTGTAATTGAACTAACGCACTTTGAGCTAACGTTGCATATATAGGTTGAGTAAAATCAATTGGGATATCATTCCCCCAGATTTGAGTGCAAGCTTTAAGTTGTTTTTCAAATTCTTTAAGAGAGGGGGTAATAATCCGCTTTAATTTATCACGATTAATCCCACACACGGCTTCATTAAATTCATTATCAAATGTTTTACTATTTTCTTGTAGCCACGTCTGGGCCGCACTCACAGCTTGACTCATGTAAGGCGTCACCGTTGCACCCACCAAGGGGCTTACTACATAATCCATTGCGTGCGAGGAAGCCAATAAAAATAAGTAAAATAAAGTACTTTTTGAAAGGACAACCATCTCTCTGTTAAATTTTTTCTTGGAAACGATGGTTTTATTTTTATCTAACTGTAGCATTCGATCCCTCTTTATAGTAAAAGGAAGGGTTTCATCCTCCCTTCCTGTTTTTTATTTTCCCATGGAGACAGCAGCAAGAAAAATAGCTCCAGCTGTTGCTGCTGCTAATGTTTTAGGCAAAAGGTTATTTCCTTTTGGTTGGGGAGGAATTTCCTCCTTCATGGATGGCATTTCTTCCCTCTTCCGTTGTTGCGGCGGCATAACTTCAGAAACACCCTCATTACTCGTTTGGCTTGCCGCTGTATACTCTATGGGTTCTCTTGGGGTGATAATACCGTCGCTTATTTTTTTTTTGCTCCTTACCGGATTCTAGGCTGGCTCCAGTATTATTGGCAGAGCCTGAGAAGGTTGTTTCTGCTGCAAAGAGTTGATGATATGGCATATTTAGGATAGAACGATCAGGGTAGGAAGAATCTGTTGAGGTGGGAAGTCTATACTCGTCTGGACTGTAACAGGGCGCTGACGGCCGCCGACCATTCCGCTTGACGACATCAGAAAAGGATGGATAAACGGTGTTTAGTTGAGGAAAAAAAATTCTATTATTCCCTCGAGATAAACTTCCTTCACTCGGAATTACATAAGAAAGTGTAGAGGGTATCTTTCCTAAGACTAGCGATGCGGAGACATTTGTCTCTTCCTCGCTAGCTTTTTTATCGGCTGAAGAGACAGGTGGCAGACTCACCTCACTTAAGGGTAAAACTGATGCCTCTTCATGCTCCCCATCTCCTGAGTTATTTACTGTTGACTCATCCGATTTTTTTTTTGAAGGGTCAAACCCCTGCGCAATAGATTGTGCAACTTTAGATTGTTCTGCGGTGGGAGTTGGCTTTTCAACAGCCCCAATTTGGGGGATAGGGGGTGAATCAACCTCCTGGATAGCCTTACTGAGATTTTCAGTAAAGGTGTCTACTACCTCCCCTAACTCTTTTTGAGTTTGCTTTTTTTGTTCAACTATATTTTGTAAAACCCTGTTATAAATTGAATCATCTAACTCAAGCACAGCCTTTAAAGTTAAATATTTTAGTTCAGCATCTTCGTCCTGGATTAAGGAAAATAAGGTCTCCAACATTGTGGATTGGGATTTAGAATAAAAATCAGTATATTCCGTCGAAAGTAATTCATCAAAATATAAAATTTCTTTAATATCTTCACGGCGTCCTCTTGTCCAGGAGCCTCCCCATTTAAAGCCAAATTCGCTAAACAATGATGCATATCCAGCCTGAAGTTTTTCTAAATCTGCTTTTTTTGCATTTTCTAAATTCTTGATATCGGCTTCGAATTTTTTATCTAATACTTTTAAGGCCGCTTTTGTGTCTGCTTCTAATTTTTCTTCCTTTAAGGAAATCGCTTTTAATTCTGCATCTTTTTTATCAATAACTTTTTGATGAGATCGTTTTAAATCCTCTCCCTGCGCTTCTTCTTTATCTTTTAGGCTAAGCTGCTTCTCTCTTTCTAACTTTTCCCTGTCAGCGACAAGAATTTCTCTCTCACGGCTTTGAGCATCCTCTTTAGCTTTCTTCTCCTTAATTAAGGAATCTTTCAATACTCCCGTCTCTTTCAAAATTATAGCATCATGGGCCGCAGCTTTAGCAGGCAAAAGGGATATATAGGCGTGTGATACGATTCCATAGTCCACAAGCGCCTTTAATAGCCACGTTTCCTCAGCGCACATTAAACTGTCTATGGAGATAGCTCCTTTTTTTGCAAAAGAAAAAACATGATTAAAAGAAATATATGACAGCTCAGCAAGCAGAGGAATGAAGTCTGTAGATAGAGTCCGTGCCGCTACTTGAGCCGTATTTATCTTTGAAAACCGCTCATCTCTTTTTTTCAAGTATGCTTTAAGTGAATTCTGTTGGTGACCTATATTATGTTTAGATCGCTCGTTAATAACTAACGTGCTTGAATCATTCTTTTTAAATGTTGTTATTTGAATCTGCTTATACTCTAAGTCACTCTGGCTTAAGGCTTGCTGTCTTAAATTCTCATGAATTGTTGCCGCAAGTGTAGGGGTCTCAGCCGCACTAACTGACCCCGAAAAACCAAAACAAGATAGAGACGCAGCTACTAATACGGCCTGCGACAAGCGTGATGCAGAAATTTTGATCTGTATTTTTCTCATACTTAAACTCCTTCAATTTCAAGCACATAGATTCAGGATACAAAGATAAATCTTAATTATTTGCAAAGACCCAAATCAATCTTAAATTAAATTCTAAACATTTTTAAATTAAATTGTAAGCAACTTTTTTGGTATAAAATCATTTTTTTGGTTATCTAATTGATGTTTTACATGTTTTTTTGTAATATTATTGCTTAGAAAGGACATATTTATCTAGAACCCCTGAGAAAAATTGTGAGTGAACTTCCAGAGACTGTCTCGGTTTAGGACACAGGATCAACATTCTTTAAACTAATTTTTTACACTCTTCTGTAAATAATTCTTATCACCTTTATCTATGGGGATTTTTGAAAACTCACTCTTAATTTCTTTTGATTCATCATCCATATTCTCTAGAAAATATTGAGATGTTAAAATGTTAGTATTGACGTATTAAAATATTAATGTAAACTGCATTAGATTATTTATTCTTCAGAAAGGTACTATATTTTATGAAAAAAAATTACTTTCCCTATGCTATTGCCATAATACTGAGTCTAATGACGCGCTCTGCCTTCTGTATGGAAGATGCCCCAACCGAAGGGTCTGATAGACACGCCCTTACCACCCAGCTTAAAAAATTGCAAGAACAAAAAAAAGAGGAAGTAGCTTACAATGCTAAACTTTTTGTTCAGCATTATGATACGCTTACTTCCGAATTCCCCAACGATGGCATACTCAAACTGCCCCCACGCGCAGGAATTCATGATGATTATATTGAATCAGAGAATAGATTATTCAAAATCACTCAACACATAAAAGACATAGAAAAAAAACTTAATGTGCCAGAGTAATTTTTAAGCATAGATTTCTTTGCGGGAGTCAACAGCACTCGTAAGAATAGTAAATTTATCGTCTTTCGAAAGGCCATACACTAGCCTCCCTAACGGAAAGTTATTTGCCAAAATTTCTTAGAGGTTGGACCTGACAGTCATGAGCGCGAAGAGTTACTTTAAGCAGGGATTGCACTCACACTCCCTGCCCCAGTTCTATCTTAAGAAAACTCTTATTATTGTTAACAAGAAATAGAAATCGACATAAAACAACTGTGGACTTTGCAAGATTATGCTCTATTTTATGGGATAAGATAGGAGGTTAGCCATGGTTATCCCCACCCTTCTCATTGCTCTGACAGCCAATATTTGTCCGGTTGAAAAAGAGATAAACTGTTGTGTGGATTGTGAAGCCCGCTTTCTAATTTGTAAAAAGAATAGCGATAGTTTAGCTGAGGAAATGGATTGCCTTCGATACAAAAGGGCTTGCCAAGAAAAATGCAATAAAGATAAAAATGGTTAGCTCTTTGCTGCTTTAAAATTCTGCTTTCTTATAAAACTTTTTTAGACTGATGCTCAAATGTTGCTTGAGAGCCTCTAACCCTTCTTGGGTTTTTGACTCACATCGCCCTACCAGAGCTGGTTGTGTGTTGGAGGCTCGAATCAACCACCACCCCTGCTCATTCTCATAACGGACTCCGTCAATATCTGAGAAACTTAAGCCTCGACCTTTAAAGTCAGCTTTCATATCATCGATTACTTTAAATTTAAGCTCATCGGGACAGTCAAGACGAAGTTCTGGTGTCGAATAATAATGAGGCAAGCGATCATATAGATCCGCACAGGTTTGATCGGATGCTTGCAAAATATTGATAAAGCGAATAGCCGCATAAATAGCATCATCATAGCCATAATATTTATCCGCAAAAAAGAGATGACCACTCACCTCCCCGGCTAAGGCTGCTTTTTCCGCCTGCGCCATCACTTTAATAAAGGAGTGCCCCGTACGGCACATAAGGGCTTGTCCCCCTAACTTAGGGACCATCTCATAAAAGGCTTGGCTTGTCTTCACATCGCCAATGATTTTAGCCCCAGGCAGCTTTTGCAAAATATCAGCCGCAAAAACCATCAACAAGTGATCGCCCATAAAGGCCCGCCCCTGCTGATCTAAAATCCCTAAGCGATCAGCATCCCCATCAAAAGCAATACCAGCGTCACAGTTATGCTCAGCAATAACAGCGCGAAGTTGTTCAAGATTCTTTTCAACCGAAGGGTCCGGATGGTGATTGGGGAAGTTCCCATCAATGGCTGCATTAATGACAATATGCTCGGCATCAATATGCTGGATGAGAAATTCAATAATTTCGCCAGCCGCGCCATTCCCCGGATCCCAGGCAAGTTTTAAACGTTTTTTAGGAGACTCATAATCCTTTAAAAGGCGCTCAACGTAGCTTGACCGTACATCAATATGCTCAACCTCCCCAGGCTGAGGTGACTTAGTAAAGGGTTGCTTCGCCAATCCGCGAATCCTTTCACCAAAAAAAGGTATTTCCTTTAAGGTAATTTTAAAGCCATTATCATCCTTTGGATTGTGAGAGCCCGTAATCATAATGCCAGCAAAAGCTGGGGTTATTTTGGTTGAAAAATAAAGCATCGGAGTTGGGCCCACCCCAATATCTAAGATGGTAATACCCGCCTCAATTAATCCTTGGGTTAAGTGCGCATGCAGATCCGGCGACGAAAGCCGCCCATCTCGTCCTAAACAAACGAATTTTTCCCCTTGTTGTTTGACCCAGGCACCAAAGCGTCGCCCGACCTCAAGCGCATCAGCGGAACTTAAATTCTTGTTGATGGTTCCCCGAATATCATATTCACGCAGGATATGCGGATTAAATTGATGCTGAGCCACGCCGTCGCCCCCCGTTGGTCGTCTATTTTATTAGTCTTTAATTTTTAATGTCTTCAATGTCTTGAGTAAATGCTCTTGCATATCATCACTATGATAGGCATTGACCACATTGGCTTCGAGCCATCCCTCTTTTGTCCCACAATCATACCGTTGTCCGGCAAACCGTATACCATAAAAAGGAACCCCTGCATCAATCATCGGTCGAAACGCATCAGTGAGTTGAATTTCTTTATTTCCCCCCCCCTGATGAATATTAATTTTATCAAAGGTCATCGGATCAAGAATATAGCGACCAACAATCGCGGTGCCAGAGGGACTTTCGGCTGGAGACGGTTTTTCAACAACGTGCTTCGCTTTCACGAGAAAGCCGTCATCTTCTGCAATATCTAAAATACCATACCGAGAGACATGCGCCGCCTCTACATCCATGACGGCTGTATAATTCCCCCGCCCATATTGACCATAAGCTTCAATCATTTGCGCTATACAGGGTGCAGCTCCCATAATCATATCATCGGCTAACAGGAGAGCAAACGGCTCGTTTCCCACAAGGTTACGCGCACACCATACAGCATGACCGAGACCCAACGGTTGTTGCTGGCGAATAAAGATTGCATCCCCAGGAGCCAATTGCAGTGATTGAACTTTTTCAAGTTCCTTTTTTTTATCGCGTTTTGCCAGCGTTCTTTCTAATAACTGATTGGTATCAAAATGATCCTCAATTGCAGTTTTACCCTGAGACGTTACGAAAATGAAGCGCTCAATACCGGCGGCCTTTGCTTCTTCGACCGCATGCTGAATTAAGGGCCGATCCCCGACAATTAACATTTCTTTGGGGATTGCCTTAGTTGCAGGCAAAAAACGGGTTCCCAGCCCAGCCACTGGGAACACAGCCGTTTTGATTTTCATAGCAATCTCTTTCTAAAGAATATTTCGTACGCTTAGAATAAGGTAAAGCTATTGAGACCACCAGTCAAATTTTACTCAATATCTTTTGAATCCCACTCTAAACTCTTTTCATTAAAAATATAGAGTTTAGGGGAATCAAATTTGCCAGCATATGTAATGATGATCCGTCGCTCTTGTCGATCCATACTTGAAAAATTTCCAAGCCCCATTGATCCGCCATAGTCAATATATTTCACGGTAAATGTTTTCTTCTTAGCTAATTCTGGAATAACCTTTTCTAAATCTTCTAGAGATTTAATCGGTTTATCATTCAATTCACGAATAGCAAAGAGTCGCGGTCCCATAAAAAATGAAAATTGATCACCTTTGGTAAGGGCTTTAAAGGGGGAAGTTTGACCTATTCCCATAATAAAAACCCCCGGCTCCTTTTCACCAAATAAGTATTTAACAAATTCATTATTGCTAAACCAAGTTACATCCCCAAAGGAGACAAACCGTTCATAAGGAGCAGCACTTAGAGCATAAGGAGTTAATTTTATCTCCACTAATTTACCATTGCGATACACCTCAATTTTAACTTCTTTACCACTGGCCATGTTAATGCTTTTTTCGAATTGATAAAGGTTTGGTCCGATTAATTCATCATTTAGAGACCAAATTAAATCTCCTACTTCTAACAACTCACTCGCAGCCGTTCCTTTAACAGTCCCTTGGACAATTGCCACTTTATTATGGGAGTCCGGAAATTTTTCTTTGTATTGATCAGCAGCTGCTTTAGGAAGCATACCAGCCTTTTCATAATCCGAAATAATTCCATACCCGGGAATTGCACCGGTACTCCATATCTGAGGTTTCTTGTCTTCTTTGATAGCCTGAAGCGCATCGATTAAATAGCTGGCTGGCAAGCCAGATCCAGAGGTAAATTTCCCGCCATACACAATACCCACCACTTTACCATTGTCATCAAAAATTGGAGAACCACTGGCGCCGCCAACTGTTAAACCTGAAAAGCTAAAGGACTGCTCCCCATAGGGGCCTAAATTTTCATAAACACTATACACTGTTCCCTTAAATGTCGAAAACTCATCCCGGGCCGAGTTTCCCATGGAATAAATTGTTTGATTGACAGTAATGGGGGCGGTAGCAAATTCTAAAGCAATTGCAGTTTTTGGCAATTGCGCAGGATCAACCTTTAAAAAGGCATAGTCCCCCAGCGTTGCCATCGGCAAATGATGCGCTTCGACCGACGTGCCATCAGCAAATTTAACCGTATACGTACTAACCGTCATATCGCCAGCAACATGTTTATTGGTGGCGATAATACCTTTTTCTTTATCAACAATAAAACCACTGCCTGCCCAAGAGACTCTTTCATTGGCTTCCACATTGGCATAAGTTTTTACATCAATAATCACAACTCCTTTGCGCACTAAATCAAGGATCTTTTTCTTACCTTTGCCCTGATCAAAACTAGGATCTTCTGTAAGCCCCATTCCATTGTCGGGATTTTGAGGGATAGGCTCGGGCATTGTCGGATGCTGAACCGCTAAAGCCGAACCTACTAATAAACTTAAAACTAAAGTGGTAAGGGATCGTTTAACCATCAAAATATGCCTCTATAGATTTGCTTGTTCTGTAGCAAAACATAGATCATTATGGTTAAGGAAGGGTAAAAATGAAAAATATTCACTTGAAAAAACTAATCTATAATGCCAATCATCGCGGCATGAAAGAAACAGATGTCCTTTTGGGAAGTTTTGCTGTAGCATGCCTTGCAAGCATGAATGATCAGTCTCAGTTGCTCTTTCAACAGCTATTAGACGAACAGGATGCGGATATTTTAGCATGGTGTGTAGGACAGGCAACAATTCCTTCTACTTATCAAGCTTTAGTTGTTGAAATACTTGCGTTTCATAATCAACAGAGTTAGGGTTACCCCAAGTTTAGAAAGCATTTTTTGTTTAAAAATATGGTAGAAAAAATCTATTCAGGTATCGCCGTTGGCTTTGAGCCTCTTGTCCTTCGGGAAATTGTTCACGCTAAGACTGCCCATCCCCTTCTATATATTGCCCCCACCGAAGACCGCGCAGTGCAATTAACTGAGCAACTTAAAGTTGTCTTGCCTCAACCGATTATTTATTATTTACCAGCGTGGGATTGCCTACCCTATGATCGCATTGGCCCTAGCCAAGATGTTTTGACACAACGGATGCAAGCCCTATCGGCGCTGGCAACCCATCAAGCTGATATTGTGGTCCTGTCGGGCCAAAGTTTACTCCAGCGTGTTCCTCCCTTTTCCACCTTAATAAATCGCAGTCTAGGCTTAAAGATTGGACAAGAAGCCTCAATGTTTAAGCTTATTGAAAGTTTAACACAAGGGGGATATTTGCGTGTTGAGACAGTACGTGAAGCCGGAGAATTTGCGGTCCGCGGCGACATCCTCGACATTTTTCCAGTGGTTCTTGAGGAGCCCGTACGGCTAGATTTTTTTGGTGATTTGATTGAAAAGATTCGACGCTTTGATGCTGTGAATCAAACAACAATTGCGCCATTGGACCATGTAGACTTAACCCCTAGTCATGATCTTGCTTTGACCCCTGAGCAAATTACGCGGTTCCGACAAAATTACCGTGAGCGCTTTGGATCGAGCAGCACATCCCTTTATGAAGCAATTTCAGAAGGACGGCGCTATGCCGGTATGGAACATTGGTTACCCTTGTTCTTTGATCAGATGCTGAGTCTTGTGGATTTGGTACCAACAGCTCACATCTTCTATGATCATCAAACAGATGATGCCATTCGCACCCGCTTGGAACTCATTCATGATTATTATCACAATCGGTTGACCAAGCTCCCAGGCGACTCTTCCCCTCCCTACCATCCTCTTAAACCAGAAGAGGGATATCTCACTTTGGCCGAGTGGGGCGACATCCAACATAAGGGCAACCTTGTAACGCCCTTCAGTCAAGAAAATCAACTCGATTTCCACTGTCGACGTGGCTTGAGCTTAGCAGCTGGTACCTCAACACACCAAGCGTTACAATCTTTAAAAGAAACCGTGCACCAAGAAAAAAATAAGCAGATCATTTTGGCCTGTAATAGTGAAGGCTCACGGGATCGGTTGATGCACATGCTTGAAGACGCAGCCATTAGAGTGTTCCAACTTGTCAACCACTGGCCTGACCGAAGTTGTCCTTATACAATTTTAATTTATCCACTTGATCACGGTTTTACGACACCTGATTTATTAGTCATTACCGAAGCTGATTTATTGGGAGAGCGCATTATCCGCCAACCGAGCAAACAGCGTAAAACTGAAAAATTACTACTCGAGACCTCGCAACTTTCTACTGGTGATTTAATTGTACACCGGGATCACGGTGTGGGTCGTTATGAAGGGTTATTACCGGTTAAAGTAGACAGTGCTCTCCATGACTGTTTAGCGTTAATCTATCACGGCGGGGATAAATTATTTTTACCCGTGGAGAATATTGATGCCATTAGCAAATATGGTGATGCGGATAGCTTAGTGCAGCTGGATAAATTAGGATCAGCGGCGTGGCAAAATCGTAAAGCCCGGGTGAAAAAACGCATTCGTGAAGTCGCGGATTACCTCATCAAACTTGCTGCTGAGCGCTCCCTTCATAAGGCCCCTATCTTACACAGTAAATCCCAAGATTTTGATCAATTTTGCGCAGGCTTTCCCTATGTGGAAACGGATGATCAATTGCGCGCCATTGCTGAAACCTTAAGCGATATGGCGTCTGGCCATCCCATGGACCGTTTAATTTGTGGCGATGTTGGCTTTGGGAAAACTGAAGTTGCTTTACGAGCTGCTTTTGTCGCCGTTGCCAGCGGCAAACAAGTCGCACTTATTGCCCCTACCACCTTGTTATGTCGTCAACATTTTCAAACATTCTTAAATCGGTTTAAGGATTCAGGCTATAGGGTCGAACAATTATCTCGGTTCGTTTCGGCAAAAGCTGCAGAAAGTATCCGCCGCGATTTAGCCAAGGGGCAAATTGATATTATTGTGGCAACCCACACCCTGTTTTCTGAGAAAACAAAGTTTAATGATTTAGGATTGGTGATTATTGATGAAGAGCAACATTTTGGTGTTAAGCAAAAGGAAAAGCTCAAGAGTTTACAAAAAGATGTCCATGTCTTAACCTTGACAGCAACCCCTATTCCTCGCACTCTCCAACTTGCTTTGACAGGGGTACGTCAAATGAGCCTGATTGCCACACCCCCCATTGATCGGTTAGCAGTTCGGACATTTGTAACCCCCTATGATCCTCTCGTCATTCGGGAGGCGATCTTACGCGAATATTATCGAGGGGGTCAAATTTTCTATGTTTCGCCTCGATTAGAAGATCTTAAATCCTTACATGAACAATTAGCCAAATTGATCCCAGAGATAAGGATTATTGTCGCCCATGGACAGTTATCCGCCGGACAGCTGGAAGATGTTATGACTGCTTTTTACGATCGTCAATATGACCTGCTATTATCAACCAACATTGTGGAATCGGGCATCGATATTCCCAACGCAAATACCTTAGTGATTCACCGGGCTGACTTATTTGGATTGGCACAACTTTATCAACTACGCGGTCGAGTTGGGCGCTCAAAAGCCCAAGGCTATGCCTATTTGACAATGCCAGCTGATAAACCCATTTCTGAGACCTCTCTCAAACGGTTAGAAATCATGCAGACACTTGATAAATTGGGGGCTGGTTTTACATTGGCTAGCCATGACTTAGATATTCGAGGTACCGGGAACCTCGTGGGAGAAGAACAATCCGGTCACATTCGAGAAGTGGGTGTGGAACTGTATCAACATTTACTTCAAGAAGCCATCATGCAAGTCCGGATTGAACAAGAAATGGGAACGCCTGCTGAGGACGACTGGTCACCTCAGATCAATTTGGGAACTTCTGTGATGATTCCAGAAACTTATGTGGGTGATCTTAATTTGCGTTTAAATCTCTATCGTCGGGTGGCTAATTTGAAATCCCGCGAAGAAATTGACACCTTTGCCGCTGAAATGGTGGATCGCTTTGGTCGCTTGCCATCAGAGGTCCAGAACTTATTAGAAATTATCGAAATTAAAGGCTATTGTCGTCAGGCGCACATAGAAAAAGTTGACGTGGGCCCGAAAGGAATTGTCGTCTCCTTAAAAGACAATAAATTTCCTAATCCCTTAAATCTTATGAAGTATATTCAAGACCCAAAGGTCAAAGCAAAATTACGCCCCGATCAAAAGGTTATCTTCAGCCGAGAATGGGATTCTGCAGTCAAACGCGCAAAATCAGTCCGCATTATATGCGCTAATCTTGCTAAACTGGCGGGGTAAAACCCTTGAAAGATTGTATTAATCTCAACAACTTTTTGTTAAAATTTTATGTTTTGACAGTAACATAATCGCCGCCAGATCGCTTTAGCTATAATAATTTTAAAATTAACTCTTGCGCTTTGGCTTAAGAATGTCCATCTTTTGGTTATCAGAAGATATCTAAGATTTAAAAAATGAAAAACTGGATTAACCTTACTTCTATTGATGACTTACCCCGTGAAATACCGTTGTTTATGGTACGGGGGGCTATCCTCTTACCCAAAGCCAATTTACCATTGCCAGTGTTTGATGCAGCCCACTTAGCCATGATTAGCGATTGTATGACCAGCAACAAGCTTTTGGGACTGATCCAACCGAGTGCTAGTATGCGCGGCCCGACCGACCTTGACCGCTTTGGATTGTTTGAAACAGGCTGTTTAGCAAAAATCGTGGATGTTGTTGAGCATGAAGAAAATAAGCTGGTAGCTGAATTGGAAGGCGTCATGCGTTTCCGTCTCATCGATCAAAAAGAAAGTACAGAAGGCTATCCAATAGCCACGGTTGATTATACTGCTTATAGTAGTGACTTAATTGATGAAGTGGATTTCCACATGGATCGACCGCGGTTGCTTCGAGCTTTAAAACCGTATTTTGACCGCCTTGATATTGCCCCCAACTGGGAAGAAATCAATCAAACGTCCAATCATAAGCTGCTAACAGCGTTATCCATGGCGTGTCCCTTACCACCCTCTGAAAAGCAAGCTTTGCTTGAAACAGAATCAATTCAAGAGCAATCTCAAATGATCACTCTATTGATCGAAATGGCTGCCTTGGGAGGCAATAACGAAAACACAACTTACCATTAAGGAGTAAGCGATGGAAATTGCCGTTGATCCAAAGCTTTTAGAAATATTAGTTTGCCCTTTGACAAAGACCACCCTGACCTATGATCGTCAAAATAATCGATTAATCAGTGAGGCCGCTGGGCTTGCCTACCCCATTCTCAAAGGTGTTCCAATTATGCTGATTGATGGAGCAGAAATTATCGATGAAATCAAAGCGAATGAATTTAGAGGCTTATTCAGCCAGAGGAATCCATGAGTCGTGCTGATTTTACCAACAAGCCTTGGCCCATCCATGTCCGTCTCTTGAAAAAAGAGAATACTCTTGAAATAGAATTTGATGATGGCAACCATTTTAACTTTAGCGCTGAATATCTAAGAGTTGAAAGCCCTTCCGCTGAAGTGCAAGGACATGGAGTCAGCCAAAAAAGAATCGTCGGGGGGTGCAAAAATGTTGGCATTCGGACCGTTGAATCTATTGGTAATTATGCCATTCGCATCCACTTTAGCGATAACCATTCTACTGGCATCTATAGCTGGTCCTATCTCCATGAACTTGGGTGCAAAAAAAATGAAAATTGGAACCGTTATTTAGAAATGGTTAAAACCCTTGGCCTTTCCCGTTAACGTTTAATCCCCCAGTAAATCAGTTGTATTTTATAATTTAGGGTACTTCAGTTTAGACCATGTCTCAGATTAAATTAGACAAATGCTTAGAAGGACGAGGCTGCGTTAAGTGTACAGTCAGTACATGCGCAAAGCTGAGCTGTAAACTAAGCGCTTAGATAAGTTAAAAATGAGACTTGGTATTATATTGATTTAAGACGGCACACCCGTTCTAAATCTTCTGGTGTATCGACACTTTGAGGCATACCATCAACCAACACAACGCCAATATGCATCCCCGCTTCAAGAGCACGTAATTGCTCGAGTTTCTCAGTGGTCTCTAAATAAGAAGGTGGTAAAGAGACGAAACGTTCAAGAGCAGTGCGCCGATAAGTATAAATTCCAATATGATGGTAATAGGTTTGAGCATTCGCTGGAATTGCTAACCGACTAAAATAAACTCCCCGGCTAATAGCTACCCCTCCTTGGTTAACCCATGGAGAGGTTGCAATTTTTACAACATTGGGGTTTTGCACTTCCGCGGCATCCTGGATCTCACAACACAGGGTTGCAATATCAATATTGGGATCCGCTAACGGTGCTAAGGAAGCTCGAATAAGTTGGGGATCAATGGTTGGTAAATCGCCTTGTAAGTTGATAACCGTCTCATAAATCTCTTGGGGGTCATAATCTCGCAATGCCGCGACAATTCGGTCGCTGCCCGAGGGCAGATCTGGATCTGTTTCTATGGCAATCCCCCCTGCCTGACGAATGACAGCGGCAATTTCTGGACCACAACAAGCCACAATGACAGGACCTAGGTTAGCTTTTTGAGCTTGCTCCATTACTCTTACAATCATGGGTTTGCCTTGAATATCGGCCAAGGGTTTATTCGGCAACCGAGTAGAGGCTAGGCGAGCGGGAATCACAATAATAGATTGAGTCATTGGGCACACTTTAAAGGGTTAATTATCTTATCTACTGTATATCTTTCTACATATATACCCATCCTTATTTAAAAACCAGTTTTTTAGAGGATGGCCGTTAGTCTGATGCCCACAGCGGGATTTACCTCACCTCATCCAAACTTTTGATCGATAATCTTGCTACTAAAAAGACATTCAAATTTTACAAACAGCCGTCACATCCCCATTGGCAAATAGAATTAATTGCGCTTATAATTGTTACAATGATAGCTAAAATTTCTGGAAAATTATGAATAGCTTTGAGTTTAACAAAATTGCAGGCGCTGTATTATTTGCTCTAATCGTCTCGATGCTTGGCAGCCTCATCGGTGAAGGATTACTGCACCGGGATAAACTAGAAAAAAACATTATTGATATTGAGGTGGCTCCTGCTGGCAATGGTGCCGTCGCTGAAGTTAAAGAGCTTGCTCCGATTATGCCTTTGTTAGCCAAAGCCAATATTGAAAATGGCGCCGCTATTGCCAAGAAGGTTTGTGCCCAATGTCACATTTTCGTCAAAGGGGGCCATGCCTTACCAACGGGTCCGGATCTTTGGGGCATTGTCGGTCGTGCTCGCGGCAGTACCGAATTTGCTTACTCTAAAGCTATGAAGGAATTGGGGGGTAATTGGGATGCGGAAACCATTAACAAATTCATCCATAAACCTAAGGACTTCCTCAGCGGCACTAAAATGTCATTTCCAGGCCTGAAAAAAGACGAAGATCGTGCTGATTTGATTGCCTATCTTCAGACACTTAAGGATTAAATTGGGTGCTCGGCAAAAATTACTTGAAATATAAACAGTTAAATCTCTTAAGGGGTTTAACTGTTGTCGCTCTTCTAGCAACCTCCTCCACTTTCGGATATGCCCAAAAGAAAGCAGCTCCCTCTATGGCGGCAACTAAAGCTCAGGGTTTTTCTGTTTTTGGAGAGCGTAAATATCCGGATGGGTTTAAACATTATGATTATGTCAATCCCCACGCTCCTAAAGGAGGGCGTTTAACTCTAAGTGCTGTGGGTACATTTAACAGCTTAAACCCCTTTATTGTTCGAGGGAATTATCCAGCCGGCATTGGTTTAACGCTCACTAATTTGATGGCTGAAAACCAAGATCGGGCAGGAGAATGTTATGCCTTTGGGGCAGAGAGCATTGAGGTGGCTGCCGATCGCAGTTATGTAATTTTTAATGTAAATCCTAAAGCCCAATTCGATGATGGCGTTAAAATTACAGCAGACACGGTCATCTGGTCTTTCAATACGTTGAAGGACAAGGGCAGTCCGATGTTCCGCACCTACTATAAGAATGTCAAAAAAGCTGAAAAACTTGGGCTATATCAAGTTAAATTTTATTTAGACGATGCTAAAAATGCTGAATTGCCGCTTATTTTAGGGCAGATTTATATTTTACCTCAACATTTCTATGAAAAAGTAGATTTTGCCTCAACTTCCTTAGAAATCCCGCCATCGAGCGGGCCCTATAAAATTAAATCCCTGGAGCCAGGCCGAAGTATTACTTATGAACGGGTGAAAAATTGGTGGGGCGCAGAATTGCCAACTCAGGTCGGTACAAACAACTTTGACGAAATCCACTATGAGTTTTTCTTGGATTCAAACGCTCAACTGGAAGCCTTTAAAAGCGGTAGAATCGATATCCGTGCTGAAAACAGCATTAAAAATTGGAATACAGCCTATAATTTTCCCGCCGTTAATAAAGGACGGGTTATTCGCAAAGAACTCCCCCATAATCGGACAGAATCAACCCAGGGATTTTTCTTTAATATCCGCCACCCTAAATTTCAAGATGTCAGAGTGCGCGAAGCCCTAACTCTTATTTATGACTTTGGATGGCTTAACAAGCGTCTATTCTATAGCACTTACAAACGCAACCTCAGTTATTTCCCTAACTCTTGTTTTGCAGCACAAGGCTTACCTTCTGAGATGGAACTTGAGGTTCTACTCCCTTTAAAAAACCAGATTCCAAACCGAGTATTCACAGAAAAATTTGAGTTGCCTGATTACAAAACTCATAACGAATTACGAGCTGCGATGACTCGAGCCATCCAGCTGTTTAATGAGGCGGGGTGGCACATTAAAGACGGCCAAATGGTTCATAAAGAAACCCATACGCCTTTTACTTTTGAAATTTTGATTGAGGATCAATCCAAGGAAAAAGTCTGCATGCACTATATCTCAACCCTTGAACGGATCGGCATTAAGGCTGTTGTACGATCAATCGATAAAGCCGCTTATACCCAACGGGTTGAGAATAAAAACTTTGATATGATCTTAGATGCTATTCTCCAAAGTAATTCTTTAGGCAATGAACAACGAGACTTCTTTGGATCAAGCAGAGCCGATCTGCCCGGATCTCGCAATTTTGCCGGCATCAATAATCCTGCGATTGATGAGGTGATCGAAACATTAGTCCAATCGAACTCTTATCCTCAACTTTGCCATCGGGCGCGTGCACTGGATCGGCTGCTTCTTTGGGGTTTTTATATGATCCCCGCCTGGCATACAGGATCTATGTTTGTGGCTTATTGGGATAAATTTGGCCATCCCACCGTCTCAGCAAATTTTAATCCTTTCAATATTCAAACCTGGTGGTATGATGCGACTAAAGCGCAAGCATTGTCAGACAAAAGTGAGACGCCTTCAAACCGTAACTTCCTAAGCACGATGTGGGAACGCGTCAAAAAAATAGTAAATTAATAGGAGCCCTATGGCCTCGTATATTCTAAAGAGACTATTGCTCATTATCCCAACCTTATTGGGAATTATGTTAATCAATTTTGTTATTGTCCAATCAGCCCCCGGGGGGCCCATTGAACAGATTATTTCAAAGGTCCGAGGCCAAGCGGGCGACGCTGAATCGCGACTTGGTGGTGGATCAGATATGGGCAAGCAATTTGATCAAATGGCTGGCAATGATTCTATTTATCGAGGGACCCAAGGTATTGATCCAGAATTCATCAAGGAACTAGAAATACAATTTGGTTTTGATAAGCCAGCTCATGAACGTTTTTTCAAAATGATTAAGGATTATAGCCGCCTTGACTTTGGCAAAAGCTATTTTCGGGATACACCTGTTATTACCTTGATTCAGCAAAAACTACCCGTTTCAATTTCTTTGGGACTGTGGACAACCTTACTGATTTATCTGATTTCTATTCCTCTGGGTATCCGAAAGGCTGTGCGAGATGGCAGCCGTTTTGATATGTGGACAAGTGCTGTCATTGTGGTTGGCTATGCGATCCCCAGCTTTCTATTTGCCCTTTTCCTTATTTTATTTTTTGCAGGTGGCAGCTATTTTACCTGGTTCCCTCTTAAGGGGCTGGTCTCTGAAGGATGGTCAGAGTTTGGTTGGTTTCATAAAATTACGGATTATCTCTGGCATATGGTTTTACCGATTTCAGCAATGGTTATTGGGGGATTTGCTAAACTTACCCTTTTGACTAAAAATTCATTTATTGAGGAAATTAATAAACAGTACGTTTTAACCGCCCGGGCTAAAGGGGTGCCAGAGAAATCAGTCCTTTATGGCCACGTTTTCCGAAATGCTATGTTAATCGTTATTGCAGGTTTCCCAGCGGCCTTCATTCATATATTCTTTACATCCTCTCTTTTGATTGAATTTTTATTCTCGCTTGATGGGCTGGGCTATATGGGGTTTGAAGCAGCCTTAAGTCGCGATTATCCCTTAATGTTTGGCACCTTATTTATCTATACTCTGATCGGAATGGTTTTACAGTTGATTGGCGACTTAACTTATATGCTCGTTGATCGACGCATTGATTTAGCAGCGAGCCGGGGGTAAAAGATGACTTTAACACCGCTAACCCAACGTCGTTTAGCTCAATTCAAAAAAAATCGCCGCGGCTTTTATTCGCTGATTATCTTTGCCATTATATTCTTCATCACGACCTGTGCAGAATTTATTGCCAATGATAAGCCCCTGTTAGTTTATTTTGATGGGCATTTCTATAGCCCCGTCTTAAAAAATTACCCTGAAACCCAATGGGGTGGGGTTTTTGAAACAGAAACGAACTACCGCGACCCTGTCGTCAAAGACCTAATTTCAGCCAAGGGTTGGTACCTATTCCCCTTAATTCTCTATAGCTTTGACACAGTTAACTATGATCTTTCCGTTCCAGCACCGGCTCCTCCTTCATTAGACAACTGGCTGGGGACTGATGATCAGGGACGCGATTTGTTGGCTCGATTAATTTATGGAACGCGCATTTCTATTTGGTTTGGATTAATCTTAACCTTTTTTGCCATGGTTATCGGAATCACTGTTGGCGGTCTTCAAGGTTATTTTGGCGGCAAAATTGATTTGTATGTACAGCGATTTATTGAGATTTGGTCAGGCCTACCCATTCTTTATCTGCTCATGATTTTATCAAGCATGGTTCAACCTAACTTTTGGTGGTTGCTGGGTATTATGCTCTTGTTCGGTTGGATGAATCTTGTGGCTGTGGTACGGGCCGAATTTTTCCGCACTCGATCTCTTGATTATGTTCGCGCAGCTGAAGCACTGGGTGTCTCAAATGCCAGTATTATGCGGCGCCATATCTTACCTAATGCCATGGTTGCAACCATTACTTATTTACCCTTTATCATTAACGCATCTATTACGACTCTTACCTCTCTGGACTTTTTAGGATTCGGGTTGCCGCCCGGCTCTCCGTCCCTGGGGGAATTAATTACCCAAGGTAAAAATAATGTTAACGCAACATGGCTAGTGATGGCGGGCTTTACCTCTCTTGCCCTTGTTCTAAGTCTCTTAGTATTTATTGGAGAAGCCATTCGCGATGCCTTTGATGCTCGAAAGGTGGTGGCCTCATGACTTTATTAGCGGTTAAAGATTTAAGTGTTCGTTTTAGCCCTCATGCCGCAACCGCTGTCGAGGCTGTCCGCCGTGTCTCTTTTTCCTTAGAACAAGGAAAAACCTTAGCGCTTGTCGGAGAAAGTGGGTCCGGCAAATCTGTGAGCGCCTTATCGATTATGGGCCTTTTGCCTTACCCTCTGGCTAGCCATCCCACCGGATCCATTCAATTTGAGGGGGAAGAACTCCTCAATCGGGGCGAAAATTTCTTACGCCCCTATCGCGGTAATCAGATTGGTATGATTTTTCAAGAACCAATGACGGCCCTTAATCCGCTGCACACGATTGAGCAGCAAATTGCAGAATCCTTAATCATCCATAAAAAACTAACAGCCAAACAAGCGCGCAATCGCGTTATGGAGCTGTTAACCCTTGTTGGATTTGCTGATGGCCAGAATCGCCTCAATGCTTATCCTCACCAACTCTCCGGCGGCCAACGGCAACGGGTTATGATCGCTATGGCGTTGGCGTGTGAGCCTAAGCTCTTGATTGCCGATGAGCCTACAACAGCTTTAGATGTTACCATTCAAGCAGGCATTATCACCTTAATTCAGTCCTTACAACGTCAATTCAATATGGGGTTGCTCCTGATTAGCCATGATTTAAATATGGTTGCCAAAATTGCCGACTCTATTGCTGTCATGAAAGACGGTGAAATTGTTGAAAATGGTAGTGTCCAACAGATTCTTCATACCCCCCAGCACCCTTATACGCAAGCCCTGATTGCAGCAGAACCATCCGGATCTCCATTGACTACCCCACAGGAAGAAACCGTGATGCAGGCACAGAATATTGAGGTGGGATTCAAACGCTCGACGTCCTGGTTCTGGCAAAAACCAACTTTTTTTAAAGCTGTTAATGATGTCTCTCTCTCGCTTAAACGGGGAGAAACGTTAGGGATTGTAGGAGAAAGTGGCAGTGGCAAAAGTACGCTTGTGTATTCTTTGCTGCGCTTGCTGCCCAGTACAGGCAAAATCGTTTTCTGTGGTCAACAAATTGATTCGCTTGGCATGAAACAAATGCGTCCTTTACGGAATCAGCTGCAAATCATTTTTCAAGACCCGTTTAGCTCTTTAAACCCCCGCTTATCGATCAGCCAAATTATTGCCGAAGGCTTAGAAGTTCACTCTCAATTATCCTCTCAAGAGATTGAGCAGGAAGTTATTTCTATCCTTAAAGAAGTTGGTCTTTCTGAAGATGTTCGCCATCGTTACCCTCATGAATTTTCAGGCGGACAACGGCAGCGAATAGCTATCGCCCGCGCTTTAATCCTTAAACCTGAAGTTTTGGTATTAGATGAACCCACCTCAGCCTTAGATCGATCGATTCAAGCTGATGTTATTGAGTTATTACGCAATTTGCAGAAAAAATATAATTTGTCTTACCTTTTTATCAGTCATGACCTTAAAGTTATCAAAGCCATGAGTCATCGTATTATGGTCATGAAAGATGGCAAGGTTGTCGAAGAAGGGCCCACAGAACAAATTGTCGCCCATCCTCAATCAGATTATGCCAAAAAACTAATGGAAGCCGCCTTTGCTTTAAGATAAAAACAATTTTGAAGAAAGTTTCCCCTTGGCTATGAAGATTCTGGTATAATATTATATGTATTAAAAGGGCATTTTAACATTCATATTAACCCTAGCCGTTCCCCTATTCAAAAACAGGGCAATCCCTAACTAGGAGGTTCTTAAGGTATGCTGCTACAACCTTTACTTTACGACAAAGATCTGATTAAATCACCACCCCTTGAGGTGGTTTCAGAGTTTCAACCCGCTGGCGATCAGCCTCAGGCCATAAAAGAGTTAACGGATGGGGTGCTCAATGGGGAAAAAGATCAAGTATTGCTCGGCGTCACAGGCTCGGGGAAAACATTTACGATAGCTCACGTCATCGCTAACACGCAAAAACCCACTTTAGTACTGGCCCCCAATAAAACATTAGCAGCCCAACTTTATGCAGAAATGAAAGAATTTTTTCCTCATAATGCGGTGGAATATTTTGTCTCCTATTATGATTACTATCAGCCAGAAGCCTATGTACCGCGCACCGATACGTATGTTGAAAAAGAAGCCTCAATCAATGAACAAATTGACCGGATGCGCCACTCGGCCACCCGAGCCTTATTAGAACGCCGCGATGTGATTATTGTTGCCAGTGTCTCCTGCATTTATGGTATTGGGGGGCTTGAAACCTATAGTGGTATGATCATCCCTTTAAAAGTTGGGCAATATATCGGCCGCAATGATCTCATTCGCAAACTGATCCAGATTCAATATAAACGGAATGATTTATCCTTTGTCCGAGGCACCTTCCGCGTCCGCGGCGATGTTATTGAACTGTTTCCTTCCCACTATGAAGACCGCGCTTGGCGCATTAGCTTTTTTGGCGATGAGATCGAAGCTATTACTGAAATGGATGCCTTGACCGGTGAAAAATTTGCCCAACTGGAACAAATTCGAGTTTTCGCCAACAGCCACTATGTCACGCCGGGCCCGACCATGGAACAGGCTATTAAAAAAATTCATATTGAACTTGACCAACGGCTAAAAGAATTTCAAGCCGCCAATAAATTGCTGGAAGCTCAACGTCTTGAACAACGCATTAAATTTGATATTGAAATGATGGCCGCAACTGGCACCTGTGCGGGTATTGAAAACTATTCCCGTTATCTAACCGGTCGAGCCCCCGGTGAAGCTCCCCCGACTTTGTTTGAATACTTACCTCAGGATGCTCTTCTCATCATTGATGAAAGTCATGTCACGGTACCTCAATTAAATGGAATGTATAAGGGTGACCGGGCGCGTAAACAAACCTTAAGTGAGTATGGATTTCGTCTTCCTTCCTGTGCCGACAACCGGCCTTTAAAGTTTGAAGAATGGGAAGTCCTGCGTCCTCAAACTATTTTTGTCTCGGCCACCCCTAGCCCTTGGGAATTAGAGAAAACGCAGGGTGTCTTTGCCGAACAGATCATTCGTCCTACCGGCTTGACTGACCCCGTCTGCACTGTGCGTCCCACGGAACATCAAATTGATGATTTGATTGCTGAGTGCAAAGCTGCCGTTAGCCAAGGCATGCGTGTACTGGTGACGACATTAACAAAGAAAATGGCAGAGGCTCTCAGTGATTATTTGAATGAGGCCGACCTTAAAGTGCGCTATATGCACTCAGATATTGAGGTGTTGGAACGCGTGGAAATTATACGCGATTTAAGGTTAGGGGTATTTGATGTCTTGATTGGAATCAACTTGCTGCGTGAAGGCTTAGATATTCCAGAATGTGGCCTTGTTGCTATCCTCGATGCTGATAAGGAAGGATATTTACGGTCCAAAA
Source organism: Candidatus Paracaedibacteraceae bacterium (assembly GCA_019459505.1). Taxonomy (GTDB): domain Bacteria; phylum Pseudomonadota; class Alphaproteobacteria; order Paracaedibacterales; family Paracaedibacteraceae; genus Paracaedibacter. The sequence continues at coordinate 4,109 of JAIBEV010000172.1, read as the reverse complement.
CCTCTCTCATTCAAACCATTGGTCGCGCCGCTCGCAATGTGAATGGCCGTGTCATTCTCTATGCAGATCGAATCACCAAATCCATGCAAGAAGCCTTTTCCGAAACCAATCGCCGTCGGGAAAAACAGCAGGCCTATAACACAGCTCATGGCATCACCCCAGAATCTGTTAAGAAAAGTATTAAAGACGTCTTACAAAGTGTCTATGCTGCCGATCATATGACGGTGGAGATTGATACAGACTCAAAAGAAATGGCCGGACGGAATTTACAATCTTATATGAAAGAGCTGGACAAACGGATGCGGGATGCTGCGTCCAATCTTGAATTTGAAGAAGCAGCTCGCCTACGTGACGAACTAAAGCGTTTGGAGGCCCAACAGCTCGGCATTACGGCCCCCCATATTTCTAAGCCCCAACCGCGCGGCAAGAGACGCCGTTAGATCAACTTGGCACACTTATTGCTACCTAGGACATGACAGCAATAAGGAGTCAAAAGTATGGTTCTCAGTGTTCCAGTTCAACGGTCAGCCACAGTTGCCCTTTCTCTTCAGGAAACCTTATGGCCACAATTAGAAGCCACCGCTTCAAATTTAGCCAACAGCACGACCAGCGGATTTAAACGTGTTTATGCCGAATCCATCGAGGCGAAATATCAAAATCAAGCCAATGGCAACGTGTCTTATGTGACCTTAATGAACCTTAATCATGACTTTTCACCAGGCGCCTTAAAGCCAACCGGGAATACTTATGATATCGCCATTTCCGGTGATGATTTCTTCCAAGTAGAAGGGGGAAGATTAACCCAGAATGGTCAATTCCGTCTCAGTGCCGAGGGGACAATCGTCGGCCCCTCAGGTGAAGCCCTTTTATCCACCGGTGGCGGCCCTATCACCATTCCCATTGATTCAAATTTTGTCCATATTAGCCCCACGGGAGCCGTCAGCAACCAAAATGGGGTGATTGATACTATTGGTGTTTTCACCGTGGCGGATAAAAAAACACTTCAATACACCAAAGATGGATATTATTTGCCGACCGACGAGTTGATAGTGAGTGAATCAGCAACAGTCCATCAGGGGTACATCATGGAATCAAACGTCAATCCTATTGAAGAAACTGTTAAATTAATCGAGATTCAACGCCGCTATGAACAAGCCGAAAAGCTATTAAAGGAAAGTTATTCGTTGGCAAGCAACGTTATTCACATTTCCTCAAAGTCTGGCCTATAGAAATTTAGTTACCTTGGAGTTTGATTCATGTCTTTAAATAATGCTCTCAATATCGCAAAAACCGGTTTGCATCTTCAAGAAACCAATATCGCCGTAAAGTCTCAAAACTTAGCCGCCCAAGGGGTAGATAGTTTTAAACGACAATATCTTGTGGCACAGGATTTAGGGTATCAAGATAAAGTATTGGCCGGCGCTCAAACATCAACCAACACAATTGCCGCCTTAGGTTTACCCATTGGTCTCGGAGTGAAGGCAGCGGGTATTTATCGATCCTTTGAAGCAGGAGACCCTCTGTCGACAGGTGAAGCTCTAGATATTGCTATCATGGGCGAAGGGTTCTACCAAGTTCTCCTACCAGATGGAACAAATGGATACACCAGAACAGCAACTTTTCAAAGAGATCCGCAAACTGGCCAATTGGTTACGATCGACGGATATCCTTTAGTTCCCAACATTACAATTCCGATTGATGCCACTGACGTGCAGATCTCCAATGATGGTATTGTCTCCATAAAATTAGCCGGGCAAACCAACTTTCAAGCAGCAGGCCAACTGCAAGTGGTTCGTTTTATTAACCAAAATGGTCTACGTGCCATGGGGAAAAATATTTTTCTTGAAACTGATGGCTCCGGTACGCCCCAAATTGGCACCCCTGGCCTTCAGGGTAATGGCATCATTATGCAGGGCTATCGGGAAGGGTCAAATGTCAACTCAGTCGAAGAAATCACTGATTTGATAAAAATTCAACATGCGTATGAACAACTTACCAAAGTTATTACCACCAGTGATGCTATGTTTGATGCCAGCATTCGAATGATTAGCTAAGCAGGAGACCTAAAATGAAAACTCTACTCATAAGCACTCTGTTAATTGCACAAGGATGGACGGCCCCTGCACCATTTTCAGCCTTAGATGTAGCCAATGCGCTTAAAACCCACCTCCAAGATAAAGTCAATTTTTCTGGGGATTTCAATGTAAATCTTGTCACCAACAAGCTCTCTATTCCTCATGAGGCGGATGAAGATACCTTAATTTTAGAGGAAGTTCACTTTGCCCCCGATCAAAAAAACTTTCAAGCAATTTTAGCAATCGCTAATGGTGATAAACGAATACGTCTGAAAGGAATTTCTGGTAAGATTGACCCCTTAAGCGATATCCCTATCTTAGCGCGCGCCATTGCCCCCGGCGATATTATCGAAGCTTCCGATATTACCTGGAATAAATTGCCGACCACTCGCCTCTCTCAGAATTTTATTCTTAAAGCAGAAGATTTAATTGGTCAGACTGCAAAAAATCGCATTTTACAACCCGGCCAACCTTTAAATCGCCATGATATTCGCGCTCCTATTGTTGTCAAGAGAGGCGACACCGTCACCATTGCTTATAAGTCTAATAGTATGATGTTAACCACTACAGCAATTGCAGAAAAAGATGCGGCAAGGGGCGAAATGGCTCGCTTTAAAACGATGGATAGCAATAAAATTATTCAGGCCCGAGTCGTTGACTTCCAGAAGGCAGAAATTAAACCAGTGGAATTTTAAGGATGAATAGAATACCAAATACCCTTTTCCTCACGACTATTATAGCTAGTCTATCAGGCTGTAATTTAGCGGAACGGTTGTCACAAGTGGGTGACTCACCAGATATGAGCCAAATTCAAAACCCCACTCTAATTTCTGATTACCGGCCTGTGACGATGCCGATGCCGGCACCGGAAGCACCCTCCCAGAACAATAGTTCGCTTTGGCAAACGGGATCTCGGGCTTTCTTTAAGGATCAACGGGCATCGCGTGTGGGGGATATCTTGACGGTAAAGGCCCTTATTCAACATAAATCTAAATTAGATGCTAAAGTTGAAACAGAGCGCGAAGTCAAACAATCGATTGGGAGCTTGAACAATATATTTGGCTATGAAGATAAGATTAAGAAGATCTTACCTGCCAAAGTTGATAAAACATCCTTAATAAATTATGATTTTAAACCCGAGATGAAAACAAAGGCCACCACGCAATATGATAGTGTCTTAAATTTTAAAATGGCAGCGTCCATTATTGAAGTCCTTCCCAATGGCAATCTTGTGATCCAAGGTCGACAAGAAGTCCGGGATCGTGGAGAACTGGCTGTGATTGATTTGAAAGGAATTGTGCGCCGGGAAGATATTTCCTCTAGCAACACCATTGACTATACAAAAATTGCCGAGGCAAGAATTTCTCGGACCACAGCAGGTGCCGTAAGCGATATGAATTCAACTCCATGGGGTGTTGAAGTCCTAAATAAAATGTCACCGTTCTAAGACTCTTCAGAGACTTAGAACGATGATCCATTTATTAGAGAAAAAAGAACAATCTCTAGAGAGTCTTACTAAGAGTTCTAGCCTCTTCTGCTATTTCTCTCTCTTTCACCCTATCACTCTCAATCCACCTATCAATTTTGCTTACTCCCCATTCCTTCTTCTGCTGTAAGAGTTTTACGAGCGTCATCACAGCTACATCCTTATAAGTATCTTTCGTAGTTAAAGAAAAGTGATCCACCCTACCTTTAGCCCACTTATTGCCACGTTGAATAAGTCTGCATAATACTGTGGCTGAGGCTTCTCTTTCCTCTTTAAGAGAGCTTTTATTGAAATTATTAATCACTGATCTCGCCCAGGAACTTTCATCCTCAAGGAGCTTTATTAACACTTTGACTCCTATTTCCTTTGGCTCCTCCTCCCCCCTTGTAACCATCGCAACAATTAAATCTTTCTGTAATGCCCCCTATTTAGCAAGCGAATTTTAAAAGAGGGTCGTGTTGTTTGTTATGGGTTAAAAATCTTTGTTCAAATGTATTAGGTGGGGTATAGCCAAGTGTTGAATGCAGATAAGTTGCATTGTAGTCGTC
>JAIBEV010000158.1 GCA_019459505.1 Candidatus Paracaedibacteraceae bacterium | reverse complement strand
TTTGATAAGATTATTCAGGTCACCCAAGCCGAGTATGACTGGCCTTACCATGTGAAGAAAAGCCTAGAGCAGTTTATCCCTACCTGCCAAGATCCTGATCTGCAGAAAAACCTAGAGACTCTTCTGCCTAAGCTTAAAAGCTCAGAATCACTTCTTCTGTATGGACCAGGGGAAAGTGAGAGAATTATATATGGTGAAGGGCGTTGTCACATTAACTCAAGAGAAGTATATTTTTCCTGGTTATAAGGAACTCTAGACAAAGTTTTCCTGTGTTTGAGTAGATTGATACCAAATATTCAAAGCCTGGTGCTTATGAACTTTTTTAGCTGAAGCTTTCAGTTTATGGGTAATTCTTCCAAAACAGGTTCTAATGGTTAGTGATAAAGATAAGAATTTCTGACAATGAATAGGGTCTCTAAATCTTCGCTTTACTCTTTCTTGTTTACGAACATGTTGATGAGATCCTTCCATACGGTTATTTAAGGATTTATGCTTTCTATGATCAGGAGATACACTAAGCTTTCGGAGCCCAGCTTTATAACTGGCGAGTTTATCTGTGATGACCACTCTTGGAATAAAGCCTTCTTTACCAAGAAGTTTAAGAAAGAATCGTTTAGCTGCTTTAGCATTTCTGCGAGGTTGCAAAAGGATATCTATGTCTTGATCTTGATCATCTAAAGCACGCCATAACCAATAATACTTACCTTGAATCTTTAAGCATACTTCATCTAAGTGCCATTTATCACTTGCGGGGGACTGATAAGACCTTAAAGCCTTTTTATAAGTAGGACCAAACTTTAAGCTCCATCTCCCTATTGTTTCATAGCTTACATCAATTCCTCTGATAAGCATGAGTTCTTCAACTTCTCTTAGGCTCAGAGCATAGCGATGATAAAGGAATACAACTGATTGAATTAGAGAGGAAGGAAAACGATGACGTTTATACAATTAAAGGCTCCCCTATGTTTTATCAAATGAGACCATATTATAAATCTTTAAACTTAATGTGACAACGCCTGCTGCTGACTGTGTCGCAGCCAGTGCCGGTTTCCCCCTGGATCCATTGTTCTGGTGTGCTGGCTGTCAGGGGAGTCTATATCCCTTTGTGGGAACAGTGGCCGCTCATGTGGGCGGTGTTCAAGCAAGCTTGCTGCTTGT
>JAIBEV010000151.1 GCA_019459505.1 Candidatus Paracaedibacteraceae bacterium | reverse complement strand
AATAGTAGCGAACAGCAAAGCCGATAACACTTTTGGGAAGACGATATCCTTTATAAGGATCTCGCATAATCAACGACTCTCTCTTGTTTTTGCAAAAATCTTACATTAATTAGGGGCTTACCTCAACAACTTGATGATACCAATTTCTGCTTACTATGCACAGCATAAATTAGAAACATCTCAGGTGATTTTGACATTTCAGTTAGGCCATTCATGATACTAAGCGTATATTATTTAGAGCGTAAAACCGCCTCAACATGGTCAATAAAATAATTAGGATCAATCATAGCTTTTAAAGGACTAACGGCTACCACATGTCCGCTTTCCAATAAATCGTCAGTGGTTAAAGGTTGACCATAAGGTCGTACAAATCCTTGAGGCGCGACAATTTGTTTAACTTTGGCATTATCATCAAAAAATATAGAGGTCACCTGAGAAAAATAAGGAAATGGTTTGGCATGGGATTCAATTTCGCCATGGCTATTCCACCATTGCCAATCATCCTTGACTGCATTAAAGGGATCCGCATAAAGAGCAGAAAGGTCATCACACGGTTCACCTATTACGAAATTGTGGCCTTCAAACTTCCCATAATATAAGCGACCTTTCTGAATCCCCAAAATATTGGTAACAGAATATCCCTTTTCCTCTAACAAAGTGATAATGTCGGGAATATCTTGACCAAATGTTCGAAAAACCAACCGAACGTCATGCTCAGAGGTTTGCATCCACTCTACTAATTACCAAAAGCTGGCATAAAGTGGCCCGTTTTGATTCTTTAAGGCCACCATCAGTTCATCGTACTTTTCTTGAGTTGCTTGTAAAACCGGGTGTTGCTGTTTGCGCAACATGGGTAAGAATTCTAAATATAACGCCCGCCGCTTATGTTTAATCGATTGATCAGCCTCAGGGCCTGGAATGAGATGGCGCTCAACATAGTCCTGATAGCGCATTTCTGGTAAACCCTCCCACCATATACCGCGGGTCTTTTTAGCCAATTGATGAGTAACAGCAATTTCACTGGTTTTCCCTTGAACAGGATCCGCCGCCATGATCGTTCCGTTGACATCCAAATGGATGACGATTGTTTCTGCCATCGCTTGTCCTACACCTAATATTATCCCTAATATGAAATGCCTCATTTTCCCTCCATTTTTATACTAAAATTTTACTTTAATTTAAAAAAAGTTAATGGATTGTTGGCCTCTACAATCCATACTATACTAAAATTGTAACGCCAAAAAGGATATCAAACAATGTCTGCTCTTAGAACCATCTGCGTCTATTGTGGGGCCTCTAGCCGGGTTGATGCAATTTATCGTGAAACAGCGGCTCGCACCGGTGAAATCTTAGCGCGCTCGGGATTTAATGTTGTTTATGGCGGTGGACGATTAGGATTAATGGGAATTGTGGCTGATAATGCCTTGGCTAACGGCGCCCATGTAACAGGAATTATTCCGACTCTCCTCCAAGATATTGAAGGAGCCCATCCGGGTCTTTCAACAATTGAAATTGTTGACACCATGCACACGCGCAAGCGTAAAATGTCCGAATTGGCGGATGCGTTTATCATTTTACCCGGTGGCTTTGGGACACTAGATGAGCTATTTGAAATTCTAACCTGGCGTCAACTGCAGATGCATGACAAACCCATTGTTATTATTAACACCAATAACTATTGGAATCCTCTCAAGATGTTGATCAGCAATATTATTGAGGAAAAATTTGCCACCCCTGCCCATGCAACCTTTGCGAAATTTGTTGCAAGCCCTGATGAGGCGATTAGTGCTTTAACTGATTTACCAGAACCAGAACTTGGATTTGCTGGCCAGCACGTTTAACTATAACTGATTCCTTATAAATTGGTTACATTTTATGGCGCAGTTCCGGATGAAATTTCAAGCTTTAAAAACCGCGATTAGTTGGCTTTAATCAAAGCTTTTTAAAACGAAGAAAGATTACTGAAAATCAGCCTAGAAAATGAATCAATTTATAAGGGAGCAGCTATATAACTACCGTTATACAAAAAACCTCTTTCAAAGCAATGAAAGAGGCTTTTTAGGTGTCGTCATGGTTATGATTCTTATACCATATGCTGGCCGCCATTGGCGCTAATAGTCGAGCCTGTGATAAAAGCAGCCTTATCATCAGCTAAGAAATTAACGATAAACGCAACTTCTTCTGCTGTTCCCAATCTTTTGGCAGGAATTTGATTGATAATGCTTTCTAAAACCTTTTCTGGGACAGACTTAACCATATCTGTCTCAATATAGCCTGGGGCAATAGCGTTAACCGTAATACCTTTATTGGCACATTCTAACGCTAAAGCTTTGGTAAACCCAATCACCCCTGCTTTTGCTGCCGAATAATTAACTTGACCAATCTGACCTTTTTGACCATTGATTGAGGTTATGCTGATAATGCGTCCAAAGCCACGCTCTCTCATGCCATTAATGACGCAATGAGACATATTAAAACAGGAAGTCAGGTTAGTAGCCACAACAGCATTCCACATGTCAGGCGTCGTTTTATGCATAAAACCATCACGGGTAATACCCGCATTGTTAACCAGAACATCAATAGAACCATATTCTTCTTCGATGGCCGCGAGATGTTTTTTGCAATCCTCATAATTGCCCACATCCCATTTCATAACATCCACTTTATGGGATTTCGAAAACTCTTGAGCAGCAGCATCATTACTACTGTAATTGGCAATAACAGTAAAACCATTTTTCTTTAGCTCAGCAGAAATTGCAGCTCCAATACCTCGTGTTCCCCCGGTAACAACAGCAACTTTTCCCATAAAAACCTCACTTTAAAAGAATGAATCCTCTATACATAAAATTATAGTAAAATATTTAACAAATTATTTCACTGAGGTTAATTTTTGGTTAACGAGAAAATTTGAAAAAGGTGAAGAAAGCGGAAAAGGAGCCGCCCAGCCGATGGTATAGTATGATCCTCTCGCGACCTGCTATTTACAGGTTAGAGCCGTAATGTTTAGACCACGGTCTTAACAGGGACAGCTCTATGAAGAATCAATTGTGGTCCGGGGATTCATGACCTGTCAAACTGGGTAGCATCTCTAACATAAGATTATTTCAATTTAGTTTCAATAGCTTTCAAACGTTTTTCTATCTCTTTAAAAGCACTAGCAATATCAAAATCCTCTTGGTTATCTAATTCATCCTCTGCCGATTGTAAGGCCCCTACCACGACGCCAATGAACAAGTTTAAGATCACAAAGACCATAACCACATAAAAGGTGTAAAAGAATAACCAAGCATAAGGGTAAAATTTTAACACATCCCTTAACACATTGTACCAATCATCGCCACTGAGTACTTGGAATAAAGTATGTAAAGCTGATCCTATATCGGCAAACCGGGGCGCACTGGGAAATAATAAGACTCCCATGATGCTGAAGGTAAAAAACAGAATAAGCATCAAGATAAAGACATTGCGGATGCCCGGTAAGGCTTTATAGAAGCCGTGGATAACGTGTCGCATTTTAGCAGAGATTTCAATAAAGTAAAAAAGCCGCAAGGCACGTAAAGCCCGCAAAATTTGGCTACTAAACCCAAGCGGTAAAGCCGATCCCACAATAATAACAAAGTCAAAGACATTCCACGGGCTTCGGAAAAATAGAACGCCATTTGCCCACAAGCGTAATCCAATTTCGACAAGGAAACATCCTAAAATAAGGCGATCCCCTATAACCAAATACTGATGGATCGGATCCTGTGGCGTGTAATACGTTAACGCAGCAATAATAATGGCATTGATCAGCACTAAGCAGCCAACAATACCATGCACTGTATTGCTTTCCATAAGCCGTGCTAGCTTACTTTCCCCTTTATAAAGACGTTTCATCATTCATCTCCCCCTTTTTGAAGTCTTCTTATTAGTATGAAAAGCAATCAGAAATGATACAACCCCTTGTGTATTTTCTTAAAAAGAAGTAAAGTAGCGCTTAGAGTTTTTTATTTTTCGTAAGAACATAAATTTCTCTCCTTGCCATGGTAAAGACCATGGCTTTAGCTTGAACAACAAGTTTATATCCATAAGGAGTAACAATGAAACTGTATGAGACAGTGTTTATCGTCCGTCAGGATGCGACCCCTAATCAGGTCGAAACCTTGGCCCAGGACTACACAAAAATTATCCGCGATAATAGTGGAGATGTTGCCAAAACTGAATTCTGTGGATTGCGCTCCCTGGCCTATCCCATTAAGAAAAATGCTAAAGGTCACTATGTTTTGATGAACATCAAAGCAGCACCTGAGGTTGTTAAAGAAGTTGAACGTCAAATGAAATTGAATGAAAATGTTCTACGTTATTTGACAATCAAAGTCGAAGCGCACGATCCAAATCCATCACCTTTGATGCAACAAAAGAATTTTAACCCTGATCGCAATCGTGGTTATGATGATGACCAGGATGATCTTCTACCAACAGCGATGGAGAATGCATAATGGCAAGAGATAATGAAAGAAATCAAGAAAGAGGCACTCCACAGCGTCGTCAATTCTTCCGTCGTCGCAAATCTTGTCCTTTTAGTGGCGAAGGGGCGATGAAGATCGATCACAAAGACGCAAAGACATTGTTCAAGTTTGTATCTGAGCGTGGAAAGATGATCCCAAGTCGTATTAGTGCTGTCTCCACAAAGAAACAGCGTGAATTGGCTATAGCCATTAAACGCGCTCGTTACTTGGCCATTATGCCATATGTTAACGACTAAGCCATAGACGGAGAATTTTGATATGCAAATTATTCTATTACAACGAGTTGAAAAACTCGGTCAAATGGGTGATGTCGTTGAAGTCAGCAATGGTTATGCTCGCAACTTTTTGCTACCGCAAAAGAAAGCATTGCGCGCTTCTAAGGCAAACCTAGAGTTTTTCCAAAACCAAAAGACTCATCTTGAGGCTGAAAACCTAAAGCGTCGTGATGAAGCTGAAGCCGTTGCCAAGAAAATGGACAATGTCAGCATCACCATGATTCGCCAAGCTTCCGAAACAGGTCACCTTTATGGGTCCGTTCGTAATGCTGATATTGCGGATATGCTTAAGATTAATGGATACGGTATTGGGCGTGGACAAGTTCAACTTGACACACCGATTAAGACCCTTGGTATCCACAAAGCCCGCGTGGTTCTGCACCCAGAAGTCTCTATTCATGTGGGTGTTGTTGTATCCCGTTCTGAAGAAGAAGCAGCTGTTGAAATTAAGAAAGCAAAAGCCTCCAACAGCAATGCATCTGAAGAAACTATGACAGCCGAAGCATAAATTGCAAGGTTATGCCTAAGCCTTAAAAAGGGGAGATATCTATCTCCCCTTTTTTTCTACTGAGCCATTTAATAATCAAGAAAAAATTCTGCAAACCGGAATCTTGCATTCAATCGACAAAGGCATCCTTTATAGCTAATCCGCTCCAGTAATCAACTGCAAAGAAATTAACTATAAATATCGGTTTTAACCAAATGCGCGTTCCAACGCTTTCAACATTTCTTCAATGGTTGAGATTCCACGCAAATCAGCCGTATATCGCTGTTGATCGACAATTAAATCGGTAAAGACTGATGCCGTATCAATGGTTGATTCTTCTAGGCTAGCTGCTTGGATTCCTCCTGCCGTTCCTTCATTGGCAAAACTCAACCGAGCTACGCCAGAATCAGGACTAGTGATAAAGCTTCCCCCCGTTTGTTCAGTCAGTTTATTAGCATCGGGAAACGTCGCGAGTGGAATACGGGCGTATCGCTCAGTATACCCATTATCAAAGGTTGCCCACATATACCCTTCTTTATCAATGCTTGTTTGCTTATACTTACCGGCTCCACGGCCATCTACAGTGGGGGGTGGAAAATCATAGTTTTTATTATTGCCCACGGATCTAAGTCCGGCGGTACTTCCAATAGCACCGAAATCCATTGCTATTGTCGAAGGAGCAGCCGCACTTGTCCAGGTCATGCTGAGCGCTGGGGCTGCTCCTGCTGCACCATTAATTAAAGCTGGATTACCGTTGGTATCAAACTGAATTAGCATTCCTGGTGCCGTATCATAAGGAGCTCCAATAGTAGCTGCATCCGGCGAGGTGATTGTTATGCTCCATTCAAGTGGATTTGCAGTTTTAGTATAATTAACATTTATATTATGCTGAATCCCCAAAGAATCATACACGCTCATTGTTGCTTGTTTGGTATCCCCTGGTAACGCCGTTGCACTGAGAACTCCCTTAATCCTCGCTGATGTTGATGCAACAGGATTGCCGGATAAACCCGCACTTGTAGCTGTTTGCAAACTGTTAATATCGGTCGTGTTAGCCGCAATCGGTGTTCCATCCGGATTGACATAAAAAACTTTTAAAAAGTCTCCCACATGATTGCAGAATTCCCCTTTATCATTTTCAGAAAAGGTTCCCACCCGAGTAAAAGCTGTTTGACCTGGATTAGCATCATCGGCTTTATTATTAACAATAAAAAACCCTTGCCCATCCAACGACATATGCGTTGGAACATCTGAGGAAACAGGCGAACCAACGGTTGTGATAAAATGTTGGTTTGTGGCCTGGATACCGGCTGGGACAAATGTATCCAGAGATTTTCCTGTATTCACTACGGATAAAAAGGCTGCACGCGACTTAGCGGCATAGGCACCCGCTGACGCCAAGTTTTGTGAGTGGCAATTGACCCGTTGTGATACCCCTTTTAACCCCGAGACACATGCATTCATTCCTGAATTTAAACCTGCCATTTTATTCTCCTTAGCTTATATATTCTGGAATTGATGTTGACAACGCTGAGGCTTCCATTTGAGGCTGCTCTCTTAAAATCCTTACCAATTCTTCATATTGGCGCGCCTGGTCTTGCATACTCTTACTTAAATTTAGCAACTCCGGCGAAGCTGGCTTACGGACATTGAGCAAATTATCAACTTCAACCCCAATACTATCATTAACCAATAAGAGAAATTCTCCATCTTCTTCTTGATAGGATATTTGACGCACTGTCCCTTTCAGAATTGTTGGGATTTCCATATTTTTTTCTCTCAGATCTTTAGCGACCACCTGGGTATAATAAAAACCAGGAGGAACCTTGGTCGTCGGATCAGTATCACTGGTACCATCCCATAGTTTGGTTTGCCTGCCAGGCACAAGACTTAAGGGGATCGTTTTAACTTTCTTTTGATTAGCGTCCAGAATCACCAGCTCTGCTACCTTAACCTCTGGCGGCATCATTAATTGAATTTCTTCAGCCCCTCCCTCAAATTTCACGAGATCACCTTCATACATGACATCCTTATTAAGGTAAGCTTTTGCCGCTGCCATTTGTTCTTTCATCCGCATGTCATTACCTTGTTTCAGTAATTTGTTCGTCTGCGCATGCTCGGCAGCGGTGAAGAATGACATCACACTTTGGGTCATTTCATGGGTACTCATCGGATTATCAGGATTTTGGTTTTTAACCTGCGCCAAGAACATTTTCATGAAAACGTTATACTGTTCGTCTCGACTTTTCTCAAGCATCTGGGTTAAGGCACTTCGATCCTTTACCCCTGCTCCGGCGGCCGCCTTGCCTTTCTGATCTAATTCTGCCTGATTTTTTCCCATAGGCATTACTGGTGCATTTGCTGCTGTAACCATCATTCACTCCTACACTGAAATATCAACTGACGAGCTTGAACCGCTCGGCCGAGACTGTGCCGTAGCAACGATCTCTACGAGCTGATCTTGATTCGCTTTAATGACAGGGCCTTTAACATTTGAATCAAACGACTCTTGCTGGTGTTGCTGTGACATGGAAAAATTCATCCCTTGAGAGTCGGCTTGCAGTCCTGCCTCCTTAAATAAATTCTGGAAATCCTGGCTATGACGATTTAACACCTCTAGCGTCTCACGGTTTTCTGCTTTAAATAAGGCTGAGACCATCCCCTCACGGGAAATATCAAGCTTGATTTCAACCTTGCCTAAATCGTTAGGCTTAAGCTGGATATTTAAATGCGTTTCACCCTTTCGCAACCCTTGACGGAGTTGCTCCTTGATTTGATTAAGAGCAGCAAACTTATCGAGTGTCGTTAAAGTCGCAGGCTTGTGTACTTTACCTCCCCTCATCCCCGCAGGTCCTCCTTCGACAGACTGACCTGCCATAATGGTATTTGCTGATTTGCCCTTCAGTGTATTGCTTCCCACTTCCGCATCCTGTGTTACTGAGGTTGCTATGGCCGCAACCTGAGTCACGGGTACCATTGTATTCTGCCCGCCGCTAGGGGAAGGACGCTCCGGAGCGCTGGATTTTTCAAGACTTATCGTAGGAAAGCTTTTTTCCTTATCAATTTCACTTTTTATCTCCCCACTGACCATTAATTGATCAGTCATAATTTCTTCAGAGAAAGAGAGTGCAGTCCCCTGCTCTAGGCGGGATGAGTTATTAAATTCATTGAGGCTGGACATAACTTCAGAAGAAAGTGGCAAATTTTGCTCTAAGGCAGATGGCACTGATAATTGCTCAATAGTCACCCGTCCATCTTTGATCCAATTCTGAATTTCTCGATCTTGGGAAGTCAGGAAAACTGATTGAGCAATAGGATTTTTTGTTAAATGATCCTCTTGAAAAGGGACAACTGAAGGTAACGCTAGCCCACCAGCAGGATAGTCGCGGAATAACTCTTGAGCATCGGATATAGATGCTTTTACCTCTGGTTTATCAGAGATAGAATCAGTCGACTTATTATCTTTAATCTCTAAGGACGACTGCTTTTTGTCGAATTTCATAGGCCTTAGTGTCTCAGCTGTATCAAAGTCCTTAGTTTTTATCGGGTTTTTTAGCTGCATTTGTCCCTGACTTCGATCCTTAAAGTGATTAGCAGCTGCCATCGATATATCATTTACTAAATTATGAAAAGGACTTTTTGCATCCTTTAAAGTAGCCGTCTTGATGGATTCCATCAGCTCATTTGTCTGGGGCTTTATGAGTTTTGATGCTGTTGTCTTCACAGACGATGTCTCAGAAATCGCCATAACTTACCTCTTCTTGAACTGTTTCATCGCAGAGGTAGCAAAAAGGATGCCAAGTAGGATTTAAATGGATTTAAGCAAACTGAGGTCTAATCTCATCGACAAAAAATAGCAGTGAAATGTGTTTTATGGTTAAATTACCACCCTATAAAGTGATACATTTTGCCGAGGAGCTTTCAGATAAAGATAAATTTAGTCAAGAGAAGCTTTTAGTCTTGCTTCAAACAGAAGGACTTGTTTATGGACTCCCTATCAATCAAGTCTGTATAAAATCTCAGTATAAAAGCAAGGGTTTCCCTGATTTTTATACTGAGCTTAGACGATTGGAAGGAAATTACCCTACCCCATAAGTCATGGTGACAACAATCTTGACCACCTTTTCAATGGAAGAAGTATCATAGGTCCCATAATCCGAAATATCGCTACTATTCGGGGCTGTCACCTGGAAAACACCTTGGCGCGCATTCAACAGACGATTGACCTGAGTCCCACTATTAAGGGCAAATTGATTGGCGCGTTCCCGGGCACTTCTACTGGCTTCGGCCAAAAGAGATATCTTTAACTGATCAAGTTTATCGCTGGGATAATAAAACCTTACATAGCCGGGGGTGACATCAAGTCCTTGCAAATTCAATTCGTTCATTTTAGATGGCAGGGTGGCTAATTTATGGACATCATTTGATGAAATTTCAATATTTTGCGAAATATTATAACGCTCAATCTCGTTAAGCTCATAGTGTCCATCGGGACTTTTCTTACGGGTTTCAAAGCGATTAATAGATCCCAATTTTATTTGATTAAGGTCATATCCCTCTGCTTTAAATAGCTCTACCGCCCTAGCTTTAACTTGATTTAATTGCTTATAGGCCTCTGTCAAATCAGTATTTGATGCGTTAATGCCTCCGTCCCAAACTGCATTTTCAGCAATGATATGCTTTTCTGCATATCCTTTGACCTGGATAAAGTTCTGAGATTCTTTGACCTTAACGTACGTAATCGCAACAATAGCAGTACAAGCAATTGTGGCCACGCCTAAGGCAACGCCTAATCCTAATTGAGATAATATCCCTGAGAAGTTTTTATTTTCTACCATATCTTAATCCTTATACCTTTTGCCTATAATATTGAGGGTAACACAGATTTTAAAAAACTTAATAGTTTACTTTATCAGTCTTAAGGCTTATTTATACTTTAGAATATACGCTTTCTTGCCGAGAAAAATTTGCAGTGAATCTCGGAAAAGATGATTGGTTGTTCATCTCCCCTTTATAAAAAAATCACTTTCTTTATAGGCAGGGATAAACTTTCAGTTTTAATAAAGTGATTTTCTTATTTACCATCATATTGGGCTGTTAGTTCAGCCACACGCTCGTCTTCAATTTTCTCAAACAAACGAATGGGATCAGCGAATCGCTGATCCGCCGGATAGCCTGTAAAATCAAGCCCTTTGTTAAAAGATGTCGTTCCCACTGATTTTTTCAAAGGATCATTGAGCAACGTTAAGATTTGCAAAGAGACTGTGGGCATAATTGGATACCCCAGAATGGCAAACAATCTGAGTAAGTAAACACAATGACTTAAACAAACTCCCGCTTGGAGCAGATCTATTTTAGCTGTTTTCCAAGGTTCATTAAGAGTAATATATTCATTAGCCAATACCCACAAGCTGCGTAATTGAGCACACGCCTGACGGAATTTCATGTCTGACAAAGACTTCTGATAGTCCGCCACGATGGCTGATAGCTTACCAAGCAAAACTGGATCAAGCGTTGCCTCATCCAAGGCTACCGGCAAGCGTCCCTCGAAATATTTGTGAATTAGGGAAAAGCTACGGTTAGCAAAGTTACCTAAAATATCAGCCAAATCTTTATTGATGATGGCAGCAAAATGCGTAAATGTGAAATCTGCATCATCACTTTCGGGACAGTTGGCCATTAAGTAATAACGCCAGTAATCCGCCGGATAAAGATCTAAAGCAACATCCATAAAAACACCGCGCTTTTGGCTGGTAGAAAATTTACCTTTATTATACGTTAACCAGTTAACGCCTTTAATATAATCCACTGGTTTCCATGGCTGGCCGGTTGCCATCAGCATAGCAGGCCAAAAAATGCTATGGAAGGGCACGTTATCTTTCGCCATAAATTGGACATAATGAACTGCCTCTAAGTCTTGCCACCAAGATTTCCAAGCATCCGGCTGACCGATAGAGGCTGCCCAGTCTTGGGTAATGCTGATATACCCGTTCGGCGCATCAAACCAAACATAAAAGACCTTGTTCTCATAACCCTCTAACGGTACTGGCACTCCCCATTTTAGATCACGGGTGATACAGCGGGGTTGCAAGCCTTCTTTCAACCATTTTTTAGCAATTCCCTTAACGCCATCGGGCCACTCGGGACGGGTGGCAACCCAGGCTTCCAGGCCTTCTGTTAACTTATTCAATAACAAGAAAATATGTTTTGTTGACTGCAGTTCAATATCTTTACTACCCGAAATCGCTGAATACGGATCCTTAAGATCAGTGGGTTCTAACAAACGGCCGCACCCGTCACACTGATCTCCGCGGGCTTTTGTATACCCACATGATGGACAAGTTCCTTCTACATAACGATCGGGTAAGAATCGATGATCAGCATGCGAATAATATTGAAGAATCTCTCGTTCCTCAATGTAATTATTGTCTCGCATCTGCAAGAATAACTCTTGGGTCAGTTTATGGTTTGCCGATGTGGATGAGCGACCAAAATAATCAAACGATATGCCAAACCGTTCATAAATATCTTTTTGAATGGCGTACATATCCTCACAGTAAGCTGCCACATCCTTCCCAGATTCTTCGGCAGCAATTTCAGCGGGTGTCCCATGTTCATCCGTACCGCAAATATAGAGGACTTCTTCGCCTTGTTGGCGTAAAAAGCGAGCATATACATCGCCTGGCAACATAGAACCCACCAGGTTACCTAAGTGTTTAACGCCATTGATATAAGGAAGAGCACTGGTTATTAAGTGTTTTTTTGTCATTGTGATCAGATTAGCCTATCGTTACTTTGGATCAAAAATACCTCGGAACATAAGCAGGGGGCAACAATAATATAAACTTAAAAAGAAGGGATCGCTTGACAGCGTACTCATTCACTCTATCTTTATGAACACATTATAAAGAGTGGATTCTAAGCATGATAAAAAAATATGTTCTCTTAGGTTTAGGCTGTCTGATGCTCATGGGGTGTGAACCAGATCGCTATCAACGCAGTGTTTATTATGAAAGACCTGGCAGAGACGTCGTGATTATGCCACGCTCATCCTATGATGTTAGCAGACCGTCCTATTATCATTATCATAGGCCTTACCATCACCACCATCATGACAGAGTGATCGTTCGATACTAGATGTAACATAAAATAGCGTAAATTATTTTAGACAAAGTAGGAAAGGAAAACCTGAATTAAAAAGTACTAAACCATAGTATGCTGATTATAGTCTAGTTTAATTGCATAAACCCTACCTCCTTTCAATTTCAGAAGGTACAACATAATTTTTTAAAGCAGATCATTTCACGAAGAAATGATCTCTTTAATTTCGCTTTCAAAGGCTAAAGCTTAGCTTGGATCAATACAATAGTCTCAGGAATACCATATAGCTCAATAAAGGAGCCCATGCGCGGCCCTTCGGATTGACCCAATAAAACTTCATAGAGACAGGAGAACCATGCCCTTAATTCGCTAAAGGGGTGATTTTTACCGACCTCATAGACAACCGCTTGGATTTCTTCTGCTGTTGCTGTGGCCTGTAATCCCTCCAATCGCGCTTTTAAATCACTCAAAGCTTGCTTCTCCAGCTCGGTGGGAGCACGATAGTTCTTCTCGGGAAAAACACGATCATGATAATAAGCAATCGCATGTTTGATCAATTTATCAAGGAAAGGCAGTTTTTCCGGCGTAGCCTCGGATTGATAACGGGTAACAAAACCCCAGAGAATTGAGGGGTCTTCGGCATTACAAACGCTCGCCAAATTTAAAAGGATTGAAAAACTTAAGCTGCTTTCAGCCTTGGGGGGATTACCGTTGTGAATATGCCAAATCGGATTGTCCAACTTCTGCACCAGCTCTTGCTCATCAAACTTACTTAAATAAGTCAAGTAATCATCCATGTGACGCGGAATCACATCGAAATAAAGACGCTTGGCTTTACGAGGAGCTTGGAACATATAATAGGCCAAGCTAACATCCGGGGCATAAGTCAGCCATTCATCAATTGTCAGACCATTTCCTTTGGATTTGGAAATCTTCTGTCCCTGTTCATCTAAAAATAGCTCATAGGTAAAGTTTTCCGGTGGACGTCCGCCAATAATACGGCAAATTTGGGTCGACAATTTGACGGAATCAATCAAATCTTTCCCTGACATTTCATAATCGACATCAAAGGCACGCCAACGCATCCCCCAGTCCGCCTTCCATTGTAGCTTACAATGGCCACCTGTAACAGGGACTTCAATAAGTTGACCCGAGGCTTCATCCCGATAAGTGATGATTGCTGCTTCTATATCGCGGCTCACAATCGGCACTTGTAAAACACGACCGGTGGTGGGACAAATCGGTAAGAAGGGGCTGTAGCTTTGACGACGCTCTTCCCGTAAAGAAGGCAACATCACTGCCATAACTTCGTCATAATGAGCAAGCACGAGTTTTAAATACTCATCAAATCGGCCGCTTTTATACCAATCCGTTGAACTTTGAAATTCATACTCAAATCCAAAAGAATCTAAAAAGCGACGCAACATGGCATTATTATGGTGCCCGAAGCTTTCATATTGTTCAAATGGATCCGGAACCTGTGTCAATGGCTTATTAAGATGCTGTCGTAACATCTCTTGATTAGGCACATTATCCGGCACTTTACGTAAACCGTCCATATCATCGGAAAAACAAAAGAGACGGGTTGGAATATCACTTAAAATTTGAAAGGCCCGGCGCACCATGGTTGTGCGCATCACTTCGCCAAAGGTACCAATATGGGGCAGTCCTGAGGGGCCATACCCGGTTTCAAAGAGAACAAATCCTTTTGCCGGTGTCTTATGGCCAATCCGATTGAGAATCCGTTTAGCCTCTTCAAATGGCCAAGATTTTGCCTTGTCGGCTAATAAACGAAGGTCGGTATCAATTTGGTCTGCGACTACCTGCATCAAAATACTCTTACTAAGTGAATAATATAATCCGTAACGTAATGCTTTTGCTTAACAAAAGCAAGGATTATACATTATCACAAGCGGGCTGTTTCCTGCCGCCAAAATGCAACAGCAGCCACCCGATCACAAAGCAAAGTGGAATGATCATCATGGTCGTTTGGTAGGTTTCTGGGCCATAATAACGACTGCCATCCTCATTCAACTGCCCCTGCCAAACCATATCTAATATAACCCCCAATAAGGGTTGAAAAATTATACCACTCATCATAACAATCGCATTGGTAAACCCAGCGGCAGTCCCACTGAGCCGATTGGGGACATTTTCTTTAATAGCGGCAAAACACATCACCTGTCCTGCGTTTGCCATCCCTGCTAAAAAGAGCACGAGTAACATCAACTTATAAGTAATCCCCTCAAATTGGACAGCAGCCATAAATAACCCTGCCGTTGCAATAGAAGAAAGCCCCATAACGCGAACAGGATTATTTAGATAATTCGATAAACGGGCAGCCAAAGGACTACCCACAGCAATACCTAAATAAATCATGATGCTGGCGCGAGAAGCAATTTCATTAGAGATTTGATATTTTTCCATCAGAAAGGGAACAGCCCATAACTCACAAAAAGCAGAAATTGGGATATACATTAATCCGCCCACGGCGGCGACAATCCAATTAAACGGATCGCGCGCCACTCGCACTAAACCTTGAAGCAGCGATTCTTCTGACGCTGTTAATTCCTGCTTTTTATCCCGCATAACCGCCCAACAAATGACAGCAAGGCCGACGCCTATCCCTGCAGCAAGCAGGGTGGCCTGACGCCACCCAAAAGTATTGCTGAGAATCGCAAACGGTGGGCCACTCACCATACCCCCTACCGTGCCCATCATATTGGTGAGTCCAGCAATCATGGCAAATTGGGTCGGAAGAAACCATTCAGACCCGATTTTCAAGCAGCTTAAAAAGGCACAAGCAGACCCTGCCCCAATAAGGAAACGCCCTATTTGCCCCCCCCACAACGACTCACTGTAGGCAAAAAGAATGCTGCCGATGACGCACAAAAGAGTTGAATAAGTGACTACCCGCCGAGCCCCCAACCTATCCACGATCACCCCACAGGGAATTTGGAGAGCAACGTAAGAATAATAGTAAAAGGAACTTAAAACGCCTAAGGCTGTAGAAGCCACCCCAAAATCAGACATCAAATCTTTGGCAATAACGCCGGGAGAGGCTCTGAGAATCATTTCATATAAATAAAATAATCCAGCACAGCCCCAAATAAGCCATGGGCGCAATTTCATAAGCACTCCTCTGTGGTATTGGCAAGCTGGCTCGGAAATGTTTCCTTCACAAACAGCATAATGACCCATGCTGCAATCATACAGATCGGAATTGTAACCATTGCTTGCTGATAATCACCTATACTATACATAGGCGTTCCATCAGGATTTACAAGACCATCCCATGCCAAGTCAATAATTATTCCAAGCAAGGGTTGAAAAATTATACCGCTGACCATTACAAAAGCATTTGTAAAACCAATAGTTGTCGCACTGTAAGCCGGATCATTAATTTCTTTGGCGGCAGCAAAATATAAAATTTGTCCCCCACATACTAATCCCGCTACAAACAATAAAAGAAAGGTCATTTCTAAGGGTAAATGAGGAATATAGATAACAGCCACAAACGGCGGGATCGTCAATAACGCCGACCAGGACATTACTTTGACACGGCTTTTAAGACGATCAGAAATGGCAGCAAACAAGGGACATCCTAAGGCCATTCCCACAAACACCATCGCACTGGATAAGGAGGCTTTTTCGCTTGAAATATTGTAAAGGCGCATTAAATAAGGTGTTCCCCATAATTCCGCAAACGCTGATAACGGAACGTACATTAATCCTCCATAAATCCCGATCAACCAATTCTGGGGATTTTTCACAATAGAATAGAGCCCCTCAAGCAACCCTACATTTTTTGTTGCGGGATTATTCTGACCAACAGGATCTTTAATAATCAACCAACAAGCGGCAGCAACAGCAATCCCGCATATTGCCATAATTAGCATGGCTGGTCGCCAGCCATAGCTGTTGATCAAAATAGCAAATGGAGCCCCACCAAAAAGTCCACCGAGCGTTCCCATCATCATTGTAATACCAGCCACCAGCGCAAATCGTTCAGGTTTAAGCCATAGTGAGGCAACTTTCATGGTACTCAGATAAGCACAAGCCGATCCTGCCCCCATCAAAAAGCGGGCCCATTGCGCAACTTCAATTGTTTGGGCATAACTAAACATCACACTTCCCACTGTACACAACACAGCCGAAAAAGTTATGACGCGCCTGGCCCCTAGCCAGTCAACAATAACCCCACAAGGAATTTGTAAGGGAACATAAGCGTAATAATAATAGGAGGCTAAGATCCCAATCGTAGTGGAGGTGGCTGAAAAATCAACGGCCATTTCATTAGTCATCACACTGGGAGAAACTCGTAAAATATATTCATATAGATAAAATAATGCCGCACAGCCCCAAACAATCCAGCCATAGCCTGAGCCTGCAAGAAAAGCCTTGCTAAGGAAGGGGCGCTGTTCGGACGGAGATACTGTGACTTGCATAATAAAATCTCACTTCAAAATTAAGGGTTAACAAATAGCTACAAATTACATCTATGCCTTATAGTATAAAAGCAATTCAAGAAAAAAATAGCAAAAACATAAGAATTAAGAAACAATATTACAATATTCAAGGTATAAGTTATTCTTTTATTGCAAAATTTGATTAATAATAGCTCTTTCATTCCCAACTTCGGTCTAAATCAACGAGAATGAGAAGCCAGCAATTACGTTGCAGTCATACAATAATTTTCTATAGGATTTGACTAGCTATTTCATTTAAAGGATCTTAAATGAAGAACACACTTATTTACCTCATTGGCTTTGCCGGTACAGGGAAATTTACCATCGCCCAAGAAATTGCTAAGCTTACGAATAGTAAGATAGTAGACAATCATTTAATTAATAATCCTATTTTAAACCTAATTAATACTGATGAAGATTCCCCCTTATCTGATCTTGTCTGGCATAAAATTGGAGAGATACGGCAAATTATTCTGGATACCATTGAAACCATAGCACCATTGGATTCAAATTTTATTTTCACTAATGAACTTATTGAAGGATGTGTAGCTGATGAGCAAATATTTTCTAAAATTGCAACACTTGCTCAAAGACGGCAAAGTACCTTTTTACCGGTTCGATTAGAATGCTCTGAAGAAGAGCTTTGTCGACGGATCCTCTTTGAGAATAGAAAAGAACGGTTAAAAGACACTAACCCTAAAAATGCTCAGGAAAAACATAAAAATTTCACCATATTAAAACCGACTGCCTATACCTTCTTAACCTTGGATGTAACTCATTTATCAGCTGAGCAAGCTGCCCATATTATTCTTGATCATATTAACCGCACACCGCAGTACTCTCTTTAATAGCAGTGGCTCTCAATATATAATTGAATGGAGTTTTGTTTATCCCGAAGAAGGGCTATACTTTTACATTGAGAGAAACACCCATGCCACCATCCTCGCGCCTCAATCCACCCCTAAATAGACGCCCTGTGGCTCCTCCCTCCATGGTCTTATTTGCCTTGGCCATGGGTGGCTTTGCGATTGGTACCACTGAATTTGCCAGCATGAGTCTTGTTCCATACTTCTGTCAGGATCTCCATATAGATGAACCTACGGCCGGTAATACCATTAGCGCTTATGCTCTAGGGGTCGTGCTGGGGGCTCCTCTTATCGCCTTATTAGCGGCATGCTTTCCGCGGCGTCAATTATTGATTGTGTTGATGGCTGTTTTTGCCCTCGGCAATTTTCTCACAGCCCTTTCGCCATCCTATTCCTGGATGTTGTGCTTTCGTTTCCTAAGTGGTTTACCGCATGGGGCTTATTTTGGGGTGGCAGCGCTCGTTGCTGCGTCCTTAGTCCCCCTTCACAAACGCAGTCAAGCTGTAGGGCGAACTATGCTTGGGTTAACAGTTGCTACCATTATTGGTGTGCCCTTAGCAAACTGGATCGGTCAAGCTACGGGCTGGCGCTTTGGTTTTGTTTTAGTCAGCCTGATTGCCCTCCTCACCGTAGCTTTAGTTTGGCGCTTTGTGCCCCAAGATCATCCTCGACCCACTGCTAATCCTTTACAAGAATTATTAGCTCTTAAAAGCAAGCAAGTATGGTTAACCCTAGGGATAGGGGCTATCGGATTTGGAGGTTTATTTGCTGTCTATACCTATGCGGTCTCCAGCATGCTGGAAGTTACACAGGTTTCCCCTCAGTCAGTTCCCGTGGTATTGGGAATTTTTGGCTTAGGCATGACGTGTGGTACACTGGGTGCTGCTTGGGCAGCGGATCGACGCCTGATGCTCACGGCAGGAATCATGTTATTATGGAGCGCTGCATGGTTAGCGTGTTATCCCTGGGCTACCCACAATATATGGGCTCTCTCAATTGTTATTTTTATGATTGGTACAGGGGGAGGGTTAGGTACGGTCTTACAAACCCGTCTTATGGATGTGGCCGGCAATGCTCAAACTTTAGCTGCTGCTCTCAACCACAGCGCCTTCAATTTCGCTAATGCCTTAGGTCCCTTTTTAGGAGGGCTTGCTATTCATGCTGGTTATGGCTTTCCCACAACGGGCTGGGTCGGATGCGGTTTAGCCTTGGGTGGCTTTATCTTTTGGTGCCTGGCGATGGTGGATGAAGCAAAATCAAAGCCAATGGTGCCCACATCCTAAAGTTAAGGAAGGATGAGGCGTAGATAGGTTACCCATTTCCTTTTACTCCCATTAAGATAACGCCAATTCCAATAAGGCAGAGCCCCGCTCCTACCCAATCCGTTAGATGGGGTTTAACCCCTTCAACCAGCCATAACCAACAGAGGGATGTAACGATATAAACACCACCATAAGCTGCGTAAGCGCGGCCTGCTTGACCAGATTCTATAAAAGTTAGCAGATAAGCAAATAACGCCAAAGACCCTATCCCTGGCAATAACCAGCCGATTGACTTCTCAAGCTTCAGCCATGCCCAAAAACTGAAACATCCTGCGATTTCGGCTAGAGCCGCCCCTATATAAGCAATAGCAGTGATCATTTTTTCCTCACTCCTTCCCACCTTAATTTTGTGATGAAGTCTCTGTTTCAAATAAAATTAAGGCTTTTTATCCTCTGCTTTTGTCCCTTTTTAACTTTAGCAAATAATGAATTGGACCAGAGAATGACCAACTTTAAGAATTTACTTAAAAGGGCCCGCAAATTCTAGAGAAAACAAATTTAAAAAGGGTTTTGATTTAAAAAGATCTCTCTTTAAAAAAGAGAGATCTTTTTGATCAAGCCCATCTCCTCCTCACGCTAGGCCAGCGCGCAGTTAGTTAAGAGAAAAAATTGACTTAATATTAACAAGGATCAGGAACATACCATTTGTGGGTTTCATTTCTTGATAAAGATTCCACACTGTGTCCATCAATAAACGCGACAATAGCCCACCTAGAAAATGATTTCCCAATTTTCTTCTCATCCATTTGAATAACATCATGCCAGCCGGGCAACAGTTTATCGGTGTTAACAATTTTCTTGAAATTGCTTGAGATCATAAAGATAGCTTTCTCAGGTTCATGATTAACAATTTCTAAATCACTGGGATTGGTGCCAATTCTTAAACCGGCACAGCTTTCTGCAATAGCCAGGGTAAACGATCCCGAATCAAAATGAGGTTTAGCTAGATATTTTCCAGAGTCGCTCCAATCATATTTTAAAAATCTCAAGATGATATGTGGTTCAGGCGTCTCAAATATTTGAGAAAGTGTGCCGGGGTAATCTTTTTCAAACAAACTTAGAATTTCATATACACTATCATAGGCTGCTTTCCATAAAGGTAATGCAAGCTTTAAAAACTGATTTGCGAGAGAATGCTTGTGGATAAACTCATCATATCGGTCAAAGATAAGAGGATGAAAATGAAAGAAATCCTTACTATCATTATAAATATCATTGTCAGGATCTCGATGTTTAAATCCTATATCGCCTCGGCGATGCAAAGGGGAAATTTTAAAATCAATATGAGATTTAATTTCTTCTGGCAGCTTTAAGAACTCAAAGAATGCTGCCATCGTCTGAGTGATATGAGACTGACTAATAGGAAAGGGTACCTCATTATAAGGTTTGCCATTCAAAAGGTTGAGATAAACTTTAGGGTCCATACCTTTTCTCATGCTCGTTATCCTCATTTAATTTCCTCTTTATATTCCTTTACAAATTGTAAAATTTTTTAACACATTCCTAGAGGTGATATTAAAAGTAAAAATAATGAATAAAAAGGTATACCGCTTCTCCGCGATGAATCGCGTCGTAGCTATTTCGCAACGAACGCAAAGCGTTTTCTTGCGAAAGCGAAGACGGATGGCGGAGAGGGTGGGATTCGAACCCACGGTACGCTTGCACGCACAACGGTTTTCGAGACCGCCCCGTTCGACCGCTCCGGCACCTCTCCATATGGTTTAGGTATACTAATTCATCAACCTTTTTACAAGAAAAACCTACAGTCCTCGATATCTTGATGATGAAACTTTAGAGTCTAAAATCCATGCACACAATCTCCTCTTATTTTTGAGTTTTAACAAATGTTAAGTTTTTAAATTTTTCTTGTACTGCTTTGCAGGATAGCCCCTTCTATGCTATTTTTTTATATTCATCAATCATAAACACTTGAAATTTTATGGAGAAAATTAATTGAAAACACTCTACAGATCCTTTTTTCTTTTAATATTACCATTCTTTCTAACAAATTGCGTAAACCATGCCTCCCCTGAAATCTATAATCCTACAACTTTTACGTCAGATAGAAAAGGTGTAGTAATACTACGAATGACAGAAGATGAGCCTCGAACTCTTAACAAGACAAGAGTTGCTTTGCCATACCACTTAAAAAAGATGGGGGAAGAGAAAGTATTACAAATTACTAGAAATGCTAATTTTACGCCTACACTATATAATCCAAAAGATTATGATGCAGATATGATGATACTGGATCCTGGTGTCTATTATATAGATTACCTTATTTTAAATAGTAGTACACACTATAGTTCTAGATGGTATCCTGGCCCAGGAATAAAGAAGAGCAAGAGTAAAACTGGTAATAAATATTTGGTTAAAATAGGAGCCTTTGAAGTTAAAGCGGGGCAAGTTTTATATCTAGGCCAGGCTAATCTACCTACCGGTGGGGAACTTCCATTTAATATCATTAATGAAATTGATGAAGTCAAAGCATATTTGCAGAGCAAAGGATTTAATGATTTAGCTAATAAAGTTGAATTTAAACCTCTCTTTCAACAGCAGAGTGGCATTATTGAAAAAAATGGAAAGGTTTCACTTATTAATGCGGAAGTAATCAAACGCTCAAAACTAGCCTACTCACTAAAACTTAAACAGGTTAATACAAAGCCTACGCAATAGTCTCTTTAGGAATCTCTTATCTTTAACATCACTTAGCCAAGATTTAAGTTGTGGTTAGGTGGTAGATCCTCTCTGGATTACAGACCTCCCCAAGAAATAAATAGGATGATAAAACTCCTTCATAAAAAGTAAAATCCTATGATCTATGAGAAACGTTCTCTAATTCTTTCTCTGGATGGAGGACAAAAAACTTTTGATATATTAGCTAAAAATAAATACTTCTTGAATCCTAAATACTTTCCCAATAAAAAATGCCATCCTAAACTTAATAGAGATGGCATTTTATCAACGCAACCTTAGAAAAGCACGCAGTGCTGCTTCCCTAATTTTTTTTAATTAGCGACTACGCGCTTTAGCAACTCTCGGTTGGCCACTATTCCTGGCCGGACGGGGCGCACTAACCTTACGGTCACCGCCTCCACGCTTTTCAGAGTATCCACCGCCTGAACTACGGCCTCCGAAACCACCTTCTGAACGGCGGGCACCTGGCTTACTATCTGAGAAACGACCAGCTGAGGGTCGGCCACCAAAGCCACCTTCGCTGCGACGTTCTCCGGGTTTC
Source organism: Candidatus Paracaedibacteraceae bacterium (assembly GCA_019459505.1). GTDB lineage: Bacteria > Pseudomonadota > Alphaproteobacteria > Paracaedibacterales > Paracaedibacteraceae > Paracaedibacter. Next base: position 43,446 of record JAIBEV010000151.1, on the reverse strand, counting down.
CCATCAGGACGACGACCACCAAATTTACCCTCTGACCGATAATCGGTTGGCTTACCTTCGACACGACGTTCTTGAAACTTGCGGTCAGCTGCTGGAGCTCTTTTTCCATCGGCTAAAGATGTTACCGTTTGAAGAGCCTCAGCATTCGGGCTCCAACTGCCTACCCTACTGCCACGAGACTCATGCTGTCTTGAGTTATCGCGACCCTCGGATCTTCTACCACGGTGGTCTTCACCTCCTCGGCTTCCCCCCCTTTCAGCTGTCCGGTTATCATTGAACCGACGACGAGGCTGATCTGAGCGGGTATTCCGAGAGGATCGAGATCCTCGTTCCTCACGGTCAAATCCTTCCATACCTTTGACTCGATCTTCAGGATGCATCAACCGACAAATTGCACGCCATTTTCCAAATTCACCTGCCGAGACAAAGCTAATGGCTGTCCCTTCAGCGCCAGCTCGACCTGTCCGTCCGATCCGATGAATAAAATCTTCGGGTGCTTGGGGTAAATCAAAGTTCACCACATATTCAATATGCGGAATATCAAGACCTCGGGCCGCAACGTCTGTTGCCACCAACACTCGGTTCTTCCCTCTGCGAAAAGCACTAATCACATTGGAGCGACGGCTTTGGCGCAAATCTCCATGAATAGCATCCGCCGAATGGCCCTCATCATTGAGTTTTCTGGCTAACTTTTCAGTCCCATGTTTTGTTTTCACGAAGACGATAAAGGTTCCTTGTTTTTGATTAAGGGTGTCAACCAATAAACCAAACTTGTCTGTGTCCGTCGTTTTAATCACTTCTTGAGTAATCTTTTCAGCAGCCTTGGTCGTTGACCCCACAGAAATACGCACGGGATCCTTTAAATAGTCCCCTGCTAAGCGTTCAATTGTTGGTGCAATAGTTGCTGAGAACATTAAAGTTTGACGGTCAGGGTTCATATATTGAGCAATACGTTCCAATTGCACGACGAATCCCATATCTAGCATACGATCTGTCTCGTCCAGGACTAAAAATCCTGTGCGATCCAGTTTCAAAGTTCCCCGTTCCAAATGGTCATTAATTCGTCCGGGTGTCCCAATAATTAAACGAGGACGGTTACGCAATTGCTGCAATTGCTTTCCCATGGAATCACCACCAATTAGCAAAGCCATCCAAATCTTGCTATCGCGTCCCATAAATCCGCGTATGCTCTCCATAACTTGTTGAGCCAATTCACGGGTCGGTGTCATCACCAATGCTGTCTTTTGGGGATTAGCCATCAAAAAGGCAAGCAAGGGCAAAGCATAAGCTGCTGTTTTACCGGTACCAGTTTGGGCTGAGCCCAAAATATCTTTCCCCTCTAAAGCCAGCGGAATAGTTTGAGCCTGAATCGGAGTCGGCGTTTCAAAATTAAGGCGTTTTAGTGAATGTAATATTGCCTCGGGTAAACCGAGGGAGTCGAAATTTTCCATACTATCTCTTTATATTTTATGTTTTAAACCAATGATTCTCTTGCAGTATTATATCTTTCATTGCAAGACATACTGATTCAAAACCAAGAACTCTCGTGGGAATTTATATGAAAAAGTATAGAATCAACTTCCCATGTTATGGGGGTTTCAGGTTAAAAAGTCAATATATTTTAAAATAAACCCCAAAAGAGGGATAATTAAGGCCGGTAGAAAAGGAAAGTATTCAACGCCATAAACACGTCGCCAAAAAAGAGAAATAAGAAGGCCAATAATTCCCACGCAAACAAAGTAAAATCCTATATCTAACAGGGGGATGAGCAAAAGACTAATGGGCAATAAAACTTTGTCGGCAATCCCCAGGAGAGGACGCTTAAAAAAATATTCTGTCCCTATACAGAGCACAATAAGAACGCATCCAATTCCAAAGGATTCCCATTGCGGAGAGGTCCACCCTTGAGTTACCACACCTATACAAAAAAGAATAAAAGGGATGATTGGAACAGATCGATAGCGCCAATCATAGCCGATCAAAATGATCGCTAATAACAGCAAAACAAGGCTCACGCCTGCAATAATCCTAATTTTTGAGTTAGTTGACGATGATGGACATGACAAATAGCCACGGCCAAAGCATCAGCCGCGTCCGCTTTAACCAACCCTGCTGAGGGCAATAGCCGCTGCACCATGGCCGCCACTTGAGTCTTATCAGCATGCCCTACCCCCACCACAGACTTTTTTACTTTATTGGCGGAATATTCACCAACCGGCATAGAATGCACAGCGGGTGCAAGCAAAACGACCCCCCGAGCCATTCCTAGTTTTAAAGCAGACGCCGCGTTAGCATTAACAAAGGTTTCTTCTACCGCTGCCTCATCGGGTTGGAAATGGGCGATAATCTGTTGGAGACCTTGATATATTTGCTGCAACCTTGAACTGAGGGACAAGGATGCATTAGAATGCACAACACCATGCGCGACATGAATTAATCGGTTGCCCTGACTTTCCACGATGCCCCAGCCGGCATTACGTAAGCCGGGATCAAGACCTAAAATACGAACAACCGCAGTCATATTAACTAGCAACCTCTAAATCTTCTGGACCAGGCCAAAAGATTGGATTAAAAGCCACTTCCCACAGATGCCCATCTAAGTTTGCGAAATACCCCGCAGATCCTCCCCAGTCGGTTGGTTGAGCTGGCTTTATAATGGCACCACCAGCCGCTTGTGCTTGATCTAAGATACTGATGACGTCTTCCTTATTCACCGCATTATGGGCAAGAGTTATGCCTCTAAAGCCCGACCCTTGCTCCGCAACGGTGGCATCTTTGGCAAGCAATTCCCATTGATAGAGAGCAAGCCATGTCCCATTAAGGTTTAAAAAAGCAACATCCCCTTCAAAAGACATTCTGGGGAACCCCAATCCCTGTTCATAAAATTGGGTGGCCGCCGTTAAATCATGGGTGCCTAAAGTTATAAGGTTTATTCTTGGCTGCATAGATTGCTCTCTTTTCTGAGGGTTAACGCTATAAACCTCTACCCTCACTCAACTTAAGACAACTTAGCTAAAATATCGTCTGAAACCTCAAAGTTACAGTACACATTTTGAACGTCATCACTATCTTCGAGGGTATCAATTAACTTGATAATTTTTTGGGCTGCTTCTTCGTCGACAGAAATAGTGTTTTGAGGACGCCAAATTAATTTTGACTCAGAGATATCTTCATAACTTTGGCTTAAGGCATCGCGCACGAGGGCAAAATTATCCAGACCCGTCAAGACTTCGTAAAAATCACCCTCTTCCTCTAAATTGTCCGCTCCTGCATCAACAGCTTTTTCAAAAACATCATCATAGCTTCCCACAGTTTTGGATAAACGGATTACGCCGACGCGATCAAACATAAAGGCAACACTCCCGGTTTCCCCCATATTGCCCCCACATTTTGTAAAAGCTGTCCGTACTTCAGAGGCTGTTCGGTTCCGGTTATCGGTCAACGATTCTACAATCAAAGCTGTACCACCCGGGCCATATCCTTCATACCGCACTTCTTCATAGTTAGCGGTATCTTCCCCTCCTAGTGCTTTCTTTATTGCCCGATCGACGTTATCCTTTGGCATATTAGCGGCTCTAGCGGCTGCCATTGCCGCCCGCAAACGAGGATTAGAGGATGGATCAGCACCTATCCGCGCTGAAACGATAATTTCACGGGTAATCTTTGCAAACATACGGGCCCGCTTCGCATCTTGGGCGCCCTTACGGTACATAATATTTTTAAATTGTGAATGTCCTGCCATTGTCTCTTCTATCCAAAATTCTTTTTTCTAATTATATACTCATCGTCTTTCAAAAACCAAGATATATAGAAATACGTATAAAACAATCTTTAGTTTCTCAGACCATATTTTTATAGTTGATCCCTTTATAAATTAGTCACATTTTATGGCGCAGATCCCCATGAGATTTCAAGTTTTAAAAACCGTGATTAGTTGACTATAACCCAGGCTTTTTAAAGTGAAGAAAGATCGACGTAAATCAGACTAAAAATGAATCAATTTATAAGGGGAGCAGCTATAATACACTCAGAAAACAAAGGATGCCGGTTAAGCAATCAGCTTGTCAGCTAAGTCTTCTATCTCGTCGACACCAATTAATTCTGGAGCCTGCGTTGATCGAGCCTGTGCGTCCACAGGGGCCAGCTCTTCCATCACCTCAGAGGAAGCATCAATCTCTTTAAATTTTCGCGCCGTTACTAAGACCCGTCGTTCTAATGTCCCCACCGTTTGATTATAGCAATCCACAGATTGGGTTAAGTGGCGACCTAAGCGACTAAAATGATCCCCCATATCACTGAGTCGTTTATAAAGTTCTTTTCCAAGCTCACCAATAAGACGTGTACTTTCCGTCATGGCTTCTTGACGCCAACCATAAGAGACTGCGCGTAACAAAGCAATTAAGGTAGTCGGGGTGGCCAAAATTACCTTTTCTTTAACCCCTGTTTCTATTAGGGCTGGATCACATTCTAAAGCAGCACTAAAGAAAGTTTCACCTGGTAAAAAGAGTACCACAAACTCTGGGGTATCATTAAACTGATCCCAGTAGGCGCGTTGACTTAGGGCGCGAATATGAGTCCGCACTTGACGAGCATGATCCATCATCTTCTGCTGCCGGTCATGATCATTTTGAGCTTCTAAGGCTTCAAGGTAGGCTGATAAAGGAGCTTTAGCATCCACGATAATCTTTTTACCGCCTGGTAAGTTGATAATCATGTCAGGACGCAAGCGACCTGCTTCTGTATTAGTAGAGACTTGTTCCTGGAAATCACAATGGGCAATCATGCCAGCCATTTCTACCACGCGTTTTAGCTGCATTTCCCCCCATTGTCCACGCACGGACGGGGCACGCAGAGCCTTGACAAGGTTAGATGTTTCAAGCCGAAGATCCTTTTGGACGCCAACCAACTCCTTTACTTGTTCTCGCAAAACTTCATAGGCACCTACTCGCTGTTTTTCCAAATCCTGAATCTTGCCATCAACTTTAAGGAGGGCTTGCTGCACTGGTTGCATCATCTCAGCAATCGATTGTTGGCGCTGTCCCAAATCCATTCGTGCCGTTTCCTGAAATTTTTCCAAGGCCGTTTGGGCTAAATGTAAAAAGGATTTATTGTTGGTAGAAAGCGCCTCGGCAGAAAGACTTTTGAAGGTTTCCCCTAATCGCACTTGAGCATTCTCCAACATTTGGATCTTATCTTGGGCCTGGCGACGTTCATACTCCAAGGCTGACTGCAATTCAGCATTTCTAGACCGTAAAGTTGAAAACTGTTGCGTAATGTCTTTCAGCTGCACCTCTAAACTTTCGCTCCGCGTGGCGCGTTCTTCTGCCACAGCTCGAGCTGCTTTTTCTGCCACATACACAGTCTGCATTTCATAAATTCGTTGTTCACGATCCTGCACATCACGCCGTGTATCCGATAAAAGCATGTCTAGGCGTTGCAGTTCACTTTCTGATCGCTCTAAGGCATGCTTATATTGCCATCGTACCGTTATCCAAACGAAAAGACCCATAACGGCAGCGGCTGCAGCTGCTAGCAATATTGTTTTTTGTTGTAATAAATCGATCATGGTACCCTACCTCGGCTCAATCATAGGTAAAATATTAGGATCCAACAAGCTCTAAAATTATGATCACTATGTTCCTTTTATAAAAAGGATGATATACAGTGGACTGATGATGATATCTAATCCTAAATCTTGCCCGTTTCTCTCGCAGCTTGGAGAGGTCAAAAACCTATTATACCCTCGCTTACAGCATGTGGTTCAAAATGCAACAAGCCATGAGCGGCTGCAGCAAGCAATGTTGCATGGCATTCAAGGATCAGGTAAATTTATCCGCCCCTTCTTAACCTTAACTTTTGCCCGCTGTGCTGGTATAGACTGGACACCAGCTGTAATGGATACAGCGATCGCCATTGAGCTGCTTCATAGTTATTCCTTAATTCATGACGACTTACCATCTCTCGATAATGCAGATCTGCGTCGGGGCCTTCCCAGTTGTTGGAAAGCATTTGATGAAGCTACAGCCATTCTGGCGGGGGATGCTTTAATTCCCCTTGCTTATGAAGTATTAGCTACCTTAGAAACATCAGCAGATAAGCGTCTAAGTCTCATTACGGAATTTTCAAAAGCGGTGGGTGCCCATGGCATGGCGGCCGGACAAATGATGGATTTATTTCCTACCGACAACTTAGAGGCTATTCGTCAAATGCAGCTTCTAAAAACAGGCGCTTTATTGAGTTTTAGTTGTATTGCCGGGATTATTCTAGGGGATGGCGTCCACTCAGCCCTTTTAAATCAAGCACGCCAGTTTGGCTTAAATCTTGGACTCATTTATCAAATTACCGATGATTTGCTCAGCGAGCAAGGAACGGCTGTTGATACAGGTAAACCGGTCAACAATGATCAGCATAAAATTACGTTTATCTCTGTCTTAGGTATTGAAGGAGCAACACACCTCCTCAATCAACTATTGACAGAAGCCCATGATATTGCAGCAAAATTTAAAGTAAATGCTCCCCTTCACAGTCTGCTACACTTCCTGACAGTTAGAACTTTTTAGGTAGCCTAGGAAAGATGTTTTCTATCGAAGCTGTATTATAAGAAGTATCTATTTGTCCCTCTCATTTAATAAAAGGGTTGTTCGATAACAAAATAACCGGCATTGTGAAGCAACATTAATATTATCAAAGGATAGTCATCATGGACTCAGAACTAGATCTCGAAAAAGAATTTAATGGTCGTGCTCTAAAATTTATTGAAGAAGCTGTTGCCAGCGAAAAGGTATATGTCCTTGTCCAAGATAAAATGTGTGTTCAAACTGAATCTCTTGAATTTACACGTGAAGATGATGAACCGATGGATACCATTCCATTGTGGACAGAGAGCTATATCAAAAACGCAAAGACCTGGGCTGAAGATTATGCTAGTTTGGAAGAAATGCCCGTTTCCTATTTAATTGAAGAATTCCTTCCTGAAATTGAAGAAGGATATTGCAGCGTGGGTTTAAACTGGGACCAGGACGGTATTGGCCGCGAACTTCCTCCTTTTCATCTTGTACAACTACTGGTTAAGCAAGTTAAAGAGGGCAAGATTAGTGAAAAAGACTTAGACGTTGAGGAAGTCTAAAAAATAAGTTTTTGAATAACATCTTATAAGCGAGAGTTTTTTCTCGCTTTTTATTTTAACCGTTTAAATAAAATATTTTGTGGCGTAAAGCGGATTGCTTCGGCAGTTTTTTTATTTCCCTCTGCATCCTTATAAAAAATCTCCTGACTCCTGAGCTTTCCGATATTAATGGGCTCACGCCATGAAGCAAAAATCTCCTCATCTTTATCAAGATATCCTGCTATAAAATCGACTGTTACTCTAAGAGGCAGAACCTCGTAGGGCAGTTTTATACTAAAGTCTTCCGAACAACCAAGCGGCACAAGGCGGGTATTTTGAGCATAAGGAAAAACATACGATTTCCACAATTCCCCCTTTTCATTTTTAAGCTTAATCTCAAGAGCCAGAAGATCGCTGATTGGGGCTTTCTGTGGATCAAAAAAACTAAGGCGAATGGGTTGTGTGTACCTTTTCTCCCTCTCTTTGATAACTAAGTGTTGGCACTCCTTACTGACTAATTCCACTATGGACAAGTCGGGCAACTTTATATAAAAGACAACTAATTCTTTCATTTCATAGGGCAAAAGGTCCCAAAACGGTACAGCTGATTCTTCCTTTATACCCGCAAAGGGGGAAAACTGAGAAATTGGTAATTCATCCTGGCCATGGACGAAGGATACTATTAGAAAGGGAATTATTGCTCTTATCATCAGGAAAATCCACCATTGCACAATATTTATTGTTTCATATGACAATTATAAGACGGACATCCATAAAATATTCTTAACAGCAGAGCTTGTCGGGTAAATAATAAGCAAGTGAGGGTATAATAGTTTTAATAATTTCAAATTCATGACATACTAGCTGCTAAGAAAACAAATAAGATTTAGCCCATGATTCCGTCTTTTATTCATCTCCGTGTCCATAGCGCCTATTCCCTGGCAGAAGGAGCCGTAAAGATCAAGGAATTGGCAAAATTTTGTCAAAAAATGTCCATGCCTGCTGTCGCCGTAACAGACAGCTGTAATCTTTTTGGGGCTTTGGAATTTAGTGTCGCAGCAGCTGAGGCCGGTATTCAACCGATTACAGGGGCTATTCTTAACATCAGTCAAGATTTACCAGCCGACCAAGTAGGATTAATCCCTGAACCAGATAGCCTTGTATTATTGGTGCAGAATGATCAAGGCTATCTTAACTTGATGCGTTTGATTAGTGACGCCTATATCTTAAATTCCCCGGGTATTTCCCCTCAAGTTAGCAAAGCTCATCTGGCTCAGTATACGGAAGGATTGATTGCCTTAACGGCCGGCCCTAAAGGCGAAGTGGCTCGCCATTTAATTGCAGGTCGCCGAGAAGAAGCGGAAACTGCTTTGCTTTTCTTGAAGGATCTCTTTGGCGATCGGCTGTATGTGGAAATTATGCGCCATGGTATGGTGGAAGAAGAGCAAATAGAAACAGATTTACTTGATTTAGCCTACAAACATAATATTCCGTTGGTCGCCACCAATGATGTATTTTTCACTACGGCTGATATGTATGAAGCTCATGATGCGCTGTTGTGTATTGATGAAGGGGTTGTCATTGCCACTGATGATCGACGCCGTCTCACTCCTCATCATTACTTTAAAACTCAAGAAGAAATGATTGAGCTGTTTGCGGACTTACCGGAAGCCATCGAAAATACAGTGTTGATTGCCCAGCGCTGCCATTATCGCCCCTTGCCTCGCAAACCCATTCTACCACCATTTGAATCTCCCTCGGGATTGACAGAGGCTGAAGAACTCCGTCGACAAGCCACCGAAGGCCTGGATCAACGCTTAATCAATCAAGTTTACACAGCCGATCAAACAGAGGTCCAAAAACAAGAAATCCGTACTAAGTATCTTGAGCGTCTTAATTATGAAATTGGTGTCATTGAGAAAATGGGATTTCCCGGTTATTTCTTGATTGTTGCTGATTTTATTAAATGGGCCAAAAGTCAAGGAATTCCTGTCGGACCTGGTCGAGGGTCCGGGGCGGGTTCGTTGGTGGCCTGGGCTTTAACAATTACAGATATTGATCCCATCCGCTTTACTCTAATCTTTGAACGGTTCTTGAACCCAGAACGCGTTTCCATGCCTGACTTTGATGTGGACTTTTGCCAAGATCGCCGCGATGAGGTCATTACTTATGTGAGGCGTAAATACGGTGATGATAAGGTTGCCCAAATCATCACCTTTGGTAAACTACAAGCCCGCATTGTTCTGCGAGATGTGGGACGTGTGTTGCAAATGCCCTATTCACAGGTGGATCGTATTTCAAAACTTGTTCCCAATAACCCAGCCAATCCGACAACCCTGCAACAAGCTTTAGAACTGGAGCCTGCCTTAGAAGAAGCTCGCCGAACCGATACGACGGTTGAAAAGCTGATTGATATTGGCATGAAACTGGAAGGATTATATCGGCATGCCTCCACACACGCAGCTGGTGTGGTCATTGGCGATCGTCCCTTGTCTGAATTGGTTGCCCTTTACAAGGATGATCGCTCTGACCTTCCAGCCACCCAGTTTAATATGAAATTTGTTGAAATGGCAGGATTGGTTAAGTTTGACTTCTTAGGCCTGAAGACGCTGACGGTGATCCAAAAATCCTGCGAAATGATTCGCCAAAAAGGAATTGACATCAATATCTCCCATATTCCCCTCGACGATCGAGCCACATTTGATCTTTTAAGCCGTATTGAAACCGTCGGGGTGTTCCAAGTGGAAAGCGCTGGAATGCGAGATGTGTTAAAGAAAATGAAACCGGATCAATTAGAAGATCTGGTGGCATTGGTTGCCTTGTATCGTCCGGGCCCAATGGACGATATCCCTCGTTACATTGCCTGTAAAAATGGGGAAGAAGAAATCACTTATTTACACCCCGACTTACAGCCCATCCTTGAGAAAACCTATGGAGTCATGGTTTACCAAGAGCAAGTGATGCAAATTGCTCAAGAATTGGGCGGTTATACCCTAGGAGCCGCAGATTTGCTGCGTCGAGCCATGGGTAAAAAAATTAAGAAAGAAATGGATGCCCAGCGAGACTTATTTACCCGAGGAGCTGTCGACCGGGGTATTGAGGAAGATACTGCTCGCCAAATATTTGACCAAATGGCAAAATTTGCGGGATATGGATTTAACAAATCCCACTCTGCCCCTTATGCGTTACTGACTTATCAAACAGGCTATCTTAAAGCTAACTATCCGCTCGAATTTTTTGCAGCGTCCATGACCTATGAAATGCAAAACACCGATAAACTCAATATTTTTCGGCAGGACATGCTACGGGCCGGACATCCTTTATTTGTGCCTGACATCAATAAATCCTTTGTCACCTTTGCGGTTGAAAATGATGGCGTGCGTTATGCTTTGGCAGCCGTCAAAAACGTCGGAGAACACGGGATGGAATCTTTATTTGCTGAGCGAACAACGCGTGGTGACTTTAAGGATATTCATGATTTTGCCAATCGCATTGATCCAAAAGGTATCAATAAACGCCAGATTGAAAATTTGATTGCCGCAGGCGCCTTTGATAGCCTCTATTCTAATCGCGGTGAACTTTATGTTAATGCCGATGAAATTTTAAAAACCGCACAATTATGTCAACAAGAAAAAAACAGCCAACAAGCTTCTCTTTTTGGCAGCGCAAGCAATACCATCATCCCTGTTAATATTAGATCCTGCTTGGACTTCGATCCTTTAGAAAAATTACAAAAGGAATTTGAGGCATTAGGCTTTTTTATGTCAGCCCATCCGCTTGACGTTTATGGCGATAGCTTGGCTCGCCTTGGGATCGTGCGGAGTACAGAGCTTCTCAATCAAAGCGAAGGGGCAACCATCAAAGTCGCTGGCGTCATTACCGTTAAGCAAGAGCGGACCTCTAAAACAGGTCAGAAATTTGCCTTTTTGCAACTGTCTGATGCCCATGGTGTCTACGAAGTTGCCGTATTTTCGGAAGTTTTCTCCCGTACCCGTGATTTTCTTAATGCTGGAACGGCTATTCATGTCTCCGGCATTATTCGCTTTGACGGCGATGATTTCCGGATAACATGTCAATCCATTGAGCCCCTAGAAAAAATGACTCAGGGCACCTCTCAAGCCATCACCATACATATTGACAACCGTATTAGGATCCCCCTTTTAGCAGCAATACTTAAAAAAATTCCCCAAGGCCCCACTCGCCTTCTGGTCAAATTTGTGGTGGATTCCAACTTATCCATCAGATTAACAGGCTTTCCTGGGGTTTCAATTGGTGCCGATCATCGCTCCAAGCTCCTAGGCCTTGAAGGGGTTAGAAAAATTGAGGGATGATCACTATCTTCCCATCCCTCTCTTATTTCAAAAGACAATAATTAATTTATATGGTGAAAAAGGGCAAGTGTGGCTGGAAAATTTACCAAGCATCATCGATCATCTTTCTCACCGTCATCATTTACAGAACTTAACAGTCGTTAACAATTTAAGTTATAATTTAGTTTTAAAAGGGTGGCAGGATAAGACGCCCATTGTGTTAAAAATAGGATTGGATAAAAAGGCGTTGCACCAAGAGGCAGCAGCTCTTAAAGCATTTGCTGGTAACGGGGCTATTTCTTTATTAACAGCAGAAGACGGTTTGCTGATTTTAGAGCAAGCTATTCCAGGGACATCCCTTAAATCCTTTTTCCCTCAAAATGATCGCGACGCTATTGAAATTGCGTGTACGACTATGCAAAAACTTTATCAAGCTAAAGTAGGAGATAAAAACTTTCCTCATATCTCTGATTGGCTTCGTCTTCTTTATACATACAACGCAGATGGTGATAATCAATTTCTGCAAGCTCATCAACAGAGAGCTTCGCGCTTAACGGATAAACTACTCTCCAGCATACAGCAGACTATGTTGCTCCATGGTGATTTACATCATGATAATATTCTTAATTATCAGGGAAAATGGCTAGCAATCGATCCTAAAGGAGTTGCCGGAGAGCCCGCCTATGAAATTGCTGCCTTTATTCGCAATCCCATCCCTCAACTTTATGCTCACCCTAATTTCGAGAAATTTATTAAAGAGCGCATTCTCCTTTTTTCACAACTGTTGGAGATCCCACCTCAGCGGATCCAAGAATGGTGCTATGTTCAATCTATTCTCTGTTGGATATGGTCTTTGCAGGATAAAGGAAATCCCGCTCCTTACCAACAGTTTGCAAATTTTTGTGCCCAACTTATTAGGGTTTCTTCTTAGTCTTAAATCGCCTTTTATGCCATTCTACCCAGTCATCCCAAATTTCAGCAGTAATTAAACATCCTTATTCTGTTGTGCTGTTTTAATCTGGTCAATAAAGGTACTTAACGTATTAAATAGATCGACATAAAATGGATCTGTACGATGCCGTAAGACAACCTCACTCAAGAGCTTTAAACCCACCGCCAAAGAAGCTGCTTCATCTTTATCCAGCGCAATAGTCGTGCGAACTTTTTCGACCACATTAAAAAGATCATCATGATTCACAGTTTCAAAGATTAAAGGGTCTGGATGAACCGGTTGATCAGGCCGTGCAGGTTCTAAATGGTCCAGCGTAACTCGATGATGACCTTTTAATGATTGCATCTTTTAGTTCTTCAAAAATAATTAAAAAGGATAGATTATTTATACCGCTAAGGAAATTAAAAACCAATCCTCTAAAAAACTCTCAGCTCTAAGAAAAACTCCTCTGAGAAGGCCTTTCTTTTTAACCTGTAAAGAATAAAAATTTAATTAGTATTAAATAGACTAAAGGTCCTAGAATTAACAACCATAATTGGGAATTTGTGAGAAAAGAAAATTTTGTATGGCGCCCTACCCGCGCCATTAAATCGCTCCAAGTATAAGCGACAAAGTCACCTTGGGATAAAATCCCAACCACCTGCTTATTTTCATCGACAATAGGAAGATGGCGAAATCGACCTTGACTCATCCGTCTTAAAGAGATGTTCACATCATCTTCCAGTTGTGCAGAATGAGGATTGGATGTCATTACATCACTAACTTTCAATGATTCAGTCGGCCTTTTTTTACCACTCACCTTCACCAAAAGGTCGCGTTCTGTAAAAATACCAACCAGTTTGCCTTCCTTTACAACAACGGCTGATCCGACATTATAACTAACCATTTCAGCAATCACTTGATCAAGCGGTGTATCCGGCAATACGGTTAGAACGTGGGTTTTATCTTTAAACTCTGGCACATCCATTATCCGCATACGATCCTCCATTTTTCAGCTCTTAAAAAAAGATAAAACCTTTCAAGGAAAAGTTAGAGCTTGCAATCGTTAACTCTATTATTGAAGTGGATTTTTTATTTGGGAAAATAAATAAATTTTATTTTTCTCGTTGGCGACGCCATGTTATTAACCCTGCAATCAAAACGCCCAGGGAAATGATAAAAACAATAATACTGGCCAAAGCATTAATTTCAGGACTGACACCCAATCGAATGCTCGAAAATATAAGCATGGGCAAAGTGGTAGCCCCCGGGCCAGACAGGAAACTTGCAATAACAAGGTCATCTAAAGACAAGGCAAAGGCCAAAAGCCATCCCGAAATTAAACTAGGGGCGATTATAGGCAAGGTAATGACCAGAAAAACTTTTGTGGGACGAGCCCCCAAATCTTGTGCTGCTTCCTCAACTGATCGATCAAAATCGGCCAATCGCGCTTGAATAATTAGATAAACATAAGCTGTTGCCAAGGTAATATGGGCAATGGTAATCGTCATCAATCCCCGGTGGGAGGGCCAACCAATCAACTGCTCGGTGGCGACAAACATCATTAGCATCGCCAACCCTGTCATAATATCCGGCATAATCAGGGGGGCTGAAATCATTCCACTAAATAGCATTCGCCCCTTGAATGCTCCAAAACGCACCATAGCAACCGCAGCAAAGGTTCCTAAAACTACTGCTAAGGTAGCCGTCATGGTAGCAATCTTGAGACTTGCAAAAACTGCATTTATTAATCCCTCGTTTTCTAAAAGTGACGTATACCATTTTGTGGTAAAGCGTGTCCAAGTAGTTACCAACATAGACTCATTAAAGGAAAGAACAACAACTGTTAGAATAGGAATATAAAGGAATGCATACCCCAAAATTAAGCCCGTGATATTGAAGGAAGACAACCGCCGCATAATTTACCCTTGTTTTCTAAGTTGTCGACGTTGCAAAATCATGATCGGGACAATAAACATTAACAGCATTACAACAGCAACCGTTGAAGCAATGGGCCAGTCGCGATTATTAAAGAATTCAATCCAAATAATACGCCCGATCATAAGGTTATCAGGTGCTCCAAGAAGCTCAGGAATAACAAATTCTCCTAAGGCCGGGATAAACACCAAAGCTACACCCGAGAGGACCCCCGGCAAAGATAAGGGAAAGGTAACTCGCCAAAAGGCTTTCCAGGGTGAACATCCCAGGTCATAGGCCGCTTCAAGGTAAACTTCATCAATCTTCTCTAGAACAGAGTATATTGGCAAAATCATGAAGGGAAGATAACAATAAACAATGCCAACAATGACCGAAAAATTGTTATATAAAAATTGTTTTGGTTCTTGGATAAAACCCAAGAATAGCAACAATTGGTTAAGCAGCCCATCTTTGGATAATATCCCCATCCAGCCATACACGCGCACCAGAAACGAGGTCCAAAACGGCAAAATAATAAGTAATAAAAAAATAAAACGCCAATGCTGGGGGACTCGTATAATGCTATAGGCAATTGTGTACCCCACCACTAAACACACAAGAGTAGCGGCAAATGCAATAATCAGCGAGGTCATTAATCCTGAAGCATAAAATGGATCTAAAAAGAGGCGCAAATAGTTCCCTATATTAAGATGAATATTCAAAAATCCATCGTGAGCCCACTCAAAAATAGGCAAATAAGGGGGAACAGCAAGAACAGATTCGCTTAGGGAAATCTTAAAGACTAACAAGAAGGGGATCAGAAAAAACAAAATTAACCATAAATAAGGAACAGACGTAACGAATTGACGATCTCGTAAAACAGAACGCCGCCTTGAAGACTGTCTCTTTAATGGCATATTTTGATCCATCATGATGTCAAGATAACCCCATTTTCAGCACGCCAGAATAAATAAACATCTTCATCCCAAGTGACTTCGCGCTCAGAAAAACGCAAAAGGTTAGGACGAGCCGCTTGTACCATTTTGCCTGATTCTAATTGGACATAATAAATAGAAATATCTCCTAAGTATGCAATTTCTCGCACAATGCCTTTAGCCGAATTTCTATTTCCAGCCGGGGGCGTTGAGGAAATCATAACTTTTTCTGGACGAATGGCAACTGCTGTGTGACTTCCAACCGGAACCGCAGCAGAGTCGGTCACATAGAGTTGACAGCCGGCCTCTTCGGAATCGATTAAAACAAAGTCATCTTCATCTTCAATGACAACTCCTTCAAAGATATTCATTGATCCGATAAATTCAGCAACATAGCGCGAATTAGGAAACTCATAGATATCATGGGGGGCTCCAATTTGACGAATACGTCCCTCTTCCATAATTCCAAGGCGGGTCGACATGGTCATGGCTTCTTCCTGATCGTGGGTCACCATAACAAAGGTAATACCAACCCGTTCTTGAATATTAACCAATTCAAATTGAGTCTGCTCCCGCAAGCGCTTATCCAATGCTCCTAATGGCTCATCTAGAAGTAAAAGTTTGGGCTCTTTAACCAGACTACGGGCTAAGGCAACACGCTGACGCTGTCCGCCGGATAATTGAGAGGGTTTACGATCACCAAATCCTGCCATTTGTACCAAATCGAGGGCCCATTTCACCTTATCTTGGATGATTTTCTTAGCAATACGTTCTTGTTTAAGGCCAAACGCAATATTTTGGCTAACCGTCATATGAGGGAAGAGGGCATACGATTGAAACATCATATTAACCGGGCGCTCATACGCAGGCCAATCTGTTACATCGGCGTCATCAATATAAATCCGCCCCGCTGACGGTTTCTCAAAGCCTGCTAACATCCGCAATAAGGTGGTTTTACCACTGCCTGAACCGCCCAGCAATGAAAATAATTCCCCTTTATAAATTTGCAACGATACACCCTTAACCGCTTGGATCGAACCAAAAGATTTTGAGACATTGTCGATCACAATATAAGGTTTGGCTTTTGGATCTTGCCAATATTCAAGAGTTTGCTGAGGTTGAGATAAGGGTGGCATAGGGACCTCAATTCTTTCCTAAACGAAATTGTGTCCACAACCGCGTCCGATAACGTTCATAAGTTAAATTCTGGGGTTTATCCAATTTTAACTTTGCCATCATTGCTGGTTTTGGATAGATGGTTGGATCACTTTTGATTGTATCTTCAATATAAGGAATTGCCGCTTTATTCGCCACGGCTAATTTAATGGCATTGCTGATTCTTGCACTATTTTCCGGCTTCATCAGGAAATTAATAAATTTATGCGCATTCTTAGGATGGGGGGCGCCCGCTGGAATCGCCATGGCATCAATCCACAATGTTCCTCCCTCTTCTGGCACCACATAGCGGATATGAATATTCTTACCAACCTCGTTAGCTCGATCCTGGGCAAGCTGGGCTTCGCCCGACCACGCTTGAGCTAAGCAGCTTTCTCCCCCTACTAATTCATTCACAAATCGGGAAGAGCTAAACCGTTTAATGGATGGCCGGATTTTAACAAGATTATGGTGTGCCTGTTCTAATTCGTCATGGCTACTGGTGCCCGGGTCTTTTCCTAAATAGGTGAGCATGGCTGGATAAACATCAACGGATTCATCAAGCAAGGTCACTCCACAATCGGCAAATTTTGACACTATCTCGGGCTCAAATAACAACCGATAGCTATGAACAGGCGCATCCGGTAGACGTTTTAAAATTTCTTCTTCTACGTACGCAAATCCAAAAGTTCCCCAATAAAAAGGAACTGTAAATTCTAAATTTGGATCCGCCAATCGCATTTTTTCATAAATTATAGGATCTATGTTTTTTAAATTGGGAAGAAGAGATTTATCAAGCTTTTGATAAACGCCGGCCTCTATTTGACGAACCACATAAGGAGATGCTGATGGAAACACCAAATCATATCCTGAATTTCCTGAAAACAGTTTAGCCTCTAAAATCTCATTATTATCATACAGATCATAACGGATGGAAAT
Source organism: Candidatus Paracaedibacteraceae bacterium (assembly GCA_019459505.1). Lineage (GTDB taxonomy): Bacteria > Pseudomonadota > Alphaproteobacteria > Paracaedibacterales > Paracaedibacteraceae > Paracaedibacter. Next base: position 26,154 of record JAIBEV010000151.1, on the reverse strand, counting down.
GCCGGTTTCAGTCTCAAATTTATCAATAACATCTTTAGGTATCATTCCATACCAGTTATAGATATTAAGAGTCATGCCTTCATTCGGTTTAAAGGAGGCAGCAAAATAAATCGATGTCCCTATTACTACAGCAATAAATGCTGCAGCTATAAAAACAAAATGAATTAACGATAACCTTATTTTAGTCATAGTTAAGTTATCCCCCAAACAGTCCAGGAATACAACTGCAAAAGCAGGAAAATACCCTCAGATTTATGAAAGTTTTTTATCGTAAGACGATGATAAATTTTCTAAAGCAGCTCGGGGCACAGCTTTACTTAAATTCTTAACTTACCTTCCAGGAAAAATCTTTGTCGCTTATAGGGGGCAATAATTTAACAGGGGAAGGGTTTTAGAGAGAAAGGAATAAGCATTAAGCTATAGACATACGTGCCCCTTATTACAGAGGTTCGCGTCAATTATGATTCAAAGCTCAGTGGCGGATGGAGAAAAAGATTGTGTTAATTCTTTGATACTTTTTGCAAAAATAGTATAAATCTATAAAAATTGAATTTTTTAGTTAATAAACGCATAATATTTTGGTAAAAAGATTTTTGTGGCCTTTTTATCAGAGTACATACTAAGGAGCCCCCTTCTAAAGAATAATTTAAAACTTATATTTTAGAGAACAGCTAGATCAAAAGTTTTATAACCTTCTATCAATCTCATAAGAAAATTCTTGAGGAAACCCTCATGACCTTGATGGAATACGAACAAAGGAGGAAATGAGAATTATTCAAAAAGTAGAAGAAGTTACTATAAAATATTTTCTTCAAGGATAATTTTTCACAACTTTTCTTATAAATTATACAAAATTTGGTAATACCTAATGCAGACAATAATACCGCCTCCTTTTGATAAAACGATGATAGGAAGTTCCTGTTACGCTCTGTTAAAATATTTTCATCATCCGGCATGGATACGGCTGGTTGATGGGCGATATGTATGGGTCAATCAAAGTTTCCTTAATTTTTTTAAGGTAAAACTGGAACAAGTAATTGATAAAAGGAATGAGGATTTTCTCTCTCCCGAGATTGCAGAGAAATCGTCTGCAACTGAACAAGAAGTTATAGAGAAACGTTGCTCAGTGACATTCCATTTTGAGCGAGAGGATTGTCGGGCAACCGTCCATAAAACTCCTATTTTTTCGGATAACAATGAAATTATTGCCGTTGCCGCTGTAATGGTTGACTTAACCCAAGAATTAGAACTTGAAACCCAACTCGCCTGTGCCAAAGATTTTTATGAAATCTTGCTCACTAATATGGGCGAAGCCTTATTTTTTATAAATAAAAATAATGAATTTGAAATTGTTAATAAACGTGGGCAAGAAGCTCTTAAGGATTTAGGGTTTAAAGGTCCTCTTAATTTTAAATCTTGGGATAGTTTTTTTTCAGAGCGGTATGGAACGGACGGCAAGAAATACACAGAAGATATGAAGATTATTCCCCGAGCTTGGAAAGGGGAAGTAATTTTAAATGAAGAAGTTTGCGTGGAGAGGAAAAAAGGTTGTAAAATAACATTTTTAGCCTCAGCGATTCCTTTTAGGAGTAAAACTGATAACTCCATTCATGGTATTATCTTAACGGTGACAGATATTACCAAAGAAAAAGAACTCCTGAATAATCTGGCTCAAAAAACGAAACTGATTGAACAACGTAACCAAGAATTAAATCAGTTTGCCTATTCAGCTGCACATGATTTACGTGATCCCTTACGTAGTATCAGCTTGCTAGCATCCTTCATTGAAGAAAAACTTAAAAAACAAGACTATGAAGAAGTAGAGTTTCTTTTACAAAAGTTATTAAATACGGCCGCTTATGGTGGCTCCTTAGTAAAAAATTTATTGGATTACTCAGCAGCCAATCGCGAAATAAAGATGGAAACAGTTTGCTTGCATGATGTGGTCGATCATACCATTAATACCTTGAGCAATTTAATCGAGCAGGCAGAAGGAAAAATTATTTTCAATAACTTACCAACAGTTTTAGGCAATGATCAACAACTACAAATTGTCTTTCAGAACATTATTTCTAATGCTATTCGCTATAAGGGAGACGCGCCTTTAAGTGTATCAATTTCTGCTGAACAAGAAAATTCTTTATGGGTTATTAGCGTCCAAGATAATGGGTCCGGAATCAGTGAAGAATTTAAAGAGGAAATCTTTCTGCCTTTTAAGCGATTAAAGGCCAATGTTCACAGCCGTTCGAGTGGCTTAGGACTTTCAATCTGTCGACGAATTATTGAACAGCATGGTGGCAAAATATGGCTGGATACCCTCGCAGACAGAGGAGCATGCTTTAAATTTACATTAAAAGGGGTGCCGAAAAAGTAGCATTATGAGTGGTTTCTATCTTCTTCGGCAAATAAAGGCGGCTTTTTTCTTTTCATATCATTATAAAGCCACCATATTGGCTTTATAAATTATACCTTCAGACTCTCTGCTCTTTATATTTTTTTTCCAGAGCCTATGGAACTACTGATATCTGCTTTAGCGGTATGAGCACGCCGTCGAGTAGGACTGGGGTGAGTAATACAAATTTTAGAAAGATTCTCTTGTCCTTCTCCCAGAGACGTTAGAACTTTTTGTTTGCTTTTAGCATCCTTTAACTTAGTTTCAAATAAATCAAGGTAAGAAGGTGTTAATCCACCAGCCCTTCTTACCCAATCAAATTCTAACTCTATCTCTTTGAACCACTTTCCCATGGTTTGAATATGGCTCGCTCCCAGCAGAGGGTCCTGTTTCCTTAAGGAATTCTTCCCTTTAACGTAGTGCATCCCTTTAATATACATTGTTTCAAATTCCTCTAGATCTCCTTTAAGCACATAAAGATACCTTTCATCGGTTTCGCTGATTGCCCCTTTTTTTATATGCTCTTGTACTTTTTCCTTGAAATTATTAAAGTTCTCTATTCTATCTTCCCAATCTTTTTCAATATTTTCTAGATTAAACGTATGCTGTTTTGTTAATAATGGATTAACAGTGGGCCTACTTACTTCAAAATTCTTTAGCGGTTTGGAACGGCTACCTTTTTCCTTTTTCTTACTCTTAGGTTTTTCTTTAGGTATTTCTTCTAAAGATTTTGATGTATTTATACGAGGTTTTCCCCACTTGTACAGATTACGTGCAGATCGAGGAGAGGAAGAAGAGCTAATGGAAGTCCCTAAAGCTTGACTAGAATTTTTTTTAGGTTCTTGAAGAATTTTCGGTGATTTCTCTTCAGATTTCTTGCGCGGAAGCTGAAAAAATCTCCTTATCTTACTAACTTGACCTGTGGAAGAAAGTTCTACCTTTTTCTCTTCGGCTGAACAAATCTTACTAAAATTTAATGCTTTAGGATGTGATTGATCACTAAATTCTTCAAAAATTTTAATTCTGTCTCTAACAGATCGAGTATCCCGCAAAGAAGTAGACTGTTGGAGGCGAGGAGGTTTACCTACTGGCAATGCTGGTTCTTCAGAAGCAAAGGAGCAGCATGACACACCAAGATTGACAGCCCACAGCACAGTAATTGGCACGGAGAGAAGAATTTTTTTCATAATATGACTCTTAAAATAAATTGACCAGCTAACTTATGCTATTTTTCTATCCCATCCAAATCAGCACTATTAAAACTTCCACTTTTTAACTATATGTAGAAGGAAAATTTCAAGTTAAATTACAAACTGGAAAAGTACGTAATTTCTTGAGGCTCTTAGGTTCTTAAAAGGAATATAACATCTTTTAATTTTTGTTTTTAGCTTATGTAAGCTTTGCCTTTAATTTAGATAGAAATAATAGGGATTGTCAATACATATGACTTTATTATTTTCTGATATCTGTTTAGACTCCAAAATTACTTAAGATTCTGATTAAAATAGATTAGATATACCTTCCAACAAAAATTAAGGTAGCTCCTTTATTCTTTTTTGAATTTTATAAAGAAATCCGTTAACCTTAAGAGGTTAACTCTACTAAAAATATAACATGCAAAAAAAACAAACCATTGCTTGCGTTCTACACGTGGCTCAAAAGAAAACAATTGATTATGATCTTAAAGCAGCCCTAGAAGAGGCAGTCGGCCTTGCTCTTGCCATTGACCTTGCAGTAGTCTATTCACAAATCATTCAGCTTAAAAAAGCCACCCCTGCAACCATGCTTGGCCAAGGTAATGTCGAAACTTTGGCTGACATTATCAAAGATAATGATATTGAGTTAGTGGTTTTTGATGGCCCGTTAACGCCAGTACAACAGCGTAATCTTGAAAAAGCATGGAATTGCAAAGTCATTGACCGAACCAGTCTTATTCTCGAAATTTTCGGTGATCGAGCCCGCACCGCTGAAGGGCGTCTGCAGGTTGAATTAGCCGCTCTCACTTATCAACGCAGCCGCTTGGTCCGCAGCTGGACGCACTTGGAACGTCAACGAGGCGGCTTTGGATTTACAGGGGGGCCGGGCGAAACTCAATTAGAGCTTGATCGTCGTATGATTGACGACCGCATTATCCGCATTAAAGCAGAGCTTGAGAAAACTAAGCGCACGCGCGGTTTGCATCGGTCAGCACGGGCGGATGTGCCCTACCCCGTCATTGCTTTAGTGGGCTATACCAACGCCGGTAAATCCACCTTATTTAATAAGCTAACGCAAGCCGATGTACTCGCAAAAGATATGCTCTTTGCCACCCTGGATCCAACCATGCGCCACATTAAGCTGCCCAGTGGACGAACAATTATTTTATCCGATACAGTTGGTTTTATTTCACAACTACCGACCCAGTTGGTCGCTGCTTTTCGAGCAACATTAGAAGAAGTTTGCGCTGCAGATTTAATCCTTCATGTCCAAGATTGTTCGCACCCAAATACGACTCATCAAGCCTTTGAAGTTAATAAAGTTCTTACAGAATTAGGCTTGGAAGAGGAATTGGAGGATGGAACAACCATTAATGTTCTCAATAAAATAGATCGCCTAGAAAAGGACGACCATCACACGCTGTATGGTCGCTTAAAGCAAAATGATGCTCTTATCTCGGCTATCACGGGCGCTGGATTAGATAAACTCCTCAATATTATTGATCGTCAACTGAATCGTCATAACAAACTGGTGGAATTAGATCTGCCCCTGGAAGCGGGTGATGCCTTAGCGTGGCTTTATCGGCAAGGCGTGATTATCGCGCGCCATGATACAGAGACAGCTATACATCTAAAATTACAAATTAGCCCACAAATTATGGCAAAGTTTAAGTCCCAATTTGACTTCATCTCTCACTAAGGAAATTTCATTAGAGTCTAATACTTTACTAAAATTTCTGGTTTTTGAATAGCGGTGAGTATAGGTTGGATAAAGCTACGAAATAAAATTGGATAGAATATGCGATATCTTCAAAACTTATTGGACAGGAATAAAAATTGGTCAGCAAAAATGAAAAAGAGCTGCCCAACATTTTTTGAGGAGTTAGCTCTTCAACAATCTCCCGAATATCTATGGATTGGATGTTCCGATAGTCGAGTACCAGCCAACCAAATTGTGGATCTACCGCCTGGCGAAGTCTTTGTCCACCGTAATGTTGCTAATATGATTGTCCATTCTGACTTAAATTGCTTATCCGTTATTCAATATGCGGTTGATGTCTTGAAAGTAAAGCATATTATTGTCTGTGGTCATTATGGCTGTGGCGGCATCTTAGCAACCCTTAACAATCAAAAAATGGGGTTGATTGATAATTGGTTGCGACATGTTCAAGACACAAAACAAAAGTTTAAAGGTGTTTTTGACAAATTGAAACCTGACACGCATTGGGACGTTCTTTGTGAATTAAATGTCTTAGAACAATCCATCAATGTCGCCCAAACCACGGTTGTTCAAGATGCTTGGAACAGAGGCCAAGAGCTTGCGATCCATGGATGGGTCTATAAGCTCCATGATGGATTAGTCCGTGATTTAAAAATGGGAATTAGTGACGTCACTGAGCTATCAAGCCTCTATGAGAAAGCAATTGAATCTATCCATCAGCGGTATAGTGAATAACGGGGTAGAGATTTTCTCATCCCCCCACATCCCACCGTTTAGCGATTTGTTTACGCAGCCAAACAATCGGTCCGATATTTAACAGACTGGTAGAGGATAATTTCTTCGATCCCCCATTTAAATCTATAGTTGGTTCAGTGCCATACACGGTGTACCAAGGCTTATTAGTAGAGCTACGCCCCCCTTGGCGATTAAATCCTATAAAATAGTTATCCACCTCTTCATAATTCAGCACCTTTACCCCTTCCTGATTTTTATGATAAATCAAGCTTAAGAGCGATTGATCAAAATGATGCCATTTATATTCAGGATAATTCGGCATATAGTTATAAGTCGTTGCATTTAAGGCTTGTTCTTCTTGGCAGGCTTCTAACCACTTTTTAATAAAAGAACGGCTGCGAGAGGAATTTCTGACGACCACAATGGCACCCCAGATCAGTGGAGCTTGTCGACAAGACTCCTCCTTACAATTAAGGAGGTAAAAACTGTCACCTTTAACATACGCACCAGCCCGACAATCTTGATCCTGGATCAACATCACGTCACTGTCTCCTAATTTTTCAATAAAGCGAGGAATAGGTTGGCGAATTTTAAAGGCTGAATTCATATACACAATGATAGAACCGTCAGGCGAATTTTCCAGGGTACGTTGAATAATATAAGGTTTCCACACCCACATCCCTGCCCCAATTTTCTCATTAAAAATACCGCGATTCTTTTCAAAAAATTCTTTATCGATATGAGACTTGCGATAGTTCAAAATAAAGTCAATTCCCTTATTAAGGGCGTAGTGACTGACGGCATTTTGGTTGCGAAAATAGTGTTCTCCTCCCGCTGCATAGGTTACCAAAAAAACAGGCGGACGACCGGTGGGCTCAGATGCTTCTAAGTCAGGGGCACTATACCGATTCACCGGCTGAATAGACATATCATTGATAAATCCTTGGCGAGCGTATTCTAAGATCGTACCCGCTATTAAAACTCCACTCAGATACAGAAAATATTTTAGAAGTCGTCGCATTAGCTAACTCAAAATAATTTTATTTAAATTTAATATACCAGATATAGATAACTTTATCAAAGCGATGTATCTCTATAGAAGATCCGTTTTATGGTCCTGGTAGAGGGGGAAGATTTCAAAAGTAGTCAATACTGATAAGCAGATTAAGGTATAGGGAGGACTGCAGGCTAAAAAACTGGTTTTTGAAAGAAGATAAGTATATGATGACACCAAGTGTACCGTAGAGGGGGATCCAAGATGACGACTCAACTTTTTCATGCCGATTTAGAACTTGCCACAGCGCTACAACAGGAATTAGAACGCCAACAATGTCAAATTGAACTTATTGCCTCCGAAAATATCGTTTCAACAGCCGTTCTCGAAGCCCAAGGCAGTATTATGACTAATAAATATGCCGAAGGCTATGCGGGCCGTCGTTACTATGGAGGCTGTGAGTATGTGGATATCGCCGAAACCCTTGCCATTAATCGCGTTAAAGAGCTTTTTAACTGTGGGTTTGCCAATGTTCAACCCCATTCAGGGGCCCAAGCCAATCAAGCCGTTTTTATGGCCCTGTTGCAACCGGGCGACACTTTCTTAGGCTTATCTTTGGATGCAGGCGGCCATTTAACGCATGGCTGCTCAGTGAATCAGTCAGGTAAATGGTTTAATGCTATCCCCTATGGAATCCATTCTGAAACTCACTTGATTGATTATGACCAAGTTGAACGTCTTGCCCATGACCATAAACCAAAACTCATTATTGCCGGTGGCTCAGCCTACCCACGAACAATTGATTTTGTCCGCTTTAGAATGATTGCGGATGCGGTGGGCGCCTATTTAATGGTTGATATGGCTCACTTTGCAGGCTTAGTGGCTGGCGGCGTCTACCCCAGCCCGCTTCCTCATGCTCATGTGGTTACCTCAACGACTCATAAAACCTTGCGCGGTCCAAGGGGGGGCATTATCCTCACAAATGAGGAAGACATCGCAAAGAAGATTAATTCGGCTGTGTTTCCAGGGCTGCAAGGAGGACCGCTCATGCATGTGATCGCCGCCAAAGCTGTCGCTTTTGGAGAGGCTTTAAAACCAGAGTTTAAAGCTTATGCCCAACAGGTTGTTCACAATGCTCGGACGCTTGCTAATACGCTCCTCCGTCATGGATTTGATTTAGTCTCAGGGGGCACTGATTCCCATTTAATGCTTGTAGACTTAAGAAAGAGAAACGTTAGCGGCAAAGATACATGTCATGCCCTAGAATCAGTTAATATTACCTGTAATAAAAATGGCATTCCTCACGATCCCTTACCACCGATGATCACCTCAGGCATCCGTTTAGGATCACCGGCGGCCACCACTCGAGGCTTTAATGAGCAAGATTTCGCTCAAATTGGCCATTGGATTGCCGAGGTCACCGAAGATTTGGCTAAAGGAAAAGAACCTAATCCTCAAATTAAAGAAGCAGTTGTCTCCTTATGCAACTCTTATCCCATTTATCCTGGCGTGAGGTATGCTTAATGCGCTGCCCTTTTTGTGGTCATAGCGATACAGCGGTCAAAGATTCTCGTAACACCGACGATCAAGCGGCGATCCGTCGCCGTCGTTTTTGCCAGGAATGTGGCAGCCGCTTTACCACCTTTGAGCGCATTCAACTTAGAGACCTTACAGTCATTAAAAAGGATGGTAATCGTGTCCCTTTCGACCGCGATAAATTAGCCCGCTCTATTGTGATGGCCGTGCATAAACGCCCTGTTCCAGCAGAGCGCATCGAACGCGTCCTTTCCAGTATTGTTCGTCAATTAGAGACCAGCGGGGAAGTAGAAATTCCCACTCCCACTATTGGATCGATGGTGATGGAAGCTTTAATAAATCTTGATACCGTGGCCTATGTTAGGTTTGCCAGTATTTATCATGAATTCAATGATGTGAGTGACTTTATTGAATTTATTTCCAATATGAAAGACGCCGCTCAAAATCGGCCCCTACTCCAAGAAACGCCATGAGCCAACCACCTCTCTATTCTATCCGTGATATGGTTTTGTCCTTTGGCGGCAAACCCCTTTTTGATGGCTTGTCATTGCAAATCAGTCCCCGCGATCGCATTTGTCTAGTGGGTCGCAATGGCTGTGGTAAATCTACCTTGCTGAAAATTATTGCAGGTTATCTGGAAACGGATGCCGGCGAGTATTTCACTCAACCGGGCACAACGATTGCCTATTTGCCCCAAGATGCGACGATCCCTTCTGATATGACCATTCTGGATCACATCATGGATTATACAGGCAAACCTCATTTTGAAGTAGAAGCTGTTTTACATCAAGTCGAGATGGACCCCCATCGCTTCATGACTAATATATCAGGTGGTGAAAAACGGCGTATTCTTATTGCGCGCGCTTTGGTGATGGATCCTGATATCCTCTTATTAGATGAGCCAACCAACCATCTGGATATTCCCGCCATCGAATGGTTAGAAGAAACTCTAAAATCATTTCGGGGTGCTTTTGTGGTGATTAGCCATGATCGCAGTTTCCTGAAACGGGTTTCCAATGCCACCTGGTGGATAGACCGAGGCGTCCTTTTAGCCAACGATAAGGGATATGAGGATTTTGATCGTTGGACGGAAGCTGTCTTACTCGATGAAGAACGCAAACTGACAAAGCTTAATGCAAAATTACGGCTGGAGGAAGATTGGGTTCATCGCGGTGTAACCGCGCGTCGCAAGCGTAATCAAGGACGTCTGCGCCAAGTTATTGCTATGCGTGAAGAAAAACGCAGTCGCCTTCTCAATCGCCCTAAAGCGGCCAGCCTGGGCAACGTGGGAGGTGATATTTCGAGCAAACTTGTGATTGAATGTCATAATTTAACCAAATATTTTGGGGACAAATGTATCGTCAAAGGCTTTTCAACAATTATCCAACGGGGTGAACGAATTGGTATTGTCGGCCCTAATGGAGCTGGAAAAACGACTCTGCTCAAATTATTACTAAAAGAAATTCGCGCTGATGAGGGCCGCTGTCATGTGGGTGCCAGTGTCGACCTGGTCTATTTGGACCAAATGCGAGATACCCTCAATACCACGGAGACATTGTGGGAAAACTTATGTCCGAATGGAGGGGACCATGTCACCGTCCAAGGCAACCCTCGCCATATCATGGCTTATCTGAAAGACTTCTTATTTGATAACAAACAAGCCCGTAGCCCTGTGTCTATTTTATCGGGGGGCGAGAAAAATCGGCTGGCGCTCGCTAAAGCCTTTATTCAACCTGGTAATTTGTTAGTCCTGGATGAACCAACTAATGACTTGGATATGGACACCCTCGATTTATTACAAGAGTTACTCTATGATTTTGAGGGAACGCTGATCATTGTCAGCCATGACCGTGACTTTTTAGATCGCCTTGCCACCTCTATTATTGCTGTTGAAGGAAACGGTGAGGTTGTCGAATATGCAGGCGGCTATTCAGACTATCTCGCTAAGCGCAAACCAAAAACTGATTCTCCTCTCCTAAAAGACAGACCTGAAACAAACCAACCAAAACAACGCTCTGACCGTAAATTTAGCTATAATGAGAAGCGAGAGTTTGATTTGCTTCCCGGTATTATTGCTGCTTTCGAAAAAGAAATCCACCTGATCGAAAGCAAATTGGAGGACCCTTCATTTTACCAAAACCATCCTCAGGAATTTACAACCTTGTCTGCCCGGTTAGAGCAAGCAAAATCAGACTTAGATGCTGCTGAGTTAAAATGGCTCGAACTCAGTGAAAAAATTGAGGGATAGCGTTTTGGAGAAAGCAACTATATTAAGGCTACGGATAAGAAGCCCCTATATCCAAGCTTAGAATATTAGGCAAGGCACGATCGAATTTACTAGCAGCCTTCTGACTTGCATGAACAACCAACCCTTGCGCTATTGATAGGGAAATCATGAGCATAATAAAGAAAAAACGGGTTTTAACAAAGTCACTCATCCATAGCCTCCTTTAAGCATAAAAATAAATTCAGGTCGACATTATCTTGTTAGATAGAGGTTAGTCTTGCCTATGCATTCAAGAATTCCCTACTTCCCAAGCTTGATATAGGAAAATAAACCTTTTTCGACTCTGATATACTGTTAGGATGAAGCTACTATGGTTAATAAATCCTTAACCATAGCCTTAAGGAGTTATTAAGAATTAAGGAGGATTAATTAGTCACCGCCGAAGAAATAATAAAAATCCTTGGGCAAAATATGTAGGATTATACCTGGGAATATAACAAACCCTGCAAGAACAAGATGGGTAATTGGTATTAATTTGTTTCTTAGGCGTAGAACCGCTTCAAGCCTTAGAAACTCGACATAAATTGGAGAAAAGTACAGTGAGCGCAGCGAAGGACTTTTCTTCAGACCCGACTAATTCCCCCGAAAAGCCCAGCGAATTTGTTGGGTTTTATTAGCGCTGAGGTGTCCCATAACAAGTAGCATTTGAGCAGGATAGCTGGTGTCTAATTGTTCAATTTGCATCTCTGTACAGTTGCTCATAAAAGCCCAGCGTTGCCCCTCCGGTGTCTCAATATATATTTTTTTACCATGATGAGTAACGCGCAAATCTGGATGAAAAACAAACCGCAATGCAAACATGGCTGGTAAATGCGATAAAATTACTTCTTCCCCTCTAAAATCTAATTCTTTGTTACTTAAATAAAGACTGCGGGCTTGGGCAAAACTCCAGGTAGGATGATGACTTTGATAATCCCCTTCAATTAAGGCCCCTTCTATATGAGTTTTATTGCGAACTTGTAAATGACCATGAGAAGATTTTAAAGCTTGAGCATATAAGCCGCGATCAGACTGCAGCACTAAATCCGCATAGGTTATAATTCGCCGTTTTGCTGAGCTCCATTCGAAATTAAAGATCCCCGTTCCCTCTTCGATATTGTTGCAAGGAGAGCGCAATAGGGTGGGCGTTTTATTAAACAAAATGAGCCCTGTTTTGGCAGTAGCTCGTTCGTATCCCATCTCATCAGCCTGTTGGGGCGGCCTGCCGCGCACATCTGACAACGTTAGAACCATGTCAATTAAATTAGGACTAATTTTCTGATAGGGTCCAAAGCAAGCAATGCCGCCATCCGTATGACGGAACAGCCGCACTAAGGGAGCCATCATTTGGATTGCCTGATTGACAGAATCTGGTAAAGCAATGCTAGCTTGGCGTAAAAGCGCTTTCAAATCAATGAGCAAGCGCAAAACCATAAGCTGCAGAATAGGCGAGCGACTGCAATGACCGCCGTCGGCAAAAATTTGACGATTCACCAACTTATCCAGATGGTTTAAAAGACTTGGAAGCCTATGGGTCTCATGCTCCAAACAAATAATGATATGAATTAGTCCGTGCAGCGCATAGAGTTTCTGAGCTGACGTAGGCACATCCATCCAGCATCGACTTAAATGACGGGCTTGGCGATACAAGCTTTTAAAAAATTGATAGCGGAAAGTTTCATCCGCGCTAGCGCAAAAGAAGTCATAAAGGCCAATCCAATTGCTAAGACGATTGCCAATAATATCAGGTCGCCAGGCTAAGGTCTGCCAATTTTGATTACGATCAATCCAATTAAGGATCAATTGGCGCGCTGTACGGCGAGCGATATTCTCTCCATGAGCCCGCAAATGGCGCAACCACTCAAAACTATGGAGTTCAGCTAAGGCTGCATTCGATAAATGTTTAGGATACCATAAATATTGAAGTAAGGTAGATTCACTGCCTAAAACAAATTTACCCTCAATAATTTGGCGCCCTTCCGTCAAATTGCCCGGCCACGAATCTGAGGGAATTAGCTTAAGGTTCGGTGTTCCCCGACCGCTTAGGCTAAGAGAATATAGAGGATTGTTTTGCCACACCAACCGAATTTTTTGATTGACAGCATGCAGTACAGATGTTTTCTCTGGATCAACAGGCCATTGCTGCAGGTGAAGATAGGCACTCATCGTTTTTCTCCTCGCAATTGCGCTATGGCTGCCGCATAATTGTTATCCTTTACTGTAAAAATAGCAGCCCCAGCAACCAAAGCGGTTGCCCCGGCTTCCATCGCTCGTTTTGCTGTTTCAGCATTAATTCCACCATCCACTTCAAGCTCAATCTCCCGACCACTTTGATCGATTAATTGGCGAACTTGACGAATTTTATTGGTCATTTCAGAAATATAACTTTGTCCTCCAAACCCTGGATTAACTGTCATTATTAAAATCAGGTCAATAAAGGGGAGCAAGGGTTCAATAGAGGCCACCGGGACACCTGGATTAAGGGCAATTCCTGCCTTTACCCCATAACTCTTAATTTCACATATCAGACGGTGGGTATGGATATCCGCATCAGGATGAATGGTTATAATGCTGGCACCCGCCTCAGCAAAGGCTTTGAGATGAGGCTGGGCTGGGGCAATCATTAAATGAACATCCAACGGTAAGTCCGTTACTTGCCGTAAGGCCGCCACCAAATTTGGCCCATACGTAATATTGGGGACATACCCCCCATCCATAACATCGATATGAATCCAATCGGCCCCCGCTTGGACTACGCTTGTAACTTCCTCGCCTAACTGCAAAATATCCGCCGATAAAATAGAAGGTGAAATTTTAATCGATGATGTCATCCCCAGGGCCCTCGGCGTCTTGTAATTGTTTGATCATTGCGGTGTTGCGTTAACTCTGCTAAGCGGCGCACACGATTTTCAGTCTTCGGGTGGGTGGAAAAGAGATTATCGACCCCGCCAGCACTGAGGGGATTAATAATGAATAGATGCGCTGTTGCAGGGTTTTCTTCAGCCACCGTATTATCAACTCGGTGAGCAGCGGCATCAATTTGCTTGAGAGCTGTGGCCAAAGCCATCGGATCACCAGAAATTTTTGCGCCCAATTCATCCGCCGAATATTCACGAGTTCTCGAAATTGCCATCTGGACAAGCATCGCCGCCAGAGGTGCCACCACCATTACCAATAGGTGCACAATAAACCCATGCGAGCGTGGCGTTCCTCCTCGATGAGGTGCGCTAAATAAAAAGGGCAATTGTGCTAAATAACCGATGGCCCCCGCAAGCGTTGCTGCTAGTGTCATGGTTAGTGTATCGCGATTAGCAATATGAGCCAATTCATGCGCTATTACACCCGAAATTTGACGTGAGTCCAGAAGCTGCAGCAAGCCGGTGGTCGCTGCCACCGCAGCATTCTGAGGATTACGTCCCGTAGCAAAAGCATTTGGTTGCTGAGAATCAATAATATAAACACGCGGCATAGGTAAATGGGCTTTTGGAGCCAATGTCTGAACAATTCGATAGAATTCTGGATGGGTATGAGAGGTAACCTCTTGCGCCTTATACATCCGCAAAACAATTTTATCTGAATTCCAATAAGCATAAAAATTTATGATGCCTGCCAGTAGAAAAGCCATCATAGCGCCCTGAGGGCCGCCAATTAAATGACCAACACCAATAAAAAGTGCAATGATAACAGCAATCAAGATGAATGTTCTAAAATGATTATGCATTTTGTGCCTAGATGTCTCCCCACAACAAGAGTATACTTTTAAATTAGAATAGCAAATATTTCACCGAATGTTAAGGATTCCCATGCCCCCAGTGAAGGTTAATGAGGCAGAAGAGAAAGTTCCAGAATTGTCACAACAGCAATCCGAAGAGCCCCTTCCAGACCAACCCTCATCACCCACACGGTTTGGCGATTGGGAAAAGAATGGACGTTGCATTGATTTTTGAAACAGTCAACCATCTCACCATCAAAAAAATTTCCGTGCTGCGAGGAGATAAACCTATTTTACACGATTTTTCCTTAACCCTCCCGGGGAGCCAATGGACTGTCTTGCGTGGCCGCAATGGAAGTGGCAAATCTACCCTTCTCAAGACAATTGTTGGTTTACTTCCCTTTCAACAGGGATCGATTAGCTGTTCAAGCTTTTGTTATCTAGGGCATCAAAATGGATTTAGAGAGTCTCTGACCGTTGGCGAGCAGTTAATGTTTGTGGCAAATTACTTTAGGGTTCCTCTTCCCTCAACTCCTGTGGATCATCTGTTAGATCTCCCTCTTCACCATCTATCAGCCGGCCTAAAACGCCAGACTGCTTTATGCCAATTTATCTTTTCTCCCCACCCCTTGTGGATTATGGATGAACCCTTTGAGCATTTGGACAAGCAAGCTCAAACATACTTTATTTCTCTCATGCAAGACCATATAGAGCGAGGTGGCTCTATTCTTCAAACCAGTCATGAGAGTATAAACAAGTCGAATGTCCAAGAAATTTGGTTAAGTTAAAGAAAGGAAGAGCGACTTTACAGATAAGTAAAAATTAATCCCTTCCTTAAAATAAGGCCAGATAATTTATTCTATTTCTTTACCATGATTAAGCAGAACAATCTCTTTAAAACCTTTGACTATTTCTCTGCCTTCACCTGTATAATCTCGATAAGTTATTTTAAAATTTTTGCGCAACGGAAAGGGGAAAATCTTTTTACCTTTTCGGAGGAATTCCTTATAACTCTTTAAAGCAGGAGTATGACCTATTTCAACTTTTATCACCGAAACCGGCAAATTGTAATATTTTTCATAAACCGCTTCATCATCCCGAATACTTCCAAGAATTGGGGAGCGCCATAGGGAAGCAATACCATCATATGTCACCTTAGTTCTCATTAAGTCTAATTCAATTACAGTCGCTGCTTGCTTAGACTTGGACAGTACGTCCAAATGGCCATCATTCAAATTTTTCTGTGCATTAAAGTACATAATTTTTGTATTGGTACTTAAGTGACAATCAAAGAAGTGATCCAATTGTGCTTGTGTTAAAGTAGAGCTATGTCCTAAACAAACCGTTGCTCGTCCATGATGAGGTAATTCTTTAATTCCACATTGATCTTGAGTCCAACCAACACTTGGAAGGAGGCCGTAAAAGGTTAAGCTGCCAATAATAAAAGGAACATTTATATTTTTTATCTTCATTTTGTCTTCTCCATTTTTCCCATTAAGTCATTTTTTATGCTGATGCCAGCCGTTGCTAAAATACTCAGGTTTACCTCTCCTAAAAATTTTATTATTAAGGTATCAGGTAAAGGCTCTTTTAACTTCAAACGAACAGCTGCTTGTTCAATGAGTCCACCATACGGACGCTCATTCTTTCGAATACTAATTCCTTCTTCCAATAAGACACTCTTCAATCTACTAAGAATACTTTGTTGAGAAAAGTAAAACGTTCCTCTGCAATATTTGCATATATGCCGACCAAAGATAATATCCAACTCACCATATACATTCTCTTTTATTCCTACCCTTAATTCTTTAAGATTAGCCTTTTCTTCCTGTTTTCTTTTTGATCTTTTACTTGCGTTGAGGTTTTTCCCCAAGGAAGGCAAGGAAGTAAACTCCACTTCTTTTTCTTCAAGGTCTTGTAAGGATGGAATGTCCTTAGATGTAAGAGGGGGCTCATCTACTGGGACTTCAGAATCTAAACGATAAATGACTTTAAAAGTATTAAAATTATTAAAAATGGAATCCTTTATAAAATTCATTAATAGCGATGTGAATTCATTATGATATTTTTTACTACCCTCAGTCTCTAATATATAGCGTAAAAGGCTTTGCTCCGACTGATGAAAACAAAAACTCATCCCTTTTTTACCGGAAGGATCTGTTTCTTGCTCTATTCTTTCCCCATGAGATCCTTGTCCAAATAAAGCATCTATATTGTCTTCTCCAAAAACGTTGAGAAGTAAATTCATTTTTTCTTGTCTTAAAAAACTTTCCTGCAATGCCAATTCTAAAACAAGACTATGGGCTGTAAAAGTTTGGGTATCTTTTGATTCCCCAGGTGAACATCCTTCGGAATAAACCACTAAATTATTAACAATATTTGTGAATTCAGTAAGGGGATTATTTTCTAAAAATTTTCTATATTCTTCTTTATTAATAAAATGACTATAAATAAATTTTCTAAAATAAAGGGCTGGAAGTTTCAATTCATCCTCAAAAGAAGAGCTTTTATCTCGAAAAATAAAAAATAATTCTTTAAATTTTGGTATCGTAAAAACTTCAGGCAAACACCTGTTAACAAGAGAATCAATAGCGTTCTCTTCCATAATTAAGCTAACCTGGTTTCGAACGTGAGCCGGAATGGTGGCGGCCATTTTAGTTGCTTCTGCTTTTGTAAGAAAGATTCGTGAGGTTATTTTATCCTTATCGCCACTGAAAAAGATGTACGGAAGCTTAAACCTTACTGCTGCATTTATTGTAGACCATTGAACACTTAAGGAAGCTAAAAGAGAAAATGAAATTAATCTAAATTAGAGCTCGACATTTACTTAAGCAGCCTTGCTTACGTGGTAGTCTTTATAGACACGTTGTAAGGCTGTCAACAGCTGATCAATATGATCATGAGTATGAGCCGGGGTAATTGTAATGCGTAAACGTTCTTGACCCACTGGCACGGTCGGATAATTAATCGGCTGAATATAAATTTTGTCTTCATATAACAATCGATCACATATCTCTTTACATAAGGCAGCATCCCCAACCACGACCGGTACAATGTGGCCCTGGGTTTCGCGATAAGGCAGATCTGTTTTGGCAATTTGTTGCTTAAAATAATTCACCTGTTGCCAGAATTGGTGTCGCACCCCTTGACCGTCTCTAACCAGTTCAATGGAACGTAAAATAGCCGCTGCATTGGCAGGAGGCATAGAGGTTGTAAAAATAAACCCAGACGCCGCACTACGGATAAAATCGACAAGGGTACGTTTACCGGTGATATACCCCCCAACCACACCAAATCCCTTGGCAAAATTACCTTGAATAATATCAATCTGATCTTGCAAATTAAGCAGTTCTGAAACACCAGCACCAGTCGGACCATACAATCCTACTGCATGGACTTCATCAATAAATGTTAAGGCGTTATACTTCTTAGCTAAGGCACAGATTTCAGCAGCGGGTGCCATATCCCCATCCATCGAATAAACAGCTGTGAAAACAATCAGTTTGGGTTTATGGATAGGAATCTGTTGAAGCTTTGCTTCTAAGTCAGCCATATTATTATGACGAAAGACAAATTTTTCAGCCCGACTGTTACGGATGCCTTGAATCATGGAAGCGTGATTTTTCTCATCACTTAAAACCACGCAGCCAGGTAAACTTGCGGCTAGCGTACAAATAGAGGTATCATTGGCCACATAGCCAGAGGAAAAAATTAATCCCGCCTCTTTTCCGTGGAAGTCAGCAATGGCTTGTTCCAGCAGCACATGGGGATTGGCTGTCCCTGAAATGTTACGCGTTCCCCCCGAACCAGCTCCATAAATTTTAGCAGCAGCCACCATAGCACCTACCACCTCAGGATTTTGACTTAAGGCCAAATAGTCATTACTGCACCAAACCACTACCTCATCAACAGTATGATCATGATGCCAAAGAGCTTTAGGAGCTGCTCCAACAATCCGTTCTAAATTGATAAAGACACGGTATCTACCTTCTGCTTTAAGAGCGCAGAGATAGTTATCAAAAAAGTTATCGTAATCCATTTGTTTCTTGTGTACGAAGCTATATAATATCACTATAAATCATATTTTTTGAAAAACATAACGACAAGGTGACGCGGTTGACAGAAAACTTACCACCTCTCATGCAAAGCTCTTTAATTCCTGTCCTAACTGTTAGCGATTTGTCGTTAGCCTTGAAGAGAGCAGTTGAAAATCAATTTGGATTTGTACGCATTAAGGGTGAAATTTCAGGCCTTAAACGCCACACATCAGGACATATTTATTATGCCTTAAAAGATGAAAATGCCGTTATTGATGCCGTTTCATGGCGCGGTTCTTATTCTCATAATGCCATTCAATTGGAAGAGGGGTTAGAAATTATCGCAACCGGCCGCGTGACGACTTACCCTGCTCGATCAAAATATCAAATGGTCGTGGAAAGTTATGAAGCCTCTGGCCAAGGCGCTTTGTTAAAACTTCTTGAAGATCGCAAACGCCAATTACAAGCTGAAGGGTTATTTGCATCCGAGCGAAAGAAGAAAATTCCACCCTTTCCTCAAACCATTGGGGTTGTTACCTCCCCCACGGGTGCTGTGATCCGTGATATCTTGCATCGTCTTGAAGATCGCTTTCCATGTCATGTTATCGTTTGGCCTGTTCTTGTCCAAGGACCAGGAGCCGCCGAGCAAGTGGCCGCCGCCATTAAAGGGTTCAATGCCTTGCCCCAGCTGCCGGATGTCCTAATTGTTGCGCGGGGCGGAGGTAGTTTAGAGGATTTATGGGCCTTTAATGAAGAAATTGTTGTGCGCGCAGCAGCAGACAGTCAAATTCCACTCATCTCAGCCATTGGTCATGAAACAGATACAACCTTAATTGATTATGCCGCTGACCTAAGGGCACCCACGCCGACCGGTGCTGCAGAATTTGCTGTTCCGGTTCTATTAGATTTATTAAGTTATTTGCAAGATCGCGGCCGACGTCAGCAGGATATAATGCGACATCTTATCGATAATCGTCAGCTGCACCTATCAGCCCTAGAGCGCGGCCTTATTAATCCACAGCGCCTTTTAGAAGATGGGATGCAACGATTGGATGATTGGACCGACCGGTTGGGAAGAGCGCTGCCTCAATTTTGTCAAAATCTCCAAGAACGGTTAAGAATGACTTACAGTCGTTTGCGACGCCCCTCAGAAGTATTAGAACTCAGTGAGGAACGACTTACCCAATTATCCACGCGTTTAGAACAAGCGAGTGTTCATAAGGTTTTGGAACGCGGGTTCGCCTTAATCACCAATTCTAACGGTGTCCCTATTACCGAAGCAAAAACTTTTCCTGACACCCCTGTTCATCTCACTTTTGCCGATGGCAACGTCGAAGTTATTAAAACAGGAGGTAATACGACCCGTTTAAAAGCACGAACGCCTAAACCTGCCCCCCAGCAACCCCGCTTATTCTAAATCTGTTTTATTGATTGGCAAAGGCTTTAAACTCGTTACACAAAACTTAACTTTTCGAGCTGGACAATTAATACGGCAAGCATGTCCTAACCCTGGATCAATACGACAACGGAAAGGCAAACAGGAATCCTTGCAAATCTTACTCAATAAAATATGTATTTTTTTCTGCTCAGCGTCTTTAATATCCTTTGACTTTAAATCTTTAACCGATGCTACTTGTTCTCCCAAGCGATATAGCTCCTCAATTAAGGGAATATGCTTAACCTTTTTGGTATGTCGCAGCACCTGTTCATGGGTATAAAATTCTAGAAACCGATTAGCTTGATATTTATGGTAAATTAGAAATGCAATCGCTCCCACCAAAACGGATAAGATGAAGAGAAGAAAACAACGAGTTTTATTAAGCATAGGTACCTTTCTTATAATTATATTTTGTGTTACCTTAAGTAAGGGTAAATTTATGTTGCATGTGCCGATCATTTTACCCACATTAAGGGAGAACAGCAATGCTGCTCTTTAAGTAGGAGACCTCATGATGGGAATGGAACTCAATTTCGCAATCAGTGCCGCAGCCACCCTTGCAGTCTATTTAATAATGGTTGCCGCCAACATGGAGCAAATGTAACATATAATCCTTATAGTTTGCTTCTATTTTACGCTTCTCACTTGGCTTAAATTAATAAAACCAATACTCAAAAGTCAAAAATAAAAAGCTCCTGAACCATGATCCAGGAGCTTTTAATTCTAAATGAAAATATTAAATATTATTTAGAATCCGCACCCAGTTCAGTTTTATGAGTTTCCAAAAAGTCATGAACTTCTTGTTGAGCACGCTCTTTACTATAGCCATATTTTTCCTGAAGCTTTCCTTCGAGCTCAATCGCTGAGCCTTTCATTTTAAGCACATCATCATCGGTGAGCTTGGCCCACTTTTGTTGTGCTTTACCTTTGAATTGCTTCCAATTTCCAAGAATGACATCTTTACGAGCAGTATCTGGATTTTGCTCTAAAAATTCTTTAACTTCTTTTTGGGCTTGCTCTTTACTATAGCCATGCCTTTCTTGAAGTTTTCCTTCGAGTTCAATCGCTGAGCCTTTCATTTTAAGAATGTCATCATCCGTAATATTAGCCCATTTTTGTTGAATCTTACCTTTAAGTTGCTTCCAATTTCCGATAATGACATCTTTATTTAAGTGCGCCATTAGATCGTGTTTCTCTTCACGACCGGCCTCTTTCTTATCACTTTCAGCATGCACTATGCTGGTGAGTGCAAGAATACTTAAGGCCGACAAGCTTGACTTTACTAAAGATTTTTTCATTAATCATACTCCATTCTCTAATGTTGAAAATCATTCTTTAAAGATAGCGTCTCTGGAACTCTCTTATAAGGTAAAATTAAGAATGTTATTCCTGTGGAGTATATTAGAGTTTCATGGGTATGGCTTTAAGGGAGAGAGATAAGGTAGCCTCTTAATTCCTGGCCGCTCCTGCTTTAAGAAATAAATTCAGGACAATAGATTATCTGGAAAATTTGGTGGGCGCTAAAGGATTCGAACCTTTGACCCGCTGATTAAGAGTCAGCTGCTCTACCAACTGAGCTAAGCGCCCTCCTAGGAGGATAGTCTTTTCTAACAAATAATGCAGGGTGTTGTCCAGTAAAAAGTTCCCGCTTATGCTTTATTAATTATGAAATTAAATAGGTTAAAGCATCAAAAGTTTAAAGCACGAATAATGAGGGGAAAACGGGATGAAGCATTGATTAAATTTGCCGTTTTCCTTATGAAAATTTTAGCGAGAAAAATGCCGAAAGATCAGTATTTAAAAACTTAAGCTTTAAGGCACTTTAGGATAGGCGTCATGGTGAATAATAACCTCAGCGGTAGGAAATTTTTCTATGATCATTTGCTCCACTTCTTCTCCAATCTGATGAGCCTCCCACAACGGTAAATTCTTATCAAGATCGAGATGGAATTGAACAAACATATGATAACCACTCGTGCGGGTGCGCAAATCATGAAATCCGTGAATGCGAGGGTGACAAACAATGATCTGTTTTATCGCAGTTCGGGTTTCGTCGTCCATCTCTTTATCCATCAGCACATCAACAGAGTTTAAGGCAATTTTAAGGCAAGCCACAAAAATATAAACCGCGATAGCTCCACCTACCAATACATCCAACCACAGCCAACTAAAATAGACGGACAGGTTTAAGCTAATTAAAACGCCGATATTTGTCAGAAAATCTGTTTCATAGTGAACAGAATCGGCTTTAATAGCCAATGATCCAGTACGCTTCACAACATAACGCTGAAATATAATTAAAACACCAGTTATAATGGTGGCCGCTAGCATCACTGAATTACCAAGGACAATATGAGCCAAGGGTTGCGGTTCAAACAATCGATGAGCAACATCAATAATAAGCCATACTGCAGAACCTGCAATAAAAGCCGTTTGAATAAGTCCCCCGATCGCCTCTGCTTTGCCATGACCAAATCGATGCTCTTTATCAGCTGGCTTGATGGCTTGGCGGATAATTATAAAATTAAGAATAGAAGCTAAAATATCCAACATAGAGTCCACAAGCGAGGCTTGAAGACTGAGCGATCCTGTTTGAAACCAAGCATAAAATTTAGCAAACACCATGACACTCGCGGCTGCAATCGCAGCTTTAGAGGCCCGTTTCACTAAAGAAAAGTCGGTTGTTAGGGATATAACGTTTTTGTCTTCCATGTTGATCCATCTCGGGTATAGACAAGTCGATGATGCAAACGGAAAGGTTGTTCTTCCCAAAATTCAATTTCTTGAGGAATAACACGGAAACCTGACCAATAAGGAGGACGGGGAACCTTCTCATCACCGAATTTCAAAGAATAAGCTGCGAGGGCCTCTTCTAATTGACTGCGATCATTCAAAGGACGGGATTGCTGAGAAGCCCATGCTGCAATTCGAGCTCCGACAGGACGGGTGGCAAAGTAAGCATCGGCCTCTGCATCGCTCACCCGTTCAACAATTCCTTCTATACGGACCTGCAATCGCAAACTTTTCCAATAAAAACACAAAGCCACGTGGCAATTGAATTTCAAATCGTTGCCTTTGCGGCTCTCTAGATTCGTAAAGAAAATAAAATTGCCATCGGTGATGCCCTTCAATAGAACAATACGAACAGATGGCCTACCCTCTTTATCAACGGTGGCCAGCGCCATGGCATTGGGATCATTTATTTCTTTTTCACCGGCTTGTTGCAACCAGTCATTAAATAGACCAATTGGATCATCTGGTGGATTAATAATATCCATATCTTTCCCCCCCCTTTTTCCCGATGGTACAAGGAAATAAGCTGTGATGCAATTAGCTATTCCTTAATACTTTTAACCTATTCTAGAAATAGGGAGTATTCATGGTTCGCATTTTATCTTATTCAACACAATTGTCTGATCATCTTAAGGTGCGAGAAGCTCTTAAGGGAATGGAAACCAGCTGTGTTGGTATTAATACAGAATTAAAAATAGACTCTATTTTTTCTTTGGAAATCATTGATGAATTTATGAGGAAAGCCGCTGCCGAAGGGGCTCCTATCCATCTTATTCTTTACAATGAAAAAATCACTGCGGATATCTTAGCCTTATTACCGGAGCACTCACCCGTCATTTGTTTAAAGGGAGTTGACCACACCAAACAATCCTCCCATCCTCATGCAGAATTAGTATTTTTTCACTCTTTAGAGGATAGACAAGGATTACACCATCTGGTTAGCAAATGTTTGCAAATGCAAGCTTTACGCTATGAGTTAAGCTATTCCCAATCAGCCGCCTATAACAATCGACTATCACAATCAAGCTTTATCGAAATTCTTGGAGATCACTTAAATCAAGCATTTGTATTAAAGCGTGGGGTAGGATTGGTTCTGCTCAAATTTGTTTCTTATGGACGAGAGCCCCAATCCATTAAAAGCAAAACATATTTGCTCCATGAGTATTATCAATTTCTAAAGCAATCCTTACCCTCAGGTTGGAAGCTCCATGCTTTTGGCATCTCCGATTTAGGATTAATTATTGACGATGTAGCCGCTCTCGACAATTTTGATACAATAATTCGTCGTCTCCATCAAGAAACAAATAAATTTTTTTCCGATCATGGAATTGTCATGAGTATCGATATGGGTGTTGCCTTAAGTGAAGACAAGATCGTTGATCCCATAGAACTCTATGACCAATCCTGCGCTGCTCTGTCTGTAGCTAACCGCAAAGGGCATGGATTTATTGAATATTATGGAAAAGAACAAGAACGCAGTCTCCTCTTTTCAACAAAAGTTGAAAGTGAGCTTAAACAGGTTTTAATAGATAGAAAGCTAAAGGTGGTTTATCAACCCTTGGTGGATTTAAACACGCTTCACCCCCGCGGGGTCGAAGCATTAGTGCGATGGAATCATCCAACATTAGGACAAATTTCACCCGTTGAATTTCTGCCTATTGCTGAACGTATCAATGGAATGAATGAGCTTGCCGATATTGTTTTCCATCAAGCATTTGATCATTTAAGAAACTGGAAAGAGCAGGGTTTCAATTTATACATGTCAGTCAATATTGCAGGGCAACAACTTGTTTCTGGCAAACTTATTAATCACTTGATGGAAACTCTCCACCTCTATAGCATTTCTCCCACCGACATTGAGCTTGAAGTCACCGAAGATTTTGACTTAAACTATATCGATCCAATTGTCTATCAATTAGAAGAATTAAAAAATCTTGGCTTTAAAATCACCATCGATGATTTTGGAATTGGGTACTCTTCTCTCCATTATCTCAGCCAATTTCCTGTCGATAAGATCAAAATTGACCAGTCTTTTATTCGCAATTTAAATGAGAAAAAAATCAAAATCCTGCAGGCCATGTGTAATTTGGCTCAATTTATGAAAATTGAAACATTGGTTGAGGGGATAGAAACAAAAGAGCAATTAGAAATGCTGAAGGTGATCAGAGTTCAATACGGTCAGGGCTATTTGTTTTCCCCTCCTCTGGAAGCTGATAAGACTGAATTTTTTCTCAACCAATTTAAAGATCATAAGCCTGAAAAATTTAACCTCATAAAAAGCCTATAAGGAAAATTTTTTACTCGTCAATCTATTTCAAAAAATATTGAATTTTCTAGGTTGAGCGCTTCTGACTTTATAGGTAAGAAATAAGGTTTATACTCTTCAAGATAAAAATAAAATCTTGTATAAACAAGCAGTAAATTTGTATTTCAACAGCAACCGATCATGGATATATCGACCTATCCTTATTTTTCATATCAGAATCAACTAACATCTATTTTCAGTCCTCTCAGTAATCAAACTGCTCTAAAGATTGTTAATTTCGAACGAATTTATCCTAATGGGGAAAGATTTTATATTGTTAATGATGCTAATCAGGTCATCTGTTATTTTAAGAAAGAATTTTATAGATATGGCTTATTTGAGAAACCCATTAATCCGCTCCAGTCCTCTTTTAATATGTGGGACTTTTTGCCTGAGGATTCTGAAGGTATTTATCAATACGTCCAAGACCATTTTAAGAATGGCCATGGCTTAACAATTATCAAACAATACTATACCCACTGTGATTTTTTTATCTTGGCAACCTCAGCTAATAATCCTTTAATCAATAATTTTTATCTTAATAATAAAGAAGTTATTCTGCATTGTATTGAAGATTTCTATTTAGAACTGCACAAACCTTTAGAAGAATTAAAGAAACATAGTTTCTAGGTTCCTGCTAATCTGTTTCCTTCACCGTCATACCCTTGCTCCATTACTTTATCCAAGAGGCAAAAGGAATGTGCTCTCTTACTATTAGAAGGCCTGACAACAAAGCAAATTGACCAAGAAATTAATCTTTCTCCCCGCACAGTTGAATAATATATTACCCATTTGAAAGAAAAATTGGGACTCACTACTAAGACATTGTTAACCCTTAAACTCCATGGCCTTACTAAAAAGGGGTTAATTTCCTTTATTTAAGTCTCTCTCTATACTGCCCCTAGTTTAGAAAAGAGTTGAAATAAAGGAGTGTTTTTGTTGAATTAAGCAAAAGGAAGACAAAAATGCAGCGACGACAATGGACAAGTGAGAAGAAGACCCTGATAGTTCTTTCAGGCTTAAAAGGCCA
>JAIBEV010000145.1 GCA_019459505.1 Candidatus Paracaedibacteraceae bacterium | reverse complement strand
AGGAACGTAACCGGCTTCTCTCTGCCTTTTATACCAGCATATTAGCTCCATATACTGGATACTTGAAAGATACAAGGAACGTAAAGTACCACAGAAATGCATTAATGATTGATAGTATCTCTGATCCGCATGATGGTTTGTCGGCTTGTGTTAAAGTTCCTTGCAATAGCTGCAATAGTTTTGCCTTCCTGTAATTGCTGTATAGTTTGCTTTGTTTGTAATTCTGAGAGAATTTTTGGGCGACCGAGAGTTTTGCCCTTTGATATGGCTCTAGCAAGGCCGGATTGTGTGCGTTCAATTAACAGATCTCGTTCAAATTGAGCAACGGCATTAATCACTCCCATAGTCATTTTTCCAGCTGAGCTGGTAAGGTCAACACCTCCAAGCGCCAGACAGTGAACTTTGATTCCCATTTTTTCCAGTTTAGCAACAGTAGTGCTTACATCAATAGCGTCACGCCCTAGCCGATCAAGTTTAGTAACTACTAATATATCTCCCTTTTCCATTTTATCTAATAAACGCGCAAACCCTTTACGCCGTGAAATATGCATGGATCCGGATATGGTTTCAGTAATTATTCGATGCAGCTCAATAACAAACCCAGCTTCTTGAATTTCTTTTATCTGGTTTTCAGGATTTTGTTCCATGGTAGAAACACGAGCATAAGCAAAAGTGCGTGGCATAATCGACTATAAAGTGTATTAAAAAGGATGTCCTAAATATTTCATATGTACTAATGTGCGTCAATGTAATTTTTGGACAGAGAAACAAGATATGTCCAAAACCGTTCGTTTTTGGACAGCTATAATCATTTTTATTAGGAAGTATAATTTATGCCAAGAATGCAAATATTGACCACACAGGAACAGGAGAATTTTAACAAGCCCCCATTATTTGATCACAGGCAGCGAAAACAGTTTTTTGATTTTCCAAAGAAATTATTGGATTTAGCGCGTAGCTTAGGAAATCCAACCAATCAGATAGGTTTCTTATTGTTGTGCGGATATTTCAGAGCAGCGAGACGATTCTTCTTACCACAAGATTTTTACGAGAGGGATATTGCCGTCGTAGCAAATATACTTAACTGTTCTGTTTGCGAGTTTATCACACATGCTTATAAAAAGGTAAGTAGGATACGGCATCAGCAAATCATAGTTGAACACTATGGATTTCAATCATTTAATAAAATTTCCAAAGCCATGATTAAGCATGAGATCGACGCGATGTCATCGTACTATTTGAAACCCAAATTAATCTTTGATAGATGCAGCGACATTCTGATCCAAAAGCGCATTACACTTCCGGAATCAGGGACGATATGCGAATTGATACGTCAATCGCTACAATCCCATAAACAGGCTCTGATGTCGCGAATGAGTAATCAGCTAGCTCCTGAAACATCGGTACTTTTGGATTCTTTGTTTACGCGAGATTACGGAGGACAAAGCTACCGACTAACATTATTGAAAAGACTATCCCAATCTACAAAACCCGCCAAAGTTCGGGAATGCATAGCAGATTTTCATGTTATTGAAGAACTGCACAGAAAATTGTCTGATACCTTAAACCTACTTCAATTAGGGCACGCGGGGATTCGCTATTATGCCGGCAGTGTGATGAGGTCACAAATATTCCAGATACACCAGCGCTCCCCATCAGATCGCTATATTCATGCTTTAGCATTTATCGCGCATCAATATTATCGTATGCAGGATAACCTGGTTGATATTTTCTTAAATGTTATGAAGGCATTCCAAACTACGATCGCTAATGAACGTAAAGAAAAAGCCTTAGAGCAACAGAAGATACAACAGAATCAATTGCAAATCTTAATGCAAAATCTGGAGACTGGCATATTTAGCGTAATGCAGGAAATCCGTTCCGTTGTAAATGACAATACTCTTCCAGACAGTGAGAAAGTAAACCTCATCAAAGAAGCATTGAATTGCGATACATCCCGTAATATTGAAAACATCCATGAAGAATTTTTAGGGTTATCTGACACCTCGGCTTTGTATGATCTCCAGGAAAGTAAATCCTTACGTCTGCAAAATCGCATAAGTTCAGTGTTAAAGGCTGTGAACCTTCAAGCTGAACAGAACGAATCACCTTTGATAGAAGCAATTGACTATTTCCGCGACAAGGATGGTCATATTACCGAACAGGCCCCTGCATTATTTTTGGATGAGACAGAACGTAAAGCCCTCTACAGAGAAGATAGGACATTCCGTGTCTCATTATATAAGGTCTTCCTGTTTCAGCATGTGGCAGCTGCCATCAAATCTGGTAAGCTAAACCTAATACATTCCTATAAATACCGGCCGTTGAATGAGTATATAATAAGCTGGCAACGCTGGAAAAAAGAAAAACATCAGCTTTTGGAGCGTGCCGGGCTGCTGAGTTTTCTTGATTCTAAAACCGTATTACAGCAACTGGATCATGCATTGCATAAGCAGTATAAGGCAACCAATGTTAGAGCCAGGGAGAACGAATATCTCAGCTTTAAAGCAGACGGGTCGTTCCGTATAAAAACTCCACCACTGGATAGTCGGGAAACTGATCCATTGCAAGCGTGGTTCCCTAAACGACACTATATACCATTGGTTGAAATATTGGAAACCGTACATCATCATTGCGATATGCTATCAGCCTTTGAGCATTGGCAGCAGACTCATACATCACAGACCACCTCCCGCCCTCTCTTACTGGCCGGCATCATCGGGCTTGGCTGTGGAATCGGCGTAAGAAAAATGGCCAGAATATCTTCGCATGTTAGTGAGAATGAGCTGGATCACACCATCAATTGGCGTTTTTCATTGGAGAATATCCGTGAATCTAATGACAGAATAATGATGGTGATGGATAAAATGCAGTTACCAAATATCTACCGTAGCAGAGCAGATAAACTGCATACCGCTAGTGATGGACAGAAATTTGAGGTACGTACTGAGTCCTTGCTAGCCAGCCGTTCGTTTAAATATTTTGGGCAAGGGCAAGGGGTAAGTGCTTACACTTTTGTCGATGAGCGGCATTTCCTCTGGCACTCCACCATTATTAGTGCCTCTGACCGTGAGAGCGCCTATGTGATTGATGGACTGATGCATAATGATGTTGTCAAAAGTGATATCCACTCCACGGATACATATGGTTATAGTGAAGCTATTTTCGGCCTAACCCATATGCTTGGGTTTTCCTTTGCCCCACGGCTGAAAGGATTGCAGAATAAGCAGCTCTATATATTTAAACATCACAGCAAAGAGGAGCGAAAAGATTGGACAATTGTGCCAAACCACTACGTTAATGAGGAACTGCTTCACCAGAACTGGGATGATTTCTTGCGTTTAGTCACAACCATCAAGCTAAAGGAGAATAGCGCATCTGATATATTCAGGCGACTTAATTCCTATTCAAAGCAACATACTCTGTACCAGACAATTAAAGCTTTTGGTGAGATTATAAAATCCTTATTCATCCTTCGTTATCTGGATGAAATGGAATTACGGCAGGCAATTGAGAAACAGCTAAACAAGGTAGAGCTATCCAATCGTTTCACCCGTGCCGTAGCCATTGGGAGCCCCCGCGAATTTACGCAGGCAGAGAAAGAAGAGCAGGAAGTTGCTGAAGCATGTAATCGGCTGATCAGAAATTGTATTATCTGTTGGAATTACCTCTATCTTACCCATAAGCTGGAACGGATGACCGGCGAGGAGGAAAAAGAGCAATTACTCAATATTATTTCCAGCCATTCTATTATGACATGGGCGCATATCAACATGCTTGGTGAATACGATTTCTCTGAAGAAAA
>JAIBEV010000024.1 GCA_019459505.1 Candidatus Paracaedibacteraceae bacterium | reverse complement strand
TCTTGCAAAAGTTGGTTATAATTAGACCAATTTTTAACGCGATATGTCTTAACAGAGGACGTTATAGTCATACATAATACTCCTTATCAATAAACCTGATTACTTTTTATGACTTTTCTTAAACATCCGCAACAAAGCCTGGACAAAAATGCAAGATTATCGACTCAAGGCACAGAATCCAGAAAAAGGTATTTACCGCTGGTACGAAATCAAGCAGGCCCAAGATTTATTGGGCGGGTGGTCTCTTATCATTTCCTATGGGCGTATAGGGTGCAAAGGCCAATCTAGAATTTATGGTTTTAAAACCATCAAAGAAAAGGACAAGTTCTTACACAAGATCTTAAAGAAGCGTCTAATGTCTGAGCGCCGAATTGGTTGCAATTACGCGTTTATTGATTAAAACTGCATCCACAACAGCCTGATAAGGCTGAGATAAGTCCTTTCGGCGTGTCCAATTCTTGAAATACTGTTGAGCCAGTTCAGTGTTTTTAATAAAAAGTAGATTTTCAGCATTTCTGCTATAGGCAGCCGCGCTGAAGTTGTATGATCCACTCACGACCGTCTCCTGATCAAGAATTATAACTTTATTATGGGCAATACCGGGAGGGCTATCGATATGAACATTAATGCCGTTTTTAGCTAATAAGTTTGCCTTAGAATGCTTATCTGTTTTATTGGATTTATCTAAGATAATTTGCACATCAACTCCTCTTTTTTTCGCGTCAATCAAGGCATCAGCTATGTCTTTATCGGTGAAGGAATAAGCCTGGAGATAGATAGATTGTTTAGTCATTTTAAGAGCAATGAGGAGACTTTGTTGGCATAATCGGTTTGGTGTGAAGCAAACCATTAAATCTTGAGGCTTTTCTTGAATAAGGGTGGGTAATTCATAGTGGGCCACAACATAATAAGATATATTGTAGCCTGCTCCAAAGGCAATTCCTATGGCGGCCACAACTGTTCTTAAAGAGAATTTCTGCTTAGATGCTTTATGCTTTGCCTTTTTATTCTTCACGGATTATGACTTCTCTATCAATTAATAATTTTAAGCTGTGAATTTATGGATAGCTGCTGAAGCAGACGTCTGCGCTTCCCACATTTTGCCCACAGGATAAATCCTGCTGGAAAAAATTTGGAAATTCTCATCTCTATCAACAGATTTACAACTCTTTCCAACTTACAACCTTTTATATAAATATTTTTAGTTAAAATACAGTATATAAAATTGGATATTGGTAGGAGTTAAATCCTTATGTTCTATCTTAAATTTCTTGAGCTTTTAATTTACAAAAATACTCCAAGAGGGTAATTTCATGCTTTTTGAAAGGGGCGGGAAAGCTTTAGCCATTCCACCTTTGATTTGCTGGAATGATTCCATCCTTGATTAATCAACGTTAAAGTTAGAGAGGGAGAGAAATCCTCTCCTCGGATCGTTTGAATTTACTTTAGAAGATGTTCAGCTATTTTTTCTTGAAGCTTGTGTTGCTCTGTCTGCAAAGCTTGAGGTTTTTTAGAAAGATTGCCTATTCTTTTCATTTGTATCCTGAATTAGATTAACTGATGCTGATAATTAGAGAAGAATTCCAATGATTCACTTGGGCTTGGAGCGACTCTATTAATGATAAAACTGTAGGGTGAGGCTCAATAGTACAATCGAGTCTGATAGTGGTCTGGTCAACAGAAGGCTTGCCAAATTCTTTCATAAATTCTTCATCATTAATAAAGGAGAGGTAACTATTAATTTTATCAATAATTCGTTGTGCTGTATAATCAGAATCATCTAGATAACCTACCGAAACTATTGTAAGAGTAGTTCTTCCATCCTTATCTAAGGTAATGATATCAATTCGCTCAACGAGCTCACTTGGAATCGGATGACCGTCACCTTCAATTTCGCTTAATATTGATTGATTACTCACAGAGTGATCTTCTTTTTCAGAGAACCAATTTTTAATTTTTTGAATCCAGTTAGTCATAGTTTTTCTATTCCTCTTTATTTGTTCATGCTCAAGCTTTTTTATGTTAAGAGAGAGCTTCCTGATAGGTAATATGTAGGAGCAGTTTAAGGCTCTTAAGTAAGATAAATGAGATCTATCTATGATATAGTTTAATCTTCAGATAATTTATCCCAATCATAGTTCGGCCGAATATCTCTCGCTTTAACTTTCCTTTTGGTGACCTTTTCAATTTTAAGGCAATTTTCTGGTTTTGGAACTGATTTATAGTTTAGCCACTTATGGACCGTCCCCAGAGTAACATTGAGCGCTTTCGCCAAGGCTGTGTTTGTTCCGAAGAAATAAAATGCTTCGACGATC
>JAIBEV010000011.1 GCA_019459505.1 Candidatus Paracaedibacteraceae bacterium | reverse complement strand
GTGGACTGCTGTTAAATGGGGGGCAGCAGCCACAGTGGTAGGAGCTACTCTTTTTTATGGCAATGCTGCCATTTTCTGGGAGACTTACTATACGGCCTACCATGTGATGTCTTGGTCGAATTTTGGCACCTTTAATAGTTTCGTCGGGGCAACAAATGCTGCTATTGCTGTGGTTAATTCAAGTCTTGCCAAAGGAGCCCTAAGTGCTACTGCTGGCCTTATTACCCATTGTGCAGCAGAGACTGGCAAATTTGACCTAAAGGCAACAGCCGCGGCTAAAGGCTTGTGGTCTTGGGGGACAAGCTACGCCAAGGGAACGCGTCAAACTAGTTCAATCGTTCAACAAGTCGCCCCTGCTGCCTAACTGAGAGTTAGAGGAGCTCTATGGGGCGTTGTTGCGTAAATAGAAAAGGTTGTCAATAAAAGGTAAACGGAAGTATCTTTTTTAAAATAAAAAAGGATGACTATGCAACGGCAAAAATTAAGACCGGTGAGCGTCAGAAATTATGACCGGTTATTGAGGTTACTGAGTCGTCATAAAAAATTCTCCTTTTAAGTTATTTATTGTGCCGGCAATGGGGTGCGCCTGTAACTTTCCGACACAATCTCAATAATCGTGGCATGATGAACCAAACGGTCAATGGCAGCCACGGTCATCGTTGTGTCAGCAAAAATGCTATCCCATTCGCTAAAAGGTTGATTGGCTGTCACCATGAGACTGCCTGATTCATAGCGATGCGCAATTAACTCAAACAGAACGTGGGTTTCTGCTTCATCTTTACGGACGTAGCCAATATCATCCAGAATAAGGACTTGGTAACTATCCATCTTGGCTAACGTTTGAGGCAAACACAATTGTTGACGCGCCGCTTGAAGTTTCTGGACCAAGGCTGTGGTAGAGGTCAACAAGACACGGATCCCTCTTTCAATCAACCCATAAGCAATAGCTGCTGCTAAATGGGTTTTCCCCACGCCGCTTGGTCCAAAAATCAATAGATTTTCCTTGTTGTTAACCCATGCCGTATTATCGGCTAGATCTTGGATTTTTGCCTTGTTCAGAGTTGGAGCATGGCTAAAATCAAAGGTTGACAAAGCCTTACCGGCAGGGAGTTGGGCCTGCTTTAAGTTTCGCTTGAGCTTTTTTTGCAAACGGGCGTCAATCTCATGCTCGCATAAAATGGCAAGATAGCGGTCAGGAGGCCAATTCTCTTGAAAGGCTTGCCGAGCAAATGGTTCCCACAAATTCCTTATGGTTGCAAGCCGGAGTTTCTTGAGCAGGAGAGGCAGTTTGGCAAAGTCATGCATGAGCTATCTCCCTTCCTAAGGACGACAGAAGCTGATTATAGCAAGCTAAGGCCTGCTGAGGGATAGCGAGATACGGGATCGGTAAAGGCTTGGTTATCTTTCCATAACGATTTTGCAAGGCGCCTAAATGAGGAACTTGACCCTTTTGGAGAAGGCTTAAAACTTGATGCCCTAAGCCTTCTTCACACTCATAATCAGCCGCCAGTTTAAGAATTCCCACCATAAGCTTACACGCTTGGCGGCTAACACATAAGCGATCAAGCAATTGCCATATTTGGCGATAAACAGGGGACGGTAATACCTCATCTCGCAGCATACTGTACCGAAAGGCTTGGGGCTTGCAGGATAAACTGTTAATCAAATGCCGATAATTGATACAATATTGGCGTTTGCCAGAAATTGTTTGAAGACGGGGCAGCTCAAAGGTGAGCTCACTGCCAAGATAACAGATCAGATGATCGAGATACAGGTGGATACGTAACCGCTGACCAATAAGACGCGACGGCACACTATAAACAACGTTTTTGACAAAGATGGTGCTGGAAGTTGTCACCCGGGCTGTGGTTTCTTCATAATCAATGGTCCGGTAGTTGGGTAATGGCTTGAGTCGTGTTTTTTCTTCATCAATTTGCTTTTGATGGTATCGATTATGTCGGTTCACGACAGACTGAAGAAAGGACTGATAGGAGACAATCGACTCAAAGTCACTCGATCCTCTTAAAATCAATGTTTGAGCAATACGACGCTTCAAATGGCCATGGGGTCCTTCAATACTACCATTCTCATGGCTTTTTCC
This sequence comes from Candidatus Paracaedibacteraceae bacterium, assembly GCA_019459505.1. Classification (GTDB taxonomy): domain Bacteria; phylum Pseudomonadota; class Alphaproteobacteria; order Paracaedibacterales; family Paracaedibacteraceae; genus Paracaedibacter. The sequence continues at coordinate 12,375 of JAIBEV010000011.1, read as the reverse complement.
TAAATTGTTACGGGTCGGTGTCATCATGTAATGCTGGCACAATTGCTCATACTTCATCGTAAAGTCCTGTTGTGTTGGGTCAGATAAATTCTTGTACGCCGCCGACAAGCTATCGGTTCGATGCTCTTGCGGACATCCGCCTAACCGCCAGAGCGCATTTTGCAATCCCTGAGATAAGGCCTGGAAACTTTCACTTCCTTGAACTGCTTGGATAAAAGACCAGCCACTGTAAGCTAAGCGGAAATGATAGAGAAGATGCTTAAAAGGCTTGCCTTGAATGGGCACTTGGAAAGTCTTAGGGGTCGTAAAATCCGATAAGCCTTGACGTCCAGGTTGATGGATCTGGCGAAAGATGATTTCTTTATCAGGCCCCTGTAAAGCTCGCCACTGTTGCAGAAGTCTTTGTAAAGTTCTCAGATTTCTTGATGAATAGTTGCCGGGATAAAGGTCCTGGAGATGCTCCAATAAAATGGTCGCCGACAAAAATGGCGTTTTTTGAATTAATGGCGTAATGATGTCATCCCAAACGTCAGAAAAAATATGAGTCCCAGGTTTCCTGCCTCTTTTGCTTGCTTGAGACGGTAATATTCCTTGTTTTTCTAATCTTCTGCCCGTTCTTTCGCTGAATCCCGCTTTAGCTGCTGAAAGCTTTTGCGTATGTGCTGATTTTCTTGTTTGCATGTATAGCCTATATTGATGGTCGGTTATTGTTTTTCCAGGCATTGGAACCACGATTTTTAAGGTCCTTTGCCTCCTTTATAAACCGGACACTATTTCTGACGCTATGCGGCTATATTATCTGACGTTGCATACAGCAAGAATACGCACATTGCTCTTCTATTGTGCAAGGGATTCTGGAGCAGAGAATAGGCCAATTGAAACAGGATATAAAAAGCTTAAATAATTATATTGAACAGCTTATTGAAGGTCATGAGTTATTTCGACAGAAAAAGGAATGTTTACAAAACGTACCAGGCATAGCCGCTAAAACAATTGCTTCTCTACTTTGTTATCTGCCAGAATTAGGATCTCTTAACCGCAAACAAATTGCCTCTTTAGCCGGTCTTGCTCCTTATACTTGTGAGAGTGGACAGTTAAAAGGTAAATCTATCATAAAAGGAGGTAGGCCTAATGTTCGCAAAGCTCTTTATATGCCTATCCTCGTCTGTATCAGCATTAATCCATTGATTAGACCATTTTACAAACGATTAAGGAGTCAAGGAAAAGTCGCTAAGGTTGCTTTAACAGCTTGCATGCGCAAACTTTTAACAATTCTCAATTCTATGCTTAAGAATTTACAGCCATGGGATCCTAAATCTATTGACATTTAAGACGGTAGCATCAGAGCCCCCCAACTTTGGGATTGCCTTCTTTCAAGGGTAATTAACTAGTTTAAGTTGATTGGGAGATTCCCAGATTCATATTTTTTTAGCCCAACTTTGAAGGTTGCTATTGATATAAACAGCAATATGCAAGGGCCTAGTATTATAATAGGAATAATGCTTATGTCCTTTGTAATAAAATATTCTACTGGTAAATATGAGGCAAAACCAATTGGAATAATACTAAATATAAGAGTTTTAATCATCCCCTTGTAAACACATCCTGGAGTTGTTGCAAGCAAAGTTAATATATTAGAAATATCGTAGTTTAATCTATTTAACCCTTTAAACCAGAAAGAAAGACTTCCATAAAAAATATGTGTGGTTGAAAAAATTATCATAGAAATCAATATAAAGAATACTATTAATATAATATCAAAAAAATTATTAAAGCTTGAAAAGTATAAAAGAAACAAACCTGATACTACGCTTCCTATTCCTGAGTATTCTGAACTTGATGCAGCAATTCCTATTAGTACTGATCTAGGTAAGGTTAAAAATATATCTAATTGACCACTTTCTATAATAGTTGGCATATTTTTTAACCCATTAAAAAAACATATGTTTAATCCTAATGAAATATTCACTATTCCAGACATTAGAGAGATATGCTTAAGAGACCAGCCATTAATAACTTGAAATTTCTTAAAAAAGAAGTACCAACTGGAAAAAAAAATTAAATTATTAATTATCATAAAAAATATTCTTGAAATAAAAAATCCTTTTTGAGAAAAGCTAGATTTCAAATTTATTTTTATATACTCAAAAAAAGTAAATAGCTCTATGACAAAGTTCATCTAACCACCATTTATTTCGATCCTTCTATTACACTTTTTAAAGAAGAAATATAAAGCAATAGAACACATAAGACTCCAAGATAATAACATAGCAAAAGTTTTAATCGCATCTTCAAAACTATGCGTATAAATAATTTTAGCTCGGTGGTATAGCATCCATGGAAAGGGAGTGAAGTAAGCTATCTTGCTAATTATTTCTGGATAAATATCTAAAGGCAATAAAAGACCACCAAGTACATACAAAAGCTTTCTATAGATTAATGCAAGCCCAAAAACATCCCCTAACCAGAAAGCGCTCAACCCTATTAAAAGCTGAATTAATAAACTAAGAATCGCGGACATAATACACAGTAAATAGGAAATGAAAAAATACCCCGAAAATTGAAATGGTGCATATGACAAAAAACTTGCTATAATTATCCCAGATAGCCAAAAGAAAGGTAAGTTTATCAGGAAAACCCCCAACCCTTCATAAAAACGTAATGAAATATATGAAATTGGTCTTAATAAATAATAAGATATAGCTCCACTTTTAATATCTTTTTCTATTTTACTATACAAATATGGTTCAGATAAAACTCCGCATTCTGTCATTGCTATGTACCATACCATATTTGATATATTGATATTATCTTTGTGCCCGTCTACACCATATGCAGCTGACCAGAGTTCATAAAAAAGTACAATTGTAATAGTAAAAAAGAATAATCGACCATTAATAAGAGATATATTACGTAGAAATTCTTTAAATGAGATACTTATAATAGATAAGTAGGCTTTGATTGAATTATTAAGCATCTTTCTTTTTTATACCTGAAAATATTCCTCCTATAATTTTCTCTAGAGGAGGGTTTGAGATTGATATGTCATATACTTTATAGGTGGATAATATATGTGAAATAATTTCTCCTAGGGAGCATATGTTAGAATCAACCTCTAATAAAGTTGAATATGGAGTGTTATTTATGATCTTAACTCCTTCCATTTTTATAATTTTGAATTCTTGAGTGGTTTTCAGGTTTATTCTTTTTAATTTAAAAAATCGATCCTTGAGAGCATTTATTTGTTGGTCAATAATTTTTTTTCCTTCATCTAAGATAATAACTCTTTCGCAAATATTTTCTATATCTCCAACGTCATGAGAAGTTAGAAATATAGTTGTGCCGTATTCTCTTGATAAAGCATTTAAATGGTCCCTTATTGCTACTTTTGAACTTATGTCCATACCAATTGTAGGTTCATCTAAAAATAATATTGATGGGTTGTGTAAAAGTGTAGCACCTATTTCACAACGCATTCTTTGCCCTAAAGATAATTGCCTTACAGGAGTGTTAATTATTTTCTTAATGTCTAACACCCTAACTATCTCAGCAATCCGTTTATTAAATGCTTGTTGGGGAATATTATATATCTTTGAGAGTAATTTATAGGTATCCATTGATGGTAATTGAGGCCAAAGTTGAGATCTTTGCCCAAATATAATCCCAATCTTGTAGGAAAGTTCTCTTCTTTTCTTCCAAGGGATTAAGCCATTAACCTCTACTTCCCCTTTGGTTGGATGTAAAATGCCGCTAAGAATTTTAATTGCAGTAGATTTTCCTGCACCGTTAGGCCCTAAAAAGGCAACTTTTTCGCCCTTGTTTATAGAGAATGATAAGTTATCAAGAGCTGTGATAGTTTCATAATTTGTGTTGAAAATAGATTTTACTAAAGGTATTAAGCCAGGGTTTGCTTTTTTTAATCTAAACTGCTTAGAGAGATTATTAACCACTATAGCTTTACCCATTATAATTTCCTATACCTGGTTTACTATTGTTTTTACAATATTTAGAGCTTCAGTTTTATCATTAAATTTTATCTTCTTGTTGCCGATAATTTGAAAATCCTCTGTACCTTTACCAAGAATTAAGCAAACATTATTTGGTTCTAAAAATTTAATGGCATTGTATATAGCTTCTCTGCGGTTTGAGATTTCTAAACCTTTTTGGCAGCCTTCTAAAATCATTTTTCTGATTCCTGCGGGGTCTTCATCCCTCGCGTTATCATCAGTTATAATTACCTTTTTTGCATATTTATCAGCTAAAACTCCCATCTTCCTTCTTCGATCTTTATATATTCCACCGCCACAACCAAAAACTAATACAATATCTCTTCCGGATAAATATAGTGGCTTAAGAATTTTTTCGAAGGTTTCAGGGCGATGAGCGTAATCAATAAAGATTAATGCCCCATTTGGCATCTTATGAATTAGCTCCATTCTCCCTGGAGGGCTCTGTAGACTCTCAGAAAACTTTTGGACTATATTGATATCGATTCCTAATGCTGTTAAAGCACCTATAGAAAATAAAAAATTCTCAATTTGATACGTAGCTAATGAAGGTAGAAAAATCTTTATTTTATTACCAAAATAATTAACATCAATTTCAGTTTGATTGTCTAAGAAATTTACATTAATTAATCTAATATCCTTTCCAACTAAAATTGTTTGAATTTTTCTTTTAGCGCATATAGAAGAGATATCTGAGGACCATCCTTCTTCTGAATTGATAACCGCTGTAGATTTATTACTCAAGACCTCAGAGAAAAAGCGCCTCTTAGAAGAGTAATAATGCTCCATAGTTAAATGATAATCTAGATGAGTAGGAATTAAATTTGTAAATAAACCAACATTAAACGGAATATTATCTACTCTATTTCTATCAAGCCCATGGCTAGTTACTTCCATTGCTAAATCAGTAACACTTTTTGATGATAAATAATTTAAAATATAATGAAGGTGTAAAACTGGAGGAGTGGTAATTATTTGAGGTATACATGAAACTAATTGATTACCTATCCAAATTCCCTCTGTACCCAAGCTTGCAGATTTATGATTAGCGAAATTCAATAATTGCCTAATGAAAGAAACAGTAGATGTTTTACCGCAAGTTCCCGTAACCCCAACTATATTTTTTATGGCCTGGGGATAAAAATTAGATGCGACCTCGCTTAAAATTTTTCTAACATTATCAACAAGGATTATAGGGGTATCAAAAGAATTAATGCCTATACTAGGAAATGAAGTTATAATACAAGATGCACCTCTTTTGATAGCTTCCAGAAAATTATTATGTATGAGTGTTTCATCTTTTTCTTCTAAATTAAGATAAACATCTCCTCTTTTAATATTTTTGGTAGATAACTTAAACCTAGTAATATCAATATCCCCCATGTTATTTACTGGGACAGAAGTTAAAATTTTAGATAATCTCATCTTTAATTTAATGCCAAAAAATTTGACATTCTATGTCCTTAATATTTTCAGGAGATATGTTAGTATCTTGAGCTAGAAAAATAATATTAAGAGCACCACCAAATTCAATACTATTACCTAATGCTAGCTGTAAGAGGCTAAATTCTCTTTTTGACGACCGTTTCATTACTATAGGTAATCCCCCAATCTGATGATGAGAATTTCTAGCATATCTATTAAAGTATTCTTTCTCAAACTCCATAATTTGTTCTCTGGAGGCAAATATTTCATCATAAACATCATTAAAACCATTTTCAGAAACTGGCACAGACATTTTTCTTTTATGAAAATTAAAATGATAAGGTGTAATAAAAAGTGGATAATGTTTTAGTTTTTTAGGGGGGTACTTTATTAATCTCATTAGGTCTATATCCTCTCTTGCTATAAGCTTAATAGCAAAATCTTCAGTTGTATTTGGATCAATTAAATTTTTATAAGATATATAAAACTGCAAAATTCCTTTATCTGGCAAACCACAAAAATGGGGGATTTCTTCAAAATTTACCTGGGCTAAAAAAAACATTGGATCCCCATTTTGATCTGCTGGGATGTCCTTAAAAAAAGGAAAAGAATATAAATTACCAATCTGGCTTTTTACTGGAGAAAGAGCATTACTTAATGACATTACTATTTCAATATAATCATTAGCAGTTCCATCTATATTTGATATCAAATTCATTCTTGTGTTTCATATTTCATAGTTTCTTCAGTCCATTTCAAGAAACCACTAATTTTATTAATGATATCTCCTTCTGATTCTCCTATGATTAAGGAACTTAAAATAGGACTCATTGTATCAGTTGTTTCCTCAGTTATATCCCCTTCTCTAAAAAAAGTTTTGTATCGGGAGACATAGTCTAAAGGACATTTCTGACTTATTTTAATAATTTTCCCAGATTTTTTAGGCAATACAACAGAAGAAGGTATGCAAGAAGGTACAAAATCCAGAGTAATTTTTGGTATCTCTAAGCCAGCTTGAATTTTATAAAAAATATCCCTTAAGGGAATTTCAAATGCCTCTGTCCAAATACTGTTGGTGTAGCCACCTCCTGCTCTAGAAGCTATTTCACAAAAAATTAAATCATTTTGTCTATTTTGAAAAAGTTCTAAGTGAAATACAGTAGATTTAGGTGTAGGAAGAGCAGATAAAACCCTTTTTGCAAATTCACAGATATAAAAATTCATAGGATTTTCTTTAGACAATAAATGGTTAGCGAAGAAGCTCCCATTTACCATATCCATTGCTGTCCCTATATATATGCTTGGCCAAATAGCTTTAACCTCACCATTGATGACAATTCCATCAACATGAAACATTTTTCCTTCAATATATGACTCAGCAAGCATTGGAATCTTTTCGAAAGAAAAATTTGTAAGCTTTAAGAAATTAATAAGTTCTTCGTTGGTCCTAAATATTCTTGTATTGATTGAGGCAACGCCTCTCAAAGGCTTAATAATTATAGGATAACCAACCCTATCAACAAAATTTAATAAATCTATTGTGCTATTAATTAGGCTGTATTCTGGTGTCTTTATTCCTGCCTTTGAGACTTCCTCTTTCATAATGAATTTGTCTCTAAATGCTAAGGCACTCTCATAGCTTTGACCTTCAAGATTAAGATAGCTTCTTAAACTTGCCGCTCTTATTAAATCTGATTCCCCATTAGCTGGTGTAACAATTCGATTATACCTATATGCTTTATGGAGCTTTAGAGCCTCAATCTCAACCTCAGATGAATCATAATATTCATCAACAAAAACTACTTCCTTGAAAATATTTTTTAACTCAGTTTTTTTTTCTTCAGTAGCATCTTTTTTGGAAGTAATTAAAAACCTATTTTCTTTTGGAATACATCTAAATATCGATTCTAAATCATCTTTTACATATCTGCTTAATACTAAAATCAATTTGAGTGCTCCTGAAGTTATATATAAATGGTATATCTTAAAAAAAATAGCTTTTAAATTTTTTAACTTTACTTAGAAAGTATAAGGGAATTATTTGTTTCAAATATGGGATTTATTAAATTACTATTCAGCTTCCTTAAATGTAAAGGAGATTAACGCTTTAACCCCTTAAACCATTACATTGATCTCCTTTGCATCTTATTCATATTATTTTCATTGGATAATGTAAAATTATCATTAATATCGATTAGGTAAGACTTAAACTTATTATAAAAAACCTTTCTTTATGAGGTAGTAGGATTTTCCATCGAAAAGAATACATGATCTACATAATAGTCATATAACCATTGATAATTCTCAACCTCTTTCAAATATTTAAATCCTACTCGTTCCACGACTGAAATGCTTTTTTTATTTTCTTTAGCGCAGGAAATATTTACTCTTTTTAGCTTTAATTTACTAAAGCAGAACGCAAGTAATTGTCTACAAGCGTTGGTAATAATCCCTTTGCCTTGATAATTCTCTGCAAGCCAATATCCAATCGCTGTTTCTTTTAATCGCCAATCAATTGTATGAAAGGATATAACCCCAACAATGTCATTGTTATATTTTATGCTTAATACAACAGATTTGTTTTCAGATAAATTTTTATTAGAGATAGAAATAAAGTTTTCGATGTCTTTAATCGATTTAGTATTATCCAACCATGGGAGCCACTTCCTGAGATAATGCCGGTTTTCTTCTACTAAATTAAAGAGTTCGCTTGCATCTGTTGGTGTAAAAAGTTGTAAACTACAATGTTCATCTATTTTTAATGGTAGCTCTTTAATAGAACGAACTAATAAAGCATCCTCGCTTTGAACAGCTTCAGCACTTAGGGCATAATTCATTCTCTCAGCCACACATTGATTTAGACAATTTTGATCAAAACCTAAGTCCATGCCTGTTTAGTTTATCCAATTAATTTTTTTAAACTATATTATGATATATATATTTTATCAATGTAGAAATTCTAGTTTTTTTTCACATAATTTTACCGTTTTTTTTTGAAATTGCCTGTGTTATAAACAAACTGGTTTTAAAACTTAGTTTTAAAAATTTAAATTAAATCCTTATAGAAGGAATTATCCTCTAAACACATAAAGGTGATAAAAATGAAGACAAAACCAAACGGATCTTCTTCAATAGTTCAAAATAAATTCCACTTAAAAAATGAAATAAAAAATGCTCAACCAAGCATTAACAAGTATGTTAATCATGTAGAGCTTACAAAGCTAGAATCTTTAAGACTTTCTGTAAAACCAATATCTGCCTCTAGGTATGGGCTCGAAGCTATTTGTGGGGCTTCATGCGCCATAGGGTCTATGTAAAATTATATGAATACCGGCGTCATAACCGGTATTCTTTTCTTCTTAAAGATTGAGAGTCACCAAGAAAATGTTTAGCAGGAATCCCGTATCATCTATATCAAAAGTTTTATTAATTACTTCACATGGTAAAATACCACTTTCTCATTCATATGAGCATAGAGTAATTGATTGTTTAACCGAAAATCATATTCCTTGGTCCTCTGTAACCTTATATAAGCACTTTAATGATTCTAATTATTCTGAAATATTCCCTTGCCTTGATGTTAAATTAAGCGAAATACCTGAAAATCAAGAAGTCCATGCATATTACAACAGGAATATAGATCCTAACTTTTTCATCAATAGGCAGCTAAATGTAATTCCATCTCGTGAAGAAAAACCATCTAGCGAGTTTATTTACAAAGATTACGAGTCAGCTTCAGGTGGGGTGTTTTTAAAAAAGCTTACCCCTGAAGAATGCCAAGAATGCATTATTTCTAGCGTATCTGAAACGCTTGATAAATATCTAATAGGTGACTCTGTTATAGTTGGAGTAAGCGGGGGAGGCGATAGTAATGCCCTCTTAAATGCCTTAAGCAATTATAAATCAAAATCTATTAAAATATACCCTGTAATTTTAAAAGGCATTCCTGATTGGGATGAAGGAGTACCACGAGCCCAAGAGTTATGTAGAAAATATAACCTAGAACTTAAAATTATAGAGCCCGAGGAAGTAAAAAAAATATTAGGAACGTCACAAGAAGATCTAGTTTCATCTTTTGAAAAGCATTTTCCTGGGGATGATTTTGAATTTCTGGGGACGCTTATGATTAGATTATCTCTTTTAGAAGAGGCCAGAAGGTTAGGGGTAAAAAATATACTTTTGGGATTAAATTTAGATGATCTCCTTGCAGAACATTTATATAGGATCTCTAATGGTAAAATTCCGCTTCCAACACCTACACGAGAATTTGAAAATGCTATTTTTATATATCCTTTATGGCAGTCTCCAAAAAAGATTATCGATGGATGTTTTCCTAAGTTTTCTCTAGAAAATTATAATGTTCGTTATCCTGGTGTTTCATTGGGGAGAAATTTATTTTATCAGCTAGCTTACACAATTCAATCACAATTTCCTGGAATAGCAGAAAAACTAGTAGCTGGCTGTTCACATGTTAGTCAAGCAATGTCTGTTAAATTTAATAAAGATAGTGAATTTGGTTTCGAAGTTCTGGGGGATATACCACTTCCTGTTAGAAATAAATTTACAAAGTTTTTAAAGGCTAAATAGGGTTAATTAATAAGCTTGTTTAAGAATTAAAGATCATTTTAAACAAGCTAAAGTTAATCCCGAAAAAGATAACCAATCCATAAGATTATGGAAGGAATGCGATACTTCTTGCGCTGCTGTAAAAATAGAAAGTGTATATATTTTAGTCTATGCTATAAAGTCTTTTATCCTAATAAATAGGCAGGTTAGTCTCTTTATGAAGCAGCATATTTACTTAGTAGCTCCATCTTATCCTATCTCACAACAGGTAGTGGATTTGGCTGGATTGCATCTCGAGAAATTAGGGTTTCATGTTACAGTTCCCCCCGATCTTCTAGGAGATGACCTAATTATGTGCAAATAACGATGAAATAAGGTTATCCCATTTAAAAGCAGCTTTATTAGATCTCTTGGTTGATGTTATCTGGCTTCTTTCTGGGGGTTATGGAATCACGCGATTAATGTTGGAGTTAGTTTCTCTGGAAAAACCATTAAAGGAAAAATTATTTAAGGGTTCAGTGATGGGACTGCTCTACATATTTTATTAAATCAATTGTGGGGATGGTCCTCACTTCATGGTACAATAGCGAGGCAAATAGCTACAGGGGCACCGTCATCAACTATGTGTGTGTAAAGATTTAAGTTTAGCATTAGCAATGATGACGGTGCCGGTACAATTGTTGCTTAAAACAATTTTTCCTATCTTTTTTGTAATATTTCAAGTATAATTATTTATAATAGCGTGAAATATTCATGTATAGAGAGAGAAACGGAAATGCGTTATTTATTAACAATTATTCTTCTTAGTTGGTTTGTTTTAAAATCACAAAGTACAGATATAAAATTTTCTTACTTGGATGTTGTAGCTCCTAATTGTGAGTTTTTTCCAGCGATGTATCATAATACATTTCCCGCTTCTTCAGAGAGAGATTGTCAAGAGCAGCATGTTATTACTGCCAATGGCAGCTATCAGATTGCAGGTTATGAAGGAAAGAGATGTATTATTGAGCAAGAATTAGGATTAGCTCTTAAGAAAGCACAAGAAGAGTTATCTCAGATAGGACCCTACAAACTTAAAATATTCGATGCATATCGGCCTCAAAGTGCTGTAGACTTTTTTGGGCAATGGATAAAGGAGGCAGAATGTCCTACTGTTAAGCAATACTTTCATCCTAGAGTTAATAAGTCGGATTTCCATAATTATTCCTATATTGCTCGTAAATCTTCGCATAGTTTAGGCACAGCTGTCGATTTAACAATAAAAGTCGCCGATCTTCAAGCATCCGATTTTTCTTATGATAAGCGTCCTAGCGGTTTTCTTGGTTATTTTAATCCGGATGAGTTGGATATGGGAAATGTTGGGTATTTAGCCTTTGATCTTAAATCATCCCATCATAGGTGTGGAGAGTTGACGAGTAAACAGGCTAAAAATAGGAGCTTGCTAACTGATTTAATGATAAAAAATGGATTCGAAATTTTAAGATCAGAATTCTGGCATTATTTTTTCAAACGTGACCGTAATAGAGAAAATTATTTCAATTTTGCCATCCAGGATGATTATATGGTATCTGAAGAGGGGACAATATTATTTCGATAGATATTAATAAAAGTTCAAAGCGTGCCGTCATCAACTATGTTTGTAAAGATTTAAGTTTAGCATTAGCAATAATGACAATTTTACGCATAAGGGCTGTCAAAGCGACCATTTTCTTTTTACCTCTTTTGATAAGGTTTTCATAAAAAGCCTTAAGAGGACTATCGGTTCTTCTCGCTGTCATAGCAGACATAAAGAGGATGCGTTTAACATCGACTCGGCCTCCTTTTGTCCTTCTATAGCCTACTGTTTTCCCACTTTCACAAGGATGAGGCGCTAATCCTGCAAGGTTGGCTATTTGGCGTCGGTTCAGGGTTCCTAATTCGGGGAGTAATCCTAAAAGCGTGGTGGCTACGATAGGACCGACCCCTGCAATCTCCTGGAGGGTGTGATAGCGCTGGCTAAGAACAGGGTCAGTCTGGAGAAGTTTCTCCAAAAGGCCTTCAATTTCAGTGAGCTGTGTTTCCAAGCAAAGAATAAGAGCCTGATAGCTTTTAAGGATGGCTGGACTGGCAGGGAGTTGAAGACGATTCTTTTCCTGGACAAGTATTTGTTTAAGGTCGAGGCGCCGCTGGATCAGCTCGTAAAGGTGTTGATGATGTTCTTGACGGGGTTGGAATAAAGGTAGATGAGCGTGACGCTCGAAGCCGTATCCAGCGAGACCTAAAGCGTCAATACGATCCGATTTCCCCAGTTGTCCCCAAGAGCGGATAAAGTTTTTAACCTTGCGAGTATCGGCTCTATGAACTTTTACTCCCTGCTCTAATAGAAAGAGAGCGAGTC
>JAIBEV010000009.1 GCA_019459505.1 Candidatus Paracaedibacteraceae bacterium | reverse complement strand
ATGGTTATGCCGGGTGACAATATCCGTATGGTGGTTCAGCTGATTGCGCCGATCGCGATGGACGAAGGTCTTCGCTTTGCGATTCGTGAAGGTGGCCGTACCGTGGGTGCGGGCGTCGTTGCTAAAATCGTAAAATAAGTTTTAATACATGGGGGATGCATTTCCCCCTTGAAATCATAAGAAAAGTGAGCTATTTAATATGGAAGGCCAGAGCATAAGAATTCGTCTAAAAGCCTATGATCATAGACTTTTAGATATGTCGGTTAAGGAAATTGTTGGTACTGCAAAGCGCACAGGTGCTAAGGTACGAGGCCCTATTCCTTTACCAACACAAATCGAGCGTTTTACTGTAAACCGCTCTCCGCATATTGACAAAAAGTCACGTGAGCAATTTGAGATTAGAACGCATAAGCGTCTAATTGATATTGTTGATTGGCTACCACAGACAGTTGATGCTTTGATGAAGCTAGACTTGGCTGCGGGTGTTGATGTTGAAATTAAATTATAATATAGGTTTGACTAATGAGAACTGGACTTATCGCTGAAAAAGTGGGTATGACGCAGTTTTTTGCCGCTGACGGTACTTTAGTTCCAGTCACGGTTCTCCAAGTCAGCGACTGCATTGTCGTTGGCAAAAAAACAGCTGATTCTAAAGACGGGTACAATGCCCTTCAAATTGGTTCTAAAAAGGCCAAAGTAAATAATGTAACAAAGCCAATGCGCGAATTCTTTGCTAAAAAAGAAATTGAGCCACGGGCTCATATTAAAGAGTTTAGAGTTTCTTCTGAGAATCTTCTTGATCAAGGGTTTGAAATTAAAGCTGATCATTTTAAAGAAGGACAGTTTATTGATGTTACAGGAACATCCATCGGTAAAGGTTTTGCGGGTGCTATGAAGCGCCATAACTTCGGTGGTTTACGTGCTTCGCACGGTGTTTCCGTAAGTCATCGTAGTCATGGTTCTACGGGTAACCGTCAAGATCCGGGTAAAGTCTTTAAAAATAAAAAGATGGCCGGTCATATGGGTGCTCGTCGAGTTACTAAAATGAACCTGACCGTTTATGGTGTAGATGCAGAAAAGAACCTTATCTTTGTTCAGGGTAGCGTACCTGGTTCCCAAGGGGGAATCGTGTATGTCCGTGACGCTATTAAGAAGCCTGCATAACGGTATTGCCAGAAAAAAGAATAGGTTAAAAAATGAAAATTGATGTCGTAAATATTGAGGCCAAAAAAGCCGGAAATATTGAGCTGAACCCAGAGATTTTTGGTCTTCAGCCACGTGTTGATATTCTCTCTCGCGTTATTGAATGGCAGCTTGCAAAGCGTCGTTCAGGTAATCACAAGACAAAAGAAGTGGGAGATGTTAAGGGATCAACGAAAAAGATCTACCGCCAAAAAGGGACAGGTAATGCGCGTCACGGAAGTAAGCGTCAAGCTCAATTTCGTGGTGGTTGTGTCGTATTTGGTCCGGTTGTTCGTTCGCATGCATATTCACTGCCGAAGAAGATTCGTAAGCTTGGCTTGAAGATTGCTTTGTCTGCAAAAATGCAAGCTGGTGAATTAATTGTTGTAGATTCATTTAAAGTGGATTCCGGTAAAACGAAAGATTTGCTGAAAGTTATTGGTTCATTACAGTCGCCAAGCGCCCTGTTGATTGATGCAATTGCAAATTCTGAGAATCCAGTTGTTAAAGCAGCTGCCAACTTAGAAAAATTTGATGTTTTGCCTTACAATGGTGCAAATGTCTATGACATTATGCGTAAAGATAAACTTATTGTTACGAAAGACGCTGTTAAGGCTCTTGAAGAGAGGCTGAAATGACAAAGAATAGTAAAGTAAATTTCAACCTATATGATGTCATTCGTTATCCGTTAGTAACAGAAAAAACGACACGCCTTTCTGAAGTTAATCAAGTAGCGTTTGTTGTTTCTCGTGATTCTACAAAGCCACAGATTAAACAAGCAGTTGAACTTGTTTATGATGTAAAGGTTGAGGCTGTTAATACAGTTGTTCAAAAAGGTAAGACAAAGCGTTTTCGTGGTCGTGAAGGACAGCGTTCTGATGTGAAAAAGGCATTTATAACGTTAGCTAAAGGTCAGACCATAGATATGGCATCAGGAGTATAAGATAATGGCTCTAAAAACATATAAACCAACGACTACGTCCCAACGCCAGCTTGTGAATATTGATCGTTCTGAGCTTTGGGCCGGTAAGCCGTTTAAGGCATTGACAGAAGGTCAAAAGCGTACAGGTGGCCGTAATAATCATGGCCGTATTACATCCTGGAATCGTGGCGGTGGTCACAAACAACGTTATCGTATCATTGATTTTAAACGCCGTAAACTGGATATTGAAGGGGAAGTGCTAAGGCTAGAATATGATCCTAATCGTACAGCTTTTATTGCTCTGGTAAAGTATACAGACGGCGAGCATGCTTATATTCTGGCTCCACAACGTCTTAAAGCGGGGGACAAGGTTATTGCTGGTCAAACTGCTGACGTTAAGCCAGGTAATGCAATGCCGGTGAAAAATATTCCCGTTGGAACTATTATTCACAACTTAGAACTTAAAATCGGTAAGGGTGGTCAACTTGCACGCTCTGCTGGATCCTATGTTCAAATTGCTGGTCGTGATGGGTCAAATACCATTGTAAAATTATCGTCTGGTGAAGTAAGACTTGTAAATGGCAATTGTTATGCTACAATAGGAGCAGTATCGAATGCAGATCACCAGAATCGTAACTATGGTAAAGCCGGTCGCAGCCGTTGGTTGGGATGGAGACCATGTGTTCGTGGTATTGCCATGAACCCAGTTGATCACCCTCATGGTGGTCGTACAAATGGTGGTCGTCACCCTGTTACGCCTTGGGGGATTGCGACAAAAGGTAAAAAGACTCGTACCAATAAACGTACGACGAAAAGTATTATTAGAAAAAGAAGTAAATAACGGAGACTACTCGTGCCAAGATCAGTTTGGAAGGGTCCATTTTTTGACGGTTACTTGCTTAAGAAAGCTGAAGCTGTTCAAAACTCTGGACGTAAAGACGTTATTAAAACGTGGTCTCGCCGTTCTACCATTCTTCCCCAATTTGTGGGACTCACATTTGGTGTGCACAATGGAAAGAAATTTGTTCCTGTCTATGTTACGGAGAACATGGTCGGTCATAAGTTCGGTGAATTTTCACCGACACGTACATTTTATGGCCACGGCGCGGACAAGAAAGCTAAAAGAGGTTAATTATCATGGAACAGAATACAGCAAAAGCAATCTTGCGTAATGTCCGTGTTAGTCCTCGCAAGTTAAATTTAGTCGCAGCTATGATTCGCGGAATGAAAGTTGCTAAGGCTTTAGATGTCTTAGCTTTTAGTCCAAAGAGGATAGCCCTGGATGTACGTAAAACTTTAGCGTCAGCAATCGCTAACGCTGAAACAAACCATGGTTTGGATATCGATACACTTGTTGTCACAGAAGCAAGCGTGGGTCAATCCATTGTCTTGAAAAGATTTAGCCCTCGCGCAAAAGGGCGTGGCGTTGGTATCAAAAAGCCATTTAGCCATCTGACAATTAAAGTATCTGAGAAAGAGGTATAATCATGGGACAAAAAGTAAATCCAATTGGCTTGCGCCTTGGAATCAATAAACTTTGGGATTCCCGTTGGTTTGCCAAAAAAGATTATGCAACAAATTTGCACCAAGATTTGGAAATTCGTCAATTTGTGCAGAAGAATTTGGCTCAAGCTGGAATCGCAAAGGTTGTTATTGAACGACTCGCAAAAAAAGCACGTTTAACAATTCATACTGCCCGTCCAGGGGTATTAATTGGAAAAAAAGGTGCGGACATCGATAAGCTTCGTAAGAAATTAAGTGATATTGCTAATACTGATGTTACTGTTAATTTAGTAGAAGTACGTAAGCCCGAAATTGATGCTAAGCTGATTGCAGAGAATATTGCTCAACAAATCGAACGCCGTGTTTCATTCCGTCGTGCTATGAAGCGTGCAATGCAATCTGCTCTTCGATTGGGCGCACAGGGAATTCGTGTTAATTGCTCTGGTCGCTTAGGTGGCGCAGAAATTGCTCGTATGGAATGGTACCGTGAAGGTCGGGTGCCATTGCATACTCTTCGGTCTGATGTGGATTACGCATTGGCAGAAGCCAAAACAACTTATGGTATTATTGGGATTAAAGTTTGGGTCTACAAGGGCGAGATTCTAGAAAAGAATCCATACCTGTTAGAAGCAAAGGCTTCTGAAGCTCCTGCTGGCCGATAAGATATAATAGATAGAGGAATAGTGAGATGTTGTCTCCAAAAAAAACTAAATATCGTAAGGCGTTTAAAGGAAGAATCCATGGAAACGCCAAGGCAGGAACGGATGTAGCTTATGGATCGTATGGCTTAAAAGCTATGGAGCCTTGCCGTATGACTGCCCGCCAAATTGAGTCGGCTCGTCGTGCAATTACACGTCACATTCGCCGTGTGGGTAAAGTCTGGATCCGTGTATTTCCTGATGTTCCAGTTTCAACAAAGCCTGCCGAAGTCCGTATGGGTAGCGGTAAAGGAAGTCCTGAATACTGGGTGTGCCGCGTGAAGCCTGGAAAAATTTTGTTTGAGCTTGATGGAGTTTTGCCCGAAGTAGCAGAAAAGGCTTTTGAACTCGCTTCTGCGAAATTACCGATTGCAACACGCTTTGTTAGAAGAATTGGCTGAGGTATATCATGAAAAAACAAGATTTTAATAATAAGTCAGTAAGTGAAATGTATGATTCACTTCAGTCAATTAAAAAAGAGCTTCTAGGTCTTCGCATCCAAAAGAGTATGGGTCAGTTGACGAATTCTTCTATTATTAGAAAAAATCGTCGTGACGTTGCTCGTATTATGATGCACCTTGCTCAGAAAAAAGTGAAGTAGAGGTAAAAATGCCACGTAGAATTTTCGAAGGTGTTGTTGTAAGCGATGCGAATGATAAGACTGTTGTCGTTCGTGTTGAAAAACGAGTAAAGCATCCAGTATATAAAAAGTACATTATGCGCTCAGCAAAATATGCAGCTCATGATGAAAAGAATGTCTATAAAATTGGTGATAAGATTCGGATCGAAGAAAGCCGTCCGTTCTCAAAGTCAAAAAAATGGCAAGTTCTTTACACTGATCAAGCTAGTGCATAGGGAGTAGGCAATGATTCAAACTGAAACAAGATTGGAAGTGGCTGATAACTCTGGTGCAAAGCAAGTTCAATGCATTAAAGTTCTTGGCGGCTCAAAAAGACGTTATGCATCTGTTGGCGATATTATTGTCGTTTCAATTAAAGATGCTTTGCCCAAGGGTAAAGTGAAAAAAGGTGATGTCCATAAAGCTGTTATTGTTCGTACAAAACAGTGCATTAAGCGTGCTGATGGTAGCGAAATTAGTTTTGATACAAACGCTGCAGTGCTCATTAATAAACAGAATGAGCCGATCGGAACACGTATTTTTGGCCCAGTAACACGTGAATTAAGAAACCAGGGATATATGAAAATTATTTCTTTGGCGCCAGAGGTGCTTTAATGACTGCAGTAAAATTAAAAGTTAAAAAGGGCGATAAAGTTATCGTTCGTACAGGTCGGGATAAGGGAAAAATTGGAACTGTATTAAAGGTTCTCAAGGAAGACTCCGCTCTTATTGTTGAAGGGGTAAATGTTGTAAAAAAACACGTTAAACCAACTCAATATAGTGCAGGTGGAATCGAACAAAAGGAATCTAAAATCCATGTTTCCAATGTCGCATTGCTAGATCCTAAAACAGAACAACCGTCTAAGGTTGGTTTTAAGATTCAGAAGGATGGTTCAAAAGTTCGCTTTGCTAAAAAAAGCGGCGAAATAATATGAGGTAATGGCAGTTATGACACGCCTTTATAAAGAATATAAAGATAAAATTGTAACAAAGCTGATGAAAGACTTTGACTACAAGAATCTTCATCAGGTTCCAAAGCTTGAGAAAATTGTCGTCAATATGTGTATCGGTGAAGCAGCTCAAGATAGTAAAAAACTTCAAGCTGCAGTTGATGAATTGACAGCGATTACAGGTCAAAAGCCCGTGATTACTCGTGCTAAGAAATC
The DNA here is from genome assembly GCA_019459505.1 of Candidatus Paracaedibacteraceae bacterium. Lineage (GTDB taxonomy): Bacteria > Pseudomonadota > Alphaproteobacteria > Paracaedibacterales > Paracaedibacteraceae > Paracaedibacter. The sequence goes on along the minus strand of JAIBEV010000009.1, from coordinate 8,403 downwards.
AATCGCTGGCTTCAAGCTTCGTGAAGGAATGGCTATTGGCGCAAAGGTGACATTACGTCGCGATAGAATGTATGAATTCTTTGATCGTCTGGTTACAATAGCACTTCCACGTGTACGCGACTTCCGTGGTGTCTCTGGGAAAAGCTTTGATGGAAAAGGTAATTATGCCTTAGGCGTCAAAGAGCAAATTATTTTTCCTGAAATTAACTACGATAAGGTTGATAAAGTTCGTGGTATGGATATAATTGTTTGTACGACAGCTAAAACAGACAAAGAGGCAAAGGCTCTATTGAAAGAGCTTAATGTCCCGTTCTATAATTAAGGATAGAAGTAATGGCACGTTTAAGTTCAATAAATACAAACAATCGCCGTCAAAAGATGGCGCAAAAGTTTGCAGCTCGTCGTGAGAAATTGAAGGAAATTATTTCTAATAAAGAAATTTCTTTGGATGAAAGAATTCAAGCAACAATAAAGTTATCTGAATTGCCCCGCAATAGCGCTAAGATACGTTTTCGTAACCGTTGTGAAGTGACAGGTCGTCCACGAGCTTTTTATCGCAAGTTTAGAATGTCAAGAATTGCCCTTCGTGAGTTGGGGTCTCTTGGGTTAATTCCAGGTTTAACTAAGTCAAGTTGGTAGTATTATGATTGTAAATGATCCAATTGGAGATATGTTGACGCGCATCCGCAATGGTCAACGAGCAGGTAAATCAGCTGTTAAATCTCCTAATTCAAAAGCAAGAAGGGCAGTTTTGGATGTCCTTCAAAAAGAAGGTTATATTCGGGGCTACAGCATAGAGCAAGTTCGTGCGGGCATCGAAAATATAAATATAGAGCTTAAGTATCACGATGGTTTGCCCGTTATTGAGATTATTCAGAGAGTGTCTAAGCCGGGATTGAGAGTTTACTCTCCATCTAAGGATTTAGGTTCTTTTATGAGTGGTCTTGGTATTTATATTGTTTCAACTCCCAAAGGTGTTATGACCGATGTTGAAGCAAAAGAGCAAGGCATCGGCGGCGAAGTTCTTTGCAAAGTTTATTAAGGAGTAGCCAACAATGTCACGTGTAGGTAAAACACCAATTAAATTACCCGCAGAAGTAAACGTAGCTATTGCCAACAATACGGTAGAAGTATCTGGCAAGCTTGGTAAGCTTTCTATGAAATATCTTGATGTGGTCACAGTAACGAACCAAGATGGTGTTGTTCAAGTTCAACCAGCGAATGATTCGAAAACGGCTCGTATTAACTGGGGGACTGTTCAACGACGTGTTGCTAATATGGTTAATGATGTCACGAATGGCGTTAACGTTAACCTAGACTTAGTCGGCGTTGGATATCGTGCAAATGTTCAGGGAAATAAAGTTAACTTGCAATTAGGTTTTAGTCATGACATAGTTTATGATCTGCCTGCAGGAATTACAGCAAAGTCTGACAAGCCCACGTCCCTAACAATTAGCGGTTTTGACCGTCAGCTCGTAGGGCAAGTTGCAGCAGAAATTCGTGCCTACCGTAGACCAGAGCCTTATAAAGGTAAAGGTATTATTCGGAATGGCGAATTTGTTCTTAGAAAAGAAGGTAAGAAGAAATAGCTATGGCTAAAATAGATCTACATACGCGACGCAAGGAACGTATTCGTTCTAAATTGCGTAAGGTAAGTTCTGGAAAACCAAGACTTACAGTGCATCGCACAAATAAATATTTGTACGTTCAAGTAATTGACGACGTTAAGTCCGTTACTGTGGCAGCAGCATCAACTCTTGAATCTGCAACAAAAGCAGATCTTAAGAGTAGTTCAAATGTTGAGGCCGCTAAGTTAGTTGGAAAGCTAATTGCTGAACGTGCAACGAAAGCAGGAATTAAAGAAGTGGTTTTTGATCGCTCAGGGTATAAATTTCATGGTCGTATTAAAGCTATTGCTGAAGCGGCTCGTGAATCTGGTTTGAGCTTTTAGGGTAGAGTCATGGCTAAAAATACAAATACAGAAAAACAGCGCGAAGAAGTTGAGTTGATCGAAAAGCTTGTTAGCGTTCGTCGGGTTACAAAAGTTGTCAAGGGTGGTAAGAACCTACGCTTCACAGCGCTTGTCGTTATTGGGGATGGTAAAGGTCGTGTGGGATTTGGATCAGGGAAAGCCAGAGAAGTTCCAGATGCAGTTCGGAAAGCCTCTGAACAGGCTCGTCGCTCTATGATCCGCGTTCCTTTACGTGAAGGCCGTACAATTCATCATGATTTGACCGGGCATTTTGGAGCAGGCCGTGTTTACCTTCGGGCAGCCCCTGCTGGTACAGGGATTATTGCCGGCGGTCCAATGCGCGCAGTTTTTGAATCCGTTGGTATTCAAGATGTGGTCAGTAAGTCTGTTGGTACGTCTAACTACTACAACGTGGTTCGTGCTACATTTGACGCTTTGGTAAATGTTTCATCACCTCGGGATGTCGCAACAAAGCTTGGTCGTAAGATTCCTGAAATTGTCGCTCGTCGCGATGCGTCCATGGCAAGGAGATAATAATGGCTGGGAAGAAGAAAGAAGCAGTAGATACTATTAAAGTTAAGCAAATTGGGAGTCCAATTCGCCGTGATAGTATCCAAAGATTGTACTTGAAGTCGCTCGGACTAGGGAAAATTAACCGTGTTCGTGAGCTTCAAGACACACCAGCAGTTCGTGGATTAATTACGCGTCTGCAACATATGGTTACAGTCGTAGAGTAAGGTGTAGAGCAATGACTATTAAATTAATTGATATTAGAGACAATAAAGGTGCTCGCACTCGCCGTAAGATTGTTGGTCGTGGGATTGGATCTGGGCTAGGCAAAACTTGTGGTCGCGGTGGTAAAGGTCAAACGGCACGCTCCGGTGTGGCGATTAATGGTTTTGAGGGTGGTCAAAACCCTATCTATCGTCGTCTGCCAAAACGTGGATTTAATAATATTCATGCATCAAAGTATTTTGAATTAACTTTTGATAAAGTAAATGTTTTGTTAGCTAATGGTTTGGTTAAAGCTGGCGATACAGTTGACCGCAATCTTTTAATTCAAAATGGTGTTATGAAGAAGTGGTATGATGCCGTTTCATTGGTTTCAACGGGTGTCCTTAAAGAGAAAGTTTCTTTTGAGGTAACTCGGGCAACAAAAAATGCATCTGCCCAAGTTGAGAAGCTTGGTGGCAAGATTGTAATTGAATAATTGAGGGATAGGGTACCAAATGTCATCAGCTGTTGAGCAACTCGCTTCAGGGTTCAGTTTATCTACTTTTTCTAAAGCAGATGATTTAAAAAAGCGAATTTATTTTACATTGTTAGCACTGATCGTTTATCGATTTGGTACCTATATACCTTTACCTGGGATTAATCCTACCGTTATTCAAGAGTTTGCAGCGGCGAACTCTGGCGGCATTTTTGGAATACTAGATATGTTCTCAGGGGGTGCAATTAGTCGTATGACTATATTTGCCCTAAACATTATGCCTTATATCTCAGCGAGCATTATTGTTCAGTTGATGACATCAGTTTCCCCTCATTTAGAAGCTTTGAAGAAAGAAGGGGAGAGTGGACGTAAAAAATTAAATCAATATACTCGTTATGGTACTGTTTTGCTGGCGTCCGTCCAAGCCTTCGGTATTGCTGTGGGGTTAGAGAAGATGACGGTTGGTGTAGGCTCTGCTGTCTTGAATCCAGGCTTTCTCTTTAAATTTTCGACTATTGTTACCCTCACAGGTGGTACTTTATTCATTATGTGGTTGGGAGAGCAGATTACCAGCCGTGGATTAGGAAATGGAACCTCACTTATTATTTATTCAGGTATCGTTGCTAATCTTCCTCAGTCTTTTTACAAAACTTTTGTTGCTGCCGAACAAGGCGCTATTAAGACTTGGGTTCTTTTCTTGATTCTAGCAATGGTGGCTGCTGTTATAGGATATGTAGTCTTTATGGAAAAGGCTCAACGAAGAATTCTTATTCAATACCCTAAACGACAGGTTGCAGCCGATCGACCTGCGATGGCCCAAACAAGCCATTTACCTTTGAAATTGAATAGCTCTGGTGTTATTCCTCCTATTTTTGCAAACTCTTTATTATTGTTTCCTGCGACTATTGCTGGTTTTTCAGGTGCAATGGATCCTGATTCCATCATGGGAATGATTTCCACTTACATGGCCCATGGAAAACCGCTTTATATGCTATGTTCTACGGCTTTAATCATTTTCTTTGCTTTCTTTTATACGGCAATAGTTTTTAATCCAACTGAAACTGCTGAAAATCTAAGGAAGATGGGAAGTTTTATTCCGGGAATCCGACCGGGTAAGGCAACTGCTGATTATATTGATTATGTTTTAACAAGATTGACAGTTATTGGATCATTATATCTGGCATCAATCTGTTTATTACCTGAGCTTGTTTTATCTAAGGTAGCATTGCCGTTTTATTTTGGTGGAACAAGTATATTGATCGTGGTTAGTGTAACAATCGACACAATTAGCCAAATGCAGTCCCATCTAGTTGCTCACCAATACGAAGGGCTTATTAAAAAAGCTAAGCTTAAAGGTAAGCTATAATGATACTGGTTTTATTTGGTCCACCGGGGTCGGGAAAAGGAACTCAGTCAGATTTGCTTCGCAAAAGTGGGCATTTTGTTCATATCTCTACAGGTGACCTTCTTCGTAATGAAGTGGCAGAAGGTACTGAAATTGGTAGACTTGTAAAAGATATTATGTCGCGCGGAGAATTTCCGAGTGATGATGTTATCATGACTTTAGTGGAGAAACAACTTGATCTACACGAAGGTGAGCAAATTATTTGTGATGGTTTTCCCAGAACAATGAATCAAGTGCTTGCATTTAATGACCTTCTTAGTGTAAAAAGAGAAAATGTTGGTCTTGTTGTCAATCTAAATGTGGATCTCAGTCAATTGATTGAGCGTATCTCTGGACGATATTCCTGCAAGGAATGTGGTGCAGTTTATCACGACACAAATAAGCGTCCTCTTAAGGATAAGGTGTGTGATCGTTGTGGTGGTTCTGAATTTATTCGCCGCACAGATGATCAGCCAGATATTCTTGAGAATAGGGTAAGAACGTATTTAGATCAAACCCAGGCCGTTTGTGATTATTATAGGCAAAAAGGTTTAGTGAAAGATCTTGATGCATCAAAAGATCCTGTGTCAGTAAATAATGATTTAAAAAGTTGTCTGACCCAGGCAGGTTTTATAATATAAGGAGAACTAGGCAGTGGCACGTATTGCTGGTGTAAACATACCAACACAAAAGCGAGTTATTATTGCGCTTACGTATATTTATGGTATTGGAAAAGTTAAGGCTAAAGAAATTGTAGCTAAATTAGGCGTTGATGAATCAAAGCGCGTTAATGAGTTATCAGATCAAGATGTCTTACGTATTCGTGAGATTATTGACGCTGATTATCTAGTAGAAGGTGATCTTCGTCGGGAAGTTTCAATGAATATTAAACGTTTAATGGACTTAGGTTGCTATCGCGGTTTGCGTCACCGTAAAGGTCTGCCTGTGCGCGGTCAACGGACGCACACCAATGCGCGTACACGTAAGGGTAAAGCAGTTCCGATTGCTGGTAAAAAGATTGCTAAGAAGTAAGTAGTGAGTAAATAATGGCACAAAAGAATACATCGCGCGTAAAGCGTCGTGAAAAAAAGAATGTTGTAAGTGCGCACGCACATATTAATGCAACATTTAATAACACGATCGTTACAATTACAGATGAAAAAGGAAACGCGATTTCATGGTCCACGGCTGGAGCGATGGGGTTTAAAGGCTCTCGTAAGTCTACACCATATGCGGCTCAAATTGCAGCAGATGAAGCAGCAAAGAAAGCAGCTGAACATGGTGTAAAGGATATTTCTGTTTTTGTCAAAGGACCTGGGTCAGGTCGTGAAACAGCCTTGCGTGCATTGCAAGCAGCTGGTTTCAAAGTAAAGTCAATTAAGGATGTGACACCTATTCCACATAACGGATGCCGAGCGCCAAAGCGTCGTCGTGTGTAATTGTTGTTAATTAGAATTAGTGGGGAATTCCAGTGCTTCAAAACAATTGGGAAGCGTTAATTAAGCCGAATAAGCTAGATGTAAAATACAATAGTCCTGATTTGCGTCATGCTGATGTCATTGTTGAGCCTCTTGAAAGAGGATATGGCCTAACTTTAGGTAACGCATTACGTCGCATTCTTTTGTCTTCATTGCAAGGGGCTGCATTCACATCTGTTAAGATTGAGGGTGTTCTTCACGAGTTCTCTACAATACCGGGTGTGATGGAAGATGTAACAGATATTATTCTTAACCTTAAGACAATTGGTGTTCGTAGCACAGTTGAGGGTGTTAAAAAAGTTAGAATTGCTGCCAGCGGCAAAGGTCCTGTGTATGCTCGTCAGATTGAGTGCCCTACGGGGATTGAAATTCTTGACCCAGATATTATTATCTGCCATTTAGACGAAGGTGCAAAACTTTCAATGGAAATGACAGTGGAATCGGGTAAGGGATATATTCCAGCAAACAGCATTTCACATGATGACAAGCCGATTGGATTGATTCCAATTGATGCAATATTTAGCCCAGTAAAGCGTGTAAGTTATAAAATTGAGCCTACCCGCGTGGGGCAACGTACTGACTTTGATAAGCTGATTTTGAACATCAGTACTGACGGATCCCTTAAACCGGATGATGCTATTGCATTAGCTGCTAGGATTATGCAGGATCAACTACACAGCTTTATCAATTTTGATGAACCTAAAGCAGCTGATAAAAAAGAAAGTAAAATTGAATTACCATTCAATCCAAATCTTTTGAGAAAGGTAGATGAGTTAGAGCTGTCCGTACGATCAGCAAACTGTCTAAAGAACGAGAATATTATCTATATTGGTGATCTGGTTCAGAAGTCAGAGCATGAAATGCTGCGGACACCTAACTTTGGACGTAAATCTTTGAATGAAATACGTGAAGTTCTTGAAACTATGGGATTAACATTAGGGATGATTATTCCTAATTGGCCACCAGAAAATATCGAAGAGCTAACAAAGAAATTAGAAGATCCATTTAATTAAGAATTTTTGGAGTAAAAAATGAGACACGGTATAAGTGGTCGTAAATTTAATAGAACAAGTTCTCACAGAAAAGCAATGTTTGCAAACCTTTGCCAAGCATTGATTGAGCGTGAACAAATTGTAACAACGTTGCCGAAGGCAAAAGATCTTCGTCCTGTAATTGAAAAGCTGATTACTATTGCTAAAAAGGGGGATATGCATTCACGCCGTATTTTAGCATCTCGCCTTCGGAGCGAAACCCATGCAGCAAAGCTAGCCAATGAACTAGCTGCTCGTTTTGCAAGTCGTCAAGGTGGATATACACGGATTATGAAGCATGGTTTCCGCTATGGTGACAATGCGCCTATGGCTGTTATTGAATTTGTCGACCAAGCAAAATAATAGCTTTAGGGATACTTTAAAAAAAAGGCGATGTAATATCGCCTTTTTTTATTTTTATAACTGTTTAAATTTAAAACTTACCATCTATTAAAGGGTGTGCCCGCTTAGAATCTTCTCTTAAAGACGGGTAATAGTTCTCTCCATAATACTTTCCTTTCTTCAGCTTTCTAGTAATTAAAGGTCGATAGGAAATCTTGTTATTGTAAGGAAAACAATAACTGTATCTTGGAGCTGGGCCCTCTCTATAAAGTGGGGACAAGCATCAAGACTCGATACTATAACAGGACTAGCCTGCTATCCCTCGATTTTATCTTTTTATTCAAGAATAAGATGAATGTATATTAACCATAAAAAATATCTATCCTTAAATTTAATATAACGGTAGTTTGGCGTAAGGATTGTATGGATTCAAGAGAAAAGCTTGATTTTTTAGTAAGGGAGTATAGAATCTGATTAAAACTTAACTTAAAATCGAAATTGTCTATGATCACTACAGAAGAAATATTCTGCTTAACTGACGATTTTTGTAAGCAGTTTGAAAGGTATCAGAATTTAAAACTACTTCCTAATCCTATTCGATCCCATAAAAAACCTTGATCTTCGTCAATTTTAGAAAACATGACTATTATGATCTTGTTTCATCTAAGTCATTCTCGAGCCTTCAAAGACTCCTATAAAAATTGCCTAACTAATTATTTGTCAACAACGGTTGAAAATTGATACAGGTATTAAGTATTCTATCGGTTGAAAACTGATACATCATTGATCAATTTTTTACCTTTTCTAAGCTATCATTTTCTTCCCCTTCCTTTTTAAATCTTTCAGGAATGACCCCTGCTTTCCTTTTATCCTTTAGGCGATAACTTTCCCCTTGGATATTAAGGATTGTTGAATGGTGTAACAAACGATCCAAGAGGGCAGCCGTAAGGGCCGGATCTTGAGCAAGCGTATGATGCCATTGGCCA
>JAIBEV010000169.1 GCA_019459505.1 Candidatus Paracaedibacteraceae bacterium | reverse complement strand
CAGGTGATTGGCTTTGGCGCCCCGCATGGAGAATTGGTCCGCTTTCTGGATGGACGCCCAGCCTGGATCTCTCAAGCAATCCCGGGTCAGACTTTGCAAGCAGTCTTAACCAACCTCCCTCAACAGCTAGATCACTTAGATCCTATCTCGGCGACCAGCATGATTCTCATGGCCATGCTCATTAATCCCGAAGATGGGAAACCAGCCAACTATATTATGGAACCTCTCCCTCATCAGCCAGATCTTTACCGCTTAGCCTCACCAGATAACGATCAAGGCTTAGTTCCAGCCTTTGTCAAACCGAAACCCAAAGAAGGACTCTTGTCTAAGAAACCAGAAATCGTTGTCCAAGTGAAAACCGTTCTTTACTGTTTGGATCTGATGAACCAACCGATCCCCCATAAAACCCGCCAAGCTTTTCTCAAGCAAGATCCTCTAACCCTGATGAGAGAATGGATTGGCAGCATGCAGATCTTGAGTAAGCAATATCAATGTTTGTATCCAGACTCTGGTGAAGTCCGGAAGATCTTTAAGAGCAAAGAATGCTTTATTGGCCTGCCTTTCCAAAAGGATATGATCAGTCATCTTTATAGCAAGTGGGAACGCTTGCAAGACTATTTAGCTCAAGACATCCCTACCCTTACCCCGATGCAGCTGTTGAGTAAATTAGAGCCGCGGTTAGCCAACCGTTACCGTGAAGCCTTTGAACGTTTTCCTCAAGCCAATCAGACCCTCGATCGCTTTGTCTGGGTGGATGGTCCCTTCTACCGTCAGAAAGGCAACAGCAGCTGGTCAACCTTGACCCCGAGTGGTTCAATTCTAACCTCTCAGAATATTCCCCTCCAGGAATCAATTCTGGATTCCATCCGCCAAGACAAAAGCTTGGGGCCGCTACAAGCGTTACAAGAGCTCAACAGCTTAATTAAGCAAAAGGGGCAGTCTGGCTTATCACTCGAGCACCTGAAGAGCGACTATGCCCGAGAGCAGTTCTTGAAGGACTTTGACTTTGCTCCTCATCCTTTAAGCAAACAACGCCAGCTCCTCAACCAGTTGATTCCTTATGGAGCCGGTTTAAATCACCTCAGTCTCAAGAATTGTTTAGCCTTAACAGACACCATCTTGCAAACCAACTTTTTACAAGGTCAACTTGTCCATCTTGATCTAAGAGGATGTTCCAATATCACTCATGGCTTCTTATCCCACTTAGCCCAAACTAATCCAGGCTTAGAAGAATTGAACCTATCAGGGGTAATTCAGCTGCGCTATATGGCTCAATCAGAGTTGTTTGGCTATTCCTCTCTTGTCTTTAACCAACTGCTCTATCTTAATCTAAACAACTGCAGGGCCTTAGAAACCATTGATATAGAAGCATCTGAGCTTAACCATCTGTGGGTTGAAGGCTCAAACACCCTAAAGCATTTAAAGATGCAAAAGACTAACAAGGTCAAACTTCTAAAGATCCAAGCCCCTCTTTTACGAACAGCTTCTTTCCAAGAAGCCGCTATTAAAGATGAAGGGCTCCATCAACTGCTCGCCCAAGTATCTAATCCTGTAATACTAGAGTTAATTAACTGCCCTAATATTGGGAAGGATGTACAAACAGTCTTTGTTGCTCTGTTTCAACAGATTAAGAGCCCAAAGTTAAATTTATCGTCCAAGAAGATCGGCGATGTGGGGGCACAAGCCCTGGCCCCAGCGCTCCAACACAACATAATCTTAAGAGAACTCATCTTAATGCAGAATCAGATCGGCGCTGCAGGAGCTCAAGCCCTGGCCCAAGCCCTCGAACATAATACAACTTTAAAGGGACTGTCCTTAAGCTGTAATCAGATCGGAGATGCGGGGGCTCAAGCCCTGGCCTATACTCTCCAGTACAATGCAACCTTAACAAAGCTAATCTTAAGGAAAAATAAGATCGGCGCTACAGGGGTACAAGCACTCGCAGATGCTCTCAAATACAACAAAACTTTAACTAAACTGTACTTAAACATTAATCAGATCAGCGATGAGAGGGCTCAGGCCCTGGCCCAAGCCCTCCAGCACAATACAACTTTAAGGAACCTAGACTTAAACGGGAACAAGATCGGGGATGCGGGGGCTCAAGCTCTGGCCTATACTCTCCAGTACAATGCAACCTTAACAAAGCTAATCTTAAGCTTTAATCAGATTGGCTATGCGGGGGCGCAAGCTCTAGCCCTAGCCCTCCAGCACAATGCAACCTTAACCACACTAAATTTAAGGGAGAATGAGATTGGCGAGGCGGGTAAACGAGCCTTCAAGCGAGTTACCACCTGTAAAGTTACCTATTAGCAAAGGAGTCAATATTTTAATGCGATCAGTCTTAGCCCGGATTGTTACGATTGAGCCCCTTTTTACTGTTATAAACCCTTTCTTATAGAGGACAAAATTATGATGAAAACCAAATTAACCAGAAATGTTTCTAGGTTAGCTTTAGGATATTCCCTTCTGACCTGCAGTTATAGTATGGAAAAAGACGAGTCATCTTCCACACCTGCCAGGGCAAGCTCCAACTTGTCCCAAGTTATGGGAGCCTTAAGAAGTTTTCTGCCTTTCCAAAGGGGGGGATCCCTCCCTTCGCAGGCCCCTAAGCA
>JAIBEV010000136.1 GCA_019459505.1 Candidatus Paracaedibacteraceae bacterium | reverse complement strand
GTGGACTGCTGTTAAATGGGGGGCAGCAGCCACAGTGGTAGGAGCTACTCTTTTTTATGGCAATGCTGCCATTTTCTGGGAGACTTACTATACGGCCTACCATGTGATGTCTTGGTCGAATTTTGGCACCTTTAATAGTTTTGTCGGCGCAACAAACGCTGCCATTGCCGTGGTCAATTCAAGCCTCGCTAAGGGTGCCTTAAGTGCTACGGCTGGTCTTATTACCCACTGTGCAGCAGAGACCGGCAAGTTTGGCCTAAAGACAACAGCGGCAACGGCTAAAGGCTTGTGGTCTTGGGGGACAAACTACGTCAAAGGAACGAGTCAAAGTAGCTCAATTATTCAACAAGTCGCTCCTGCTGCCTAACTGAAAGCTGGAGAAGTCCTATAGGGCTTCTCTAGCTCCTTATGACTCTTGAAAAAGGATGAGAATTTTGAGAAAACGTTTAAATAAAGAAACTCAGTATAATATTGAAGCGATCGTCGAGGCATTTTATTTCTTTGGAACAAGCACTGCCTTGGCAAAAGCACTCAATGTTACTCTTGGGACGGTCCATAAGTGGCTAAACCATAAATCAGTCCCAAAACCAGAAAATTGCCTTAAAATTGAAAAGGTCACCAAAAGGAAAGTTAAAGCGAGAGATATTCGGCCTAACTATGATTGGGATAAATTATCTGAAGGTTAAACTATATCATAGATATTACTTAGGTGACAAATTGTTATAACTAGTTTAAAAGGAATTAGATCCGCCTCCATTAGAAGTAATATTATGGACAATAGAAATCTTACCCTTCAAGAGCTGAGTATACTGCGGCGAAAGATTGTTGAAGCCGTCGTTGTCAATAAAAACTCCCAAAAAGGTGTGGCTCAAATGTATGGCTTTACTGAAGCCACAGTAAGCGTTACATAAGGTGAACCAGACATTTAGCGAGGATAACAGAGAGTTACACACCCACATTAAAACACTGCAAATCCAGCAAAATAGGCGGAACAATCAACTGTCTTTATAGATAATAATGATAATGACGCATATCTAAGTTAATATAGTCCATAGTAATTTATAATTAATTCTTCTATAATACAATTCTCATGGCGAGGAGAGTTAAGACTAAGTTTTAATCTTAAAAGGAATTATTGATTGGATTGATTTACTTCTTTTATTCTTCGCCATGAGGTCGGTTCCTTTAGAATACATTTTTCCTCCAATATGAGGGATCCAAAAGGTTCAAAGCCTCCCGCACTACTACTGAAAGACACCTATATTATATTGATTTACCAACTTAAGCACTTGAGAGGAATTTTTCATTCGATTTAATAACCCATATAAGTGAGCAGCAATTTCTAATTGATGACCATACACAGTATTTGCAGATATAATCTCTTCTATTAAAGTTATAGCTTCTTTATTCTTAGACCAACTAGAGCGGAAACTTAAATATTGTTTCTCTATTGCTTGCTGATTGCCAAGTTTAATCAATAACTCAAATTTTGAAAAATTCTTCTCTTCGGTAGCCCATTTAAGCCCTATTTCATCTAAGTTTAGAACAGGATGCATAATAGGAAAAACTTTTTTAATGATCCAAGTAAAATTTATATTTTCATGTAAAGAGGGATGTATTTTTAAAGCTAACTCTGGATTTTTTTGATAACCCCCTTCTCCTAAAAATAAACCAAATTTTTCTAACCACATAGCTTTTTCGCAACCTTCAGCACTCATTCTTGTCACTATACTTCTACATTCTTCTTGGCTAGACGAATCTTTTGTATTCCATAAGAAGCGTAAGTACTTAAAAATTAAAACTTTATTTCTTTCAGAAAAAAGCTTGACTATTTTTAAAGCATTTTCCACAAATTGATTCGGCCATGATGCAAAAGGAGGGCAAGTTTGAAAAAAATTACAAACTGATTTGTCTATATCTTTATCATTTAGAGGCAATAACTGATTTACAAGTTCATAAACTTCTTTCCATTTAGGTGGAGAAGCTGATGGATAAAAAGATGCTTGAGGGTATATTAAACCCTTCAGTTTGAACCTAACCGCCACAGGATTACCCTTTCTAATATGTTGATCAATAAGAGATCTAGCTGCTTGGTTTCTTCTCTTTCGGCCTTCAGATGTATTATATGTATAACTAATGTTATCTAGACCTGCTCTTAATGCACCAGGCTTAGCAGCATACAGAGTGAGCATTTGATAAGCAGCTTCATCATTGCGAGTATACCCATTTATACCTTGCCATAATCCCACCATCTTTGTGCAAATACCCCAGTCATCTCCTTCTTGTACAAGCTGTTCAATGTATGATCTTGCTTGTTCAGAGTTTTTTATACCCCAGTGTCCCTTCAATAAAGCCTTTATTTTCTTGTACAAGGCCGGCTTAACGCCTATTTCAATTAAGGCTTCAATATAAGCTAAAGCTGCTTGATTTTTATAAATATTCTCTTTTAGTAGAGAACGATGAGTAAGGCTAATACTTTTACCATAATATTGGTAACGAAGAGACAAGAGACTCATAGACGATATCTGCTTGAGTGTTGCAAGATCTTTCCTATCCATTATATCTTTTATGATTTCAGTAATTTCCTGATAAATTTCATTTTCACTATATTGCTTCAAATATTCAGGCGTCTTTTTTAAAATTAAAAGAAATTTAAGCTTTGCTTGTGAACTAAGAAAAGGGAATAGTTTTACATAGTCTTCTGTTATTTGTCCACCTTGCTTAACTCTTCCCTTTTCAATTTTCGTTTCGTTAGTCTCAACTTTTCTTTCCTCAATCTGTAAAATTTCTTCTTCAATTAAAAAAGGTAAATGACAAGGGGCACCTGTGAGCAGTTGAATATTCTTTAAGCCTCGAGAGACAGTCTCTATATCTCGTTCAGCTAGAGCTATTGTCGCTTTTATATTAAATATATTTGCGATCACTTTATGCATTAGAGGAGAGTTAGGAAATAAAGATGAAAAATGTTGTTTAACTGTCCCTCCAAATAAACTTTTATCTAGGTAGGACCAAAGAATATTATCTTGAGATAGAGTATACCACTGTTTACATACAAATCTCAGCGACTGACAAATATTCTTATGAGAAGATTTTAAAAAAATTCTAAGCAAGATTTCATTAGGAAGCATTTTACTTTGAAGAGGGTCTTCATTTTGCTCTACCAAATCCCGGTCAACCAATTCTTCATTTGAACAATGGTAAAGAGGGGCTAAGCTCTTTCCATCCTCGCTTTCAACTGCTCTAGAAATAGACAAGAAAACAATCCAAAACAATATAAGGTAAAGGAATTTATTGTAAAGCAATTTCATATAGGGGTAGCGGGCCCATTCGTGTGAAAATTTACGGTTTGGAGTTCAAAATTGTTCTAAAATCGTAAATTTTCATATGTTCTCAGGTATGAGCTGATCAACAATTTCGTCAGTGAAGTACGTTCCCATTGTAATCAGGTGC
>JAIBEV010000066.1 GCA_019459505.1 Candidatus Paracaedibacteraceae bacterium | reverse complement strand
GGATCGTGTTTATCTTGAAACTGATAATGGCGCACATATTTCCCCCCCTGCCAGTATTTCACATTATTGACGCCGCCTCCTAAAATATTAATGGCAATTACATTCTTGAGTTTTGACCATTCTTCTGAACGACGAAGTTGATTACCATAAATAAGAGCCGCATAGGCTAATCCTCTTTGATCCCAGTAATCTTGTTGAGCGACTTGGATCTCAACTAATGCCAGCTCTTCCTTAACATGATCATTTTCATCCCGTTGGGAAAATTTGCATAAGACGTCTACCTGGGGCCTTTTAGGATCAGGGAATATTTTAGATAAATCATCTTGGTGGCGTGCTAATTCATACAAGAAAGTTGTTAAGCCTTCATCTTTAACATAAGAAGCATCTTCAGTTAATCTTTTCTCAACTTTATAAAGATCCTTAGTTCCTTCTTTATCATCTTCCATTATTTTTCTAAGTTTAGGTTTTACTTTGTGAAAGGCTTCATAAAGATTAGAATATTTTCGTTCTAAAGGATTAAGGTTGTTATCGAGAATTTGAAGAATTTCCACGCCCGAGACTCTTGCAAAAGTTTGGATAAACCCTTTTAAAACTTCTGGATCATCCAACACATATTTGGCTACGGGGTCCAGAGTGGCGCGAGCAAAGACTTGGCCATGAGACGGCTCTTCTTCGGTCCGCCGGGACTCGTCAAATGAACGCTTTCGATGTGAATGGGGAGATGAAGAGGGGCTATCCATTGCTTGGGCTATTGAGAAACTTACCCCCACAACGGTCATAAAAGTTTTCAGGGAAAAAGAAGAAGAAAGGTTGACCATATTTTACCTCATATTGAAAAATTAAAAAAGTTCTGTAAGGAAAGACAAAAAAACGTGCTGACGCTTATAATATTATTAAATTATATATAATTATGCTTTATACGGACTTCAAGGGGGATTTTATCCCCCATTACGTGCTATAAGCCTGCCGAAAAAAGGCAAGCATTAATAATTTATTTAAAGTTAGCCGTTATAAGGCTTCTGTTACAGAATACAGAAAAGCTATTAAGAATGCCATTAATACCTGGTAATCTTTTAGTCTACTGGGACAAGATATTGTCCTGGAACGGTAATTGAAAAAAAGTGTGAGCAGGGTTTTAAGCAAACAAGTCTTTTTGAGCAAAAATACTGATTATTTAAGAAGAAGGTCCTCTATTGAAAATGATTCCAGGTAGATTAATTTACCTGGAATTTTATGTTGAGAGGTTACATAGCATTTTTACTTTCTAAAGAAATTAAGTATCCCTTCTTTTGCATCATTTAATGTGTCTAAAAGCACTTTTTTTACCGCGTGGTCACTAACTTTATTGTCAATCACTGCTGCTACTACGGAATGACCTACATTAACTGCTGTTTCGCCAGCTTTTTGAATATCTTCATTCTCTTGCTCACTCCTTTGTCTGGCGTGTTCAGCGTGCGTAGCAAATTCTTGGGAAGCTTTTTCTAATTCTAAGGCTGATTTTCCATTCCTTCGAGATGTAGGTGCTCTGAAGCGAGCAAGCTCTGGTCTGTCTTTCTCATATTTATCAATAATCTTATTTTTGAGACGCGTATACCTGTCCTTATTAATATCTATCCCAGAAGATTGTATATCTCTTTCATAAGGAACTTCTGTACTTCCCCCAGCTACAGGGTAATTAATATACTCATTTTGTAGGGAAGCCGTATCGCTTGCTTTAGCGATACTTAATAAGGTAAGAAAAATATAGGATACATTCTTAAAATCTTTAATATTCTTTGTAAACATGGTATTCTCCAGTTGTTCTTTATTGGTTCCAAAAACCTAGGTTAGGCGGCTACCTGACCTGGGTTCCCTCAAGAAACCCTTTTTGAGTTTCCTTTCTTATTGATTCCTAGAAATGATGTTTTTTAAGCAAGCATTCTGAATCAACAACCAGACCCTAAAAGAAAATTTGAGGGCAACCTATCCTGAAAAAACTTGTAAGGAGAGTCCTTAAGGAGAAATTACTTAGATTTTTCCGAGTAGTTACCCTTCTTCTTTTGTGCAATTTAAAAAGAAAGAATAAAGAAGAAAGGCCCTATCGGTGAGGAACTATAAGGTTGATCTAAATCCCACCCTTCTGTCTGATTACCATCATTTAAAAACTCTACAGGGGATAAAGTTTATTTCCTCAGAAATAAAGGGTATAACACGTCTCTTAAGGGGGAAAAGATTCTAAGACAATTACTCCATTTTTATCCATTAAGGAGAGAACTGTTGAAACTCACAAATACAAATTCTTACGTGTAAAGGGAGATTTTATAAAATTATTAATTCTAGAGCCCTTTGAAAAGCACCTTGGGAAATGGATAAGAGAATTGGTGGTATTTTATACAATTAAGTAAATATTCATAAGGACTTATATAAATGATAAAAACCTTTAAATCTGTATCCTTAAATAACTCTCAGGAAGGTATTATCACTCAAGAAAAAAGCATCTTTCGACATCCTCTCATTTTATCTTCTCATTGGACGCTGGTCAGATTAAAATTCTTAGCAGTCTTAAGGGAGTATGTTCGTCGAATAGCTTGCCACTTGTTAATTGTCAGTAGTTTATCTCTTGCTTGGTCAAGCTCTTTAAAAGCAATGGAAAAAGATGATTTTCTATCTTTTTTTATAGAAGCAAAAAATGAAACGGTAAAGAAAAGAAGAAGAGCTCATGAGGATAAAGAGATCTTCCCATCAGCCAAGCGGCCGGCTATCGAAGCTTCTGAACAAGAAGATTTATCACCCTCTTCTACACAAGCAAGAGAGGAGGGTGCAAAGAAAAAAAGAAGAGTCCATGAGAATAGAGAGGCCTTTCCGCTAGCGAAGCGACATGCTATCGAAATCTCTGGCTCCGAAGATCCTTCAGGTTCATTAAGGACAATTACAAGAATAGAGGTACCTGCCCACCCGCTAACCCAAGAGTTCTGGAAAGGTAAAGACCTTTCAGAGAGGTTAACAGCAATTAGAAAAGACATAGAAGATATAACAGAACAATTATGCCTTTCTAAAGATCCCATCAGCGACCTTATGAAATTAAATTTAGGACGCTACAGAGATATCCTGACATGCTCTCACTGTGATCACAGGGCTTCTGGCTCTTTAATTGATGTTCATATGTGTGCTTTTAAAGAGGCATGGGATCAAGTAAAGCCCAATAATATTGGGTGCACAAATACTTCGGTTACCATCTTATCTCGGGGCCCCACAAATGTTATTGCCATAAAAACATTTAAGGATACTGAAGAAGATTCTAGCAGTATTCAAGAAGGTTTAAAGGAACTATTATACTCCCTTATTGCTTACCACATGAATCCCTCTCCCTCTCAACTTAAAATGGCAAAGATCTATGATGCGATTCTCTGCCCTGAAAACTCCTTACAACTTATTATGGAAGGAGCCAATACTTATGATATCCACCATTTTCTAGCAACAGATAAAGCGGAAAGTGTGGTCAAAGCTTGTGCTCAGTACTTAGCAAAGTTCCATATAGGAAATTATAAAAAGAATAAGACGCTGATAAAGGGGAAAGAATATTTAAGCCACAAAGCAGACCCCTATCACAAGACGGCTTATGATCCTTTAAAGGAAGACAATGAGTTGTCTTTAAAGGTTGGAGCACAAAAACCGCATCTCAAAACTGTTACCGCAAGAAATATTATCCAGCTATTATCTGAAGAAGAGCAAGCACAATTCGTAAGATTGGTAGAAAGAAACCGTAGAAGCTTTAAAAGAAATTGTGAAAAGATTTTTAGGTTCTTAAAAAGTTCTGGGGCTACAGAAAACCCAGGATTTTATTTTTTAACAAAAACTCATGGGGATGCCCATGGCAATAACTTCTTTTATAATGATGAAGAAGAGCTAATTACCAGTCATGGGATAATAGGGGCAGATTCTTTTTACCGGATCAGCATGATTGATTATGCCAGTATTATTAGAACTTATGGTGGTATTGGGGATCCTGCTGAAGACGTGGGAAGGATCTTGGGCTCCTTATGGGATTGGGCCGCTCGGTCAGGTAATGAGAGATACAGTGATTATGGCAGGATCATTAGTCT
>JAIBEV010000060.1 GCA_019459505.1 Candidatus Paracaedibacteraceae bacterium | reverse complement strand
CGACTACAATGCAACTTATCTGCATTCAACACTTGGCTATACCCCACCTAATACATTTGAACAAAGATTTTTAACCCATAACAAACAACACGACCCTCTTTTAAAATTCGCTTGCTAAATAGGGGGCATTACAGCTCTTCTTCAAATTTTTTCCATTTTTCATACTGTAAAGTATAGAGATCAATAGCAGAGCGAATTTTATCGCTTAAGGTATCAGAGCGCCTTTTTTGCAGGATTTTACTCCAGCTTAAAGCATTCTTTACAATAGTAAGCTTAAATTTATTATCGGTCTCTAACCAATAAAGCTGATTATAAATATTAAAAAGCAATTCTACCTCTTCAATTGAATCAATAATTCTTTTTAATAATAATACCCACCCACCTTTCATAATAATCTGATGTAATAAGTCTTTTTTTTCTATAGGATCCTGACTCACTGCTAAGGCCTGCCTTAAAATCTTAAGACAGGTATGATGATATTTACTCTGCTCTAAAGAATCCACTAAATGATTCTTCATCAAATACTCAAGGTGATGGTGGAAAGATTGATAATTACTAAATAATTTCATTTTATCAGAGGGGGTTTTATACACCATATCCCCGATGTCAGCTAGATAATGTATTAGCTGGACATACTCTTTAAGATATCTCGGCTGAAAGGAATGAGCCAAAATAGCATTAACCACTCTTTCTCCCAATATTATAAAGTCCTGTAAGCCAGTGAAGGTTCGCTCGTCCGTTTTACTTTTTAGCTCTGTATAAAGTTCTCCTAAAAGATGTGCAGTATTTATCGTTTCTTTAAGGGGTAGCCTTTCTCCCTTTTCAGAAAGGTTAAGTAGAGTCTCTAACTGTTTAGAGAGAGAGAAAGGTTGGGTTAATGGTTGGGACAAACCTACAGTTTTAGTTTTAGGAACGAAGCGCTGAAGAACTGGTCTTTCAGTGGAAATTATAGGAGTCGAAGTAAAGGTAGAAACTTCAGCTAACTCCATCAAGTCATCAGGATAAATTGAGTTATTCCTTGCGGGGGGTATATTTTCCTTCTCTATATTTATAAAATGCCCTTTTACGCTGCTATATCTAAGAGCTTTAACTTCCATACTAAAAAGAGAAGTAAAAATAAAAAGAATTATAGAAAAACATTTAAATTGCATTGAATAATATCCACACATATGGTTAACAGTAAATTTTATAAAAAGATAAAACTTCTACTTCAAGATGTTTCTATCATTAACTAACCCAATCTAATAATTATTAAATTTTTCCTAAAATTATAGAAACATAACATTTTATTTCCGAGAATTAAACTAAAAATTTTACATTGATTTTAAAATAATGTTTATTTAATAAAAAGGCAGCAATTATTGCTGCCCCTCACTTTTGATAATTTATCAATGGAAATTAAGGTAGAATTGGATATTATGCTTTCTTCGTCTTAATTTGCAAAATTAGGATCTGTAACCCTTTACCCGTGGCGTTCTAGACTGCGCAACATTTGATCATCAAGAGATGATTTAAAGTTAGGTAAAAAGAAATCTCCTGGGTAATTATCAATATTATCGAGAGAGGTAACGATAACCCTCCTTTCACTATTGGCGGAAAAATTAAAACTAAGGGAGGGCAATTCTATAACATCCTTTTTCCGTTTTTTATATTGCGTTTCATATTCTTTAATAAACTGGCGTACTTCCGTTGATACTTTGTAATTCTTCTTTAATCTATCCCCCCAATCAAGAGCAGCATCGAGTAGTTTAATTTTTTTTGTCCGATCAGTTTCTAAGGTATAAAGGCGATTATAACTATCAAACAACAATGTAAGGTCCTGACAATTTTCAAGAGTTTTCCTTGTGAATAATAAGTCTTGATTTCTAACAATAATATTATCTAATAAATTCTTCTGCTCGAGTAGATTGTCTGTCACTTGAAGAATAGAATTTAAAATTCTAAGGCATACACGATAATAAGAAATTTGTTGCCTAGAAGTTAATATTCGTTGCTGCATAAAGTCTTCCATTTGAGCATAGAAAGACACATACTTACTTAAGAATTGTTTTTTCTCATGGGAGGTAATATAAACTGTATTACCAATGCCAGTCAGAAATTTTATTAAACTGGTATATTCTTTAAAATATATTGCTTGCAAGGGACATTTCTCTATAGACTTAAGCAGTTGTTCTCCTATCAATAAAAAATTCTTATAGTCCGTTAAATTTCCCTTATAGCTTTTATTCTCTAATCTTATATAAAGGGTGCGCATAAGTTCCACAGCTTTTCGCGTTTGTTCATACGGAAGACCTCCCTTTTTTTCAGCCATCACAAGCAAATCTTTTAATTGCTCTTCCGCCGATAGCTTTTTAGGCTTTAAAGCAACATAGTTATCTGGACGGTGACGAACTCTTCTATTCAAAGATTGAGCGGAAGCAGATGCAACCTTAAAATCCATTAAAGTTTCATAACGACTTAGGTCTAAATCTCTTTTACGCTTGGTACTCTGGACTCTCTCACTTTCAAAAACGGAACTTTCTTGGCTTTGAGGCACTTCGCCTTCAGTACAGAATAAAATAT
Source organism: Candidatus Paracaedibacteraceae bacterium (assembly GCA_019459505.1). Lineage (GTDB taxonomy): Bacteria > Pseudomonadota > Alphaproteobacteria > Paracaedibacterales > Paracaedibacteraceae > Paracaedibacter. The sequence continues at coordinate 20,712 of JAIBEV010000060.1, read as the reverse complement.
GATTGCCGACATTGAGCAGGACTTCGCCTTCTTTACTTAACGTAGCTGTAGAAATCAGAAAGACTATAGAAAAAAACTTAAAACCCATAGAGTATTATCCATTATATAATTAACATTAAAAATTCTTATACCATAATTTTTTAACTTTACATAAATTTTTATTAAAATTTGAATGAAAAGGTATCAAAAACTTTTTCCTTATGGAAATTCTTACTACAGTACTCTCCTGATAATAAAATCCGACTCTCAGCACTTCTTTTTAAGTTACTCTTTACAGGAGAAATATGAGATTATTTTCATTGAATGAATAACCATAAATTATTATAAGTCTTAAGAAGCTGCGTCATAACTATAGAGAATTTAAATTTAGCAGGATTAGCTTTATGATAATAAAAATGACAATAAAATATCTATTAACTTTAATTTGTCTGGTTAGCCTCTCTAAGACACAAGCCAGCATAGTGGATAAAAAGGGAATTATCCTTCCAGAAGTTTTAAAGATAGTATCTATTTTTAAGTATGCTCCTCCCTGCAACTCCCCTGATCTTTCTCACTTAAATTCTTTTGTCCATCAAGTATTTCTTCGCCCTGCCGACTCAGAACGCTACGAAAAAAAAGCTATACAACATTATAAGAAACTTTGCGCCCCCTTATCGCTTGACCAAAAGCAAAGTCTTTTAGAAAGTTTTAGGAGCCTAGGAGATATTGATTCTGTATATCCTGTTCACCAGACCTATGATTATATTGTGATTCAAGGGGCTACTGTTCCGACGATGCGCCATCGGCTTATGTTTTTAGTGCATTTAATTGAAAACGATAAGATTAAGATGACAGTTAATACTAAAATCATTTTCTTGGTGGGGGAAAGAGGTCTTTATTCAACGGAAACACCGGAAGTTCTATTAGATCCTTCACCTTATGAAAATGATCCAAACTGGCAACTACCCCCTATCCTACCCTCCGATGAGAGAGAAGCCGCTAAGGTTATATGGGCTCAATTAAAACTGCCAAAAGAGCTAAGAGATATTCATCCTTACTTTACCAATACCTCTAAACAAGCTGGAAGCTCCCGAGCACAAACCCAAGATTGTATTGAAGATTGGCTTAAAAATAATAAGGTGAAAGGAAGAATGCTGATGATATCTTCTAATCCATACATTAGCTATCAAGAAGGAGTCGTCAATCTTGCTATTACAAAAGCTGGATTATCTAATGAGATTCAGGTAGAACCAGCAGGGCCCAAAATACCCCAAGAAAATGAGAATATTGATGTTGTCCTGGGAATTGCTTTAGATACCCTGGCGCGCACAATCTTTATTGAAAAACAACGTCAAGACAGACTAAGGGCAAGTTAAGAAAAAGGGAAAAGAGGAGGACAGGCCCCCTCTTTTCTCTTCAGCAAGAAATTATCCCTTAGGTTGATAATAAAAGTGAAGGACTCCCCCTGTAATAACATCCGGGTTTTCGCGTACTTCAGAAAAAGGCCCTCTATATAAACTTGTCAAAGAATGATGAGGATAATGTTTATTTCCCCCTAATTCTTCTCCTTCTGAAGAGGAAAAAGAAAACTTTTCTCTAGTAACGAGCTCTTCACTTAGTCTATAAGGAAAGAATTTATCTTCCTTATCAAACTCAAATATCCTGAACCTGTCATCTGAACCCCACGAGGAGTTAAGCATGCTTAAACCTAATAAAGCTGCTAATATTTTCATTTTCATAAAACACCTCCATTTTTTATTTTAATCAATGGTAAAGAAATAGTTAGATCCTTTTTAGATCATTAAGTTTAACCCTCCAATCCTGAGATAGGCTTTAAGGCTAAAATAGTATTGAGGGAGGTAGGTGCATTACAAACAACTATTATAGTTGAGATTTTTTGTCTTCCTGCCTCATCGAATAAATCCTTTTCTTCAACCAAAAACCTACAATCAGGCCCCCATTCTTTTAGCCAATTTATGGAGGTTTTTTGTGACTGGTTATATACAGCGTCACTTACCATACACAGAGGTTGTCGAGCATCCAAATGGCTTATAGTAATATCAAGAGGAAGCATATCCTTTGAGAAAGTTATTATGCCTGGCTTGCGTGACCTATATTTAGAAAAGGGAATTTTGTGGCCTTTCTCCCAATGTGAAGTCTCGAATTCTGGGCCGTTCTTAATTGCAAAAGCAACCGACCCTAAATTGGAATAGGATATATTACTTTGTGCACAGTAATACTCTATTACAAACAAATACTGAGTGATATCGGTCTGTTGTTTTTGTTGCCTTGAAGAATAATAATGGGATAAACGCTTAGACATCATCTTCGGGCAATCCTCATTACCAGCATGATAATAAGGTAATTTAACCCTCCATTCAAACTCAGTAATAAGCATGTCTGGATCACATGACGTATAGTCAAACGTTGATAAATATTCTAACCATGTAACTTCTTGATTATTAGTAGATATTCTATTGTTAGTTAGAGATAAATCTAAGGGAGTTCCACTTACCATAGAGTTTTCTAAGACCCCCTTATCTAAAAGAGCCTCACTATCCCACTCATCTGCCTGTAACTGACCACTTTTGAAGGATAAATCTGAGGGACTTTCATCGCCTTTAGAATAACCTAGATTTATTAATGCTTCGACAACCTTATTCTCGTCGCTGACATATTGTTTTTCTGTTGGGTTAATGCCTGTTAAAGATAAATTTAAAGGGCTTTCCTCACCGGAATCATACTCCATACTGCTTGCATTATCCTCCCGCTTAATAGGCTTATCACTTGTCTCCCATAGATCTAATAGATTAGAATTCCATAATAAAAATTGAGAGTCTTCCAACTCAACACAAGGCATTCTTCTTTCCTCAAAGTCGTCCTCTGAAGAGTCGAGGCTTTCATAACAACGAAGATCGAGAAAGCCGCGAGGAGAACAATGGCTAAACTGACAATCGGTAGCATGGGTAAAATTGGAGAAAGGAGCTACGCTCAAAAGAGCTTTGACGGCGAGCATATAGATGCGTTTCATGGGACACTTTTTTCAAAAAAAGTTAGCTTCCACAAGAAATAATATTATTTATCTAAAAAATCAAACAAAATTTATATAAATTAAAAAAACATATCTCCTTCAGAGTTTTTTCTTATTTCTCTCATTAATTTATTAGTTTTCCAAGTTTATACGGAATTTTCTACTCATCTTAAAACTCTCAGTCCTACTCTAAAGAACCTTTTAGAGCACACCTAGACTATTTACTGGGGAACCCAATTATCACCTTGTTTTTTATATTTTTTCTTGACCGCTGTCCAGGCGACTTTGTGCGCGACTTCCTCACGAGAACTCTTATCTCGTCTATCCTGGGAAGATTTATACTCTTCCCAGGCATTATTGAATGAACTTTTGTAAATTTCTTGCGCATGAGTTGGTAAATGATCTTTAACAGAGTCAGGAAGTTCAGATATTTTTTCATAAGGCATCAGAAAGTTTCCTTCTTTATCGTCAAGATCTTTACCAAACCATAGGGTAAAACTTTATTTATTAAACATTATCTTCATCATCCATGAAGTCATCTTCATCTTCATCATCCATGAAGTCATCCTTTTTTTCTTTAGCTTTATCCATGAGATTACGCAGAGTTTCTTCAATTGACTCTTTGGCTTCACCATATTTTTCTTGGATAAATCCGACAATTTTATCCTTTTCGCCCTTCATTTTTTCAAAGTCTTGATCTGTAATTTGACCCCATTTCTCTTGAATAGCGCCTTTTAAATTCATTAAATTCCCTTTGATTATATTCATATCCATTTTCAGTTCCTCCAATTAATATATTATTTTTTTAGTAAAGGATAAATTGGAGTAAGAGTCGAAGTTAATCACACCTTTTTTTTCAACTGTAGTTTAAATATAGATATTTTAGGAATATATGGATTTTTTCCCATGCTTATAAATTATCTTAAAGCATGGGAATCAGTTTATGAATGAGATTTCGAAGATTTTAAGGATCTTGATTGAGCAGTAATTGCCGTCCTAATACTAGTGAGAGATTTACTCAGGTTCTCTTCTCCATAAGCTGGCTTTGAGCATTTTTTATGAATTTCATAAAAATCTTTTAACAATGCTTCAGGTATACTTTTCTTGATTTCTTCATTTTGAGAAAATATTTTATTCAACCGTCTTATGTTATAAAAAGCAATAGCAGGGCTTGTGCCGCCATTACCTTTATTATTGACCCCATCATCGCCGGACGCTGCCGCTAAAAAGTGCTGAAAAGCTGCATAGGTAATTTTTTTATGAAGCTCTTCAATTAAGATTCCCATAACCCCGTGTGCTTCATAACTGGCGTACCTTATTCCCTTTTGAATAGCATATAGACTGCAAACTTTGGGATTTTTTAGACTTCCTGTATGATCAAATACAAGCATATACCCCCCTTCTAATTCATCAGATTGAATACGGAAGCTGTCCGTATAATTAAGGGCGATTTTTTGCGTATGAGGATAAAGATTAGCTGAGGGATGCGCTTCACCCTCTTCCTCTAAGGCACTTGACAGGCCAACAAAGCCCCATAAAAAGCATAACTGTAATAACCCTTTGTATAGTATTTTAATTTTAATCTCCTCTATGGTTTCTCTTCCTTTAGCACCTGGATAGCGATTCATGATCAAAGGGCATCAGTTTTATTACGTAATAAAACAGGTTGAGCTTTATTAGCACTTATCCCTTAGCTCAAGAATTAGCTTTTAAAAATTCCAGAACCTGTTTTTTGAACATATTATAGCGATACTCTTTAGTTTCGAATATCAATCCCGCCACCGCTTGATTAAGAAGGTCTATAAATTTACTTTGAAACAATAACTGATTCATTAAATGCTCTAACCTTTGTCCCACCCCCACCACGTCTTGCTCACTGATTACCTCCCAAGAAGCAGAAGAAAAATGAGAGCAAAAAATTGACCACAAGTATTCAAATCCATCTCTATTTGATGTTTCTAATTCTTTTAAACCTTCTTTTAAATTAAGCGCATCCTTATGATAAGAAAAAAGGAATTCCACATATCAGAAACGATCGCTCTCCTTGCTTGTATAAATTGAGGACTTTGCTTAAGACTATTGTAGATATCCTTTTGCTCTCCTTCAAAGCGATAGAAGGTCTTTAAATTTTCCAACTCTTGTTTGACTGCAATAATTTTTTGTTGCGTATAATAAGAAGAAGCAAAAGAAGCGGCAAAATCAAAAGTCTCTAACTTCAATACTTCATTCAATTTTTCTCGGGCCTTTGAATGGCCTTGCTCAGCAGATCTTATCAACCAATAAACGCCAGACTCTTTCTCCTTCTTAATACCTATCCCTTCCCAATACATAAGCCCTAACAAATATTGAGCATAAGGAGATTGGGTATGAGGGGCAGATTTTTTAAAGCAATCAAATGCGATCTTCTCATTCTTTTCAATGCCTATTCCTCCTAAATACATAAGCCCTAATATGCATTGAGGATAAATACAGCCCTGTTCTGCAGATTGCTGAAACAAGGACAAAGCTTCACACGTATCTCTTTTAACCCCTATTTCTTGGAGATACATGCATCCGAGTATATAGTTGGCGAACCCATCGTAAGAATGACTCCGCTCCATAATCTCATCTAAAAAAAGGCTTGTTAAAGGCATCTCTTCTTGATTACCTAAAAGAGCAATAATCCCAAGTTCTTGAGTGCTCAACTTTTTAAACGTTTTAATTTCTTTAAAATTAGGAAATAACTGATGTAAAAAATAAGAGTCAATAGGCTGTGGAGCATCCCAATTTCTCCATACCTCATCAATTATAATATCTCTTTTCTGAGCGTCTCCTGACATGAAAGCTTGCATTGCTTCCGCTAAAATTGTGGACGGTTTTAAAGAAGGAAGAATTGAGCAATCTTCACCTTTCTGAACATTATTCTGATCAGGAAAAGAAGGAGAAGGCGATTGAAAAGTCTCTAAAAAATTATCACTACTTATAGCCCCTACCGGATTTATTGAAACAAGTGTTATACTTGTGAAGATTAATGCTCTCTTCCAGAATAATTTTGTCAATTTAGCCCTCAAAATTTTAAAACTAAGATCATAAAATAATATATAAATTATTATTAATTTTTACTAAAATTGCAGATGAAATGGATAGATAATTTTAACAAAATAAAGGAGAGATTTTATTCGATCTCCCCTTTAATCTTTTTACCTAAAAAAAGTCTTACAGCTTATTGTAATAAAGGCAGAATTGCATGAGCAATAACTTGTGCCGCCGATTCGTTAATCGGTGAAGGTTGAGTGGAAAGAGAATTTTCCTGGAATTTATCATCTAATAGGGTAATGCGTCCATGCTGTTGTTCTAATTTTACATGAGCTTTATGGGTATCGTTCATACTGTTGGTTGGATAAACCACCATCATGTCTTTACCCATACTATCAATGCCTTCGGAAATCATTGAGGTTGACTCACTCGGAATAAATATCTTCCCTTGAGTTTTGACAACGGCCCCAAAGATTGCCTTACTTAAGCTTGGCTTACCGTGAATAAACCCATAAAACTTGAACTGATCTGGCGGCAAGTGTTGAGATAATTTCAATTGAAAGGCGCCTGAGACGGCATCCAGTTCCCCCTGCTCAGTGTGTACTTTTTCGTTAACCTGGCCATTGGTTGGATTATGTTTACCGGTACGGGGACCATCTGTCGCCAATATAACCGCATTTTCCCTTTTAGCAAGTCCTGCTACATGATCAGCTAGGCGGACGGCTTCCTCGGCGGTGTAATAATGCATTTTATTAGAGGAATCGGGAGCATCACCTCCGAGAATAACTCCTATATATTTCTTGCAAGCCTTTAAGGGTAAAATCTTATCCTTATTTTCTTCATAAGCGGCCTCTATTTGTTGCTTATTTAAATTATGAGCTACCCCAATTGTTGGAATAATTTTTGAAACATTTTCTTTTTTAAATTCCTTTTCAAAATCTTTTGAAATAGCATGAGCCGGGAGAGCAATAAGATCGATATTATCCCTTTCTAAAAAGATTTTATCAGTTAATTGATGGGAAGAAAGGACATACCGAATATGAGGATTATTAATTTCCGCTTTTATTTTCTTAAAGGCATCAATCCCATAGTCCCCCACCGATAAGATAATAATTTTTTCTTGGGTCCCACTTTCCGGGAGGTTCCTTATAGTTTTTATCATGGGATCGAGGTCGGTAACTCGAAATTCTAAAAAAGAAGTCGCTTCGGGAGCAATTGGCTGTAAAGAATTTTTAATTCCTAAAAGTTGATTATAATCTCCCACAGCCTCAGGCTTTGTCAGGATAAAAACATGGGACCTTGCCTCTACATTAAATGGCAATAAAAGAAAGCTCAGCATATAGCCTATTTTAAAAATCTTTTTCATCTGATTCCTTCCTATTCTTAAAATAAAAAAAATACCACCTTACTCTCGTAAAAGTGTCCTTTTATTAATTGATCAAACCAATTTGCTATATAGCATTGTGGTCGAAAATTGAGCACCGTTAATAAGCAAGGAAAATTTTCGTCATTACCTCCCTTTAAAATCTTTCTTCTTTCTAATCTTACCTTGACGGCAACCTCTACTAGAGCTAAAAAGATTACTTCTTTTAAAAAAATAATAATTAAAGAGATGGCTTTAAGTTTCTTGTTTTTTTATCCAATAATTCTATAATTTACTTAAAATAAAAATTTTTGACGGAGGATTGAATGGCACAATTGCTGGTCAATAATGCTATTATGATGTGTAGTTTTGGAAGTGCCCCTTGTAATTTAGTGGTCCTTGACCCAACAGTTCAATGCAGCAGTAATGCGATGGCCAATATTATGGACTATGTTTTTCCCACTAATATTTCTGGATTTAAAATGTGCACAAGCCCTGGTAACCCTTCAGTTGCGGCAAAATTTGGAGCTCCCTCTCCTTGCTCTCCCAACATCTCGGCTCCGTGGACCCCGGGACTTCCCGATGTTCTTGTGCGCAATATGCCGGCCGTCGACAATACATGCATGTTAAACTGTGGTTTTGGCGGAGTCATTAATGTAACCTTTGCCGGTCAAATTAATGATATAGCTACTTAACCCCTCAGTAACGTTATAAGGATTACATAGTCCAGTTTAACTGGATCATAGCCTGATGACTCCGTTGCGAAGCCCCCATCTCACCTTCGTACACCAAAGATGTAGAAAGCTGTTCTTTTAGGAAGGTGCTCACCCCTACACTTGGATTAAACAAAAGATGGGATCTATTCTTTGCTACTACTGTAAAGTTTGCACTTTGACCGGCTAGCCTTGCTTTAACCTTTCGATTTTTATTAATTGCGGATTGATAGGTGGCTCCCATCTTAGCAAAGCTATAGACGGGTATCTCTCCCTTTCCATTCCATAACTTGGCCAACTGAAGTCCTGTCTTTCCCTGAACAGTGGCGCTATGAGACGCATCAACCCTAAGGTTCTGGATACCCGCACCCTTTTCGGTATATTTTTCTTCCCGCAGGTGTAAAGCTCCACCACTCAGATAAGGTGTTAATGTGGTTGAATTTTCTAAAGCGATATCGCGCCCAATTTCAAGTAAACCACTTATATGATGCCCACCATGTTTCTGAGAAGCGACTGCCCGAATAATTGTCATGCTGCGATTACTCCTAAAGCAGTGACGACCATAAGAAATGGTACCTTGAACATAAAGAGGCGTTGAATTCCATAAGCCGTAAACACCAAAGCGAGTAGAATTTGTGCTGCCCTTATCCCCCTGGCCCTTCGTCTTATATATGTTATGGGTATAACTTGTGGTAACTCCCAACTTAAAGTGAGACGTTAAGGCATAATCGGCACCCACGCTGGTATTGTAACTGCTTCCATCTAAACCTTGGACAGAATTTCCTGCAGTATCGTCCGTATTATTCTGGCTAAAACGTCCACCCGATCCTTGCAGCCAAAAGGTAACCTTATCAACTATAAGCCGACCAAAAGCAGGTATATGTTTAGGGTCAATGCTTGGAGAAATAGCAAAAGTGGTTGTTTTATGATGCAGTTTAGAAGCAGAAATTTGACTAAAATTCTGTTTAAAAGTAAGAAATTTCGTCCCTATTTTCTCAACTAAATGGCTTGCAATGGAGGACGAACTGACTAAGCGGTCCATATTAAACCACGCAAAAGCATTATCCAGATGGCTTGTTTCTGCTGTAGTCACCATTGTTGAAATTTGAGTATTCCTGTCGGGACTAAGTTGTTTTACTGCATCGTGTAATTGAGCAGCATCCAAATTATTAAGCATATCTTTCAACGGTTCAGAAGCATAATTGTTAAGATATTGTACAACTGCGCCTGGATTACCAACACAAGAAGCCGTTGAAAGAGGATTAGGCCTAATAGTGAGTTGAACAGTGCCACTGGCACCAGCATTGTAAACCATTTTATATTTTACAGGGCTGCCTGTTGTGATAACTGAGGCAAAAGTTGCACCATTGGGAATAGAACCTTGAAGGATGGTATAAGCAGATCCAGCTGAATATGTCCCTGCAGCCGCATCGATGATGAGATTACCATTAGTGATATTAATATCAGTTGTCCCACTGACCGTGATATATTCAGAGGAACCGTCGGGATTAATTTTAGCACCATAGGTAGCCCCAGGGCTAAATGTTAATGACTTTACAGTTCCAGTTCCACTTAAAGTGGTTCCCCCACTGAGGGTGACATCGGAATTAGAAAGAGAATTTTTGACAGCAAGTTCTCCAGCAGTAACGGTTGTGCTACCACTGTAAAGACTGCTATCACCGCTTAAAGTTAATTTTTCATTGCCCTGCTTTATAAGGGTACCAGCACCCTCTAGTCTACCTCCATAATCAAAAAAACTCCCTAAATTAAACCTCAAGGTTCCATTATTAGTTATAGTACCAGTATTACCATTGAATGTTCCAGTAATAGTAAAGTTTCCTGTAGCCGTATTGTTAATTGTTCCCGTATTATTTACTTCTCCTGCACTGTTCCATATCCCCCTATTTTCTATTATGCCTTCATTCTCTATAATACTACCGTTCATGCTGCTTAAAGTGGCCGGACCCTTGTTCACCACAGTTCCACTACTACGATTGAGTATAGTACCGTAATGGACCATATTACCTAATTCAATATTTAAAATGTTCGTAATCTCCACCGTACTATCAACCTGTAGAGGTCCTCCCATGCCACTAGTGGGGGTATTAATTAGAGAGTAACCAGGAGGAAAATATAATTCCATTGCGCTTCCTGGAAAGGAGAAAAAAATAAGAACTATTATCCCTACTCCATAAGGCCCCCAAAGCTTTTTCTTCCCAAACAATATATGTAATATTTGAGAATGAAAAGAAGATAAAACTTTATAAATTGGGCTTAATATATTCCCTTGATTTCTCATGTGTAACTCTTAAAAATCCTTCATTATACTTTTATGCTAGCTTTTTACAAAAAAAATAGACAAATGTTTTTTATTTATTAATAAATACTTAACAGTCAAGAGAGGAATTATAATTTTTAGAAAATGATAAAGATTATAGACTAAATTTTTTTACTTTTAACAATCCAGATAATTTGCTAAGGAATATATGGATAAAATATTTTTGAATTATATTAATTGCTTATACCTATTTCTTAAAACAGCACTTTTCTATATTTAGAACTGTTAAAAAAATAATGACTTGCAGGTCCCTAAAAAATGAAAAATGACACTCTTTTTCCAGGAAAAATTTCCTTTGAAAAGCATTTAGAAAATCTTAGAGCTTGCCAAAACTGTGCTTTAACACTTCCGCTTGGGGCAAATCCAATTATTCAGCTTTCTCCTAAGGCCAAAATTCTTATTATCGGACAAGCTCCAGGTACTAAAGCTCATTATACCAATCGTCCTTTTAATGATCCAAGTGGTGATCGCTTAAGAGAGTGGCTGAGCCTGAGCCGCGATCAATTTTATGATGAAAAAGAGATTGCTATTATGCCGATGGGTTTTTGCTATCCGGGCCGGAATCCTAAAGGAGGAGATTTACCTCCCCTCTCTTGTTGTGCTCCTTTATGGCATGTGAGAACACTAAGCTATTTACCGCAGCTTCAATTGATACTGTTGGTGGGCCAATACTCTCAACAGTATTATTTAGGTAATAAACGTAAAAAAAATCTGACAGAAACAGTAAAATCTTGGAAAGAATATTTTCCCACTTATTTTCCTCTTCCCCATCCCAGTTGGCGTAATAATGGATGGTGCAGATCTAATCCCTGGTTTGAGACAGAGGTTCTATCAGATCTGCGGGTTCGTGTTCATTCTATTCTACAATTTTAAATGAGCAGAATAGCTCTTCTCTCTTACAGGTAACTTTGGTTGTTACCCTTTTATAGAGCTGAAGGGATTTATATAATTACAACTTTTTATCGTCTTATTAACTTAATATTAAGAACCTCTACTGTAAGTTTTCACTATTAAATTTAAATAGGTGAGGCAACAGTCCATGAATATTACATCTCTCAAATATAACATCGCGTTCCTTCTAGTCGGTTCTGCGCTAATTTCTTCAGCCGGTGCCACAGACGGTACCCTCTTAAGTAACGGCGTTCCTTTAAATGCTAAGCTTCCAGCAGATATAATTGATACATTAGGGACGCCTGACGTTCTAAAGGAACAAGATTCTCTATCCACTACTCAAGAATCATTCACAGCTAAAGGCTCAGAAAATGCTCCGTTTTTGCCTTACCAAGCGGCTACCCCCTCACTTAATAATCGAGGCCCTCAAGCGCCAATTACGCTTGGCATGCATAGGGGAACTCCTAAAACTCAAGGTTTGTCCAATACTTTAGAAGACCAATCACTCTCAGCTGAAAACCCCGAGGATAACCCATTTTTCCCTTATCAAGACATTGATAGTCAGTTAAATGATACTCATAGCAAGCAAGATCCGGTTATCCTTGCCATGCCTGAAAATACTTATATATCAGCAGATTTAAAAAAATCAAACAGCCCTGAGAATGAATTAAATGGTAGCCCTTCACCCCTCGCAGAAGAGAGTGCATTTCTCCCTTCTCAGGACATAGATGGCCAATTAACTCATCCGGAAGGTATTCAAGATCCGGTTATCCTTGCCATGCCTGAAAACACTGATGTTCCACAAGCTTTCACGAAAACGCTTAACCTATCACAGGAAACCATTAACGGCAGGGCGCCGGAAGAAAGCCAAGAAATTTCTTTACGTTAAGACTAAATGGCAAAGCAAGAAAGGTCCTATAATTTATTCTTAAGGGGATTTTATAAAGTCCTAGTTTTTTCTCTTATCTCATGATACTGGTTATCTAATTCAAGCAACAGTGTCAGAGGGTGCAATGGTACGTCTTTTTCTCTTTTTAGCTTATGCTATTATATTAAAAGCGTACCTTTCTCCGACCCTGGCTTGTCAGCCCAGTTTTCATGAGATTCATGAGATCATCACCTCTCAAAGATGAAATTTTATTTGAACAAGCTTATGGGTTTGCTAATCAAGAAGAACAAAGACCGTTAACTCCGTTCTACCGCTTTCTTATCGCTTCTCTCAGTAAACAAGTGACTGCTGCCTTAGCTCTGCAGACTTTTGAAGCACGTCTTATAGATCTAGCAGTCCCCCTTGCAACCTATTTGCCAGAGATACGTCAGGATTGGGCAGAGGTTACCCTGCATCATTTACTGACTCATAGTTCAGGAATTAAGGAATGGGACAAGCCTCTCGCTTTTAAAGCTGGTAAGAATTTTCTTTACAATAATATTGGCTATGATTTGCTCGGTACTGTATTAGAAAGAGTAACGGGAAGAACTTTTGCAGATCTGTCCGCCACTTTGTTTCATAAATGTGGCATGAACCATACTATTTCTCCTTCAACCGGCGATAAATTAGAACTTCAAGCCCTCTACAAGGACTTGGCGACAGGCTATAAAAGAGAAGAAAATAGTTTTCAGATAGCGCTGGATAAGTGTGATATCTCCAGTAACCCCTCAGGCGGCCTTCTCTCTACACTTCATGATTTACATCAATGGAATCTTTATTTACATCACGGAAAAATCTTAAGTTTACCAACTTATATTAGAATGATTACGCCTCATATTATGCGAGAAAATCGCTGGGGAGAAATTGGATATGGTTATGGAGTAGAAGTTTTTGAAAAAAATGGCGCCTTTCAAATTGCTCATAATGGTATTATTGCAGGCTATACGTCCACCCTCGTTTATTATCCGCAATCACAATTGCATTTAATTATTCTTGAAAATGAAAGTTATTCCTCTAAAGAATGGACCATTGAAGAACAAAAAACAGCCTTTTCGCTGCATGATAAAATTCGCCAAATCGTTCAGGCAAAAGTTATGTAAGGATGTTCCTGATATGGCAACCTATCCTTCTTTCGTAAACTCTCTGGGGCACAGAAGAGGTAAATATACCCCTTCTTACTGCCATCCCTCTTCTTTTCGAATAATAGTCTCTATTTCATCATTGGTCAGATGAACCAGATCTTTATGGATTTCCTTTATTTCAAGGGCTTTCTGGTGAAGTGTATCCATATGCTGGTCCAAGAAATTTCTAAACACACTCGCAAGTTTAGCCGGTGATATAAAATATAATTTAGAAAATTCTTTACTTTTCAAATTTTCTAAAATAAAAGAAGAAACTTCTCGAATAAACACTTCTTTTTGGGAATCATGCCAATCCGTTACAGGCTCATAAGCATGATGCTCAGCAGCGCTACCAAACCCCCTGCCTGGTTTATCCCTTCCATGCTCATGAGTTAATTCATGGGAGTGATTAAAAGATGCTAGGTGTTGTAAAGGAGTAAAACGTGCATCTTTTACAAACAATTTTGCATAGGCCCCATCACATACTGCTACTAAGATCATTCCTAAACCTCCTAGTTCAATATTATCTAAATTTATTTATACCTTTTTTAATAATTACGGTGGACATTAAAATTATTCATTTTTAACCTGGGTAATAAAGAACTGCACCCATTATACGGATTTAGAAAAAAATCATTCTGAGGAAATGATTATAAAATTAGGGGCGTATTTATGCCCCTAATTTTTTTTAATATGTTTTCCTAATTTTAAAGAAGGCCCCTTACCTAAAGACGTTTAGCTCTTCTTTATTATAGTAACATGAATTACCTCTTCTTAATCATTATTAGACCGCTCAGCTGATCGATGATAAACAACACCAGACGTAGTGACCAGCGTTCCATAACCATTAGGCTCATAAGGGTGGGCCGTTATATCGCCTAAGAATTGCTCCATAACACGATAACTCATAAAACGATTTTCATCTTTTGCCAGCATATGCCCTTCTTCAGCCATCGTTACCAATTCAACATGATTCCGAAGGGCCACCATTTGTTTATATAAAGATTCGCTTTGTTCAGATGAGCAAATGTTATCTTTAAGGCCGGCCATAAGAAGCATTTTTGCACCCGGAAGATGAGTTAAATAAGTGGTTGCAGAATTGGCTTTGCGAATATCAGCCGTATTACCTAACTGAATTAAACCACCATCAAGGGTATGACGTGTTTTTCCTGTCTTCGCCCCTTTCCATTTCTTTATCCAGCTCAAACAAACCATTAAGAGCAATGGCAACGTTACTATATCCTTTTGCATAGGCAGTCAGAGCAGCATAAGCTCTAAAACTACAACTGGTTACAAAGGCCCTCACTCCTATGGCGGTTTTCGTACCCCAATTGATTGACATTTTCATGTCCTCAATCACCACCAAGGAAATTTTTGAAATTATATCTCTATATATTTATTCAATAAATATATTCAATTTAATAATTTTTTCTTATTATTTAATAAGTACTGCCTAATTCAGGAGGAAACGAGAAAAATATAGTCATGGACGACCATATTTCTTTTGCTCGATTGCATGTGGATTAGTAGCATAATCAGTCGTTACAAAGTTTTCCTCGGCCTTTAAAGACCTTTGCTGTCTTACCGGAGACATTATAACCTCATTCTCCTTTTTTTCTCTTCTTTCTCTAGAGGAAAATGCTGAATTAGACCAGCCTTTATTCGCCCGGTTACCATACATCACCGGGGGCTTAGGAGAGCAAGTTATATCCATGCAGGTGATTGCTACAAAGGCTAAAAAGGCACCATACAATAAAAAAAATTTTTTCATTTATTTTCTCCCAAGTGTTTTCACTGGATTCGCTGACCAATTATTGAAAAAGACGATTGAGCCAATTAATTGTATAGGCATTTAAGGAAAGCTCATTGCTGTCTGTCTCAAACCATTTTCCATGTTGATTAGCTCCACTCCTTACAAAGGGACCCTGAACAAATCTATCATCACATTCTAACGCATACACTTCTGAGTCTTTATCTGTTAGAGCATAAAATTGAAGCCTGGCTACTTGCGTCGTATCAACTCTTAAATTTCCAGTCCTTATAAAGTAGGCACCGTTACTTAGATACGCTTCTATGGATGTGCCTAATTGACGTATACGAGATTCTTTACTTACCTTCATTTTATTGAGAGCATAATTTAACCAAGTCCGCGATCCTTGACGTCCCGCTTTGGACTGTCCGAGTCTACTTTTAAATTCTGTTGAAGTAATACTAGCAAATTCTGACATTTTTGATTCATGCAAAATGATGATATCTTTTCCTCTATACTTTGTAAAAGCAACCAAATCAATTCCATGAACTTTGTCATATTGAGCAAAATAAGTTTCCACTCCTTTATCTTCAAGTAACTTTTTCACAAAATCTTCTCCACAGTCGCCAATAGGTTGGTTTAAAGGGCAAGCAATACATTGACGACAATGCGAAGCGTTATTTAAGGAAATAACGTCTACCTCATCCAATCGACCGGCTTGGACCGTGGATAATAAAATTGACATGCCTGCCAGTAAGGCATAAGTATAAGAAGTGATTTTGGGAAAAGGCATTTTTTTCTGAATAAACATAAGATTCTCCTGAAACTGAGCTGTCGTTTTAAGCTAAGTTATTGCTAATTTATCTTTAAGCAGGCTCTTTCAAGCGAACCTACTCGGTTTTCATCAAAGCACTCTGGACAACAAAATTTTGCTTTAATGGTATAACCTTATTCATAAAAAATTTCTTTTCCTCTCGCTTAAATTTGCGTAAGGTAAGCACCTAAGTAAAAATTACGTACATAAAAAAAGCTGAAAAAAGTGTTAAATTTCCTTTAGGATTTAATTTAGTGAGTAAGTAGAATTTTTTTTCAGCCCAATTTAACATTAACAGAGTATACTATTTTCCGAAGATGATAGACAATCAAGAAGGTTTTTTAGACCGGACGTATATAAAACAACTTTATACAATAAATGGTATTAAATTTAGTCAGCGTGAAATAGATATCATGGCTTGTCTTTTAAATGGCAGGACCCCTAAAGGAATTGCTTCTTTTCTTTCCATTTCCCCGCGCACCATTGAAACTCATATCCGAAGTATTATGCTCAAGTCGGACTGCCATTCACGGGAAGGAATAATAAACTTTATTGAAAAAACGCCCCAGGCCTCTCTTTTAAGAAAACATTATTTCAACTTAGTCAGCGACGTAACGTTTAAACAAAAATTACTAGAAATTGCTAAACTTAGGCCTCAATCTTCCCCTCTTATTTATCTTATCTTTAAACAAGAAAGTACAGCCAGCTTGGTTCTGGCCCAAGAACTTGAAAAGCATTTAAAGCTTGCCGGCATTGCTTGTTCTTTAATTTATTATAAAAAAGGAAACCCTTTTTCCTCTTTAATTTCCCCGGATGATTCTCATTTAAATAAGCATTTTTTAATTATAGACCCTCATGATTGGCTAATCTCCCCTGAAGCACCCCTCCCTGAAGAAAATTCTCTTCTTTCCTTCATCAATCATTTGACAGAAAAAGCCGAACACATCCTCTTTCTTGCTTTAACTAATGCAACCGACCTTTCCCTTCCGATAGAAGGTGAAAAAATTATCTCTATCAACTTTATAGATCAGCAAAAATATTATGACAGTGTTTTTGAAATTTTACGGAAAACCATCACTCACCCCAAACTTGAACCATTAATTTGTCAGATTAACGAACAATATATTTCCGCTGCTAATGATTATCCACCTGCTGTAGATTCCTCTAAAACAGAAGAAAAACCACCTTTAGTAGATAATAAGCTACCTAAATATCGTCTGAAAAAATTTCACAAAACTTGCTTAGGAATAGCAGCATTTATCTCAATAATTATTGGAATAATATGGGCAGAAAAAAAGGGGCTCCAAGCCGCCTTTTTATCTTCCACGCAGGCTGTTCGATCAGATTTATTCATTCCTACTGAGGCGACCCTTCTCTGTCGTCCGGAACTTCTGTTACAGATAGAAAAAAGCCTTAATAAAAAACAAGCGATTCAAGTGGTTGCTTTGATAGGAGTCGGTGGCGCCGGTAAAACCACCCTCGCTCGCCAATATGCCCGTAAACAACAAGTTTCAGTAACCTGGGAAATTAATGCAGAGAGTAAAGAAAATCTTATTAATTCCTTTGAACGACTAGCGCATGCTCTTGCTAAAACAAATACTGAAAGAAAATACCTCCAAGAAATTGAGGAAATCAAAAGAGTCTCTGAAAGAGAGCAAAAATTATTTTCCTTTATAAAAGAAAGGTTAAGAGCTTATCCTAACTGGATTTTAATATATAACGATGTCAATAATTTCCCCCAGATTCAGAATTATGTCCCCCATGATCAAACGATATGGGGTAAAGGAAAAGTTATTCTTACCACGCGCGATAGCAATATTAGTAATAATGGCTATATCGACAATACGATTCAAATCGGTGAATTAACGCTTAATGAAAAATTAGGTCTCTTTATAAAAATTATGAAGAATAAGGACTTAAACCAATTTATTTCTCATCAAAAAGAACAGGCACAAATTTTCTTAAGTAAGCTACCATCCTTTCCGCTAGATATATCTATTGCCGCTTATTATTTAAAGAGCACCCAGGTTTCTTATGAAAAATATTTAGAATATTTAAAAAATTATGATACTGAGTTTGCTTCTACGCAGGAAAATATTTTAAAAGGAGCCAATAATTATTCGCGCAGTCGCTACAGCATTATAGCCTTATCCTTAAAAAGCCTTATTGAAACAAATAAAGACTTTGAAGAACTCTTATTATTCATTTCTTTATTAAATACTCAAGACATCCCTAAGCCTTTATTAGATGCTCATAAAGGCGAAGTTGTGGTGGATAATTTTATCTATAATTTAAAGAAATACTCTCTTTTAACCGACAGTAGTTCTAATTCACAATACTCGTTTCCAACGCTGTCCGCGCATAAAAGCACTCAAGAAATAAGCTTAATCTATTTAATCAAAACACTACATTTGAATAAAAATCCCCATTCCCTACAGGCTATTTCAACAACTTTAGAAAAATATATAGAGACAATAATATCGGAAGAAGATTTTTCAAAAATGAAGCTTTTAGCCAGTCATTCTGAAGTATTTCTAAGTCATTCTATAGGTATCGATAATAACTTAAGAGCAGCCTTAAAAGGCAAATTAGGAATTATTTATTTTTATCTGGGAGATTATAATAAATCTCACAAAATTCTAGAGGAAAGCCTTACTAACCTCGATAGAATCGCACCAGAAAATCAATTTAGATTAGCCCATATATTAACTCATTTAGGAATGGTTTATAGAAAATTTGGAAATTATGAAAAAGCCAAAAATTTACTTGAAACCAGCATTCAACTTTATCGAACTCATTCCCCCCAACGTAAGATAGAAATTGCTCAGTCTTTAAGATACCTCGGCATGATTCACAAAAGTTTAGGGAATTATGAAAAGGCCAAAGAACTCTTTAAAGAAAGCCTCCTTATTCATAAAACTCACTTTTCTGAAAACCATCGCGGCTTTGCATGGTCATTAGGATCATTAGGTTCTGTTTATAGAAAATTAGGTCAATATGAAAAAGCAAGAGATCTCCTGGAGCAAAGTTTGGCAGTTTATAAAAAAAACTTCCCTAAAAATCATGGTGGTTTAGCGTGGACGTTAGCTCATTTAGGAAGAGTTTATATATCTATGGGAAATTATGAAAAAGCCAAGGACTTATTTGAACAAAGTCTTTTGATTTACAGAACCCATCTTTCTAAAAATAATGTAAGAATTTCCTGGGTGCTAGCTCCTTTAGGAATAGTGTACAGAGAGCTAGGAAATTATGAAAAAGCCAAGGATTTATTAGAGCAAAGTTTAGCAATTTATAGCAGTAATTTAGCGGAAGGTCACATTGCTATGGCCTGGACAACGGTACATTTAGCTACCGTTTATAAGGGCTTGGGAGATTATGAAAAAGCTAGGTCTTTACTGAATAAAGGTCTTGTAGATTATGAAAAGCATTATGGAAAAGAGCATCGGGAGAATGCGCGAATTTTAATGGAATTAGGTAAGTTATGTTTTCTTGAAGGAAAGTTAAAATCCGCTGAAGAGCTTATCCATAAGTCTTTAACTATATTTTCACAAAACCAACACCCTGAAGCCTACGTAGCCCTAGAATACCTAGCAGATATTTATCTAAAAAAATCTTCTTATGCCTTAAGCGACGGTAATATAGAGCAATCTGTGACATTTAAGGAGCAAGCTAAAACTTATCTGGAACAAGCCAGCAATATTGTTAAGAAATACTTCCCCCCCAACTCTCCCCATTTAAAAAGAATACAACATAAAATGGACAGAATAGTATAATTCTGCCTTCTTTCCTGATAAGCTCAGCGCGATTTGGAAACTCAATCCTCCAAGAGCCAACAATAAATGTATCTCCGGACTTGCTCCGGGGTCTCGATATTACAGGGGTAATTGCCTGGCAGTTCGAGTTCCTGATTCAAAGGACGGGAATAAGTTTTTTTGAATTTTTCTCATTTTTTTCCCGGCAACCGCAGAGGAAGTATTGTTGAGTAAGATTTCGCTTAAACACTCTTCCCCCTTTTCCTTCTTGCAGGAATACTAAGATAACATTATCTCTATCTTAACCATTTAACTGTACATCTCCGATCCTACTCTTGCGGTACTTGCAATTATTCTTCCAACCTTTCAACTTATAATTTGTAAACAAGATCACTATTTTTAAAAATATGAGATGGAGTAGAAGTTTTTAATCAGCCTTGTTATGCTACATCCCAATTAGAAGGAGAAGGTAAGCATAGCCAAAATCAGCCTCCTTATCGCAAACTAAGAAGGACCTCACTCTTCTCGGCCTTCTGGCCAACTATTTTTATTTTAAGCATATAAAAAAGAAGTTAAATAAAGATTATAATGATTCTCATCCACATACACCCGGATGACATCATCGCGGCTGTCCAACTGCTTCATCCATTCATGGCCGGGTAAGTGGCTGCATGTATGCTTTGGCCATGAGGTAATCTAATAAAGGAGATAAAAAACCCTGCAAAATGCAGGGTAAAAATTGGTTATTAGGGGATAAAAGTTTAATCCAGGAAGTTTTTGAAGGAAAATTACTTAACCGTAAATCCGTGTAATGCCCCCTATTTAGCAAGCGAATTTTAAAAGAGGGTCGTGTTGTTTGTTATGGGTTAAAAATCTTTGTTCAAATGTATTAGGTGGTGTATAGCCAAGTGTTGAATGCAGATAAGTTGCATTGTAGTCGTCGATCCATTGATCTAGCGCGTCAATAAAAGCGGTTGGGCTCGTCCACTCCCTCAGCCAAGCAAATTCTTCTTTTAG
>JAIBEV010000017.1 GCA_019459505.1 Candidatus Paracaedibacteraceae bacterium | reverse complement strand
GAAATCTTTATTTTTTCCATAAATACACTGTTCTTTCATCACACGAACGCACGTTTTAGATTCTTCTCCAACGGTACAATTTCGAATATCAAGCTGAATACCATCCTGCCTTAAGCTTTCAATTGTAGAAATATTTTCAAGTGGTTTGATATAAACGCTAAATATCCAAATGATCCCAAGCATAAGAATCATAAAGATTCCTAAAATTAGGGTGAGAAGCTTCCATGAGAGTTGATCACTTGCTGATTCAATCGAGTTTTTTAAACGTCCAAGTGCTTTGGCGGTACTAATAAGCTCCGCTGTACCCTCCTTTAAGCCCGTATTTAGCGATTTTGATACGGTGCTATGGGTTTGCCCAGCAATGACCTTTTGAATGCGTTCTTCGGTGATTTGAAGCTCTTTAACAGCCTGATTGACTAGGTTCTGCTGTTGTTCTGCAACTGCCATCAGTGCATATAGCTTTTTTTCATCAGGTGTCATCGGCTCATCCCTCTAAACTTCATGGTTTTCTGTTGCTCTCGTTCTAATTTCTGCTGTTCTTTGTACTGTTCCAAAGCAAGCTGTTTGAAGCTGTCAAAATCAGCCTTAAAGCTCTCAATCCCCTGTTTAATTTCTTTGTCTGAAATTGGGCTGTCTTTGAGGTCTTTCAGGTCTTTTTTCGGGTCGCCTAAGTCTAGTTGTTCAAGCTCTTTATAGGCTGTGCGTGACTGTTGCAGGGCTTCCCTGATTTCAGGGTCTTTGGCTTGGCTTGGTAATAGTTTTTTTTCAGGTTCTTTCTCTATGCCTTGCTCTTTGTAGCTTCGCATATCAATACGACTGTCAATTTGATGTTTTTCTAAATGGCTGTTGCATAAATCTGCCCATCTTTGGCGTAGGTCTTTAATATCGTTTTTTCGTTCCTGGTAACTCTTGCCTGTATTGTCTTTTTTAGCTCCGCCACGTTCAGGATTCTTGCTGTTATAGCGTTTGAAATATTGCTCTGGATCTCGCTCGATTCCATCTTGCAGACGTTCATTAAACATGAGGTGAACGTGGGGCTGATCGTGGCCGTCCATTGCTTTAGGGTTATGAATCGCAAACTGATAAGGATATTTTGAGCCAATTTCAGACTGAATGAAGTGCTCAACCAGTTCTAGGCGTTGCTCGGCATTCATCTCTCTAGGTAGGGCTATTTCATATTCTCGATAGGTACTGCCATTTTTGCGCTCGTAAAGGTCGGCTGCTTCCCAAAAGGTAATCGGATTATGTTCAGCCCATTTCGGCATGTTTCCATAATCGCTATGTTCAAGGTCATTTTCTGCCTGTTCCTGTTTCAGCTTCTTTTCTTCGTCCCGATCAATATATTCAGCATGCGGTGCTGCTTTGCCTGCCTTACCGACTTTGACACTTAAACGGGCTATTGCCATTAGGTTTTATCCTGTTCCTTTTTTCGGTTTCGTTCTTTCTTAAATGCTCTTTGATCGAGTATGGAAGCCCACATCATAATGATGATAAGTAGCGGTGCTGCGATCACGCCAAAAGTAATATCTTTGATTTTTCCCAATACCTGTTTTAGTTGCATGCTGTTGCTCCTAGCTTTGGTACTTCTTTTTTCCGTAAATTGAAAATTTACGAAAAAAAGAAGTTTCAGGGTCTTAGGGATGAAGTCCCTAACGTGCTTAGGTTTCTCAATGAAATTGAGAAACGTCTAAGCGCGCCATCAAAATTTTGATGGAAGTGCAGGCGACAATCTCTAGAACGAACTTTAACAAAATTATGGACATTGGACGTAATTATTTTGTTATCGTTCTTTGAGAATTAAGCCTGTACTTTTGCGGTATCTGAATTAATGGAATTGAATATGAATAATGATTGGCTATCTGAAAAAATTACCTATATTTCTGCTTTAAAAAATCCTAGTGATGCACAAAAGCTTTTATTAGAATTAGCAAAAATCCAATACCGTACTCCCGACCAAGAAAAAAAGCTCAATGCCTTAATCAAAGCTGAAAAAGCTATAGATCGAGCGAATAAGCAAAAGGTAGCTGTTAGAAAATTACTGAATGCAGAAAAAGAAGCTGAACGTAAAGCTCGTACACGTCATCTCATCCAATTAGGCGCACTTTTTGAGATTGCGAACCTAGATCAACGGGACCCAGCCGAATTACTTGGAATTTTGCTTAAAACTGCTGAAATCGACCCAAATGATATGAAATGGCAGATTTGGAAGGATTTAGGACAAGAAACTCTAAATCAGCGTAAAGAATCTTAGAATTAAACAACTTTTTTAAAAAAAAATTGATATTTAAAATTATAGGCTTAAAATTTTCAGCTCAAAGGAGATGGCTATCCTCCTTATACAAACCGCCAATTCTGGCTGATGATACCTACGTTTCC
Source organism: Candidatus Paracaedibacteraceae bacterium (assembly GCA_019459505.1). Lineage (GTDB taxonomy): Bacteria > Pseudomonadota > Alphaproteobacteria > Paracaedibacterales > Paracaedibacteraceae > Paracaedibacter. The sequence continues at coordinate 734 of JAIBEV010000017.1, read as the reverse complement.
CTCAAGCAGGGTACGTAGTTGCGTGCTCTGCTTTTACAAAATGGAGCTACGCTATGTTTTCCCTTCATAAAGTTATTTATATATCTTTTGCTGCTCATAACTAGGAGCAGACATGTATTTTTCTCTTTTATCAATTGCTCTCGGTTCTGTAATTGGTGCCTGGCTTCGTTGGGGCATAAGTCTGAGATTTAATAGAGTCTTTGAAAACATTCCATTTGGAACAGTGATTGTTAACTTAATCGGTGCTTTCATTATCGGGTTAGCTGTATCATTTTTTTCAAACAGTTCAATAAGTCCTAATTATAAATTATTTGTTGTTACAGGCTTCTGCGGTGCTTTAACGACATTTTCAACATTTTCAGTTGAAATTGTTGAGTTGCTACAAGCTTCAAAGCTTGAATATGCTATCTCAACAATAGCCATTCATGTAATTGGTTCACTGATCTTCACTGTGCTAGGAATTGTTTCCTATCAATTTTTTACAAATCATTAATAGTTCAAATATTAGAAGGTAAAACAATGAGTTTTAAAAATGTTAAAGCAGGTATTAATCCGCCAGATGACTTTAATAGCATCATAGAAATCCCTGCAAATGCTAAACCCATAAAGTATGAAGTAAATAAAGAATATGATGCATTATTGGTTGATCGTTTCCTAAGTACAGCAATGTCTTATCCTTCTAATTACGGTTATATCCCTCAGACATTAAGTGAAGATGGTGATCCATTAGATGT
>JAIBEV010000013.1 GCA_019459505.1 Candidatus Paracaedibacteraceae bacterium | reverse complement strand
GGTAAGAAAGCACCGGTAGCAGCTGAAGCGGCTCGCGCTACATCCCGCACAAAATAGTCATGGTACTCATTTCTTTGAGCTTCCACACTTTCAAATATATGAAGTTCTGATTTAACCTGATCATCCTTTCGGTAAAGTCTTGAGGTAGTGACTAGGGTTGGTACCAAGACATCACTGAACCGCAGATCCCGGAAGGATCGCTTAAGTATCTTTTCAAAAGGGCTGGAAGGATAACAAGATGATGTTAACCCTTCGCTCAGATCCCATACTTTGGTGGCCTCTTGGCCGCATGGGAAGATCTTACTACCCTGAGTTGTCAGGAGATCCATCATATCGTGAGGTGTCCATAAAGGTGTGTAACTGTCTTCTGAGGCCATAAGGCCTAAAGCTAAAACACCGCCCATAGAGGTCCCGCCGATATAATCAACCAGCTGATAGAGTGGCTTTTGAGCATACTCTTCCAGCTTTTGCAAGTTATAGGCGGTTATATAAGTAGATATTCCCCCGCCGTCTAAACTGAGACCAACGTAAAGAGTATCGGCATCTCGCCCAATGCGTTGATTCTCAAGGAGCATCTCTTCCTGGAGAGAAAAGGGTTGGCTTGTAGAGCTATGGAAGGTTGTGCTTTCAGAAGAAGGAAAGTCTCCAAAAAACTCTTCTTCTGTTTCGCTGGTGGTTTCTAATTCATGTTCATCCTCCAGTTCACTCTCTTCGGAGTTTTCGGAATAAGTGCCTAGCGATTCTGAGGAAATTTGATTGGATGCTTGCAAAGCAGCAGCTAACTCTCTATTGCGGTTAAGCAATTGCTTAATCGTTTTTCGGTGAACATCACCACTCTGATCCACCCATAACTTCAATGAAGTTAATGTTGTATTTTCCTTCAAAGCTGTGGCGAGCGCTTGAGCCCCCGCCTCGCCCATTTGATTGGCCCATAAGTTCAGTAAGGTTAATGTTGTATTTTCCTTCAGGGCAGTAGCGAGCGCTTGAGCCCCCGCCTCGCTGATCTGATTCCAGCTTAAGTTCAGTTTTGTTAAGATATTGTTATGCTGAAGGGCTGTGGCCAGGGCTTGAGCCCCCGCCTCATGGATCTGATTAAAGCGTAAGTTCAATTTCTTTAAGGCTGTATTGTGTTGGAGGGCCGAGGCTACGGCTTGAGCCCCCTCATCGCCAAGCTGATTCCCGTTTAAGTCCAATTTTGTTAAGATATTGTTGTGCTGAAGGGCTGTGGCCAGGGCTTGAGCCCCCGCCTCACTGATCTGATTCCAGCTTAAGTCCAGTTTTGTTAAGATATTGTTGTGATGAAGGGCTGTGGCCAGGGCTTGAGCCCCCGCCTCATGGATCTTATTCAGGCGTAAGTCCAGTTCCTTTAAGGTAGTATTGTATTGGCGAACTGGGCGGCGTCGCGCGCATCGACGATGAAGACCTTGTTCCAGTCATCCTTCGGGATCTGCTCCGGCCAGATCAGGCTGCTGCTGTATTCGGCGAAGTCCTGTAGCCGGAAAGCGCATCGACGACGGCGGGGCTGTCTTCCGCATGGGCCGGTGCGGCCAGCAGGGCGAAGCCGGCAAACAGTGAAATCAGGGTTTTGTTCATGAAGGTTCCTTGGCG
>JAIBEV010000003.1 GCA_019459505.1 Candidatus Paracaedibacteraceae bacterium | reverse complement strand
CAGATGAAATGGGATTGAGGAGCACAGATCAACGAGGAAGGACTTATGCTCGACGAGGTAAAACGCCTGTTATAAAAAAAACAGGCTCTCGTTTTCGCTGTAATATGTTATCGGCCATTACCAATCAAGGAAGCATGAAATGGATGGTCTTTAAAGAGTCATTTACTGTTGTCATTTTTCTTAATTTTCTGCGTCGTCTTATCTACAAATCTGATAAGAAGATATTTCTCATTTTCGACAATCATAAGGTCCACCATGCAAAGAAAGTCCAAGCCTGGCTAGAAAAGAACAAAGAAAAAATAACGATATTCTTTTTACCGCCTTATTGTCCTGAGATGAATTCTCAAGAGCTGGTTAATCAAGAAGTCAAAAGTCATGCAGGCAACTTCAAAATGATGACATCTTTAAAAGATTTAACAATTAATTTGAGATATTACTTAACGCGTATCCAATTTAACCCTTGGAAAATTATGAATTACTTCAAAAAAGCATCGGTTGCCTATGCTGCTTAATTATGATATTTAATCACCCAAGTAATAATAACCGTATATCCTTGGTTTGAAGGATTTGTAAGAGGGAGCGGAGAAGGGTGGTTTTACCAACCCCCGGGCCTCCTGTAATAATGGTCATCTTATGGGTCAGCGCTTTTATTAAAGCTTTTTTTTGTGACAGCGATAAGGAGAGATGATTTTGAGTTTCAGCTCCGGCTATTGCTGCACTAATATTAAACTCTGCCCAAGGCAGTGTTGGGAAGGTCAATAAATCACCGATCCTTTGCGCAATTCCTTTTTCAGCAGCGTGTAATCCTTTTAGGAAAATGCACGGCTGATTGTCTAGAGTATCCGTAATAAGAGAGCCGGTTTGTAACTCTCGGTTAATCGCTTCCTGCACAATACTGGGGTCAATTTCTAAAAGCTCTTGGCAAGAGGTGATCAGTTTTTCTAAAGGAAGACCACAATGGCCCTGATCCATGGCCTTGGTTAAGGCATAAGTGATACCAGCCCGGGCCCTGATTAAGGAATCCTTAGCAACTCCGAGGTGTCTGGCAATCTTATCAGCTGTGATAAAACCAATCCCTCTTATATTTTGGACTAAGCGATAAGGGTTATCTTGAATCACTTTAATCGCATGACTGCCATAGGTTTTATAGATTCGTACAGCGCGGGCCGTACTAATGCCATAGCTATGGAGAAAAAGCATAATGGATCGAATAATCTTTTGATCGGCCCAGCTTTTAATAATTCTTTCCTGTCGGGTGGGGCCAATGCCGGCAATTGTTTGTAATTGCTGAGAATTTGTTTCAATAATATCGAAGACCTGTAGCGCAAAAGCTTGTACTAATTTTTTGGCATAGACCGGTCCAATCCCTTTAATAAGGCCAGAGGCTAAATACTTCTCAATCCCCTCTTTGGTCGTTGGCGCGGTAACACTTAAGGTCATGGCTTTGAATTGTTGACCATATTGGCGATCCTGGACCCATATCCCCTGAGCTTCTATCCATTCCCCCACATTAACTGTTGGCAACGAGCCCACAATTGTCACCGGATCTTTATGCCCCTTAACATTAACCTTAAGAATGCAAAACCCTGTTTCTTCCTGATGAAAGGTTACCCGCTCGATCAAACCTGAAATTATTGTCAGAGGATCAGTCATTCTTAAAGCTGATATTAGTTTTAGCTCAAGAATGACTGTCTTAGTTTGACGACAACAGAGGTAAATAGCTTAAAAATTTATCCTTAAAGGAGAGGGGGTATTTATTATAGGGTTTAGGTTTGTTACAGTGTCAGTGTTAATACAAGCATAAAGAGGGTCACATGAATAAGACAGATTTAATTAAAGCCGTTGCCAACCACTCAGGAGCACCAACCGATACCGTGAATAAGGTTTTTGACGCACTCTTCAACGTTATTACCAATAACTTAAAAAATAAGGAAGACGTTAGCATTCCCGGGTTTGGCAAATTTAAGGTTAGTGAACGCGCGGCTCGCAAAGGACGGAACCCTCAAACAGGGGCAGCCATGGATATTGCTGCTTCTACTTCTGTCACTTTTTCTGCTGGTAAAGCTTTAAAAGAAGCCGTTAATTAAGTTCTTAGGGGCAAGAAGGAATGAGGTTGCCATTAAGTATTGAGAGAAAACAGAGCAGGCATTCTTCCTGCCCATCTTATAAAGGTTTATTTCCATAAAGATACTATCTCTCTGGAAATAAACCCTATAAAGTACCCTAAAAGGAGTTTGACCGGACTTCTGCATTTATGAGTCTATATAATATATAGAGTCCGGCAATTCCTACTAAACTATAAACAGATTTTTCTAATAATGGGTAAGAGTTGAAAATTAGGTTAACCAGATTGACATCAAATAACCCTACGAGTCCCCAATTTATAGCTCCCACGATTACTAATACCTCACCTATTACCCCTAATAAATGGCGCTTATTTTCCATCAAAATTCTCCATATTAATATAATTATATCCAGCAATAATAAGACCCTGATTAACCTGGACGGCTACATTAAAATTATTGATTTATTAATTAGTGAATAGGGTATAATAAAGCAAGAAAGCTTATAAACTAGGAGCTCTTTTATCTTTATGTTAAGAACAAGCTAGGAATGGAGATCAGTATCTCTGTTATAAAATAGTGGGGTTAAAATACGGAACAATTTCTAGTGTTTGAAGAGGCAATCAAAAGGTACAAATAAGGTGTAGCGTCTCTCAATCTAAAATAAAAAAGGAGATCAAGAATGACTACCTCTAGAAAAGACCAAGATACTAAGACCCAAGGCAGCCATGAAAAAGGCAAGCAAGGATTTGCGTCCATGCCGAAGGAAAAAGTGAGAGAAATTGCTGCTGAAGGTGGCCGTCATAGCCATGGTTCTAGCAATAATCAGAAGAAATAGGTCTTCTCATCTCACTTTCGAATAATTCCCCTTTACCTTGTCTGTAATCCCCTTGCAAAGGGGAATTATTTTATCTGGACCCTACAGAAGAAGGTGTTATAAGGACAGCCTCCAATCTATCGACCCTCATCCATCTAATCTGCCTTCAACCTTATACCCTTAATAGAATGTAGAAGGGCTTCCTTTCTGAATGACATTTTTACTTCCTTACTACTTTATTGATCAAGGAAGTTGCAAAAGAATAACGCCTAAGGAGGAGCTTTTCTTTCGAGCAAGGTTACTTAAATAGGCTTTGTTGCTTAAATAGGAATTTAAGGGTAGATTTTGCTTAAGATTTACCCAACCTGAAAAGAACACATGAGCAACAATAATAAAAAATACAAAGTAACCAACTGGCGAGAATATAATGCTTCCTTGAAGCAACGAGGTTCCCTTACAATTTGGTTTAGTGAAGACTTCGATCAAAGCTGGCTTGCAGTAAAGAAAGTAAAGCAAGATCGAGGGCGGCCCTTTATTTATTCAGATACCAGCATGAATCTCATGTTAACACTAAGGCACATCTTTAGATTAGCTCTAAGGCAACTAACAGGATTTGTTGAATCTTTATTTGTTTTGATAGCCCATTCCTGAATTTAGTCGTCTATCAAAGCTTATGAATAGATCATTATCAGCTTTACGCCCACCTTCATTAGAAGGAGCTAGCCATTTTGGTTATTGATTCTACGGGCCTTAAGGTATTTGGTGAAAAAGAGTGGTTAGAAACCAAGTATGGCAAGCAGTATCAGCGTAAGGTTTGGAGGAAATTGCATATTGGTGTTGGGAAGTCAGGTATTATTGTAGCAAGAGAAATGACCAACTATCTGACAGATGACAGAGCTTGTGTACCATCTCTTTTGAATCAAGCTGGCCCCCAAGATGGGATGATCTATAGGCGGATGGAGGGTATGACAGCCATGAAGTCTACAACTACCTCGCAAAAAAAAGATTAAGCCTATCATCCCTCCTCCAAGGCATGCTGTCATTTTTTCAGCAAATAATCCAAGCTTAAGGGATCAAACAATTGACTATATCAAAAAGAAGGGCTACTGGGCTTGGTATAATAAAAATGATTATGGCAGAAGAAATAAGGTAGAGAACACCTTTTATCGATTGAAGACCATCTTTGGTAGAAAAGTATTGTCAAGAAATTGGAGCAATCAAAATGCTGAGACCCAGTTAATGTGTTATTTGCTCAATAGAATGACTGAGCTTAGTATGCCCAAAACAGTGAAAGTCGTCTAAAAAACCGTTCTAAAGGCCGCCTTTAATTTAAAAAATGATTTAAGCCACAAAGCCGCTCCAGATTAGTTTTTTTTCAACCTCAATCTAGCCGACTCACTTCATTAGGTTAATTATAATTTAATCCATAATTCGCGTTTATAAGTTCTTTATAGCATTAGCCGGACTTACAATATATGGATTGGTCCGTATTACCCCATAAAAAAATGATAAAATGATTTGACTCCCATCACAGATGCTGGGCCGTTTCTTTTGGCTGCTTCTTCATATGAAAGTTGATGATATTTATACTATTCTTTTTTATAAATGAGGTAAATTTATCCGAATATTTGCCTCCACGCTTACGTTCTTCATCATATCTAGAAGTCCATTTTTGCGCTGGATACTCAATTCCAAAACTACCTAAGTCCTGAAAGAGGGTGTTATCTAACATCATTCTTAATGTAAGGTAAGTAATAGGAATGATGCTTGTAGGTATGTTAAAAGCAGAGAAATTTTTTTCGCAGTTCTCTATGAAACAAAGTATTCCCCTTCCCAAGGTCTTACCTTCATACTTAACAGCTGCTTTATGTTTAAAATATTTCATATCCACATCAAAAGTCAACCATAGGAATTCGATCACGGGAAGAGCCGTCTGTTTGTAGAAAAAGTAGTTTTGTAGAATTTTCAAAAAACTATTGAGTCCTCCTCCCGTACCGAGCATATCAACAATATATATTTTCTTATGTTCTAAAATATTTAGAGTGTCCATATATTCAAAATAATGAGCTAGCTTGTCCTGTGTTACCATATTACGCGCACGAACGAGGTCTTGATTGCGAGCATAAAATGGGGCACTACGAATCACATCCATATCTGGATCCCCAGAAAAGTTAAGATGAACTGCTTTTTGGTCCTGACATTTGGTTAGCTCCAAAACAGTTTGGTAAATTATATGAACCGGGGAAGGAGTGCGCCCTAAGGATAACACAAGGTTGCTTCCTTCTTGTCCTTGGCTTTTAACAATTTCATAAATATATTCACTTGCAAGAACAATATCTTCAAAAATATTTTTTGGATTTTCTTTTCTGTTTTTAACCGTGTAAAAAAATCCAACATCTGATAATTGACTCAAAAAAGGTTTGAGTGCGGTCAAATATTCGCGGCAACAGGATTCGTATCTTTCTATCCCCCCAAGATCTGTTAGCAACGCACGGGGATCAAACACAGAGGTATTCATAGTGCTCATTACAGCCGAAAGGAAAGGTTCTTCTCGAGTGAGGTTGCTTTCTAAATACGATTTTTCTTCAGCATCATTGGATTGAAATTCCTGTTCTGCTAAAGGCATGAGGTGAGGATATTTGCTTGATAAAAATCCAAAAGAAAAAGGAGTTTTTTCTTCTGAACTTTGTACTAGAGAAGTTCCCAATTCCATTGAAAAACAGCTTTGGATAAATGACAACATAATAATGACATTTAATTTTATTTTAAGCATTTCAAAATTCTATAAAATTTAAGGCAATAACACACAAAGATAATTCTTTTTATATTTGGGGACATTACAAAGTCAATATAAAAATGAATTTCTTAAATTATAAGAGCATAGTTTAGGTAGTATTACAACTTCTGGCACTGTCGCACGTGGTGGGTACCGTCAAATTAACTTTTAAAGAGCAAAAATAGCCTTCATCACCTCTTCTTTAGACATAATTCGCCTATGAAGTCACCTCCTGCCATAAGAAATGAGCGTTCTGGATTAACTGCCGATAATGATTTGCTGGATGTTTGTACCTTCCGACTTTGAATAAATTCTGAATGGCTCCATGGGCGACGAGAAATCTTTGCGCTTGAGGTGAAGACTTGAACTTTCGCATTTTTCTCTTCTGTTGTCCGGTCGCTTGATGAGAATTTTCAGCTCGATTATTTTGCTCTTTATATTACACTTCCATGGTTCTGTGTTAACTAGCATGACTTTAATTAATGAACTGGAGCGTTGAGTAGTCGACCCCTTCTTTTTTAGAGGGCATGCTGACGGACGTGTAGAATAGAATTTTTTTGCTTAACAATAACGATGAGCTTAAAGACTAAAACCCACTTCCGTCTTCGGTTATGCTATGATTTGCGCCGAGATAGATTGCCCCAATCATAGTTAGGCCGAATATCTCTCGCTTTGACTTTTCCTCCGGTAGCTTCCTCAATTTTTAGGCAATTTTCTGGTTTTGGAACTGATTTATAGTTTAGCCACTTATGGACCGTCCCCAGAGTAACATTGAGCGCTTTCGCCAAGGCTGTGTTTGTTCCGAAGAAATAAAATGCTTCGACGATCGCTTC
>JAIBEV010000168.1 GCA_019459505.1 Candidatus Paracaedibacteraceae bacterium | reverse complement strand
GGTCAAGAAGCAGACGTATTTCTTAAAAAAGCCTCTAAATGACCAAATTAAGCTCATCAATAAGCTCTTCTATATATACTCCTAAAATTTTAAATAATAGATAAGAGTTCTATATGGTTGATTTCTAAATGCAACAGACCCCATCATCCTCACAGGGTTTTATAAATGGTGAAAACAACTTAAACCCTAATTCCTGCACTTTCCCGCAAATGACCCGTAAATCTCAATTGATTATTATCTATTTATCAAAAATTAATCATTTATAGGTGTTAACAGTCGATTATAGCACCGTAACCTTTTAAACATAAAAGAGGGCTTTTTGTTAAAGCCCCACTTACTGGGCAAATGAAGCCCCTGTTTTTTAGCAGCTAGATACAGTTCACTTGCTTTTTCCTTATTCTTCTCAACACCCTCACCTTTTTTATAACACAAGCTTAAATTATATTGTGCGTAAGGGTTTCCTTGTTCAGCTAGTTCTTTAAAGGAACCGATTGCTTTTGGTATATTTCTCTCTGTACCTTGGCCTTTAAAACGAAGAACAGCCAGGTTAAGCTTAGCATCTGCACTTCCCCCCTTCTCAGATTTTTCATACCACTCAACTGCTTTTTCAAAATTCACTTTTCTAGGATTTTGCATCCCATCAAAACCTGTATGAAAGCATTTTGCTAATTCACATTGCGCTTTTACATGACCCTTCTCAGCTGCTCTTAAAAACCAGCCTGGAACTTTAGAGCGTTGCCTCATAATTTTGATGTGGTGTCCCTCGATAATCATTTCACCTACTCTGTATTCTGCCTCTACAACACCCGCTTTAGCAGCTTTCAAGATATAAGAGAATGACTCCAATACGAGTTCGCCAACCTCACCATTTTCATTACTATGGGTACATGCAATTTTAAATTTACAGGTTCCCAAATTATAATTTGCAGCTATATCCCCTTGCTCAACCGCAGCTGTATACCATTTTAAAGCTTCTGGTAAATCACGGGCAATTCCAATACCTTCCTCATAACATCTAGCAAGTGCGCACTGTCCTAAAAGGTCACCATTTTCAGCAGAAAGCCGATACCATTTGACCGCTTTTTGAAGATTACGTGAAGTCCCTTGGCCGCTTTCAAAACAAGTTCCAACTTGGTATTGAGCAATCTTATCATCTTTTTTTGCTAAACTGAGATAGTCTTGAAAATTTGAAGAAGTGATAAGATGCTGTGGGGAGGTAGAAGAGAGCATATCATCACTCAAATAGTATCTAGTATGAGAAACAGCTCCTTCTCGAGCTTCATCCGGAGAAGTCATTGCATATAGAGGGAGGTTTAAAGAGAGAGTTAAGGTTAAAGTAGCAAAGATTTTCTTATAGTTTTCCAACGTAAATTTTGCCTTTATTGAAAGAGAAATACAAAATTATTTTATGAATCATCCCCTCTTTCTACTACGAGAATCTTTAAGGAAAATTTCCAAAGTTGGGAGTGTTTGAGAGGCACCCTCAATCTACCCTCTATTAGTTAAGTTGACGGTGCCTGGTCCAACAAATCACCCGTTACCTTTTAATACGACGGCAGTCTTAACATTAGGACCTGATGAGGTTACCTTGAATGTTAAGACAAATAATTAGAAGGTAATCTCGGATTTTATTTGTTGAAATATTCCTCTACTAGGGGCCATAAACTACCGCGCCATTGCTCGACCCTACTTAACGAGGGGCTCGACCAGGTGACTGGCGGGTCTACTCCCCCATGGGCCCACATTAATGCAAAACCTCCTCAACTACATGAGGAGCATAATCGATAACTTTAAGCAGGATTCGTGCAGCTCCATGAGGACGGCGCCGGCCTTGTTCCCACTGCTGTAATGTGCGCAAACTAAATCCAAACTGTTTTGAGAATTCTAATTGGCTTAAATCAAATTTTTTACGGATTGCAACAACATCGAGGTCATTCAGCTCCACCTCACAACTTTTAAGAGGCTGCTTCCCTTGTACGTCGGCAAGGACTTCATTAAGCGAATCTATTAAAAGATGCAAACTTGAGTTTTTCTTAGCCATTTTAAACGCCCTCCGTTTCCTTAATGAATTCTACCAGCTGCTTGATTTGTTTCTTTTCGCGTTCCGTTAAGTCTTCTTGCTCATTTTTTGTATAAGCTAACAACATATAAACCACCTCATGTAATTGCAGGTAAAGATAGCAAACTCGTCCGCCTCCTCTTTTTCCTTTGTTGCCAATCGCAAATCGAGCCTTTCTAACGCCGCTGGTCCCGCGAATAACTGGCCAAAAGAGGGGGTCTTCAGCAACCGAGTTCTCTAATTCCTGTTGCTCTTCCAAGGATAAGAGCCGAGAAACCCCTTTTTGATAAACTTTTGTCATTTTAACAGTTATCTTCATAAATAGAATATACGCCATTGGCGTATAAAATCAAGATATAAATTTTGGAAGCTATTAAATGGATGGCCTTTATTAAGGATCTCCTGAGCTAGACTGGCTTATGAACTTGTAAGTTGTTTTTTATATCGATTTTATCAACCTATAAGCTTAAGCATTTTTATGGCAACTTACGAGCAGCAAACCTCGGTAATTATTCAGAACTTATAGAACTGCCATCTATTAATATCTTTTACAGGCTGAAGTTCTTCAGGCCCGCATATGCTGGGATAAAAGCGACCAGCGTTTGCGCAGATTTTTATTTCCCACAGCTATGGCGACAGCTCTTTTTCCGCCCACTAAAATCACCAGCTTTTTACTGCGCTGCATCTAAGTCGCCTAGTTTTACTGCAGGTAAGACACTGAAAGAAGCTGTTAATTAATTCATAAGCGGATCAAAGACCGCTTTAAGGGGTCGCCCACCTTTATGCAATGGCAGGAAGGTGGGGGCACCTAAATTTGACGCGATCCCCAAAATCATTTCTTTATTATAGTCGTTTTTATACTCTGTCGAGTAACCCACCCTAGGTTGCTCCAGGGCAGGTCCTCTAAGAACCGCGGCGTGCGGTAGGGTAGGAAGCCAGTGAGTTACTCTGACGAGAGCACTTTCCCAACATCCCCCCACCG
>JAIBEV010000167.1 GCA_019459505.1 Candidatus Paracaedibacteraceae bacterium | reverse complement strand
AGAGCTTGATTTGCTTAAAAGCGTCAGCCTTAAGCACTTCTCGCCTTTGACTATACGCCTCACTGCCTTTCTCTAATCCTGATTCGGCCAACTGTTGCTCAATTCTGGGCACATAGACCAGCATCAACAATTCACTCATGCTCTCCGCCGCCACAGCGCCACTCATCGCTCCCATTACGGACTCTTTTAACGTTTTGCCTTTAAGTTGGTTGGCTTTACCAACCGCGACCGCTCGGGCAGCTGCGCCCTATATCCACAGCATATCATCGCGAGCATTGAGGGGTTTTAGCTTTTTAAAGGCGGGAGGAATTAGAGTAAGAAGAATAAAAAAAGAAAAGAGGTTTGATGATCCTCTTTTTTATGTAATTATTTTATGGAGAGACAATATGGAAGCCTAAGCATCTTTAACAGAAGATTAGTCTAATGCTTCTTTAGGCCAAGGGTCTGGCGTATATCCTAAAATGGCTTCCGGTGTTAATGGTGTTTTCTGTTGCCAGACTTCACACTCTTCTATCGTGAGAGGGATATCTCCTAGTTTTGCCCTTATCGCTTCTACCGGCTCTGTTGGCAATTTATACTTTCGTAAGACATGTAGAACCGCTTCGCACGTTGCAATTAAAAAAATCTCCTTCAACAATTCCGGATTATTTTTATCGGCCCAATCCAGGATTAGAGTGTCTAACTCTAGGTTTATTGGTAAATCTTTATCTTTTCTATGAATACGTCCATATTGAGGAATAATATTTGTTTTAATTCCAAACATAAAAAGTAAGTGTATTGCTGAGAATTTTTGATCCTCAAAAATTCTTCGATCATACATATAGTTAAATATAGGCTTAAGTTCTGAAATTCGTAGATGAGCTTTTTTCACAAAACGACCAACTACCAATGCTACTGCACTACCTGCTATAATTCCACTGGGAGGGATGAATGATTGTATCATATAAATACCTTTATCGATTATTTTTGTTCAATGTCAAGCTCTCTTTGCCAAACACTTTCCGATGTGTTTTGATGTACCTAGCTTCACTCGTTCTAGCCGCTAGTTTAGAATCAAATTCGCGTACTATCTGTGATATATAATCTCCATCTGGATTTTGTTTTCTTAATTCTCTTATTTGAGCCTGCGCTCTCTTCGACTGTCCAAATTGATTCTTCCCAGCTGCACTTTCACCATATTTTAGGATCTTACCAGAACTGTCACGAATCACATAGAGGTGTGTTTCCCCGACATAACTTAATGAGTTTTTATGGATAGTCGTTGCTTTGGATACACTGACTAAATCCAATCCCTCAATAGTTCGAGTAGCTTTTGCTGCCTCAGCCAGATCCAATGCTTGTAACTGCCGAGCCCGGTGAGCGGCTTTAACGCCTTGGACGAACGGGAATAATTCACCGCCAATCTTACCCCAATCAGCAACATTTTGTCCCCAACGCTTATTGCCGGTAATTCCTTCAGTCCCTGCCCCTAACGTATTGCATATAACATTGAGGCCCGTATTTATCCCCTTTCCAGCAAGCATGAGTAGCTTGATTTCCCCGGCCAATGATAGAATCTCGCTAGTGACCCTTACCCCATCCAAGCCTGAAGCCGCTAAGGTCTGGCCAATGGTGGCATCATTAATCTCACCCTTGAGCAATCGCCCTCTGCCCTCATAACACTCTCGTACTGCTTCCAGCATCGATTGACGCATGATTTCATACTCGGTGTCTGGAATACGATCTGGATGATCACTCGGGTCTTCAAGAAGCCACTTTAGCTTCTTCTTGACCGCCTCCCATTCTTCAGGCGTCATATTAATTTGCGTGGGTTTAATACCCACCATCATTTGACTAAAGTTATAAGTCAGCGCATTTCGGGCAGCCAGTTGCGCCGCTTCAATATCGCCACCTATGGCTTGGGCGCTCACCACAGCTGCTATTTCGCCACAATGCCGTAAGAGTTTGAGCTCCTCTTTGAGCAAGGCTTGATGTTGTACCTGATAAGCTTGAGTTCCTTGGCTGAAGCCTTGATCTTGAAGTTGGCTGTCAATCCGCTCTAGGGCAGCCGGCATCATCCATTCAGCCACCATTTCTGCTGAGGCGGCCCCAGCAGCACCGCCCTTAGCGGCTTTACGGACAGCTTTTCTGTCTCCACCGCTCAGTTTGGCATTGACGGCTCTTGTCGCCGCGCCTAACGCGGCATGCGAGATTTTATGCGAGAGGTAGTTATAGAGATCAATCTCCCCGACCTTTAAGTCTTGTAGGATCTCGCCCTTGCGGCCAACCCCAATTTGTTCAGCGCCAAACTGGGCAGCGGTATCGGTCACAAAGTTAATTCCCGCTTCTTTCAGTTGATCCCGCCAGTTACCATAGACCAGACCACGCGCAGCCCCATTCGCCAGGTTGGTTTTCAAGCTGGTGGATAAGGCTGCCTGGAACCGATCGACCCAGGTCACCGATTGAGTCGCGGCTTTGGTCGCCGCTTGGGTGGCCGTTTGAGTGGTGGCTTGGGTTGTTGTGGAGGCGGCCTTCGACAGACTCTCACCCAGCATATCCACCCCGGATAACAACACCTGTCCTAAGATTTGTGCTCCCAGCCCTTTTAACGATTCTTTACTAAAGGTGGTTTTAGCTGCTCGATCGACTCGGCCTCGTTGATCCACGGTGTTAATGATCATGCTGTTCATTAAGCTGGACGTTACCATGGTCAAGAGGCTTCCCGCTCCACCCGTACAAATGGTCAAGACAATCGAGGCCACAACCTTGGCCGCTGCACTCATCCCTTGATGACGAGATTCAACCGTCTGATGGTTCTCATCCACATACACCCGGATGACATCATCGCGGCTGTCCAACTGCTTCATCCATTCATAGCCCGGAAGATGGCTGTAATCTTTGAGACGGCGCCAGGTTTCCGGTTTGCCCTTATTGTGTTTGCTGTTCGAGGTCGTGTGAACCTCATTGACCAGTTCGACGACAATCCCTTCGGGGGTTTTGAACGCAATGCTGTCTTCGGTGGTATGGAACTGACACGGCAAACGCTGTTCATGGCAATTGATAATAGTGGAGCGCGATTGCCAGAAGGCATCCTTAGACTTCTTTGAGCTTTCATTAAAGGTCATGTTCAGGGCGGTTAAGAGTTGGATCAGCCCTCTCTCTGTCTCCAATGTTATCTTGCCGCCCTTAAAGATACTGCCCCTCAAGATGAGGCCTAAACCGCCAAAAGCGTGGATGGGTTGCTTGTTCACAGAGGTGACTTCTGTCACGCGAGCTGTTTTATGAGACATCACATATCGCTGATGCTTCTTTTTACCGTACCAATTCTTCTTCTTCTTAATAACTTGTTGTTCCCACCAATCATGGACCTCACTTTGGGCATAAGTCCCCCGAGCACCCATATAGATCTTATTCTGAGCAGTCACCCTTAAGCCGATATCATGGGCATCCCCTTCAGAATAAAGATAAACTTCTCCGGGTTTGATCCCTGACCGCGTCTCCGGGTTAACCGTTTTCAAGAAGTCAACATACTCATCATTAGATAACAAGAGGTTATAGTGGTTGTATTCGGTGGGCCCGACTTGTGGATCATCCGGATCACTATTTTTAAGGATATCAGAAAAAGCATACCCGCCAGCAGTACCCGCCATAGTATGCAGCACCGTCACAGGCTCGCCGTCAAAGGTATCCTCATGCTTGAGTTCATAAGCCGTATCATCAATCTTATGGACGACCCGCAGCTTTTTACCCAACAGACGCGCCAGCAGATCAAAGACCGAGGGAACCACTTGATAGGCTTGTCGGACGTGGTCATAGTTATCGGGTAAATATTCTAGGCGCTTATTCTGACCCTCTTCACCTTGATGAGCATAAGTTTGAACATACAGTCGGTAAATGTCGGGTTTGTGGGCAAAAGCTCTCAGATCATCGTCAAAGGATTGATAGCGGTTGGCTTTGTCGAGAAAGTCTGCGTAGTGATCAGTTAACCCTTGCTCTTGGATCCGAGCAACTGTTTCGCGCCAGGTTCGATCACGCTCTAAACCTAACTGCTCATTGAGAGAATTAGTCGCCTCCTGATCCAGTTGCACCCGTAAAGTCTGCTGGTCTTTTAAGGCTTGCACATCAGATCGGCGTCTAAATTGCCGCAGTCGGCTAAGTTTATCAAAGGCCATAATAATTTCTGGTGCTACCACAGCCCGAGCATCCGCATTATCGGCTTGGTCTAAGAGTAACTCCACCGCTGCATTGCGTTCTATTCCCAAACAGTTAAAGCCACAATCATCATTATTACCTGAAATGGGCAGCTCATAAAATGCAGCGTTGTCTGCAAACTGACGGCCTGGACAAATAATCGGCGTGTCGTAATTATAGACTTGGTCTTCTGTGGCCGAAGTCGGTTGTCCGGCCAGAAGTTCACTGCGATTACTGTTGCACCAGCGGGTGATAACGGTCTTCTTTTTATGCTCCTCTTGCATTTCCCCAAAGAGGGAAATGGCATCGAGCACACGGTTACCGCCATTCTGGATGTCAAGGGACTGCCCTTTAACCCGCAGAGCGGAACCGTGGAGATCCTGCCCTATCTTCATTTGAGTGGGGGCGTTAAAATTGCCAATGGTCATCTCGCCTCGGGCCCGCTGGTACCAACCCTGACGTGTGTGTATCGTTTCAACATTTTTGCTGGCCTCAAGGGATTGAGCGCGAACCACCGTTACGCCCTCGCCCGTGGTACCGATTGCGCTTGAGCGAAGCGTCAAGTCATCTTTAACATCAACAACTGTCCCTTGTTGCCCGGTCATGGTCGACTCATTCATTACTACCGGACCCGCGCTTTGCAGGGTATTGCGCTTCTTGGCTTGATTGTCTAAGTGCGCCATATCTGCTGAGTTGGAGATGACTAGGTGGGTACTAGTTTGCTCATTATTGATGCTGGCATTCACACTGACTCCCGTGGCGGGTGTTACTGCACTCGTCTTGAGCGTTCCCACCTGTAGCACCAGATCAGAGTCGGCCCCCGTGCGAGCCAGCCGTCCCCCTTCCTGGACGAGATCTTCTATGGCTAAGGTTCCCTGTTCCATTCTCAAAGCACCGGAGGCATCAACGGTGTCTTCCTCTAAACTGTGCGAGACATGCATGATTGGCACCAAAGAATAAGCCCCGTACTGATCGTCTAATTGATAATAGAGAAGGAAGGTTGATAAGGTGTTCAAGACGTCAGGCGTTAGCTTTTGCTTTGTGGCGCCTAAAGCCCGCCCTGTATCAAGAGCGGCCTCATACGCTTGCAGGCCTGAATTCCCTAAATTATCATAAAGACGACCGATTGTTTGATGCGCAACCCCCATCATGCTCAGCATCTCTAAGCGGGGATCAACCCGAAACGGAATAAAGGACGGGGTGTCGACCACAAAGAGCCGGTTGGTTTGCGGATGATAAACAGGAATCGTCTCAGGCCTTTGACTCGGCACGGCCGGCATGTTGCGGATCTGCAATGCATGGTTAGGCGTTTCTTCAATTAAATTATTGAAGAGCATTAGCGCTTCAAGATAAGAATCTAAACGTACGGTTCTGGCTTGCACCCGCGGCAAGATTTGACGTAAAGCGCACAGTAACAACTTATTGGTCTTCAGGCTAACGGTGCGGGCTGAGAGAGAACCCCCATTGATCACGAGATTATCATTGGTGTCAATGGCAAAGGTCCCACCAATCGCGTGCTCCCCGCCTGTAGTGCCGACACAGTCTTTGGTATAAACGGGAAGAGGATTAAAGCCCCCTCCTATAAAAAACCCCATAAGAGCAAGTGGCGATGCGGTGATTATTACAGGAGTAAGATCAAAATAATAATCCCGCCATTGCTCATAAGCGCTCACCGTTATTAAGTCTTCAGCACGGTCAATCCGCCGCCCATAATGGGTCACATCCCCCGAGACAAAAAAGTTATTACCTAAAAGTTGGAATTGGGGAGCGCGTACCTCTAAATTTCCTAACAAGAAGAAAGTTGCAACGGGTGATGTTTGCACAGCACAATTAACCGGATGGCCTCCAGCAGAAATGTTACCTAAACTCAGCACTTCATTGGGCGTGCGAGAATAGAAAAACGCATTGGCTTCAATTATCGAATTTCCCATTAATAAAATATTAGTATTGATGAGATTGATCGTATCACTCTTTAACTCAAAGCCTTGAGCGCCAAATAAGGACCCAAAATAACCGTCGATAAACTGAGGAGCTTTCAGGATAACTCGATTGGTTTCACTATATAACCCAGAGTGGTTCGGCTTATAAGACTCGCAGTAAACAGTGGTTGAGCCATAGGTTCCCTTACCGAGAAAATCATTCAGATCAGAGGATAATTTCTCCGTGACCTCAGTGGGTGGAATAATAACACTGTCGCCAAAGCGAATGCTACCATTGAGAGACTCCACCTCCAGGATGTTTTTGGCATGCACTAAAGCATAGCGCAGATCCGCCTGTTCATTGACTTGAATGTTAATGGCATCCTGATCCGCCTTGATAACAGCAATGCGATCATTGTCTAAACCAGCAGTGATGTGATTGCTTCCTTTGACCTCTAAGGGGCCATGGGTTGTTTGCAATCGCTCATCAATATTAATAGATTGAAAGCCTTTTAGATAGATTTCCCTTGCTATAAGAGATTTTAAAGTAAGGCTGGAACCAGAAAAATAATTAAAAATTTCTAAGATTCCTAAAGAGGACAGATTATGGTCTTGATTTAAAGAGATTACATTAAAATTTACAGCAGATATAACCTTAGGCATGGAGGTATCCAATTGGGTCCGTTGATGGATCTGATATCCTTGTAAGGCTTGAAAAAACTTATCCGTTATAGGGAGTTCTGAAATGACTAAGTTATTGGCGGTAACGGCACCATTAATAAGGTAAGGTTGGGGATCGTAGTTTTGCCCGCCATACAAATTAAGTCTCTTTTCTAAGAAGGCATTTTTATACCACACTCCATAATTATAACTTAATGTCCCTTTAGCATGAAAACGGCCGATGTTATGGAGGACAAGGTTCAGAGCACGTCCATCAATATAGCCTTGTCCTTTGGGCAGAGTTTGGTGGAGTTCGAAATATCCTTTATTCTCTATATAAGATCCTGTATCTAAAGAGTCCACATCCAGCGCTTTAAGACGAACGTCTCCTTCATTATTTAAAACGCCCCCCGGCATAATTAACAAATCACACTCTAACTGAGCATTCCGTTTATTGGTCAGCTTAGCTCTATGATGCAGAGTCAATACGCCTAGCTCAGCTGTGTCCTCATTGATGAGCGCTCGGCCCAGCGCAGTGTTTTGACTGATAATTGTCCCTTTATTTTTTAGGGCTCGCTGGTTAGGATGATAACCTTCGGTAACTGTGAAACTGGTCGTATTGATGGTGGCGCCTTGATCATTACTAAAATGGGCCACACCCGGGCTGACAACCAGTTCACCGCCGGTGATCTCAGCCGGCTTGTCCGCCGTTCCCTCATTATTAACTGTTTTAACCGAAAGGATCAGCTGCGCATCCTTCGGAATAATAATCTTAGAGCGATTGGTCAAAGTTCCGGTGCCTGAAATAGGGGCTCTCTTTTGCTGATCCTCTGCATCTTCTTTTGCTTCGATGAAAAGATCCCCTTCATTAACAAGGCTAGACTCATTAAGGGCCAGCCCCTGCACTGACAGATGACTCTGATTAATAAACCGAGCTTGATTCTGCAAGTCGATAGCCTCAATTTGTGCGCCTCTTCCCTTAAAGGTAAAAGTACTGGCTGATTGATAAAGTTTTTTGGCTTCTAAAATACCTTGATGCTGAACATTTTTCCGATAAACATTTAAAAGATTACAGTGGGTTATGCCGTTGATAATAAAAGGACTGGTTACAGAAGGTGCGGCATAGATATGGAGCTCATTGACTATAATCTGTGTAGAGTCATCCATAACCCACTCAACCAAGTTACTTTTCAACAGGAGTTTATCTCCTTGAATAACGGAGGGTTTGTCTGACTGACTGCGAGATTCAAAGCGGCGAATATCAATACCGGTTATCCCATTGGTTGTGGCTGTTTTAAAATCGCCTTGATTGATAAAGGTTCCCTGACCTTGGAGTCGACTCGTGTGAAAAATGTGCTTATTGGTGAACTCATTCACAATAGTCAAGAATAAACGTGAGAGATCCATTTCACCCGTATTCTCTCCATGGTCAATGGATAACTCACCCGTACCGCTTAAGGAACCTGCATTGACTAGAGACTGAAGGGTTGAAGTATGAGGAATACCACCTAAGATTAAGGTTTTTTGGTTGTTAAGTGTCCCCCCTTGGAATAAGCTTCTTCGATTTTCGATCGTTTGATGATTAACAATCTGAAGCTGCTGGTACCTTGCTTCCTTGGAAGCCATCTGACCTCTATTAACGAGTTGAGCAGAGGTATCACCATTGAGGGAAGAAAACTGGTCTGTCCCTTCGCTCGTCATCTCACCGTCATTCGTCAGGCTCTCCCCAACTTGATACTGCCCACCCTGTGGGGTGTGAATTTTACCTTGATTGGCTATTGTTTCGGTAGCTTGGATATTCTGGGATTCTAACTCAACAGATCCTGACGCTTGATTGTCATAAGATTGACACTGCACCGTTAAAGTTGATCCTGTCACGGATCCCGTGTTAGTCACGGTTCCGGCTTGATTAATTGTGTGTCCGCCTGCTGCAATCGTCAAAGAACGCTGGGTCAAAAAATCATGCCCCTGAAGATCCCAAACGCCGCCTCCGAGGAGTTGTAAGTTCCCATCATTACGAACCCAGCCGCTCTTAACTGTTAAATTTTTTAAGTAATCCGAGGTTTGGCCGCTGACCAGAAGGCCCAACGCTGAGGAGGTTTTCGTCTTAAGATTAAGGATACGGTTCCCTCCTCCTAAAGCTGTCAAAAAACTGTTAAGTGAGAGATTATGAAATTGGCAATTCTGTAAAGTAATATAGGTGTCTGTTCTAATTTTTAGCAAAGAGGTTGAATCGGTAAAATTGAGATCTTTTAACAGCAACCGTCCTAAGAGATCCACTTGAACAGTGCCCAATCCAGCTATTGTCCAATCGAATCGATCTCCTAATAAATTAGGTTGGATAGCCCCTGTATAGGAAAAATTTTCAAAGTCAAGAGTTGCGGTCGACTGAGGGGATAAAACACCGCCAATCTGTTGGTGAACTTCTAAGGTTAACCTTTTGGCTTCATTCGGTTCCTTCAGATCTCTTTTTATAGAAAGAATTAATTGATTGGCTTGAGCCACCCTATAATCCGCATCCACCGCAAAGGAGGAAACAACCAACATTTTGACATAGGAAATCAATACGAAAGTATTTATAATTTTACGAAAAAGCATTTATATTTCTTTCTATAAATAAAACTTCTGAATCATTAATAAAAGCAGCCAGACAACTGTAATGATGCAAATCTAGATATTTTTAATGATTTGTTAACTATTTTTCAAGAGAGTAAAATGCTGTTTTTGCAACTTTTTATCAAAAAAGTAAATTTTATCTCATAAATTTTTGAAGAGAATATTTTGGACTATAATTATTACAATTATTTTTATTTAAAATTTAAATATAAACAAATTATTTTTATATGATTTTAAATTTTATTAAAGTATTGTTTGTTAAAGGTATTGTCAACTTATTGAATGAAGTGTAGTAAGCTCAGATAAAAAATAGGGAAAGATAAATTATGCAGCCTCAGTCAGCAATTTACAAAGGCTATCGATTTTCGCGTGAGATTATTAGCCATGCGGTATGGATTTATTATCGCCTTAATGCCAGCCTAAGAGATACATCTCAAGCTTTGCTCTATAGAGGGCTTGATGTCAGTCATGAAACCATCAGAGCCTGGGTTTCTAAATTTGGGCCTCTTTATGCCTCTGGCTTAAAGAAGCGCCAACCCCAAAGAGGCGATAAATGGCATCTGGATGAGGTTTGCTTGAGAATGAATGGTAGATCTTATTGGCTGTGGAGGGCTATTGATCAAGATGGTTATGAGCTTGATGTCTTAGTTCAGCTTCGCAGAAGTGCAAAGGCTGCACTTCGCTTCTTTAAGAAGCTTTTAAAAGGACTCCAATATGTGCCAAGAGTGATGATTACAGATAAACTGAGAAGCTATACAGCAGCCAAGAAGAAGTTATTGAAAACAACAGAGCACCGGCGCCATAAAAGGCTGAATAATTGTATTGAAGTTTCTCATCAACCAACCCGGCTCAGAGAAAAACAGATGCGTCGCTTTAAAAGTCCTCCCCACGCTCAATTGTTCCTTTCTGTCTTTGGTGTCTTTAGAAACTGGTTTAGAGTTGGACTCTATAAACTTTCAGCAGAAGAAAGACGGTGTAAGCTAAAAGAAGCTTTCGCTCAGTGTCATCAAATCACATCACAGCCGAATTACGCCTAAAAAAAAGAAGTAAGGGGGTGTTTTATGGAGCTTTTATCCCAAAGCAGACAACTTGACAACACCCCTTATTATTTAACATACCATAAACCTTGTAGATTAAAGCGACACACGGCCTAAATCTTACTTCGCTTACTAAATCTTTTGTATTACATGGATTATGTCGGAACGAGAAAGATATTGATTTACAATGTATTACTAACCACCTCATTCATTAGCCTAAAATCAAATTTCCCCCGCAATACAAGGAATAACAAGGCTTTCAAGGGATCTCAGGAAATTTCGCGACGATAGGAAAAAAACCTCGGTAAAGAGGTTTTATCATAAAAAAAGCATCCATTCCTCTGCGAGCCGCAGACAGTAAGGTGTCTCCAGACTTTTTTAAATCCTTATGATAATTCTACGCACAGATCCTGGCACAATACCTTAGGAGGTCTACATGACTAGTATTTTTCCCAGTCGACCACCGGTTCATGAGAGCATTGTAATATCGTGTTTTGTTGATTTATATCAAATAGTGGTACCGGAATCTCTTGTAGATTGATGTTGCTTGTCAAAGGCTGAGAAAATTGCATGAGCGAGTCATCATATGAATCATCACCTGAGTACCATCCTATATAATAAGCGCTATCTATAATAGCTTCAGAAATATAATTAGATAGAGTATTTAGTGCTGAACCAATCTTTGTTAAAGGCTTAATAGCAGCCCACGATTGACTTGGGGTCATTTGGTATTCTGCTGTAGAGTACCAGCGACCGCTATTTGCCATTTCCCATCTAGCATCTAAGCGTTCTAATTCTCCAGGGTTTGGCTCTGGGATGGCTGAGGCTATCAAGATTCCCCCACCTGCTCCCAGCGCGGCTACAGGATGGGATACAGAGCTGAGGCCACAGAACATGCTACTCCAGATTCCATTATCTACTAACGTGGTCACAGTTCCTCTGCCGATAGCTGTGGGGAAAGAGTAGCCACTATCTAATTCGTGGCAGACATGAAGACCAAAATCTAAAACAGGGAGAGCTTTAGACATGCCAACTTTTAGAGTCATAGACGCGCCAACTTTTAGAGCTCTCCAATTGAATGGTGTTCTAAGGATGCCCATACCTGTCAAACATTTATGGGTTCCTGGAAAAAGATTTTTTGCGCCACCTGGATATCGGTAATCAAATTCTGCCAAGAAGGCAGGCGGTTCGGCAAGGAACATATCTTCAGCACGGATAAAGGCTTTAATTTCTGAAGGTGATATAGAGTTGATATTTTTATTTAAGGCTCCGTACCGCTCTCCCTTGGATAACCTATTAAATATATCTTTAGCATTGTCCTGTAGTCCACGAGGTAAATTTTCTCTTATATAGCCTCGAGGTGTATTGTACAATCTCTGCATATCAGTATGAAGATAAATAGCAGGAGACTGTAACATATTGCTGCGTCTGTAGTTATAATCTTGGAATAGCGCTTTTACATACAGATCTACATTATCATCTCCCCCTGGAATTGCTCTGCCGAATTTCCTTGCTACATTCATATGCATCATTTCATGAACAAGGAGTCTATCAAGAGAGACACCTTCAGGCTTACCTGCACAAGCTATAATTAGTCCGTCGAGTTCTGTTGTTCCATAAGCCCCTCTCACTCTCATCCCTTTAAATTGTGAAGCTCTTTCGAAATAGCCTACATCTTTATCGGCAGTTTGACTTGCATTAAAGATAAATATAGCGGATCCTTTTTTATTGGCCCCATGATAAGCTGCCTGCGCATAGGCAGATTTAGAGGAGCTTATGGCATGGTCTGTTTGAAAGACCATATTCTTAAGATTAGGTGTTTCAAGATAATAAGGCGTTCCATAAAGCCTATACTTGAAATGAGTGACTGGCCCATTTTTACAGAAAAATGGAACTGGAGTTTCTAGAAACTCTAGATCACCAATTTTAGGTCTTCCTGATAAATAATAGTACCATGATTTTCTTAATAGCTGAGATGTGAGCCCAGAGGGAAGCTCTCCCTCAAATTTAACAAGGTTTTGGATCAAGAAAGTCTCTTGATCTGCTGAATCAACAAAGCTGGGATCTTTGGAATTTATTGTTGCTGGACTCAATTCAGTATACTGAATGTTCTGCTCAATTGATTCACCCTGATGGACTGGAATATTGACTATGTCTTCTCCATGTGTCTCAGCAGATTGGCCATCCAAGATAAGTATTGTTGGCAAATCTGTTATTGTCGCAGTGGATTGTATGGATGATTTAGGTAAAAATTGACTTCGCGATAATAGAATTGGAATTGAATTGATAAAATTAGCGCATGCATTACCTAGTTTTTGGTAGGTTTCGCCGCTAAAAATGATACCAAGAGAATCACTAATAATCTGATAATCCTTGTACCTATATTGCAGAATAAGTTGAGAAGCTGCTGCAGAAGGCCCAATAGGCACAGAAATCCCTGCTTTATGATCATTGAGTTGACCGTTAATGGATATGAGGATAGGGGTAGCCTGTTGTGTTTCCTGCTGGTTATCAGCTGTGAATGAGAATCCAAAACCAGCTGTTACTGTTGTTTCTGATTTAGGCTTTGATTTGTGAACGTTTGTTGCGTAAACACCGTCACCTGAAATTATAGCCCCCTTCAGGTCAGCAGAAACAACTTTTACCTTATTTCCTGTATTGGTTCTATCGATCTGTAAGCCTGTTTCTCTTGATGCATTCTGTCGGCTATAACCAGAATGGACGTGAACTTCTCCAGTTGTAGATCCTGCAATGTTAACACCGACAGATCCACCGAACCCGCCAAACTGACTCTTATTTTGTTTGGTGTTAGCAATCAGGTTCGTGATGATTCCTTCCTGGGCCTGACTAAAGTGAGCAAAGCCATTATTCAGAATTAAAATGGCTGGAACGTTCCCATTACCGATATTTGCGTGCCCAATAACATAGTGGGTCCCTTTATAGCGCGACTCATCATAAAAAGCCCCAGCGGATACATCCATACTAGATGAGTCAGTACTGGAAAAGCCAACTCTTGCATGGGCATAAAGTCCCATGAACTGGCTCCACTCATAACTATGTAGTTTAGCTCCATTTATAGTCCATTTATTCAAATAATGGACAAATTGACCCGAAGATAGATTAAAGCCATTGTACTGTTCTAATTTTCCATTAGATCTAGGTAGGATCAAAAGCCCTACATTTAAACAAGCGTCACCCAAAAATTCATTTTGACGAAGGTGAGTACGCCATCCAAAACGTAAACTAGCGTGTGGAGTGAAGATGTTGTCATATTTTCCTTGGCTTAAGTCCTCAAACAAATCAGAAGCTTTCCTGGCTTGGGTAAGAATGGAATCATTTTCACTGATACTGAATAGCCCAAAAGAGAAGTTAAGTTCCCATTTTTTAGTTATCTTTTCTTTCCATAAAATGGAACGCACAAAATGGACCTTTTTAGTATCAAGAATAACTGTAGAGTGAGGAAGATTCATCCGCGCATTTAAATAAATATGACCATTGCTAGAGCGTATAAAAAGCGGAGCTCTATCATTAAAAGTTGCCAGGGATTCAATTTCTTGGTAAGCTCGCTTTTTCTTGCGAAATAGCTTCTTCACCTCAGAAAAAGGACCAGATCCTACGGGAGGTTTCTTGGTTTTCATCTGATAACCACGGATAGAATCAAATCGAGCGTCATCTTTACAATTATAGAACATGCCGTCTTGAGTGATAAAATGTCCACTTTGATAAATTATTTTCCCTTCTGGGGTCATAATATAAAAGGCCCCGTTGGGTGCTTTGACATAGCCGCTAAAGAAAGCTGTATCATAGCATTTTTTTCCTTTACGTCGACTATATGTATCCAAATATGGGCATGCATACCCTCCATTAAAAAATCCTTCTTTGCACCAAACTTCCCCATTGCCGCCAATAGCTTCAAAGTTAGTTGCTTCCCCATAAAATTTTCCATTACTGAAAATAGTTAGGACGCACGGTTTGTTTTGGCCATTTGTTGGCTCCGCATTTGAACTGCCTCCACGCAAGGTAACAGTAGAGATTTGGACATCCTTGGTTTCTCCCTTCGCACCTTTCTTATCCCATTGCGTGGTTATGATTTCATGGCCACATCTAATGGCTTGTTCACCATATAGTGTTAACTTTTTTAAGGCTTCTAGCAAAACCCCATGCTGAATCACTAGCTCTTTACTCAAAGCATATAGGCCTAATACGCCTTGAGCCGTATAGCTAGAGTTTGCACGAACAGTAATTGCATCAGTCATCAGAGTAAAATTTGGGACCATGATCGGTGTTGTCGCACTGGAAAATGCATGATGACCGTTGGTCCAGATAAAAATTTCATTGACATTAACATTTGCAAAATGTCCCCGTCGAGCCAAGGCATCAGGAGCATTGATGTCCTGACCAATCAAAATCCATTTATCGGCATTAACATCTGGCGGCCCCTCGATACTTACTGGGTGAGTTGGTCCTTTATAAGGAGAGCGATCTGGCGCTGTCGTGGTAGGTTCAACTTGAGGAAGTTGCTGAGGCTCTGAGGAAACAGGAGCTGGTGCTGCTAACGGCACAGCAAGCATCGTTGGTGTGATGAGCTGTTTTACATTCTCGACTGTGATGATTGGACCATTTTTATTTAAAACCTTAGTAATATCTTGGGTTGAATCATCAATGTGTTTATTTAATTTTTGTTTGCCTTTTGGTTTATCAATCCCAACCCCAAGTTTGATCAGTAGATTATATGCTGTGATATTATTAAATTTTTCTGCTATTTCTTTCGCCTCTTTATAGGATAAGTGTGCCCATTTAGTACGAATAAGTTCTGCAGTAAACCCTTGAGGTAGTATGCCGCTTACAAGATTAATGGCTGAGCTTTTTTCAAAGTTTGGATCAACTTTTTTTATTATTTTGTAAGCGCTCTTAATAGAGAGTTCTTTGACGTAATTATTAGATGCGGAATCTGCTTGCAATAACAAAATCCAATTAAGATACTTAACCAGCTTCTCAACGTCTTTTGGTTTTAATGTTGGCCATTTTCCCAAGACATATGCCGTATCTATTGTTACACCATTTCCTGCCTCAAGGCCAAGCTCATGACGCAAGGCATTTGTATTAATGTAGGTAACAGATGGCGGATTAGCTGGTGAAGCTTCTGGGGCTTTCTCAGAATCTGCCTGTGCCTGTTCAGAAGCATTAGCATTAGGTGGAGTCCATTCAGGCTGTTTTCCTGATTTTGTATACACTGTGCAACCATCAGTATTCAAAATTATACCAGGAGCGAGGGTAGCAGGCCCATCTGCACAGTCATGAATGATCTGCCCACCCGGAAGCATGTCTACTCTACCCCCAAATCGCAACTCCTTTTCCCCATAAACAAATACTAAATTTCCACCTTTAAAGGCAGATGTTGGTGTTGTTTCAGCTGTTTTGCCGGCAACTTGATGAGTTCCTGTGGGTGAGGAGCATTCCATAAGGCCACTATTTTTCGCATGTCCCTCAGAAGAATGGACTTTTTCTCCATCCTGACTACGCATTTGTCCTTCATTACTGGCACCAGTCCGCCCATCAACGATTGTTGTCTTCCCTTCCATGGATCCACGATTAACGGCTGTTTCCTTTCCTGAATATATGACGGATCCATGGTTCTTAACGGAAGATCCCTCTTCAGCTAGCAGATTTTTATCTGACATAAAGACTGCATCTTCGTCACTGGCCTGATGAACCTTGAAAGTAGGGTCTAGAGTTAAATTTCCACCTGCATGAGCCGAGATTTGATCACCAATATAATGGTCTCCGCCAAGTCGATAAGCACCAAGTGTTGTAAAAATGCTTTTCCATACAACTTGTGTACTCGAACTAGACCCCCATCCTGCAAAAGTATCTCTTGAACAGGCAACGATAAGAGAATTAGAATCATAGTTCCAAAGACTTGTTACACTTTTATTGCCAGTGATTAAGAGAGATCCCCATTCACAATTAACCAACGCATTTGTTGTCTGATGGGGAAGCAATACTGACACACCCGCATTTAGGACTGTTTTACTCAAGCGCTGCCACATATCAACATCCGGCAACATTCCTTGCAGTTGATCTAAGGTGAGGTTGGAAATGTCTAGATTTCTAACCATACCAAGATTAAAGTCCTTTAGCTCTAATCCAGCATAAAAACCACGCACTTGCATTCCTGTTTTTGCTGCTGACGCAGTAAGATCCAAACCCTGACCTAATTTTCTAATTAAATGCGCAGAACGCCATGTCTCTGGATCTTTAAAATCTCTTTTGAATTTCGCAACGATTTTAAAAGGATTAAACAGATCTTGCCGCTTAATGCCCAAAAAAACTTCCAACTTACTGGCAGATCTTATAACCCCCAAGCCGATCTGAATAGCTTTAACAGCAGGGCCCACTGGGCCTGGTATGCTAGATCCTACTGCCAGAGCTAAACTTTGCCCCCATTGTAAAAGATTGGAAACCATATTTTTTCTGGATAGACTTGGTAACGCAAGAGTGTATCCTGAACTACCCAATATACTAAATTTAACCAATGCATTGCTCGTAAAGTTATTTGACTGAGTAAGACTAAATACATCCCCATATAATAGAGAATTTATAAGCAGTTGATTTGAGGCAGCCAAACGCGATAACACAGAAAGGTAAGCAGATGTATTTATTTCAAGCTTTTCAAATGAAATATTGGAAAAAATTGGTAAAGTTAGCAGGCTCGAGTTAATGCCCCCATTTGTCCCTGTAATATTACTCAGTAAAGGAATAAAAAAGGTTGTGTCACTAAAAAAGGAATCCTTTGATTCTATTGAACCTTTGTACCCTGACACTCCCCATGCATTAATGTGATGATGGGGTGCCCGCATCGATCCATCGCACCACAACCATCCTCGAGATTCAATAAACTTTCTCTTACCAGGAGCAGTATCATCATCTACAAAATGACCAATCAGGACACTAGTTACCCCACCTGAGGCGTCTTTATCAGATTTCTTAGATTGAACAGTTGTTCCTTTTTGAACTGTGACTCCGCGTTCTGCTATTAATGTTGTGTTACCACCAATACTTTGTATATTTTTAGAAACAGTGATTTTGCCTTCGGTCGATTCACAATAATTGTTTTGAGCATCGCATCCCCCAACAACTTGGTCAGTTCGTGTTTTTAAAAAATTTGTTTTTTCAAGCTTGACTCTTCCTCCTGGTTTGCTGTCGATAGAGTCTGCCTCTCTAAAAAGCTGCTCACCTTCAATATCTAAGGCCTCCCCCTCCATTAATCGTTTCTTGGCATTAATAGATGTTGTTTTTGTTCGATATTCTGCAGAATTATACAGGTCGCCAGAAGATACGAGTGCGATGACACCACCTTTAAAATGAACTCCCGTTTCAGCAGCAAGAGTATCAGAAGCCTTTTGAAGATGGGTATCTGTGATATGAAACTCGGCCCCAGGCTTATTGATAATATCTTTTGCTGAAGATTCTAGAGTCTGAGAAGAAATGCGTGCTGTTGGGTCATAAGATAGCTTTTCTGTTGCTTCTATTTTCCCTCCTTGGCTTAAGCGTGTATGTCCTGCCAGAGTAGCATTTTTTGCCCTAACAGATATCTCTCTTAAAGCAATCATATTTTGCTCTAATTGCTTAAATTCATCTGAAATATCGAACCGGCATGTCCCTTGTCCCTCTTGGAAACCATCTAACATACACGTTACAGCTTTAATAACGGCGGCTTGATGGAGTTTCATGTTTCCACTTATTTTTGCCTTTGTTGCATTGATAACAATGACATTGTTCGGAAAGATTCCGGATTCCGTAAACCCAGATGCATCTGTAAATGTTTGTCCTGCATGGAAGGATAAAGGCGTGTTTGCTGACTTGATTTTTGCGGCTTGAAAAATGCTTCCCTTAGCTGAAAAATACGCCCCTGGTGTTAATTTAGATAATAAAGATGCTTGTTTCCTAGAGAGCGTTGCCCCCCTTTTGGATGGAGTTTGGTCAAACCCTACATAGACTTCACCGTTTTTTAGAACCTGATTTCCCTGACTATACAGACTAAGATGATGTTGGACGGAAAATTTTGTCGTCGGTTGCAGGGATATATCACTGCGACAACTGAGGACGAATGCAAAAACCTTAATCTCATTTTCCAGAGTCGTTTGTTGCGCATTGATCTGTGTGATTCCCAACCATTCGCTTTTGCCATGGAGGCGAAATTCATTAAAGTTGTTTCCCTGACACTCACCTGTCACTTTGAAAATGGATTGAGCATTCTTTTTATGAAAAAGGTTGCAGTTTGATTCAGTAAAATAAAGATTATGAGCCTCAAACTTTCCAGAATTAGAAGTTTTCTTAACACGCAAAATTAAAGAATTACTTCGAATAGCTCCAATATTATTTAAATGGGGTGTTTCAATTTCAGTCTTCTGGTCTACAGTCATGGTACCGCGATTAATAATTGTATTAGTACATTGCATGCTCCCTAAGCCAATCGAAAGATTTGCCCCTAATATTGTTTCTAATTTTGAACAACCAACCGCTAAAAGCTCGTGAATTGTGGAATCACCACCGAAAACAAAACGTCCGCGGGTAAGAATCACACCATTAGATGGATTACTAAAGGTGATACCTGATTCAAGAACACAGTCCCCCTTAACATCAAGCACCATGACGCCTTTGAGTTTAATTAGATCCCTGAAGATAATGGAGCCAGCTGATTCTACAAGTAATATACCTAATCTACCATCATCTTGACTAGACGAGGCCAACTGACCACGATTTAAAGAATTCACAAATTTCACGGACTTATTGGTAGATATAGTAATGGCGGCAACTTGGCCAATTTTTGTTGACCCAAAAACGCAACTGCCAATTTCTGAACCTTGTGCTGTGAACACAATGTGTGAATGGTCTGCCGGTATTGATGAAAGATCAAGGATCAATCCATTTTGGTTATCTTGCTTTACCTCGACATAACAGGGGGCAACATGCCCCGCATCGGCAGAAAAAATTGAAGCAATTTTGGACACAATGTGTGAATGGTCTGCCAGTATTGATGAAAGATTAAGGATCAATCCATCTTGTTTATCTTGCGCTACCTCGACACCATAGGAGGCGGCCTGCCCCGCTTCGACAGAAAAAATTGAAGCAATAAGGTAAGCAATAATATATACAAAATTTTTCATGATTTACCAGAGAAGATTAGGGTTAATGAAATGGGTTATAGGATTTAAGCCGTTTCTTATACTGTTCAATCTTTTTCTGATCTTTTAAATCAATAGAAGATTCACCAATGACAGGACAATAAAAACGTAAAGCCACCACTTGAATTGAGGATGTTAATTTCTTCAATTCATTAAGAATATAGTTGTCTATATAGTAAAATTATCTTTTAAAAAACATCCGGAATAAGGACGATACAATATCGAGAGCTTTAAGATTTTTTAATTTTTGAAGCACAGGAATAATAGGTTTCAAAGCAGTGCTATTTTCTTGATAAAGATGGCCAAGATATAATTTCAGCTCTTTATGATTACTTAAATGAGGAATAATACTGATGAGTTCTTGTGCCATTACAGGTGAAATAACTGCTTTTTTGGTTAAACATAATTCCCTTAAAGTCTCTCTATTATGTTTTAAAAGGGTAATAAAACTTGCTTGAGATAGGCTAGCCAAAGGAGCATCTAAAGTAACTTTTTCTACTCCTCTTATTAGACGCATAAGGATTGACATCTCACCATCTGTATAAGGGCGAATGGAATCCCTAGAATTGTGGGCCACAAAAGCAACTGTATTGAAATTTAAATTGAAAGTAGTCGTTTGTTGACTGAGGATAAAATTGATTAAAGGTTGCGTAGATTTTTGATTAACTAATTCTAGAATATCCATCTTAAGAGTTACTTTTTTTGCTTTGAATTGTTGGATCAAATTAACAACTTGATTTGGATAGTCCGGAAATTTGCTCGAATCCAACTGGGACAAGTTGAAAATCATAGTTTCAATTTGCTGATCAGGATTTTTATAGTTCTCATTGGATTGCAAATAAAGTAATAAATTAACCACATCAAAATTAGTATGATTAATATCCAATTGTGTCAAGGGCAATTGATTTAATTTCTTTATCTGAAGAGCCGAATTTTTTTTGTCTTTCCATCCGTTTGCATAAAGAATTCCCACAAAATTTAGATACTTTTGTATAATCAGCTGCTGTTGATCAGCTGATTTCCCAAGAAGGTTAATTTCTAGTAGGCGGGACCACGGTTGTAGCAACGACTGGTACATAAAAGTTTGTTTTAAAATACTAAATACGTCTTGAACAGTTTTTTTTAGGTCACTGAGTGCTTCAGTTAAATCAACCACAGCAAATGGCTCTTTTTTCTTTTCAGGCGAAGTAATGGTGATCTTAAAAGGCTCAGTAGAGTTCAACCAACGACAACCTTGAGACGTCGCAGTTTCACTTGATTTAGGGCACTCCAAAAGATAGTAACTTCCTGATTGGAAATGCTCATCAAAAGTTGCGTGTGGAGGTAAAGCCAATTGAATTGGTGTAGGACAAGCAACAGTTAAAAAAATTGTTTTAAAATCTTTTTCATCAATGTTTTCTCTAAATTGATACCTCCCTCTCGTAGAAACACAAAGATGAAATGTATCCTGACAACTGTAATAAACTATTTCAGTAGATTTAGGGAACAGTGAAAATGAGGTATCTCTCGTAATATATCCACTAAGGTTTTCTGAACGGTCGGTTGCAATTGCAATGCCCGTTGTTAATCCTTCCTCGGTTACAAACCCTGAATAGGGTTCTAGAGATTGAAGATCATTATTAACAGATTGAAAATCACTCTTAAAGTTTTTCCATTCAATGAATTTTGGTGTTTTAATCGCATATTCAACCTTGTAAATGGACCGTAATAAGCCACATGGGTCCATTTCTAAAATGTCTTCACCCGATGGGTCTTTCATTGGTTCCTTGTTCAAAAGATCATGATGAAATGTGTAGACCAGCTTCCTCTTCAGAAGCTTGTCAATTTCTTGGTTGGCTAAAGCTGGATCATCAGGGGGTAAAAAACCATATTTAATGAAAATATCCGTCTTATGAAGGACTTTATCAATGGTCGAGCTCCAACCATAAAAATACAAAAGCTGGTGAGGTTTACTAAACTCAATTCTAGGAATTTGAGAAGTTTGGCGTAGGGTCTTTTGCTTTATTCCATCTTGAGCTTGATTCCACATATATTCCCGCGTTGCAAAACATTTACCTTTTAAAGAAGCGAGAAAATCTTCCATCGACTGATCTGGTGTATATGTGCTCTTGAAATCAGTTTCAACACATTGCTCCCTGACTGTCGCTGTTAAGGT
This sequence comes from Candidatus Paracaedibacteraceae bacterium, assembly GCA_019459505.1. Taxonomy (GTDB): domain Bacteria; phylum Pseudomonadota; class Alphaproteobacteria; order Paracaedibacterales; family Paracaedibacteraceae; genus Paracaedibacter. The sequence goes on along the minus strand of JAIBEV010000167.1, from coordinate 11,413 downwards.
GGTAGGAGAGTAGCCCGGGATAGTGAACTTTATCGCTAATTGAGAGCCATCTTTTATAGCTTCAGGTGCAATTTCTTGAATTTCGCACCATTGTTTCTTATTCAATTCATATCGCGAACATTGAGGATTCCAGATGCATTGCTTATCATATTGCTCATCATCTAGAAATAATTTACAATTTACATCCCCTGCAAAAACAGCGTAAGATAAAACACTTAAAATCAATAAAAATCGAACTAACACAACAAAATCCTATTTATAAATTTTTTAGATCCTCATCCGTAAATTAATTAGAGACCATCAGAAAACAACCCAGGAATTCTACCCTGGTATTACACTAGAGTAAAAAATACTCTAGCCTCTTTAAAGTTGTGAAGAGGGAGCGTACCTTGAATTTTACTTAAGAATGTAGTAGAGAGAATTTTCATGTAAGCTCTTTTGACTCATACTTGTGAATTCAATCAAAAAAAGGAGTATATGGGGTGAGCCTTCCTTTTAAAGATGATTTTCTGGAAGATGTATATACAAAACATCTTACCACCATAGCTGGCATAAAATTTACACGTCGAGAAATTGATATTATTGCTTTTCTCATCAGGGGCCGATCTGCCAAGAAAATAGGAGCATTCTTTTCCCTTTCTCCTAAGACTGTTGAAAATTATACCCGCAATATTATGATTAAGCTGGAGTGTAACTCCAGAGAAAGTATTATTGATTTTATTGAGCAATCAGGCCAATTCTCCTATCTCAAAAAATACTACATCCTTTTACTGCGAGATAAAGCCTTTGAAAAAACTTTGCGTTCTATTGCTTCTTTAAAAGAAGACAATGACATCGCTTGCACATTGGTATGTGGCCAAGGAAATCATTCTCATGCTGTTTTTATGAGACGTCTTGACAAACACTTAAAACTTGTCGGCTTTCAAACCTCTTTTGAGATACGAGAACACCTTGCATCTCTGAATCAGTTGAAGATGGAAAAAAAGCCGCATCAGAATGATGTCGTCATGTTTTATGGTATTTCTCATTCGCTTTTTAAGCAGGCTCAAGCTGAATTAAATTCTCAAGGTAATAAACAATCCTCTTTTCCAGAGAGGATCCATGTATGTGAACATCAAATCTTTTTGTGCGTGGAAGCAGATAAAAATCAAGAGATTGCGGAGAAAGAGGAAAACCAAAGCTATTATGACTTGGTTTTTGAGATCCTTAAAACTCTTCTCCCATGTCCTAATTTTGAGAGCGTCATCTCAGAATTTAAGAATGCAGCTTCATATCATTCTCAAGAATCCTTTCAAAATTCTCCTTCTGTTACCCGCTTATCTTATAAAGAAAAGCCTCAGAATCCTGTTGCTTTTGGGTTAAAAAATATAAATCAATCTGCTGTTTTATGCACCTTTCTAGGAGCAGGATTGCTGTTATCACTCTTTTTAATAGTAAGGCAGCAAAGTTTTAATAATTTCCCTACGCCTTTAACCATAGGAAAGGAAGGAGACGCCCTTATGCGCAGTGATCTTGCGCTGCCTTCTCACACAGCTCTGCTGCAAAGACCTGGATTACTCCAGAAAATGACGAATTGTTTTAACGCTCAACCTGAAGGTATTCGCACTCTCGCTTTAGTAGGGATAGGAGGGGCTGGAAAAACAACATTGGCCCGGCAGTATGCTCGCCAGCAACCCACTCCTATTGTTTGGGAAATTAATGCAGAAACAAAGAATAGCTTGATTGCTTCATTTGAAAATCTTGCGCACACATTGGCGAGAACAGAAGAAGAAAAGAAAGAGATAAGAGAGATCCAAGAGACGAAGGTCCTTGAAGAAAGAGAACAGAAATTGGTTCGGTTTGTGCGGGACCATTTTAGAGCTTATCCTCATTGGATTCTAATTTATGATAATGTTGAGCAGTTTGAAGATATTCAAAAATATTTTCCTCAAGATCAAAAAATTTGGGGAAGTGGAAAGGTGCTTGTAACAACAAGGAATAGCCACAACAATACTTATGTTAATTGCACCTTGAGTATTGAGTCATTAGAACCCGATGAAAAATTAAAACTTTTTATTAAAATTATAAATGGTAAAGAAGCAGGCCAGCTTACTGAAAACGAAAAAGGACAAGCGCGACAATTTTTGAGTAAGATCCCATCTTTTCCCTTAGATGTTTCTGCAGCAGCATACTATATAAAAGCGACAAATGCTCCTTACGAGACTTACCTTAAACACTTGCAAGACTACAATAAAGATTTTGAACTGATTCAAGGAAACCTTTTAAAGGAGGCAAGTGAGTACACCAAAACACGCTATCGTATTATTACTCTCTCAATTCGAAACATTATTAATATAAATAAGGAATTTAAAGATCTTTTATTGTTAGTGAGCCTTTTAGATTCTCAAAATATTCCAAGAGAGTTTTTAGTAAGTTACAAGGGAGATATGTTAGTAGATAGCTTCATATATAATTTGAAAAAGTACTCTCTCATTATGGGTTCCCTACCTTCCAACTCTTCTGACAGCTCATTTTTTTCACTCCATCGAAGCATACAATCCATCATTCTGACGTATCTTACCAAGAATTTTAATAGAGAAAAAGACAGACATCTTATAAAAGATATTACGCATGTAGTTGAAGAAAATATTGCAAGTGCATTAAGAAAAGCGGATGCTGCATTGATCAAACTCTCTATATTGCATGGTAATTCTTTTTTAAGCCATAGTAACTTAATAAATTCATACATGAGTGGATTAATAGAAAGTGAAATTGGTCGTTCTTATTTATTTTTTGGAGACTATATAAAAGCAAAAACATTTTTAGAAGAAAGCTATGCCAAATTAACTAGTAATGCCCATGAAAAAAACTACGGAAAAATAGCAAGAGTATTAGCTTATATGGGGATTTCTTACAAAATCCTAGGAGATTATGGAAAATCTAAGGCATTCCTTAAAAAAAGCCTTTCTCTCTATGCGAATCATTTACCAAAACCAAATAAAGATTCAATTATGGCTGCATCTTTTTTAGGAGAAGTTTATAGAGAATGTGGTGCTTATGAAGAAGCCAGAATACTTCTGGAAGAATCACTTCTTACTTGTAGAAAATATTTTTCAGATAGTAAAGATGAGGATATCCCTAGAATTATGGTACACCTAGGTGTTGTTTATAGAGACATGGGAGATTATGAAAAAGCAAAAGTCTTTCTTACCCAAGGTTATACAATTTTTAAGGAACGATATCCAGAAAAGCATACCGGCGTTGCAATGGCATCCACGTTTCTAGGGGATGTTTATAGGCACTTACAAAAATACGAGGAAGCTGAAGAGCTGCTCAATCAAGCTCTTATCATTTATAAGAGTCTTTTCTCTGATAAACATTTGTCAATTGCCAGAATAAATGCATACTTAGGGAATTTATATAAAGATCTTGGCAACTATAAAAAATCCAAACTGCTTCTTCAACAAGCTCTTGACTTATACGAAACTCATTTCGGGAACAATCATATTGCTACTGCGCAAATTCTGAGGGATTTTGGAAAAGTTTGTGTTGAAGATGGGAACTTGGAAGACGCTGAAGAGTTACTCAATAGATCTTTGAAGATATTCCTAAAAAGCGAGCATCCCGAGAGTTATATTTCATTAGAAAATTTAGCAGAATTATCTTTAAAAAAATTTACGTTAGCAATGAAAAGGGGGGATGTGCAAGAGGCTCAAAAGTTTAAACAACAAGAAATTGAATATATGCGACAAGCACTAGAAATTGCTCAATGTTATTTTTCAGTGGATTCTCCTCACGTAACCAGGATACAAAATAAGATCTTTTCTGTATTGCTTGAAAAATCCCGTTAGAATTTGTCTGAAAAAAGATTATTCTAATTTGTTGAATAACCTTTTTTCAGACAAAAAAACTTATGGAGCTTGCGGATATAAAAAGTCCTGTTGCATTTAGGGTCCATCTACATAAAGACGGTATCTTTATGTAGATGGACCCATCATTTCACTAAAGAATAAAGAACTAGCCCCTTCTGTCTTTGTCGCCTCAATAATAAGGGGAATTAACTGCTGAGGTAGAACGTTATAATTTTTAATTTCCGATAATGGCCTCCATACAAACTGATGAAATGCATGATCTACAGCTATAGGGGGATTTTCTGAATCTAAATTAGGCAGCTCAACTTTGTAAACCAAGTCTAGCTCGTGATAAACTTTGCCTTTTCTATCCCAAGTGCATTCCAATGCGCCTGCAAATTCTAAGCTTGAGATTGTTACATCCATTTCCTCTTTTAGCTCTCTTTTTAAAGCATCTATTGCAGATTCCTTATATTCAACATGACCACCAGGAAGGAAGTAAAGATCAGAGGCAAAATCTTTATTGCTTTCAGTAACAGTTGTTAGAAGTATATGATCTTTATGAGTTATAATTGCGCGTGCAATCATGTTAACGCCATCAAATCTATGTGATGTAAGATGAGGAGTAAGCTTAGAAACACATTGGCCATGTTTGTCATCATTAAAAGGAGTTTCTAAAAATGCCTTCAAACATGTTATTGCTTCATCTAATGTCGAAGTTTTACTCCCTAGGCAAAGTACATTCGCATTTAATTTGCTGCGAATTGAGATAGCATCTTCTTCTGTACGGCACATCGCTGCTCTTATTTTGTTTGATCGATTGGCAGAAATGGCTACTCCTTGCCCACTTCCGCAAACAATTACGCCTAAGGCTTCCTCATCATTTTGAAGTTCGTTAACAAGTAATTTTGTAACATCGATATAATCTAAAGGGGAGCCTGTCTCGATTCCAAAATCTTTGATTTCTACTTTTAAAGATTTTGCATATTCTAACAAACAATCTTTCAGTTCTATTCCGTTGTAATCACATGCAAAAAACAGTTTTTTACTTTGCATCTTTATTTTCCTTTCCACTCATTAACATCCAATAAATATTAAATCCAAAAAATTATTAATAAACTTTCACCATGCAATTTTTTATTCTAAGTTTTTCATATGCCATCTCCGTAATAAGAGGATTCTTAAATAGAATTAACATTTTTAAGGATTGGCATCTTTTGGCGAGTTCAATGATAGCTTCATTCGTAATATTTACACACCCACTAATATCAATGGAAGTAAGATCAGGACAGTTATTTGCTAGTGCAATAATGGCTGAATCACCAAGATTCTCTTGCCAAGCTAGGTCAAGCACTTGAATTTTCTTACATTTCTTAACTACATTAATAATGCCCGCATCAGTAATGTTATCTTGCCCTGACTTCTCATCTTTTTTATAACACCCTCGTAAATTAAGCTTTTCAATGTGAAGATTGTTAGAGGCTAATGTTGTAAGAACTTCATCATTAACTGCCTTAAATGACCTTTTTAAGTGTACTGTACGAAGATTGTGACAACGTTGAGATAAGTATAACACTGAAGTTGTCGTTATTTTCTCACAGCCTCGTAGGTCTACTTCAACAATATCAGGACAATTATTTGCTATAGCCATTACAGCATCATCTGTAATACTCTTACACCAAGGTAAACAAATACTTTCTAGCTTTTTGCAGTTAGTAACAAGACCAATAACTGCCTTGTCAGTAATATAGCAGCTCCGTAGATCGATTTTCTTTAAATTAGGGCAATTTTCTGCCAAAGCTAATACACTTTTTTCAGAGATATCACACCAAGCTAAATTAATTTCCTCTAACTGTTTGCAATGTTCGGCTAGAGTAATAATTGCTTTATCTGTTACAGAAGAGCAAGATTTTAGATTAATTTTCGTAAGAGATGGACAGCTGTTTACCAGATTGATAATAGAAGCATCGGTTAGCTTAGAATAAGCCTCTAAATTAATGCTCAAATTAGGTAATTTTGAAAAATGCTCTTTGAATGCTGAATTCTCTGATAAAATGTCATTCAAATGCTCATCAGTAATATTCCTATTGAGTAAAATAATGGCGTTTTGAGTATTAGCTAACATAGTTCCTTGAATATTATTTATTCGATTAGCCGGTGTCATTGATTGAAGTTGAACTAACTCATCATAATTAATTCCTATATGGGTGTGGTGGCTTTTTGTAAATAAAGTTGCCATAGAAAAATCCTTTGTTTAAGTTTATTAAATAAGTTTTACTACTAATTTAGAGCCAGGGCCTTAAACAGTCGAAACGGGCGACATTATCAGGTAATTCACTTATTCTACTTTCATGCCCGTATTTCTTAAGATATTTATTAATAATCTGGGCTTGTTCCTGCTTTATTGCATTAATTGTTGCCTTAGTATTCCAACCTTTTTCTTTTGCAAGAAGTTTTCCCCCCCTGTCTTTTCCCCCTATAACCCGAGTTGGACACATAATATGTAGATGGGGATTATTCTGATGCTCATTATGGAAATTAACATCTGCTATCATTCCACGTTCCACAAAGGAAGTTTGAGCAAATTCTTTTATTAATTCTATATTTTGCTCCGTTGTTAGTTCCTCGGGCAACGCTATTGTAAACTCAGTTGCAAGATATGAATTGTATTTTGTTTCGCGATCTTCTACAGTTTGCCATAAAATTTGTCGATCAAATAAACATTTTGGAGTATGAGCAGGAGCTATAATCGCACTAAAGACAATCCCTGTTTTCTTGCTATAATCGAAGCTATAAGACACAATCTTTGATTGATTTTTATCGAATAATTCCAGCGTTAAATTAGATCCGCTTCTATATGCTGCAGTAGCAACAGCACAGGTAAACGTCCCACGTTTGATTTCTGATATAACTTGATAAAATACTGCCATTTAACTCTTAATCCTTGTTTTTAATTTAAATGAAAGTTCGGAAGGAATCCAGAAAACGCCCTGAATGAGGATATATGCTCTTGGTAAGTTAATAAAAAATCTTTGAGACCTGTCTTAACAACTTTACCATTCTCGTAATACTTAATCCCAACATTTGCATCTAAATTAACATTCAATTTCCTTAACAACTCAATGGCTTGCCAGATATGAAAAGCAGTAGGTTGATAATGGCCGCTTTCTCCATCAATATATATTATTTTGCCTTCCATTAATTTTAAGGCTCCAGCAGCCAGAACTGGAAAACCAAGACTTAATGAAATATGCCTAACCGTTTCACTTGCTTTAACAATCAGAATTTTTTTCTCCAACGTAATAATATAAATGTACTCTTGATTATCACTATTCAAATTCGCTTTCTCATTTTTTTTATTATAAAAAATACCGGCATCTAATGTGTAGGTTGCATCTTCAAGCTCTATGCTATTAAAAAAGTGTATTTGAGGGGAAAACCAAGGGATATCAAGATTTTCTAACCACAAGAAGAACGGAGTTGCTGTTTTTTCTTCATCCCATTGAACATAATATGAAGTTAACATTCTATGACAAGGATCTAATGCTTCTAACCAAAACAATCCCCAATAAGCTGATATATTAGTTCCAAAAATGAGCTTATTTACTAATGGTAATGGAATATAATCATCAAACATATTCGTTTGGCTTTTTATGATAGGATGTTCTTCTACTGTATTTTTATATAAAATCTTTAACTCAGATAAATACCAGCTTTTTTTCGAAGAAATGCCTGATAAGGATCTCAAGGTTTTAGATACTTTTTCATCGCCGATTTTATCTGCAAGCACTAATAACTCACTTTTAATCTTGGTAAGTAGTGCTATTCGTGAACCTATGGTGTCTATCTCTGACTTAGAAATGCTATGATATCTAACTATTAGCTGGTCCACTGGTTCCATCGCTTCGTGAGTAAAACTTACACAAGAAGCTAACCCGAGCTTTGGAAGATCACGCCACGCAAGTTTATTATCCTCGCATGAAAACACTGGTGCACTTAGAAATACATATAATGGAATAAACTGTGCTATTTTTTTCATGACTTAAGCCGCCAATGATTCTTTTAACATAGCCTGAGGTTTGATGTGTGTCAGATGTTCTGTCATTCTAACATTTTGCAGCCTCAAATCATGTGATAAGTCTTCGTAAGAACTTAATTTTTCTGTTTCTAAAACATTTGCGTTATAGAAATCTAATAAAGATTTTTTATAAGAATCTGAAATTTCATAATGTCCTAATTTTACCCATTCCATTAGATCAAGTATCCATTCTTTATCAAAGTCTCCTTCCATAGCTTGCTGGACAATTGTATAAGTAGAATTTTTATACGCTGCAATTAAATCTTCTACCTTAATTGATAGGATATCTTTTATTGCTTGGCTCGAGGTATCGATATTAACTCTTCCTTCAGAAATATAATCTTGCAAAGCACGTATGGTAAAATAAAGACGTGTTCGTGCTTCATCAAACATCAAGGCTCCCGTATAGTCTCTAATGTTAACAGCCTTAGATCTGATGACAGCTTTTAAGTTAGCCTCTGAGACAACTCTATCCCTATAGTTCGCTCCTTTTTCAATGAAAGCCAGAGCGGCAGGATCACACAAAGAGCTTTTTATAATATCGGTAGGTTTATCAACATATACATTAAATAGGTTATCTAAAAATTGATTCCCCCAGGTTGTAACGTTTCCATTATAATTTACCCAAAAATCTAGCCCAGGTTCCCCAATTTTGTTAGTAACAATTGAGGAATTACCATCTTCACTTTCAAATAAATCTTTTTGATATACATTTAAGTTTCTTTGTACATGTTCTTGATTAGCAAGATCTACCTTCAAATCAGAGTAAAATGCTTTTGCGTAACCAACTTTTATAGTTAAATCATTAAAGGATATTCTCTCCTGGTGAGGGACTATTTTAATTACACTTTCACCGTCAGAGATTCTATCTTCGTAAACCATCTCTCTTGTAATTTTATAATTAGACTCAAGTTCGGAGATAACTTCATCAATAGTTGTGTCACCAATCAAAGAATGGATTTGAAGGTCCATTTGTTTGCAGCTTTTATATTTATCTTGAAAGAGTTTTATTAAGTTTATAATTGGCTCAAGCCCAATTGAGGTCACATGCTCTGCGTCGACACTTACCCTAACAGTCAATGAGGTTGGGGTAATTCTAGTCTCTAATTCCTTTTTAATAGAAGCTAGATATTCATCAGCAGCAATATAATTTTTTGCCCAGTTTGCACTAGTAACAAGAGCAATTCTTTCTGAATTAACTTGGTTGATAATCTTAAGGAGAGATTTCTTTTCAATCATCGGTTCACCACCACCGGATACCAACAGATAACCCAAATTTATATGATTTGCGAATTCAATAAATTTGTTAACACCTACATCACTAAATTTGTCTTCAATAGTAGGTTTCTTAAAAACTTTACCTGATTTAAAAAAACAGAATGCGCAACCCACAGGACAAAAACGAGTCAAAGAGACACAAATAAAAGTTTTTCCAGAAAATGAATCAACATTATATTCAATTAATTTTGCTCTAAGTAGCATATCTATATAATGTTGAGGATAACTAAATATATTTTTTATTAAATACTCTCTATTCATCAAGAGTTCCTTTCTCAGTTTCTTTAATGTGTATAAAAATCCGACTACACAAGATAAATTCTAGTTGGCTGAGCTGTCATTCCTTAACAAGGAATTAGATTCCGCTGTTAAAGCTAATTAGGTTGAAAGTAATGTTTATGCATATTACTTCGCTAATTTATATTTTGATTCTTGCAGAACATATCATTGAATATTAAGTAAGGTCGATCCCGTATAAATACGGGATAAAATAAATCGCTATATTAACTCTTGAGTTTTTCTATGGGTCTAATCATATATTAATTTGTTGCTCCATTAATTCTTTAAGGTATTGAGTATGAATGAATTCAATAAAGCTAAATTAATGCTAAACTATAATCAGTCCATCCAATCTCGATTGGATGAGATTTTAGATCCTTTGAAAATCTTTAGTATAACAAATTTTGCTTATGGAAAAATAACAAAAGATCAAAAGTACTTTAGAATTGGGAACCATGGCGCATATACTGATCTGTTTTTCAAATTAGAGCTTTATAATCAGAATAAATGCTATCGTGGCCTTTTGACACCAAGTGGATTTAAAGAAGAAAAACAAAAAAAAATATTCTTATGGGATGTTAACGATAAGAATACGTTTACCAACTACCGCCGTTCTGTGGATATGTGGAATGGTATCTCATTTTATAATATAACAAAAAATTTAATTGAAACTTGGGCTTTTGGTGGAACTACATTGGATACGGGATTACCAAGTTTTTACCTTAACAATATGGATTTATTAAATAAATTCATTCTATATTTCAGGACAGTCGCAAGGGATATTATTGACATATCCGATCAATCCAAAACTATGAATATTACATTTCATGATGCTGTTGATGATTCCTCTAAAATTGATTCAGCAGCTTTGGGCGAATTTAATAAGAAGATATCACTTCCTAAATATCTAATTACTTCAGATAACCATGAATTTTTCTTAACTTCTCGTGAAATCGAATTATTAAGATATAAAAACCAAGGTTTGACTGCAAAAGAAATTGCTAGGATTTTTAATATTTCATATCGTTCAGTTGAGGACAACTTAGATTATATCAGGATAAAATCTCACTTAAAGAATATTAAACAAGTTCTTTCGTTATGTAATAGCACAAAGATATTATAGCTCTGATGAAATTATGGCCATTTAGGAACATTAGGTCTTTTTATAGGTTCGAAATTAAACACTGGACTTCAAGAAAAGCAGCCTTCCTCCCTTTTGAAAATAGTAAGTCTCTTACTTAGGAGACCATCCCAAAACGGGGGGCCACGGCAGAAAGCCTAGCTTAGCCATTAAATTTGCATGGTCCCAATTTGTTAAAATCTGCAGCAACAAAGCTGTTGAAATACTGCTAAACTATCATTGATCATAACGTATTTTTCCTTGGTTCTCTGACACTCCCCGTTTTGGGATGGTCTCCTTATAGCACACTCTCAGTCTATCTAGAAAAAGAAATACTACTCTCCCTTTTTCTAGTCCTTTTTTATCGAGGACTATAGCTTAACATACTGTCCGACTTCTAGGGTCCACCTCTGTAGATACTAAAATGTTATACCAATATGGTGAAAAATTAGAGTGTCAGGTAACATCTTATCCTTCAAGGCAACAGGAAGAATTAGAGAGCTTATTGCATTATAAGAAAGCCTTAGAAGATGAACTTATTCGCCAAATAAATCAGCAAGAATATGCCCACTGCTCTTCTGTTGTGCAAGGAATTCTGGAGCGGAGAATAGGCCAATTGAAACAGGATACCAAAAGCCCATTTTACAAACGATTAAGAAGTCAAGGAAAAGTCGCTAAGGTTGTAATGCCCCCTATTTAGCAAGCGAATTTTAAAAGAGGGTCGTGTTGTTTGTTATGGGTTATATATCTTTGTTCAAATGTTTTAGGTGGGGTATACCATGTGTTGAATGCAGATAAGTTTCATTGTAGTCGTCGATCCATTGATCT
>JAIBEV010000160.1 GCA_019459505.1 Candidatus Paracaedibacteraceae bacterium | reverse complement strand
ATAACTCTCAGGAAGGTATTATCACTCAAGAAAAAAGCATCTTTCGACATCCTCTCATTTTATCTTCTCATTGGACGCTGGTCAGATTAAAAATCTTAGCAGTCTTAAGGGAGAATGTTCGTCGAATAGCTTGCCACTTGTTAATTGTCAGTAGTTTATCTCTTGCTTGGTCAAGCTCTTTAAAAGCAATGGAAAAAGATGATCCTGTAAGCAATCTAAGAGAGTTTTATAAAGATAAAGAGCATCCACTAACGCAAGGATTCTGGAAAGATAATGATCTGTCACAGAGGTTAACAACAATAAGAAGAGATATAGAAAGCATAAAAGAACAATTTATAAACGCCCCTCAAGATCCTCTCAGTGAACTTATGAAATTAAATTTAGGACGCTACAGAGATATTCTGACAGGCTTTGTTCGGGAAAGGTGCGGCAATTTCTTGTGTCCCCCCTTACCATGTTTTAATGTGTGGTCATTGACGTAATATGAGTTCTAAAAATACCATACAAAGAAAAATTCAAAAATCCCTCACTGAAGCCAAGAAAGAAGCCACAATATAAGGTTGTAAACTGGACTGAATATAACAAGAGCCTCAAAAAACGGGGAGAATTGAGCCTTTATTTTCCCTTTGGAGATCTGAAATCTCAATTTATCAATGAAGCCCCCTATGTTCGTGGCATTCCTGGCCAACAAGCAACATACAAACAACCATATATTAAACTGGTGTATATGTTTTACCGTTTGTTTGGCTGGGGAATGCGCCAAATTACCGGTTTTTTTGAGGATCTTTGGAGCACGAAGAAACTTGATATTCCGGTTCCCAGCTTTGGCCATTTGAGTGATTTATTTTCTTCCATACCTTTAAAAGTGCGCCAATTCTGTGACAAGTTGGCTAAACGAATAGCACAAGGCGAGTCGATTGCATTGATTTTTGATAGCACGGGGCTTCGCTTTGGCAAGGCGAGCCATTGGTATCAAACAAAGTATGGAAAACCTTGCACTCAAACGCCTTGGCGCAAGCTGCACATGTCAATGGATCCCCAGATGAATGTGCACGGCGTTGAGATCACAGACACTGAAGTTGCCGATATTGAAATGATGGAGGCTCTTATTCCTAAAGAAATAGCCATGCTGCTCGAGAAAGTCGTTGCTGACGGCGGTTATTATAGTAAGGAAGTTGTTGAAGAGCTTTATAATAAATGCATAACCCCAGCCATTCCGCCGCCCTCACATGCTGTGGTTCAAGGCAAAACCAATACACAGTGGCATGATAAGATTGTTCAATATATCAAGGACAAAGGAACCGTTTATGCGTTTCATAAAAAGTATGGCTATGGCGTCAGAGCCCTGGTTTAGGCTCAAATCTCTAGGATTAAAAGATGCATTGGATCTAGCCTGAAGACTCAAAGGATTGAATCCCAAAAACGGGAAGGCATCATTGTTGGCAGCATCATCAATAAGTGGAACTCATTTGGCAAGTGCATTTGTGTTAAAGTAGGATAATTGCGTCTAATCAACGGGATATTTGTACTCTGTCGAACAAACCCATGTATAGATTAGGTATTGTTGATAAAATTGCCAGCCCTGGAGAGGGGTTTTTAGCGGCTGCAAAATATATCCAAAAAGAAAATGATAAAAAAAACGGAGTAACACATTTTCAGCGCGCTGCTAATTATGTAAATCCGATTACTTATGAAGAATTATTAGAGATCGTAAAAATTTGGGTTGAAGCATGTTTAGGGCTTAATGAAAAAGATTTGAAATTGATTGATTTATTAGTGGGCAAGCAATATACCAAAGGAACAGAAGGAAATCTTATATCCCCCGACACTTTTATTAAAAAAATATATTATAAAAGTGGTGACACTGATGTCCCTGGCCTAACTATCGAGTAAATTAGAATTCTTTAGATAGTAAAGTCTTAAGCATGGCAGTGAACAGTGTCAGGGGTTTACAAATTGGTTTTCCTTCATAGTGCAGCAGCTTTATCTTTCTTAGATAAGCTGCTCTCCCTCGCTCGTCTTTGGATGGTGATCACTGGCAATCATCACATAAAAAGTAGGAACGATGAAGATTGTGAAGAATGTACCAATCAACATTCCAGCCACAATGGTAATCCCAATGCTAAAGCGGCTGGCAGCACCCGCACCCGACGCCATAAGAAGAGGGATTAAGCCGACGACCATAGCGGCTGTTGTCATCATAATGGGACGCAGACGAATCATCGCTGCTTCAACAACAGCTTTTTGTTTGGTTAATTTCTTCTCTTCTCGCAGCTGGTTAGCAAATTCTACGATTAAGATGCCATGCTTAGTAATTAAGCCAATCAACGTGACCAATCCAATCTGGGAATAGATGTTCATCGTGCTAAAGCCTATAAAAAGCATTAGAATTGCACCAAAAATGGACATGGGCACGCTGAGCATGATAATAAATGGATCACGCAAGCTTTCAAATTGAGCAGCCAAGACTAAGAAAATAATAATTAAGGCGAAGATAAAAGTCTGCATTAAAGCATTACCTTCTTGGATGTATTGACGAGATTCGCTCAAGAAATCATAAGTAACACCTTGAGGAAAATTTTTCTTCGCATAGTTTTCTAAATAAGCAATGGCGTCTCCTAATTTAATCCAGGGCATAGGCACAGCTTGGAAGGTTGCTGAGTTTATTTGGTTAAACTGAGTTAATTGGTTTGGCTCAATGCTTACCTTTGTTGTGGCAATGGTAGACAGTGATATTTGTTTGCCTGAACTGGTTGGAATATAGAAATCCTTGAGAGATTGTTCTGATAGCCGTTCGGCACGCGGTGCTTGGGGAATAACCTGATAACTGCGTCCTAATAAGTTAAAGCGGTTTACGTAGTTTCCTCCCATAAATGTCGACAGAGTGGTGCCAATATCTTGCATACTAATACCCAGTTCATTGGCTTTATCATGATTAATTTCCAATTTGATGGCAGGACGGTTGTATTCTAAGTCGCTATCCACCGCAATAAAGAGACCACTTTGACGGGCGGCTTGTTTTAAGTCATCGACAATCTGATAGATAATCTGGTAATCCCCTAGACTATTAACCACAAATTGTACAGGCATACCCCCAGCGTTGCCCGGAAGAGGTGATGGTTGAAATACAAAGCCTTGGACTCCTGTTATTGTGCTCAAGTCTTCTTGAATGGATTGTTGAATGCTATGGGTTGAGCGACTTCGTTGAGACCAGGGTTTTACAATCAACCCCCCAAAGCCACTGTTAACGGTCTCCATGCCCGCAAGAGTGAACAAGAGATCCATTTCTTCATAATGGCTCAGTTTATCAATAATTTGGTCAGAGTAATATTCCATAAAATCAATATTACCCCCTTGCGGACCCTTGGTTGCCATCATCACAATTCCTTGGTCTTCCTGCGGAGCAAGCTCTTTAGAAATATGAGGCATGAATAAGGTGGTTAAAAGCATAACAACCCCAAAGGAAAAAACAATAAATCGCCGATTATGAATAACCTTTTTAAGACGTTTTTCATAGGCCTTGGCAATATTATCAAAGTAATTTTCCACGCGATGCGCAAATTTAGAATCAAGTGAGTCTCTTGTTAAGATTAAACTGCACATCATAGGCGAGAGCGTTAAGGCGATTATTCCTGAAATAATAACGGACCCTGCCAATGTGAGAGCAAACTCTCTAAATAAGGTTCCCGTTAATCCTCCCATGAAAGCAATGGGCGTATAAACAGCCACAAGCGTAATTGTCATAGAGATCACCGGAACAGCAATTTCTCGCGTTCCTATTAAGGCTGCTTCAAAGGGTGTTTTGCCTTCTCTTAAGTGGCGATAGACGTTTTCAACCACGACAATGGCATCATCGACCACTAGTCCAATGGCCAAGACCATGGCTAATAATGTTAGAATGTTAAGACTGAATCCTAACATCACCAATATGGTGGCTACGCCAATAATGGAAAGAGGGATGGTAACAACAGGAATAAAAACAGCTCTGAGGCTGCCGAGGAATAAAAAGATAACGAGAATAACAATAAAGCTGGCTTCTAATAGAGTTTTTACCACCTCATCAATGGATGATTGAATAAATTTAGTGGCATCATAGGCTATATTCATTTTTAAAGAGGGCGGAAAGTTGGGAGCAAACTGATCTAAAGTTTTACGAACATCTTTCACCACGGTCAGCGGGTTCGCCGTTGGTGTGGTCTTTATCCCAATAAAGACTGATTTTTGACCGTTCATTTTGACGACCGAATCATAACTTTGCGCTGCTAAATCCACCTCCGCAATATCTTGCAGGCGAATAACCGAATCCCCTTTAGCTTTGATAATGATGTTGCGGAATTGCTCCGCAGAAGTCAAATTTGTGTTGGCATCAACACTTTTAACCACCAACAATCCTTTTGTTTCGCCGGGAGCTGATTGATAGTTGTTGCGTTCCAAAGCTGACAAAATTTCAGCAGATGAAACTTGGCTGGCTGCCATTTTCTTTGGATTTAACCAAATTCGCATGGCAAAGGTTTGACCTCCTAAAACTTCAACTTGGGAAACACCAAACACTGTGGCGAGGCGAGGTTGAATCTGACGATTGATATAATCTGTAATTTGCTCATTACTTAACTGATCGCTCGAAAAACTAGCATAAAGAAGAGAGTAAGTTTCGCCCGTTGTCTTTTTAATGACGGGTGACTGAACTTCACGCGGCAATTCGCTTATGATTTCCTGAACCTTTGCTGAAACTTCAGTCATAGCCACATCTGGGGGGAAATTAAGCCTTATATAGGCGCTGACAACACTCACGCCCAGGCGACTTGTCGAGGTGATATAGTCAACACCTTCTGCAGAAGCCACAGACCGTTGAATAGGATTGGTTACAAACCCTTGCATCAGGTCAGCGGTGGCGCCTGGATAACTGGTGGTAACCGTGATCACCGTATTGGTGAGCTCTGGATACTGACGCACCTGCATGGCGAAAATAGACTTCAGTCCCACCAGTAAGATTAAAGTACTAATGACACCAGCAAGGACTGGCCTTTTAATGAATATATCTGTAAATTTCATTCGGAGTCTCTATTGTTTTGGCATGATAGATGGTATGGCAGGCCCTTTATCATCACTGATAGAAATATGAGCTCCATGGTTTAATTTTAGTTGGCCAGCCGTGACCACTTGTTCATCCGCTTTGAGGCCTTGGAAAATAGCAATTCGTCCCTTACGCTGAATGCCCGTTTTAACGAATTGCTTGCGGGCAATTAAGTCTCCCGCTTCATTCTTGTCGACTATATAGATAGAGCTACCATACAAGCCATAATCAATGGCTGTCTCATTAATGGTAATGGCCTTCGTATCTTGGGGAAGGACCACACGAATATCAGCAAACATACCACTTTGGAGCTTATTATTTTTATTGTCTGCTGAGGCTTGGATGGCAATATTGCGCGCATCTTTAGAGATTTGGGGATCAATGGTTGTGAGAACGCCTTCGAATTCTGCATCCTTATAAGCATCAACTGTAAATATTATTTTTTGACCAACCTTGATCACATTGGCATAACGTTCGGGCAAATTGAAATTAATAAAGAGTTTATCAGAATTCGTCAAGGTAACAATTGGAGTGCCGGCTGATAGGTAATCTCCTAAATTGACGAGGCGGATTCCTAATGTACCTGAAAAAGGAGCTTGGATGTTTTTCTTTCCGATAGCAGCATAGGCTTGTGCTACTAAGGCTTCTGTTTCATCAACCTTAGCTTTCTTTTGATCATACTCGGCCAGAGATTCAACTTTACGGCTTGATAATTTCTCAGATCGACCGAGGGTTAGTTGAGAAATCTCAAGTTGAGCTTTATACCGCAGTAAATCTGCTTGTTCAGCGGCATCATTAAGCGTGATCAGTTTTGCCCCCTCATTGACTTTATCACCCGATTCAAAATGAATAGCAACAACGGTACCGCCAACTTCCGGCGAGAGGGTTACAGCTTGAACAGCGGCAATTGTGCCAATGGCTTTAATTTCTTCCGCCCATTCGGATTCTTGGGCCTTTTCCACATTAACCATGACACTTGGCGGTTTCATATTCGATAAAATGATGACAGGAATAAGTTTATACCCAATGGCCAAACCGACAATTACAGCGAACCATTTTATCGGTGTTTTGAAGAGTTTATAGTACCGTATTGCTCGGCGCCCTAGGCGCTGGATAGAATTTTTGATAGATACAGGAGCCATTGCGTTTTACTTTCTAGTCACTTCAATTATTCTAGTTTAGCCTTTATTTTTTTTGATTTCTAGACGTCTTTATGATAATAGCTGATTTTTTTTTCATCAAAATTATAGTAAATATTAGTTGTAGATTAAGTTCTATTGTTTACAATAATCAAAATATCGTTTGTTATATGATTCTATAGATAGAGGTTGTTTGTGATTCGATTAGTATCAATTTTTACTTTGTATGTATCCCTTATAGCTAATAATTTAGTTGTTGAAGCAGCTGACTTGAATTTATTAGAGGAAAGAGAGGGAATGATCCATCCTGTGCTGGCAAAATGGGAGTGCGTTCCTTCAATCAGCGAAATGACGGCCCAAATTTATAATTTTTTACAAAGTGGCAGGGCGCCTGAAGAAATTTCTGTGGTTCTAGATGTTGATGGGACTTTAACCAATCAAGCGGATCCAACGTCGATTAAGCCAGAAGATATCGTTGTAGAAAGGGGGGCTGCTGTTAAATTTGTGCAGTGGCTTATCCGTCAGAAAATAAATGTCGTTTTTGCGAGTGCCTGGCATAAAATAATTGAGGGCGATCCCCTTGCGGGCTTCAGAGAAACCTTAGGGCGTTTGGAAAAACTAGGGTTTAAAGACTTGCTAGCAGAGGGCGCTACTGTGCGAGGTGAAGAATGGGAAGAAAAAAGTTTATCGGTTATGGCATCAGGCCATGCGGTGTCTGTTAAAGATCGAGCAGCTACTGCTGTACCCGGCTCTTTCAGAAAAGATATCTATTATCGTCAAAAGGCCTATGCTCTTTGGTGTTTTGATAAAAATATAGCAGACAAGACTAAAGCGATATTTTTTGCAGATGATAGTCGAGGCAATACAGAGAGGTTTAAGAGTGATATCCTGGACGCTTGGCCATCCCTTTATCCTAATCTTCAAGAAATATATATTTATACGTTGACGGAGCGGCTTACTGAAGTAAATTCATGGCATCAAGTTTTTAATTTGATCCAAGAGATAGGAGAGGGGGAAGTGATAGACCCTTTCAGTGTCTCGCTCTCTATTGAGGAAGAGTCATTGATGATGGAAAAAGAAACGAATTGTTATCAAGAAGATCCGTACTCTCCCTCTTCCCAGATAGATTACAGTTCTAGTTTATGGAACAGTATGGGGTCTTTAAGGTCAAGTGCAGAGGATAAGGTACCACAAACCTTATCGCCGCGCCGAGTTTTAATCTCCTCACAGTAGAGGAGATTATTGAGCTGGATTGATATATAGCCCTGTCAGTATAAAATAATCCATTTTCTGCATGCCCTTTTGGCGCCTTTTCTTCTCTTTTAAAAAGCCTTCATTAGCTTTGGCTAGTGGCGGTTTTCAAGGCTTAAAAATGCATCCAAAATGTCACCATAAATCTGGATCAATTTATACTTACTGGGCTATAACTGATCCCTTATAAATTGGTTCATTTTTTAGGCTAATTTCCGGCGATCTTTCTGCGCGTTAAAACGTCTTAACTAGAGCCAACTAGTCTCAATTTTTAAAACTTGAAGCCTCATCCTCACTTGCGTCATTAAATTTGACCCATTGAGGAGGGGGCAGCAATATCTATAAAATATTGAAGAATAAAGACTCTTAGACTGCCCGAAAGATTATGAAGAGACTTACTTTCTAATCGATGACGATCAATCTCCAGGACCAACTGACGTATGGATTTGCCTTGTTGTTCTGAGATGATTTTGAGAGCATCCCAAAACTCTTGTTCCATTGTGACAGATGTGGAATGTCCAAATAAATCAATGGATTTTTTAACAATAGCGCTCATAAAGGTGATTTGTTAGTTGCATAGAAGTCAATTTTTTCGAGGATTGCTTTGACTTGAAATGCTCCATAATCTAAGGTCATTTCTTCAACCACACCTGAATCTAAAACCTTTTGTTCCATTTCATAGTCAGGTTCTGGACTTTTGCTCCCAGGAGCGTAAACAGCTAAGCGCATAGGCCATTGATTTTTATTCAAAATATTTTGATCTGTTATAATTTTTAGTTTTGTAGGTTGTGCGGGGCCTAGCAATGTATCCACATTGACAGCCTCATGCGTTTCACTGCTCCCATCAAAGACAACATCTGAGACAACAGATTTTCCTGCTTTAGCCATTTCAAGGCAATGAATTAAATGATGCAAAGGAAAGACTGTTTCATAAGGAGTGATTACTTGGGAAGTCGTTGGACGGCTATAAGTAACGCGAGTAATTCTTTCCGCATCATCTTTTAAGGCTTCTCCCTTAATCACTTCTTCCTGTTCACCGTTGCGAACCGTCCGAGAGTTGAAGCGATACCTTTTGCCATCATAGGTTTGCCAAGTGGCTAGATTTGTAATAATGAGTTCGCCTTCACCATCCCCATTATAAATTATTAACGTAGAATTTTGCTCAAAAACCAGGCCATCTCCCGTATCATAGATATTAATGGCCATCTCTCCCGTGGCATCCGAGATGTCATCTCCATAATTTTTTTCTAACTTAATTGTATATCTTGCCTTGTGAGGGACAATCGCCTGTTGATAAGTATAAACGGCTTGTTCAGTTTTTTCAGGTAGAGGGGGGGGAGGTGCTTTTTGAGAGGCAATTTCATTGATTTCAGTCTTAGACGTGGTTTTAAGGGGGGGCTGTGGGGTAGAGGATGCTGCTTGGAAGAAACGATTGAGTGTTCCCCATACGCCAAAGCTGGGCGCCTCCGGATCGACTGTTTGCTTTTTATCTTTATAGGAAGCTTCGGTTTTTACAGGTGGTGTTGATACTTTTGATCCTGGCCAATGGTTTTTGAATGACTGCCATAAAGGAGGCGGCGATGAGGGTTCAGCAACTACGGCCGATGACGTTATGAATAATATCAAAGCGATACGTAAAAAACCGTGCATCAATAAACCTGAAATTTTAATAAGTTAATTCCCCTTCAATCTAATCATTTTATGGGATAAAAACAATAAAATTCGGGATAAGAATACTGCAATAATTGTGACCGTTACTCAGAGGTTTCAATTAACCGATCCAGTTCACGTTGCTGACGGTTATCATAAACGCCTTCAGACTTTAATTTCGTTGCTTGTGGTTTTAATAATGACAAGCCTTCCATCGTTTTTTCTGAATCGGGTTGCTCTGGCCTTAAAACTGTTTGTTTCTGAGTGCGTTGAGGTGCCATACCTTTTAATAAATCTTGAGGATTATTTTTCAGAGCAGAAGGTTGAACGGGTACGGGTAGAATGACCAAATCATTGACGCTTCCTACCATAGGCGCCATACCTTGAAGTTTTTGCGTTTGAGACAGAATCATATTTTGGGTATTAAGGGGTAATAGGCTCACGATTTCATCGGACCCATGACGAACCATAGTGATAAACCGAGCATGTTGGATCGTTTCTGATTGCTTGTCGCGATGAATAAAGAGGCTGAAAATGATCTCTACAATGCAAATAGCAAAAACACCTCTGACTATACCAAAGGCAAGACCAAGGGAGCGGTCTAATCCTCCCATCATACTATCTTTCACCGCATTGGAGATGGCAACAGTGATGATGCCAAAAATAATCAAAAAGACAATAAACAAAATAGTGCCGGTGATGCCATCGGCAATCATCGGGTTGGCAATATGCTCCCGAGCAATGCCGGAGGCACTGGAATACAATGTGTAGGCAGCCAGTGCGGATCCTGCCCAGGTGAATAAGCTGAGGACTTCCTTGGTCACGCCACGGATGATGCCCATCAGGCAAGACAGTGTCATAATTCCCAGAATGGCAAGATCAATTGAGTTCATCTTAGTCCCTTTTTTTGTCTAGACAAATTTTACTTTACTATGAGGGGAATTCTTAAAAATGTCCATCATTTCGATGAGATAGTTAAGAGACGTAATAGTCAGATCGGAGCTTTGACCACCCTTTGATAATTTACCACAGAACCCAACTGCAAATCCAAGTTTAGAGGCTTCTTTTAATCGAAGATCTGATTGACTCACGGCTCGCACTTCACCTGAAAGGCCGATCTCGCCAAAAAAGACAGATTTTCCGGGGGTTGGTGTATTGCTGAGCGTTGAGGCCAGCGCGGCTGCAACAGCTAAGTCGGAGGCAGGCTCACTAATTTTCAAACCACCCGCTACATTTAGAAATACATCCTTATTAGCAAACGATAGCCCACACCGTGACTCCAAAACAGCAATAATCATAGCTAAGCGGTTACTATCCCAACCAACTGAGGTCCGGCGTGGCGTGGCGAGGTGAGAAGGGGCAACCAATGCCTGAATTTCAATTAAAATAGGGCGCGTTCCCTCAATGCCTGCAAAAATTGCAGAGCCACTTACTGGATAATCATGTTGATTCAGGAATAAGGCTGAGGGGTTATGGACCTCTTGAAGACCTAGATCCGTCATTTCAAATACGCCGATTTCATCGGTCGGACCAAAACGATTTTTGACCGATCTTAAGATTCTATAGTGATAATTACGTTCTCCTTCAAAATACAACACTGTATCTACCATATGCTCCAGGACCCGTGGGCCGGCAATAACCCCCTCTTTGGTCACATGTCCTACTAGGATAACAATCACCCCTTTAGATTTTGCATAAGAAATGAGCTCTTGCGTACACATACGAACTTGGGAAACGGTACCGGGGGCGGAATCGATATCAGCATTCGTCATCGTTTGAATAGAGTCAATAATCAATAAATTGATTGGATTTTCAAGGCTATCAAGCGCTGCTAAAATATCAGACACACTGGTCGCGGACGCTAAATGTAAATTATCAGAATTGGCAACGCCCAGGCGTTTTGCTCGCATACGAACTTGGCCAACCGCTTCTTCACCTGATACATAAGCACAGCTATAATTCTGCGAGAACTTTGATACTACTTGCAATAAAAGCGTGGATTTACCAATGCCCGGATCGCCACCGACTAACAAGACGGCACCAGGCACCAAGCCGCCCCCACATACCCGATCAAATTCAGCCATATGGGTTAAAAGTCGCTCAGCTTCAATGGTTTCTGATTCAATAGAAACAAATTCTAGGTTGGTTCTTTTTGCTGTGATCGGTTTCTTGGAAACCTGCATGGCTTCTTCTTGAAGTGTGTTCCATGCACCACAACCTTCGCACTTGCCACTCCATTTGGAGTGAACTGTGCCACAATCTTGACAGACGTATTTGAGGGATATCTTTGCCATGCCCCAATCATCTTTGATTTTCGTTTTTAAGTCAACGTTCTCAACAAGCGAGACTAAAAAAGTAGTGCTTTTAATTGTCTTGCTGCGGGCCTTCCCAATACTTATTGGCGGCACGGGCAAATGCTTCATAAATGGGGGGTAAAATTAAGTCAAATTGGCCGCGCATATAAATGGTAAATTGTTTAGGCTGAGCAATAGGAATGTCGGGTGGGGAAACTTTATCGTGTAAAATCTTTAGGGCCATTTTGGCTGCTACTTCTCCTTGTTCAACAGGGGACGTTGCTACAGCAAATTTGGCCCCATCCTCAACTGTAAAACCATTCACGCCGATGATGGGGATTTTTGAATTCTCAAGGGTCCATTTGACCACCTCTTCAGGGGGAACTAATTTTCCAGCCTCATCATATACTTTGCGATAGTTTGAGATGATCAGAAAATTGGTGATCGTGGGGGCAATCATGACAGCCTTCTTCCAATCTCGGTAAGAATGCACGAGAAGCGATGGCATAACTTTTATGTCTTCCCAATCGGTACCGAAATTGTTAATGAACTCATCATCAGCTTGCACAGTTCCTGAATTATCAGATAAATGCATGATTCGGATACCCTCAATTTGAGGATTATTAGATTTTATTTCTTTTAAAGTATCTTTTAATCCTTGTAAGGGAAGTCGTTCCAGAATGCCTGTGACATTTTGTGCTGTCTCATAGCCATAGGCTTCAGGGGTAGCATTAATACCTGAAAAGACAATTTTGATTGTTGGGTGATTAATATAGTGCCGTGCCACATATTCTTGCGCATCGTCATCAATGGCAATAATGATATTCGGTTTGATCTCATCAATAACGCGTCGGGCGACAATGCCAGCTCGGACTTTATTCTCTTCAGCAGGATAATTCTTGGTATCCATATAATGCCAGCGTAGGCTGTAGGATCCCTGTAAGATCAACCCTTTTTTCAACCCTTCATCCACATCGCGGGTCCAGGAGTAATCAGCATTATAACTATGTAAGATTAAAATGATAGGTTTTTCGATATTATAAAAAATTGATATAATTAGAAAACTCATCACAAAGATGTAAAAGAGGATATTTTTAATTGTTCTTTTCATTGCTTTTTCCTTCTCCTACATCAATCCCAATGATTTCCAATAGGGAATGGAAATATAAAAGGCACCTATCTTTATTACGCCGATAAAAAAGTTATAAATAATGAATTTATGTCGATCGTAAAAAAGTCGGTTATCAATAAGACCAGCCTCTTCAAACATAAGATAAAAAGAATTTTGGTAAGGGACAAACCACATATCAGCGGCCACGAGAATGATAAAGGTTACAAGCCAAGGATTTACTCCTTCATTTGCCGCCAAGGGGATGAACGTGGTACTTAACAGAACAATTGCTGGAGCAATGGGTAGAAAAATTCTAGTAATTAAGGTAATGACTCCGATATAGGTAAGAAATAAGGTGGGAGAGTGGGTCGTGGACGTAATAATTTTTAGAAAATTGGCAATCCATGCATCCATTCCAAGATGCTTAATTGTGGCCGTAATGCTGACGGCTGCCGCCATGAAAATCAAAAACGGCCAGTCTACCTCGCGCTGGAATTGATTTTTAGAAATCAGGCCAAAACCAACCGTGCAAAACATAATAAACAGCGTGATAAGAGAAGGATGAATTTTGTGCAAGCTATTGGTTAAAAGCCCAGCTGTTAGAAGGATCATTCCTATAATCGCGAAAATCTCCTCTTTTCTAAGGCGGCCTAAGACGTGCGATTGCTCGGCGAAACGATGCTTTTGAGTGACTCTTTTTTCACACAGCATCATGGTAATTAACATAAAACCAAAGTATCCGATGGCAACAGTAATGCCATAGATACCGGCAGCTTTTAGCCACCCAAGCCATTGAAATTGATCCTGTTCTTGTACAGGCAATAGTCCCAAGATGACAAAATTCATTAGCGAGCTAGATAAGATAACATTGGCAAAAATAGAACACCCAAAAAATGCAGAGGCAGCAAATTGAACACTTAAAAAACTTTTTTCATTAATTTTCAAGCTATGAAGCATTTTTGAAACGACCGGGGTTACCAACACGCATCGACTGGCAATAGAGGGAACCATGGGTGTTAAAATTGTTCCAATTAAGAAGATAACTAAATTAAGTCCCAGCATGGAATGAGAGGCAAAATTCATCAGATAGATGGCAACCCTATGTGTTAAGCCTGACGTGGTGATGAGAATGCTAATGACAAACACCGACATAATCAACACGAACGTTTCGGAGGATAACCCACTGAGGACCACGCTGGTAGGAGCAAGACCAAACATCAAGGTTGACATTAAGAGGAAAACACCCGGAATGAATTCAGGAAAGAGACGAAACATCCACATTGAGACAGAGCAGCTTAAAAACGACAGGAATAGGCGGCTTTCAGCCGTAATACTGGCGAGTCCTAAAATTTGGAAAACGGCAAGGGGCGCCAATAGGGTAAACAGCCATCCAAAAATTTCTGTATAGCTTGTGGTCTTGTAGAGCAGTAAGGGTTGTTGGACGGGTGTTTTAGTCAATTTTTCTTTTATTAAAAGTTCACTGAAAGAGGCAAAGAAACTATCAGACAAACTGTTTGTATGACGATACAGATTTTTAAAACTTGTTTTAGGAATAATGTAAATTTCGCTGTCTTTTTTGGCGATTGCTGTTGCCAAATACTGGCGTGTGCCAAAATAAACTTCTTCGCCAAAACTGTCGCCTGGGAGTTTCGTTTTATGATGGGTATCGGTCAAGATATCAACTTCGCCGGAAGCTAAAAAATAAATGAACTCACCCCGGGCATCCTGCACATAGATGGTTTGGTGTGCTGGGATTATTATTTTTTCACTCGTACTTATAATATCGGCTTTTTCTGTAGGATATAAGTCCCTGAGAAACGGCGTTTGATCAATAATTTGGGCGAGATTCATGGCGGTATGCTTTCAAATTAACTTAATTTATTCTCATTCTTTTTCTATTAAAAAATACTTAAGACTATTTATTTTTTGTTAACCTGTTGAGTCTATCCTTATGGGTATGAAGCAGAAAATTATATCTCCATCGAGGCCGCTACAAGGGCATGAACTAACGGGTTTATCAGCCGTGGTTGTTAATTATGATGTTTTTATCATTGACTTATGGGGCGTGATTTATAATGGCAAGAATGTTTTTGATGCTGCCTTTGAAGTCCTTCTTAAGTTAAAGGAATTAAATAAAGTTGTTTATCTGACAACTAATAGTCCGCGATCCAGAGATCAAGCGATTACAGTTCTAGAAAAAATGGGGCTCGGTCATCATTTGTTTACTGAATTAATTACAGCGGGTCAAAAAACGCTAGAATTGTTTGAAATGTACATTATTGAACCTGAAAAAAAACGCCCCCTTCATACTCTTTTTATTGATCATGACAGGGTATGTAGGTGGGGAGAGCGGGCTGGCCTTATTGAGAGTAGGGGGGTAGAGAAGGCGGACATCATTTTGGCGATCCATATGGATGAAAGTCTTTTAGTACCCGATCCCTATGTTCCCCTGTTTAGACAGGCTATTGAGCGAGATTTGCTGTTTGTTTGTGCCAATCCCGACAAATACATTATGGAAGAGGAGATAAAGCGGGCCAGGGTTGGCATCCTCAGTGATTTGTATCGTGCCATGGGAGGGCGTGTTATGGAAGTCGGTAAACCACATCCCATTATGTTTGAAGAGGTGATGACAGCTCATAGGGGAAAATCGACCTTATTGATAGGGGATTCTTTAGTCACGGATATTAGAGCCGCTCAATATATTGGGGTTGATAGTTTGTTGATTACTAAGGGATATCATCGCGAAGAATTCCATTCTATGGCGGATGTAAAAAGAGGGACTATTTATGACACATATGGAATTGTACCGACTTATGTCTGTGAAGAGTTGTCTTGGTAAGCAAATTTAGTATAGAGTAGAGGATATATACCTTGTGCCTTTAGACTTAAAACGCCTTATTTTGGACTATGCTTGATGACAATTCTTTCCATTCCTCGTCGCGGTTTTATGTTATGTTTATCTTCTCCTTCTGGGGCAGGTAAAACATCAATTTGCAGTCGAGTACTTGATTTAGATCCTCAAACCACCCTATCTATTTCTGTCACAACCCGGCCAAAGCGGCCTGGTGAAGTGGATGGGGAGGATTATTTTTTTGTTAGTTCAGAAAAATACAAAGAAATGGTTGCTAATGGAGACTTATTGGAGCATGCCACCGTTTTTAATCATGGGTATGGGACACCAAAAGCTTTTGTCTTTGATTCGTTAGCAAGCGGCAAAGATGTATTGTTTGATATTGATTGGCAGGGAACTCAGCAGTTATCGCAACTAGCGCGGACTGATCTCGTCAGCATTTTTATTCTCCCTCCGACGACGCAAGCCTTAGAACAACGGCTGCGAAGGCGAGCCCAAGACCCTGAAGAGGTCATTCAATTGCGAATGTCGGAAGCAAATCAAGAAATAAGTCATTGGGCGGAATATGATTATGTGATTATCAATGATTCCTTAGATCACAGCGTTGAACAAGTTCGTTCCATTATTACGGCTGAACGCTTGAGGCGGACCCGACAAATCGGACTCACTCCTTTCGTTAATGGCCTACGCGGCGTAGAGTAAAAAAAGCGGAAGGGTAATGACTCTTTCTTTTTCCCTTCTGTTGTCTTTATTTTCTCCCTTTTTCGGCCATCCATTTTTCCTCTTCCCCGCCTCCGAGCGGGGATTTTGAGCTGACGGGCGGAGTGCTTTTGTAATCTCGAGATCCCGGGTCACACTTAAGCTTGCCCGGAAAAAAGGGAAATATTATAAAAATGACCCATTCCCCGCCTGCGAGCGGGGATCTCGGACTGTCAAGTGATTTTTCATGTGAGGTCGAGCTTTCGGGCCGTACTTCGCTTATCTGCAAAAAGCGGCTTTTCTGGTGCTATTGTAGTTTGCTATCGCCTTTTAATTTTTGCAACATATATGACCTGAGCGTGAATGCAAGAGTTAATTTTAAAGATAATATGAGGTGCGGACATATATTCGGCCTTTATGTGAAGATTATCCTTCTGGCCCAGATGGTGTATCCGATCACTTCTTGCCCTTATCA
>JAIBEV010000075.1 GCA_019459505.1 Candidatus Paracaedibacteraceae bacterium | reverse complement strand
AGGGAAAAGCAAAGAACTTTCTTAATTTCATGACTCAACCTATAGAAGGGTAAAAACTTATGCAAGCCTTATGGAGTTTTTTGAAATTAGGCAAGTATAATAAGCCTTAAAAAATCCTGTTGCCTAGTTTGGTATTAAGTTGAATTAGTTCTGACTTAATCTGACACCAGGCTTGAAAAAAGTAAGGTTACCCATTTTGATAATTATGTCGAGTAACAATCAAAATATAAGAGGTAACCCTATGTATCATAGTAATGAAAAAAAATCAGAAACAAAGTAGGTTTGTTAAATCTAGCGGAAGAACTTGGCAACGTTTCGAAAGCTTGCAAAGTCATGGGCTTGTCCAGAGATACTTTTTATCGGTATAAGTCGGCCGTAGATGAAGGCGGGATTCAGGCTCTGTTTGATAAAAATAAGCGCCAACCTAACTTAAAAAACAGAGTGGATGAAGCCACTGAAAAGGCTGTATCTGATTTTGCTATTGAGTTTCCGGCGTATGGTCAACTACGAGCAAGTAACGAATTGCGCAAACAAGGAATCTTTGTTTCCCCCAGCGGTGTCAGATGTATTTGGTTGCGCAATAACTTGGGATCCATGAAACAACGACTCAAAGAGTTAGAGAAGAAATCAGCTGAAGAGAATTTTGTTTTAACATAAACTCAAGTCGCAGCCTTGGAAAAGAAAAAAGACGATGACCTTGCTTGCGGTGAAATAGAAACGGCTCACCCAGGATATTTAGGTTCCCAAGATACTTTTTACGTAGGTACTTTAAAAGGTGTCGGTCGAGTCTATCAACAAACTTTTGTCGATACCTACTCTAAAGTGGCTCACTGTAAGCTTTACACCAGCAAAACCCCGATTACAGCAGCAGACTTGCTGAATGACAGAGTTCTTCCTTTTATGGAGGAGCATGGTGTTGGTTTGTTGCGAGTCCTGACAGATCGGGGGACCGAATACTGCGGTAAAGTTGATCAACATGATTATGAACTCTATCTAGCCATTAGCGATATTGAGCACACCAAAACAAAGGCTCAATCGCCTCAAACCAATGGGATTTGTGAAAGGTTTCACCGTACTATTCTCAATGAGTTTTACCAAATTACTTTCCGTAAAAAGATTTATGATTCAATTGAAGAACTGCAAAAAGATCTGGACACTTGGCTAGAATATTATAATAATCAACGAACTCACCAAGGGAAAATGTGCTGTGGACGAACACCCATGCAAACGCTCCTTGATGGGAAATCCATCTGGCAGGAAAAAGTTGAAAATCTCAACTTAATCTGACAGTAAAATAGGCCTAGCTCCAAAATGGGTAACTGTCAGATCAAGTCTTAACTTTTACAAATTA
>JAIBEV010000065.1 GCA_019459505.1 Candidatus Paracaedibacteraceae bacterium | reverse complement strand
GATATAAATCTTGGCACCTTTTAATGCTTGATTCCCATTCTGACGGGGAAATTTTTACAAGACTATTAAGAATATGGGAAATTTCTCCTATTTCCATTTTTTGTGTGATCAAAGTAGACAGTATTTCTGCCATTTTTCTATAATTTGTTGAATCTATTTTTATAAAAAATTCAATAAAATTAACGATTCGCTTATGATCATACTTGTCTATCTGCAAAGAAAACAAAGGGTCTACTATTTTTAAAATTTCTTTCCAGCTTGACACATTAACTTTTTGAATAATATCAAGAATAAGTGAAATTTGATTTCCATTCATATTTTTATCTACTAAAGTTTGTAGCAACAATACAACTTTTGACCAGTTATTTATTTCAATTTTTGCAATAACTTCGATACTTAAAAGAGTGTGATACCTATCCATATTTAAGTTAGATAAAATTTCTGCTATTTGAAAAAATTTCTCACAAAAAAATGGCTTATCAATTATAGTAAAGATTTTAAGTATAAGAGACCTAGTATACCCTCGCTCAAATTTTCCCCCGTTCCCCATTATTCTCCACATGAATTCATCCTCTATAGCAAGATACTTAAACAGAACTTGAATTTTATCCTTATTTGTGGTTTGAGTACTAAAAATTTGCACAGCTTTTATAATCGTTTTCCATTTCGGTTCACTCATTAAAAAATACTTAAGAAGCGGAGAAACATTTTTTATATTTGTGTTTTCACTAAATAAGATTGCATCCAGTAATTTTATAAATTCTTTCCATTGCAATTTTTTTATTTCAGTAAAAGTTTCGAAAAGTAGAGAAATAGGGCTATTATGCCGATGAGGGGAAAATAATATTTCTTTTAACAATTTTACAAATTTTCTATGATCAGATTTATCAATTTCTGCAATAATATGAGCAAATGACAAAATAACTTCTTTATCTTTACGTACTGTATCTGGATTCAAAAGTCGCATAAATTGGGTTATTTTATCCCAGTCTGCTTCATCAATTTTTGAGAGAGTTTTGATCATGCAATATATATCATATACTTTAACTTTTTGAGGCAGCAAATCCGTAGACATTTTAAGTATTCTTTGCCGTTGTCCTGGTTCAATTTTAGCAAGTACAGTTGCAAGCTTTGTACGATACCGTTCAGATTCCATTTCAGGAATAAAGGAGAAAAGTAGTTTATAATCTTCTTCTGTTAAATTAATACTCTTTTCTAAACATTCTTCTTTAAATATTTTTAATGAAAAACCTCTTACTGTCCTATCTTGCTCGATCAACGGCACTTTATGAAAGATTTTATTTCTAAGATAATGGCAAATTTTATGCCCAATATCTTGCATGAGAATAGAACCAGCCCCTAAAGTAGCAATAATGTCTCTAGATATATTGGAAATCTTATAATGGTATCTTAAATGCTCGTCTATCTTAGTTAAGTTTGTTAATAATATGGAATTTATTTCATATAAAACAAAAAAGTCTTCCTCTTTTTCTCCCTTAAAGTTCTCGTCTTTTTCTTTCTTTACCATTGGGAATTTACTCCAATAATAATAAAAATAGGATAAAAGATTATTAAAGAATGCTGGAACTTGTGCTAAATTTTCTTTTTTTTCACGCTCCATTCTTAGCACTAGCTGCGTTAAACGATGAATTGAAAATGTATTTCGGTTCCTTTTAATTAAGGAATAAGCTTCCAGTTCACTTAAAGCTGTAGCGATATCTTCCTTTGAACAATTTGCTTGGATAAAAATATCAGTGGCTATTTGGTCAGGATCAAGGTAGGCACAATAAATCATGAGCTGTTGAGCCAAGTCCGAAAGCTTCTCTCGCGTCATCTCAAAGGTTCGTGCAATCAAATGTTCATAGTTTATTGTCGATTTACCGGATTCAAATGGATTCTGACGTTTTTCAAAATGGTATATGGGGGTTTCTCTAAATTTCTTGATATACTTACTAATGATATCCCCTGATGCGTCCTCTCCTCCGACAAGCTTAAGGTAATGGGCGGCGTGAGACAGAGCAAGCGGAAGGTGCCCTAATTCTTCAGCAAGCTCTCCAACCTTAGCTTGAGTATCTGGAATATCCTTAAGTCCGATCGTTTGGAGTAGATAGTGTACGGAATCCTTAGCGCGGAATACCGCAAGGTCAAC
>JAIBEV010000045.1 GCA_019459505.1 Candidatus Paracaedibacteraceae bacterium | reverse complement strand
AATATAATCGAGGTGGGATAAGAAGAATTGCTTTCCTCCTAATAAATAGAAAGCTCCTTTACGATCAGAAATACCAGCTGGTAAGACGATTAAGCAAAGAACAAATCCTAAAGTATCTACAAGAATATGGCGCTTGCGGCCTTTTAATTTTTTACCCCCATCATACCCATATAGGAGACCATTCAAAAGTTGGGGGTCATGCCGCTAAGGGTAAATGATCACAGTTCTTATCCATTTTTGGGTACCAGCGCCTGAAAGAATCCTTAATCTCATTATTAAGAGTCTTGGTCCGAACTTGGAGGAGCAAATGAGCTCCTTTTTGTGTCCACCTCATCTGCTGCTTTTTAGCCATCCTTCTGCTAATGATCTCATTAACGGTTGATTCCGCTAGAGCTGATGAGACTGCTTCTCCATGATGGTAACGTTCGCTATAGTTTGGAATGAAGGAACTATTCAAATCAATATATTCATAAAACTCACTAGCAACTCGGCAAAGCTTATGTTTTTTATGCTCTTTATCTTCAGAAAAAGCGTCTAGATCAAAAGCTAAGGATTCTAAAATATCTAAGGATTTAAAAGTATTTCCATGCCAAAGAAACCATTTTGCTCTGTCTAAATTGCTCTCGAACTCTGGATATTCTTTTCTCATGATGCCTTTTGCCATTTGTTTTAGAACGGTTATTCGCATAGTTACATGAAACCAGTCTAAAACATGATCGGAGCGGGGGCTTAAGTAAAGCGGAAGGTCACGAACTGTGTCTCCCCCATCTGTTATAAATGTAATGTCTTGGTTCATTTGTAAGCCTTGATTTTGCAGCATTTCGTAAAGTTTGCATTTGGGTTTTGTTTCATAATTTGTCACATAGCCAAATCTTTTGGCCTCATGACCTTCTTGCAGGCTTTTACCAACAATGACTTCGAACCACCCCGCTTTACGGTTCTTTCCTTCTCTGGCATGAACATATCCCCCGTCCAAACTAACAGTGATCGGTACATCAGGTCTTGATAGTTGATTCCATTCTTGCTGGCATCCTTCTATGAAGATAGGTCTTTCTTCTTGCAACTCTCCTTCTAAACGGGTCGATATTTTTTGAAGGTTATAAAAAACAGAAGAAGAATATATTTCTAAAGGTAATACTTCCTCCAAAAGCTTAACAGTCATCCCATATGACATCAGCGATGCCCATTTGGTTCCTAAATAACTCAGTTCAGGAGAAAGGCGTTCTGTTAGGATATGAGTTAAAGGACTAAAACTCAACACCCCCTGAGTTTGGCATTTACAGGTAAGTAGCCTTGGGCTTTTAAGGCAAATCTTACCAAAAAGAGTCCTATAAACTACAGGATGGTACCCCTTAATAGAGAGGGTTGAACCGCAACATGGGCAAAAACGGTTATGAGAGACAAAGTCTGTTATTTGATGACCTATCATCTTTTTCTGAATTTCAGAGGTAATCGTCTTAGCCTCTTGTAGAGTTAATCCTAAAGTTTCAGCTGTTAATTCTTCTCTCTCAAGGCAGGCTATATCTTCTGTTGAGCTTCGGTCTTCACTATCAATGATAAATTGGATTTTAATCTTCATCTTGAATCTCCTCCAGTGTTAATTGATTATTGCTTGGGTTGTTGAAATAACGCTGTAGTTGTCGATTAATTTTTTTGCGGTCAAATTTGTGGCGGCTTGCCCAGTATTGAAGGTTTTTCAAGGTTTCTTTAAAAGAAGCATGATCTTTTT
Source organism: Candidatus Paracaedibacteraceae bacterium (assembly GCA_019459505.1). GTDB lineage: Bacteria > Pseudomonadota > Alphaproteobacteria > Paracaedibacterales > Paracaedibacteraceae > Paracaedibacter. The sequence continues at coordinate 4,445 of JAIBEV010000045.1, read as the reverse complement.
CAGCTTCATACTCTTCTAATACCTCTAAGATTTTTTCTTCAATTCTCCAGACAGAATAATAGTCTATCAGTTCCATGAAAGCCTTAGGACCGCCGCAGTCTTCAGGAGGGCTAACGTAATTGCCAGCAATGCAAAGTGGATACGTTTTTTTAGAATCAAGTAATAGCTTCTTTTCAAGGCGGATTTCATGTTCTCAAGAAGCGAAGAAATTATATTCATACATAAATTTTTCGTTAACTCGAAATTGGAAATTTTGCAAATAAACTTCTCTGGCTTTATCAGGGAAAATGATTCCTCCGTCATAAGAAAGACCATATTGTTTTCCCCAAATATCAAATTGATGAAGATGCGTATCGCTCCACCCCATGGTAATTTGGATAGCATAATGAAGATCTGCAAGGCTACTATTGCTCTTCACTAGAATTCGCCTCCAAATCATAGGGCTAATCCCTTTAAGAAAAAATTTAAATTGATAAATCTCTATAGGGGACTGTGGGCTCATTGATGAGAGTTCCTTTTCAAGTTCGCAAAAATTGAGACTTTTGCAATAACAGTCAGTAGTTAGGAAAGTACTGATCCTTTCTCATTGCAAAAATCATATGCAAAAGTAAAATATTTTGCTATATGTTTTGCAAAGAAAATTTCTCGGAAAGCAAGCTTTATGAAAATTGGATATGCTCGCGTCTCTACTGACGATCAAGATTTAACCTTTCAGCTTCAAGTTTTGAAGGAAGCTGGATGTAAAAAAATTTACCAGGAAAAAATTTCAGGAACTCATAAGAAAAGACTTGAGTTAGAAAAGATGCTCGAGCACTTACGAGAAGATGACACGATTATTGTATGGCGCTTGGATCGATTAGCCCGTTCTACAAGAAATTTACTCGAAATAACTGATAAGCTCCGCCAGGTGGGATCTTATTTTCGTTCACTGTGCGAGCCATGGGCTGATACAACATCCCATGCCGGCCGTATGGTGATGACAGTATTTACAGGTATTGCTGAATTTGAAAGAGAAGTGATTAAAGAACGCACAAGTACTGGACGTCATTTGGCAAAGAAAAGAGGCGTTAAGTTTGGTCGTCCATCTAAGCTCAACCCAGAACAAAAGTGCCTGATGAAACGCCTACTCTCAGAAGGGGAGTCCATTAAAAATATAGCTAAAACTTTGAATACTCACCCATCAACCATCTATAGAAACCTGGAAATCTAATAAGAACTTCATGACCCCCAACTTTTGAATGGTCTCCATAATAAGACCATAGAATCAATTTCTGCTCTAAAACTGACTTTACAAGAAATCAATAAATCCTTAGGGATAAGCGACAATCCAACTGAAACCTTGCAGAAAGCAACCTTTATGGCTATGCAAATTCAAAAGCTGGCAACACAACACCAATCAATGACGCAAGATCAGATTAATCGACAAATTGCCGTCGCTGCAAATCTCTGGATGGAGCATAAAGATACGGCTCTAGGACAAAGATATGTTTTTAATAATGATCTGATCTTTATGGCCCATAAACAAATTAAAACTAACGACAAATCTATGGATCTAAATTCATCTACAAAAGCACAAACCCTATTGGTTGAAATGACCGGGATTACAAAAGATATGCCTATAGGGCTCGAGAAAATAGCTGGACCAACCCAGTTGAAGCTTAATAAGAGAATTCAAGAGATCTATAAAGATCAACAAGCGGTCTCCCGCCAACAGGAACAACTTCGTCAACTGCAACGAGATCAGCAGAAACAGTTTGATCGGTGAATAACCGGCAGGATCACCTGTATTTATGTATGCACTTTTTATTTACATAAGTAATAATATATGATATATATACATATATGAAGCATACTAAATAGTCGAATCTATAATATGATTTTAGAATTTTTAAAAGAACTGACGGAAGTCGGTTATCGAATATTTACAATTCAAGATGCGAAACAGATATCTAAGGTTTTAGGCACCAAAGAATCTAATATTCATTACATATTAAGATCTTTAGTTAGTAAGGGTATGATTCGCCCTCTTTACAGGGGAACATATGCTGTTGAGGACAATATTTTATCAGGATCCCCTATACATAAATTTGAAATAGCAATGCACCTTTCTCGTAATGGTTCTATTTGTTGTTGGTCTGCTTTAATATTTCATGAACTATCAGATCAAATTCTTTCAACAACATTTGTCTTTCAATTTATGCCAGATAAAATAAGACGTTCTGACTATAAATATCAAATTGATCATTCACAATATCAGTTAATACAGATAGATGCCAAGCAAAACTGGGGAGTAGAGACCATACGTTTCAACGAACTAAAGATTAATATTACAGATCTGGAGAGAACTCTACTAGACGGCCTCGTTTATCCTCAGTATTGCGGGGGATTCAGAGAGGTTATGGATTCTTTTTTAAATGCTAAATATAAAATTAATATAGAGAAATTACTGGAATACGCTCAAAGAACCTCTATAGCAACTCAAAAACGTTTAGGATGGATGCTGTCTCATTTGGGGATACCTAATTTGAGTGATTTGAAAAAACAGATTTCGACAACTCGATATGATAAATTGAATCCTCTTGGAGAAAGAAGGGGAAAATATAATAAAGAATGGATGATTTTGGAGAATTTTTAATGAAGAGTACGTTACTTAGGAGAGAAATCAAAAATCTTAGAAAAATGACTGGAATAAGCTGGGAAATTATTGAACAAGATTATGTTCTCTCTTGGATGCTCTATGGGATTTCAAAAGTTGATAAATTGAAAACAACTATGATATTCAAAGGGGGAACAGCTCTAAAAAAGTGTTATTTTGGGGATTACAGATTTTCTCAAGATCTTGATTTCTCTGTTCAGGGAGACTATCCAAGGCAGGAGGAGTTGTTAGATTTAATTATTAAGGCTTGCAAAGTTTCAGAAATAGAATCTGGTAATATTGACTTTACATGCAATAGATATCCAGAACGTGATGTACATCCGGAGAAACAAGAGGCTTTCGTTGTCCATGCTAGATTACCTTGGCAACGTGATTACAATACTTCAGTTAAAATCGAGGTGACAACACAAGAATCGGTTTTACTGCCCCCAGAAGACAGAAGAGTCATTCACGGATACCATGAAGAACTTGATTGTCAAATTTCAACTTATCAAATAGAGGAAATAATATCTGAAAAGATCCGGGCAATACTCCAATTTGCAAAAAAACTTCATGAGAGAGGGTGGGGGAGGTCAAGAGTTAGAGATTATTATGACTTATGGAGAATATTCTCAGAATATAGTCATACGATCAAAAAAGAAATCTTACCAGATCTTGTTCAGAAAAAATGTTACTCCAAATCCATTATCTTTGAGTCGATTGAGGATTTATTTCAAGAGAAACTTTTAAAATCTTTGGAAGAATGGGATATGTGGCTTGCACCAATTGTGCCTAATCTTCCTGATTCAGATCAGGTAATAAAAGAATTAAGAATTCAGCTTCAATCTATCTTTTAAGTATAAATCTTGAGAGAGGTGGGCATCCTTATTACTTAAATTCATGATACTCAAATTTCAACTTAGCAACAGGCAAATCGCAGGGAAGTTTTATATAAGCCTGTAAGTTTGGAAGATTAAGTATATCCGTATATGGAATGACCGTCTTATTACGACGCTGTTCTGCTAAACTAACACCATCTCTCATTTGATGGGCTCCAAAAGAAATACTTTCTGAGTGTTCAACAATTTCCTGCTCTCCTAAGAATTCACTCATCCTTTTAGCTGTATAAGCATCTGGAGAACGGAAGACAAGCTTGGTTCCTGTTAACCCACAAATGCTCCTAGACATATTGGTTCCATATAATTCATCAATTTGAGAGAGATTTTGAAGCCCTAAAACAAAGCATCCTTCATATTTGCGAACTTCGGCCATAGAATTAGGTAGGGAAGGGAGTTTGTTTAGAGAAGATAATTCATCAATAAAGAACCATATTTGGGGCAGTGGGCCCATTTGTGTCAAAATTTACGCTTTGTGATTTCGCACCCAATGATTTTAACTTCGAGAAGTTAGCTAATCCTCCAAAAGCCACCATTAAATGCGCAAAAATTGTAGTTTTGAATCTGACAACATGCAAGATTTCTCATTCCAAACTTCAAACGGCTTCTACTGCAGCACGAAAAATTGCCAAAAATCAGCCATATCACCTTAATGTAACTTAAAACCGTAAATTTTGACACAAATGGGCCCACTACCCCATGTTGTCAAGTCAGACATTCATTCGACGGATTCTCATGGTTACAGTGAGTCTATCTTTGCCGTAACTCATCTGTTAGGCTTTGCTTACGCGCCTCGTATCAAAAACCTCAAGAAACAAAGCCTCTATACCTTTAAATCACGACAGAAAAAAGACCACCCAGAATGGAAGATTATACCAGATAAATATGTCAACGAGGATATTATTGTAGAAACA
>JAIBEV010000146.1 GCA_019459505.1 Candidatus Paracaedibacteraceae bacterium | reverse complement strand
AGAGCACCAAAGAGTATCGACAAAAGGTTATCCAGTCTCTAGATCTCTTTAATGAGATTGTGGCGTTACACCACCATTATGCCTAACAAGAAAGGCAGAAGGAACGTCTATCTTCTTCCCTCTAAACAACTGGACGGCACCACCTAACTTGACGCTTCCATCCTTTTAGCTGGCACAAAAAATGAGAAAAGATATGGGGCGAAATGAAATATTGCTCAGAAAAATGCATGAAAAAGAGAGATGTTAAATTTATTATTAATTACAAAGTAGGAACTCCATGAAACGTTTTGCTGTCATCGGCGCTGGTCTTTCGGGTCTTATAATTGCCAAAAAGCTTTCACAGAGAACCAAAGTCGTTGTCTTTGAGAAGGCTCGAGGAGTGGGGGGGCGCATGAGTACACGCTATGCTGACCCCTTTTATTTTGACCATGGCACCCAATATTTTACTGCTCACACCCTAGAATTCCAGAATTTTCTCAAACCTTATGTCGATAAAGGAAGTATTGCCGAATGGAAGGGTGAGGTGATGAACCTAGAAATCGGAAAAAAAGAAAACATCAGCAGCTGGTTGGAACCACATTTTGTGGCAAGCCCAAATATGAACAACCTGTGTAAGTCATTGGCTGAAGGAATGGATATCCGAACGTTTTGCGAGGTCGCTCCTCTTGAGGGAAAAATAGAGAAAATGTGGCATTTGCTGGATAAAGAGGGTGCGATGCTTGGCGAGTTTGATTGGGTTATCTCGACCACCCCACCAGCACAAACCTTAAGGCTTTTTAATCGGCATATCATCCAATCTCATCCACTGCGTACCGCTAGGATGCAGGGGTGTTATGCGTTGATGTTAGGCTTTAACAAGCCGTGGGACAGACATTGGATTGCAGCAAAGGTAAACAATAATCCCATTGATTGGATCTCTGTAAATTCCAGTAAACCTGGGCGGGATTCTAAAGTAACGTGTTTGGTGGCTCACTCAAGAAATGATTGGGCAGAGGCGCATATGGATCAGGATATGAACGTGACTGAGAAGCTTTTAATGGAACAATTTGTGAGAGTAACGGACTATCCAGCAGATAACGCCGACTATGTTGCATTACATCGCTGGCGCTACGCAACCGTTGACAACGCAAAAAAAATTGGAAGTTATATTGATAAGCAGTTAAGGCTGGGCGCCACAGGCGATTGGTGTGAGTCTTCAAGGATTGAGGAAGTTTGGGTTCATGCAACAAAACTTGCTGACCAGATTGTCTAGGAGGAGTAACCTTTATTTGGAGGCGTTATGAAGAAAAAATACCTTTGATTTATTATTGGCCTTTGCCACTGAATGGGAAGCGATTGTCAGTCAAGTTGAACAAGCAAAATACACCATTATTGAGCGTCATGATGAGATTGAAATATGCGATTATAGTCCAATGATAATCGCTGAGGTGGAAGTAACTAGCAAACAAGATCGCTATCCGCCATGGATTCCGTATCCTAACCGATTACATATTTGGTAATAACATTTCATCCGAAAAAATGGCAATGACCGCTCCAGTCACTCAGCAGGCCAATAAAAAAATCTTCATGACCGCACCTATTACACAGCAAATGAGTGAAACTGGAAGTTAGAAAGTTCATTTTTTCATAGCCTCATTTTACGCAATTAATACTCTGCCAAAACCAAGGAATGAAGCGATAAAACTCAAAGAGGTTCTGGCCAAGCACTTTGCCGCAATTCGTTTTTCTGATACTATTACTCAAAATCGGCTCGAGCAAGAACAAAAAATATTAGAGGCCTTCCAAAGACAAAAAGGGCTAAAGGCTATCTCAAAACCAACTTTTGTTTTCTTTAATCCACCTTGGACACTGCCGTTCTTGCGCCGCAACGAGGTTATGTTCGAGATTGAAAAATAGGACTTGCCAATGATCACACTTATTTATTTGAGCAATATCATTTTAGTAACAATGGAGAGTTAAAATGTTGGGAAGAGCCATCACCATCCACTGGTTTCGCCAGGACCTCCGTCTCAGCGACAATCCAGCATTGACGAAATCTGTCTCAGAGGGAAAAGTCATCCCTGTTTATATTCTCGACGATGAAAACGTCAGGAATCGGGCAATGGGCGGCGCTAGCCGTTGGTGGTTACATCATTCCCTTGACGCGCTTAATAAGGCGATGGGTGGTAATTTAAATCTTTATCGGGGTAATGCCGAAACGATTCTTAAAGATATCGCCAACCGACATAGCATTAAAGCCGTTTACTGGAACCGCTGCTACGAACCCTGGCGCATACTGCGCGATGCTCGCATTAAAGAGGCGTTAAAAAAAGAAGGCATCGAAGCCCAAAGTTTTAATGGATCTCTCTTATGGGAGCCGTGGGAGATCAAAAAAGACGACGGTACGCCTTATAGAGTCTTTACCCCATTTTATCGAAAAGGGTGCTTAAATGCGTCTGCACCGCGCAAACCGCTTATAAAACCTAAGCAATTGGATGCAGTTCGCGATGAGTCTGCCCTAGCGCTGGACGATCTAAACCTGCTGCCAAGTATTCGCTGGGACAAGCAACTGGAACCCTATTGGAAAATCGGTGAAGAACCAGCTCACGACAGGCTCTACCAATTTCTAGAAGAAGGCATTACGCATTACAAACAAGGACGCGATTTCCCTGACAAGCCATATGTTTCTCGTCTCTCCCCCCATCTCCATTTCGGGGAAATTTCACCCCATCAGGTGTGGCATGCAGCACGCACATATGGGGATGATCCCAATATCGATCATTTCTGCAGTGAACTTGGTTGGCGCGAATTTTCATACCATCTGCTTTATCGATTCCCTGAATTACCGAACAACAACCTGCAAGCAAAGTTTGATCAGTTTCCCTGGCGCAGTGATAAGGAGGCGCTTAAGTGCTGGCAGCGGGGACAGACTGGTTATCCAATTGTTGATGCAGGTATGCGCGAGCTATGGCAAACCGGCTACATGCATAACCGTATCCGGATGATTGTTGGCTCATTTTTAGTAAAAAATTTACTGATCGACTGGCGGCAGGGCGAGCGCTGGTTCTGGGATTGTCTTGTTGATGCCGATCTTGCCAATAACAGCGCTAGTTGGCAATGGGTGGCTGGCTGTGGGGTAGATGCTGCACCTTATTTCCGTATTTTTAATCCAATCACCCAGGGGCAAAAGTTTGACCCTGAGGGAAAATACACACGGCGTTTTGTGCCCGAGCTTAGCAATCTTCCCGACAAATACTTGTTTTGCCCATGGGAAGCTCCAAAACTCGTGTTGGAACAAGCTGGGGTTATCCTTGGTAAAACGTATTCTGAACCGATCGTCGATGTTTCTTGTTCACGTGCACGGGCGCTAGAGAGTTTTTCACGATTAAAGGAAAATGTGGAGTAGGAAAGGGTATGAGAAGCACTATGGTAGAAAATCTACTCATAACAGGGAGAATAGGGTTTATTAGCACTCACCTGTGTCGTCATTTTTCTGCCTTAGGGTTTTGGATAACCGTTTTAACAAGGAATAAGAATTTACTTTCGAGAAAATCCTTGGAAATGAAGGAGGCATGTTACTAAAGTCATTACCCTTGTTCCGGTTAAACCTAGGTGCTCAACTGGGATCAGGCAATTAATGACTGTCTTGAATTCATGTTAAAGACGTTGTTGAGGCCATCCATTTCTTAGTTAGCCATGAAAATTTAACCGGTTCATTTGAACTTTGTGCCCGTTCCCCATTACCAATCAAGGCTTTACCTACGAACTTACTAAAACCATAAGACGGTTAAATTTTTTGAAACTTACTTCATTTTTAATCAAAACTCTATTTGGGGAACTGTGAAAAACCTTACTATTGCAAAGACAAAAATTGATTTCAGATCAATTGATAAAAGAAGGATACATTTTCACCTTTCCAACTCTTTGCAAGGCCTTGCAAGATCTTTTAATATACCATTAACAATACTTAGGCCTACTTTTTCAGCTCTTCATCAAGCCTTTGCAAGCACTCATTAAGAAATATGTAATGTCTTTTGCTTATGTTGGGCTGTTTCCAAAGCTCAGGCTCCAGAATATAAATTGGCAAAACTGCGTCAGATTGTGAAGCGCATGTCAAGGCCGCGTGATTGCAAATGCGTAAATCGTGTTTAAACCAAAGGATATCCATACTTTCAACTCCCCTTAACCTCTGTTTCTTGCGTGCTTAGTGTTACGACATGTCACACGCTTTCTCCATAGCTTGAAGCTGCGAGGCTTTAAATTTTGCCGCATAATTTGAATGATAACATGTTCTGACAAACCTGTTATAGTACGAATATTGTCAAAAGACGTTTTATCACACCATGCCATTTCAATAATTTCATTAATATTGTCTTGTATATTTTGCATGATAACCTCTTAATTAGCTAAAAAAATGTACCCATTTAGGTAAGCTGCAAAAATGCCCCATAGAAGCGTTGGAGTTAGAAGCATAAACTCAATTTTTTGCTTTTTAAGCCAAAGGCTAATGATAATAAAAAGTAGTAAAAAGTTTGAGATTATAATCCAAATAAATCCGATTGTGACCATATGTTTGGCGAAGAAGACAAGGCTCCACGACCAGTTCATAAACATATAGGCGGCAAAAAAAATGAGGTGTTTTTTACCAGACTTCTGGTCATTTCTCGCCCAAAGAAGTGAACCGGCGCTTGCTAACATGATATAGAGCAGGTTCCAGACAATCGGGAAAACAATTCTAGGTGGAGTTAAGGGTGATTTGGTTAACGTCTGGTACCATTCCATATTCTGTAATGTTATTTTTCCGATGAAGTACGAAATAGCCAGAAAAACCAAGATCCACCAGAGTGTTTTTATAGTCAATTTAAATTGCATGATAAATCCTTTTTAAGGTGTGAAGTCCAATGGAACGAAAAGGTAAGTTACGGATTTAGTTCGCCATTTTATGAATCTCAGGATTGGAAATTTTTACTCCCATTTCCTGAAGTAACTTATAAACAGTAGACCTTCCAATTCCAGTTTGTTTCGCTATTTCTGTTGCTCCAATCCCAGTCGCACGAAGAACCCTTATTTTTTCCCTATCAATTTTTCTCTTACGGCCAAACTTTATTCCCTTAGATTTAGCTTCCATACGACCTTCATTGGTTCGTTCCAAAATACGATGACGTTCTGCCTGAGCGACAGCTGATAAAATGGTCACAACCATTTTTCCCATGGAACCTTCGGTACTAATCCCATCATCAAGAAAACGGATTGAAACCCCTATTGCATCAAACTCTTTAATTAATTGAATCATATCCGCGGTGTTTCGCCCAAGCCTATCTAATTTTTTAACCAGAATGACATCATTCTCTTCAACCTTTAAACGTAATAACTCAAGTCCATCTCTTTTTGCATGACAGCCTGTGACAATGTCCATAAAAAGACGATTTTCTTTAACACCGGCTTCTTTAAGGGCCTTAACTTGAATCTCAAGAGATTGTTGGCTAGTTGAAACACGAGCATATCCAAAGAGTCGCATAGATCAATAATGTCCTCTAAATCGATTAATAGAAAAAATGTCTATTAATCAGATAAAATACGAATTTATAGACACTGTATTCGCTATGAATTAGGGTGTCTATAAATTTATAAAATATCGAATAATTTGTCACCGGATTAATAATGCCAGTTGATTTTTTAACAGAAAAACAAAAATTGAATTATGGGAAGTTTTCTGGACAACCTAATGACATGCAGTTAGCACGCTATTTTCATGTGGATGAAAATGATATGGCTTTTATTGCAAAGCGACGGGGCGCAAAAAATCGCTTTGGTTTTGCATTGCAATTAATTTCTTTGCGTTTCCTTGGTACTTTCATCTCTGATCTTTCATTGATACCAATAAATGTCAAATCATTTATAGCTCTTCAATTATCACTTAACGATATGTCTATTCTAGCAAACTATGGCCAAAGAGAGACAACCAAAAGGGAGCATGCAGCCCTTATAAGAAAAGAATATGGCTATCATGAATTCGGTGATTTCCCCTGGTTCTTTGGGTTAGGTCGCTTACTCTATAGCCGTGCCTGGTTGAGCAATCAAAGACCAAGTTTAATGTTTGACGGTGCCACAAGTTGGTTGATTCAGACTAAAGTGATATTGCCTGGCGCGACGACAATGCTTCGATTTATCTCACAAATACGCCAAAGAGCAGACTCGCGTCTGTGGCATAGATTATCCTCTTTACCCTCAGATGAACAGAGAAGAAAACTTGAAACCTTGCTTCAAGTACCAGAAGGTCGACGAATTTCACAATTTGACCTCTATCGCCAAAGTCCGTCAACAGTAAGCGGACCATCCTTTAATGAATCAGCGAATCGCTACACTAAATTAAAAGAATTCGGTATGCAGGCGTTAAACCTATCTAAAATACCGCCGGTCAGATTGAAAAATCTTGCTCGCTATGCCGGTTTAATCTCAATGCATAAAATTGCCAGAATGCCGGATAGCAAACGTATCGCCTTACTGGTGGCCTTTGCAAAAACTTATGAAACGATCGCTCTTGATGATACAGTTGATGTTCTCGATCTTCTCATAAAGGGTATTGCCAGAACAGCTAAAAAAATTGGTCAGAAAAAACGGTTGAGAACAATCAAAGATCTAGATAAATCTGCGCTGATATTGGCTGATATTTGTGCGCTAATCCTGAAGGATGAAACGCAAGACAGCTCCTTGAGAGAAACTATTTTCTCCAGGGTATCCAAGGACAAACTGACTGCGTCGGTTGCAACTATCAATGATCTGGCGCGCCCAGATGATGACAACTTTCACGATGAAATGGTTCAGCAGTATGGCCGAGTGCGTCAATTCTTACCAAGTTTACTCCAAAACATTAAATTAAAGGCGTTGTCACATTAACTCAAGAAGAGTATATTTTCCTGATCATAGAAAGCATAAATCTTTAAATCACCGTATGGAAGGATCTCACCAGAATGTGCATAAGCAAGAAAGAATAAAGCGAAGATTTAGAAATCCTATTCATTGTCAGAAGTTTTTGTCTTTATCCTTAACCCTTAGAACTTGGTTTGGAAGAATTTCTCACAAACTGAAAGCTTCAGCTAAAAGAGTTCATAAGCATCAGGCCTTAAGTATTTGGCATCAATCTACTCAAACACAGGATAATTTTGTCTAAAGTTCCTCATAATTAAGAAAATATACTCTTCTTGAGTTAATGTGACAACGCCTTCCAATCGTCTAAGACGGCTAACCGAACGCTTAAGGGAATTGAAGCTATGGCCATGATGATCAAAGAACAAACAATTTATTTATCAAAAAGCTTTCAAGCTCAGGTTCGATTTTTCCATCGACTTTTTAATGTTTACGCCTAAATTCTGCCCAGTCCATGGGAGATTGCAATCTTAAATCAACTTATTTCCAAATTTGCAACGGAACTCTTCTTCAATCAACCAAAAGATAAGACCTTTTAAAAAAACATATCTCTAAATCACAAATTTTATTCCCTAACCCCCTATCTTTCGGCTATAAAATAACCAATAATTGAAAGCAGCCTTACGATCTATAATTTAAGAAACGGAGAATAATCTCATGCAAATCATTAACAACTCATCCGCAAACCAACTACGCCTATTTATTGAAAAAGTTGAACGCTTAGAAGAAGAAAAATCTGAATTAATGGAAAACATTCGTGAAGTTTTTTCTGAAGCAAAAGCTGTTGGGTTTGATCCAAAAGTTATGAAGCAAATTATTAAACTACGTAAAATGAAGCATGAAGAAGCCGTAGAACAAGAAGAACTTTTGGATATTTATCGTGCAGCCTTAGGAATGATCCCTTCTGGTCGAATCGAATCCAACGAGTTGCCTACCCACACCGGTGAATCCGATGATAATGCCGAAGCTGCCTAACCGATGATAAGGAGCACTGAGTGAGGGTGCTCCCCTTTTATTTTATCTTTATAAAAGCTAATGATTCTGATGCCTTTTACTTTTATCCAAATTTTTTATTGTACTCGTCGTCGCTAAATAAAATTTCGCAATATAATGTAATATTTTGAGGGATGCGTCTGCCCTGCGCGTATGGTATATATATTTTGTAGAGGTTTATATAAATGACAATAGCTCTGATTTTAGCGGCGGGTATGGGTACTCGCATGAATTCGACTTTACCAAAAGTTCTCCACCCACTCGGGGGTAAGGCTATGATCCATCATGTAATTGATTTAGCTTTATCCATGAATATGGAACGAGTAATCGTTGTGGCCTCCCCTTACTTAGATCAAGAAAAGGTTGCTGCAGACCGCCCTATTGAAATTGCTGTTCAAGAACATCCTTTCGGGACGGGTGATGCCGTTCGAGCAGGTCTTGATAAACTTATCGATACTGAAAGTGATATTTTAATTCTTAGTGGCGATGTCCCCTTGATGGAGTTTGACACCTTGGCGCCGCTTTTTAGTAAGCGTAAAGAATGCCTCAATGACCCTCTCGTACTGGCCATGCACCTCGATGACCCTCGTCAATATGGTCGCTTAATTACTCACGATGATCAGGTTGAGGACATTGTTGAGTATAAGGACGCCTCTCCCGAACAACGTGCTATTAATCTTTGCAATGCCAGTATTTACTTAATCCCGGCAACAGTTTTACGAGTTCTTCTTCCACAATTAACAGCCCAAAATGCTGCGGGTGAATTATATTTAACGGATGTGATTGGATTAGCAAAGTCTCAAGGGTTAACACCAAGATACGTTGAAACTCCCTCTCCCGAAACCTTAAATGGCATTAATAATCGGGCAGAATTAGCCCAGGCTGAAAAGATTATGCAGGACCGCTGGCGCCACCGTATGATGATGAACGGCGTTACATTAATTGATCCGGCTTCTGTCTTTTTTTCCTGTGATACTCTCATTGGAAAGGATACAGTCATCCATCCAAATGTGACCTTTGGCCCCGGTGTTGTTATTGAGAGTGGTGCCACCATATATCCATTTTGTCATTTAGAAAAATGTGTCATAAAAACGGATGCTAATGTTGGACCGTTTGCCCATTTAAGAACAGGCGCAATCATTGGTGAAGAAGCTGTTGTCGGAAATTTTGTTGAAATTAAAGATACTAGCCTAGGTCATAAGGCAAAAGTCAAACATCTCAGTTATTTAGGCAATGCCCAGATAGGCGATCGCGCTAATATTGGAGCCGGCACCATCACCTGTAACTATGATGGATTTAACAAATCGCCTACTCATATTGGAAATGACGCCTTTATTGGCAGCAACACATCCTTAGTTGCCCCTCTTCATGTCAGCGAAGGGGCCATTGTGGCGGCGGGTAGTGTTATCACCAATAATGTTCCTGAACATTCTTTGGGCATTGCCCGTCAACATCAAACGAACAAACAGGGTTGGGCGAAAAAATTTCGTACAGCTGCCTTAGAATTAAAATCACCCAAATAATAAATTAGTAAGATAGGAATTTCTCAATCATGTGTGGAATTGTTGGTATTGTCGGGCATCAACCTGTAGCACAACGTTTAATCGATGGCCTAAAACGGCTTGAATACCGTGGCTATGATTCAGCAGGAATTGCAACGCTGGACCAAAATGAAATTTGTATCCGTCGAGCCAAGGGCAAGCTGCAGGCCTTGCAAGATTTGTTTACTCATAATCCTCTTCAGGGCATGATTGGCATAGGGCATACTCGTTGGGCTACGCATGGTGTTCCAAGCGAAGCCAATGCTCACCCCCACAGCTCAGACAAAGTTGCGGTTGTGCACAATGGTATTATTGAGAATTATGCTCATCTTAAAGAAAAGCTTCTAAAAAAAGGACATACCTTCACCAGTCAAACTGATACCGAAGTGGTTGTGCATTTAATGACTGATTACATTAACCAAGATCATCTCCCTCTCGACGCTTTAAAGCAAACTCTTGCTGACATCGAGGGAGCCTTTGCTCTAGTTATTATCATCAAAGGGGATAATAATACGCTTCTGGTGGCCCGTCGTGGCAGTCCGCTTGTGATTGGAGAAGGAAACGGCGAGAGTTTTATCGGCTCTGATGCTTTGGTTTTGGCACCGTGGACACAACAATTGCGTTATCTGGAAGAAGGAGATTATGCAATTGTAACGTCACAAGGTAGTCAAATTTATAATACCGACCATCAGAAGGTTGATCGTCCTCTCAAGAGCATTAATATTTCAGCTGATGCTGCCACAAAGGGTGGATATGACCACTTTATGTTGAAAGAAATCTTTGAACAACCCACGACAGTTAAAGACACCCTTGAGTCTTTAATTAATAGCGAAACCGAAACGCTACAGATTCCAGTGGACATCGATTGGAACAATATTTCAAAACTGACGATGATTGCCTGCGGGACCTCATATTTTTCAACAGCCGTTGCTAAATATTGGTTTGAAATGATCGCTAAGCTTCCCGTTGAAGTGGATATTGCCTCTGAATTCCGTTATCGAGAATCTCCTCTTCCTAAGGGAGGGGCTGCTTTATTCATTTCCCAATCAGGAGAAACCATTGATACCCTTGAGGCAATGAAACAAGCAAAAGAAGATCATCAAACGACCATTGCCATTGTGAATGTGCTGGAAAGCAGCATGGATCGTCTGGCTGATTATTCGGTGCATACCAAAGCTGGCCCTGAAATTGGCGTTGCATCAACAAAAGCTTTTACCGCCCAATTAGCAGTTCTGGCCTGCCTATGCCTAGATGCAGCCATTAAACGGGGAATGATAACAGAGGCTGAAGTCCAGGATCATTTACAGCATCTGCTTAATTTACCTAATGAAATTTTTGGAATTTTACAAAAAGAAGCCGACTATCAACAAGTGGCGCATCGTTTAGAGCCAGCGCGGGATGCCTTATATCTTGGTCGTGGAACTAACTTCCCAATTGCCATGGAGGGGGCATTAAAGCTAAAAGAAATTTCTTACATCCATGCCGAAGGATATGCTGCCGGCGAAATGAAGCATGGTCCGATTGCCTTAATTGATGAATTGATGCCTGTCATTGTGATTGCCCCTTCCGATAAATGGATGGTAAAAACCCTCTCTAATCTGCAGGAAGTTATTGCCCGAGGTGGCATTGCGATTTGTTTTACGGACCATGTGGGGCGTGAGCATATTGAAAAAGATGGCATCCCCACACAGATCGTTGAAATGCCCTTAAGTCATCCTCTGACCTCGCCAATCCTCTATGCTTTACCCATGCAATTATTGTCTTACTACACCGCAACCTTAAAGGGGACAGACGTCGATCAACCCAGAAACCTGGCAAAGTCCGTTACGGTTGAATAAGGAATTCTTTCCCAGTATAGGATAAAACCTTAAACTGGGAAAAGTAAAAGACCAGTATTACGGCGTCGATTTGCTCGCCTCAGAAAAAACAGCCTTTAACCGATCAGCAAAAGAATCTACTTGCTGTAAAGATGATAGCTGGGTGAGACTAATTTTAGCATCAGGTGTGGTTAAGAATTCAAAAGTCTGCTCTCCCTTTCGTTTGGCCATAAATTCCTTAAAGTTTGAGTGCACGTCAGCTAAGGCTTTTTGATCCTGTATGATGGCATAGCATAGCGCCAGGTTAATGATGGCATTTTCTTTAATCTGCTCAGGAACATTCGTCAGGTGTTGAGCAATTCCTTGGTACACTTGGGCTGCTTCAGCCCATTTCTTATTCCCCAGATAAATGCTTGCTTTATGGAATTGTTGAGCAGGCGTATTACCTAAAGATTGCAGGGCTTGCTCTGTTTTCTGACGTCGCAAATAAGCTTCAGACTTTAAAATTGCTATATCATCGATAAACTGCCCCGTTATATCTTTTATATCGGCGAGATAGTCAAGACAGTCTTCAGGCTTATTTCCAAGAATACTGGCCACGGCCATTCGATAATAAATTTTATTCTTACGCTTTTGAAGATCACCACCCTCTTTAACCTTGTGATCTAAATAATCTTTAAGCAACCCAATGGCTTCGTCATATAATTCTAAATTAGCCAGAATATTTGTTGCCTTAATCATAATTGCATCGCCGCGTTCATCATCGGGGGCAATGCTGGTATAGTCTTGAAATATAGATAACATCTCCAAAACCGGCGGGGATTTTTGATTAAAATAATCAATGAGTACTTGTTGCATTTGCTCAGGCAACTTATCCGCATGAGATTCTTTTGTAAAAAATTTAATGGTCTTACGCAGCAATGGCAAAGCTTCAGCATAACGATGTTCTTCTATATAACGCTGAGCTAAATATTTACAGATTGTATACTCTAATAAATCGCCTCGCCATCTGTATCGCAAATGATCCAATTGTTTTAATTCATCGGCAAGATCGATTTTTTTTGTTTCATGAAGAAATTTTAAATATTCAAAAGTAGCAAGGATAGAGGCCTTGGATGTTGGGTCCTTTTCACTCATCTCTTTTAAAGCCGTCCCTGAGCTGGGTCTTGTTGGATCCAAATTAAAGACAGCCGTGGCTACTTCAAAAATTGATTTATTTTGAGCAAGCGTTGGCGCCGTAAAATTATTCGCATAGGCCATTAAAATGGACTTATTGTGACTAACAATACCCACTTCTAAAATGTCGTTGCGGAGCCGTTCTTGAACAGCAACCGGGGAGGCCAAGAGACTATCCTTACACCGTAATAATTTAGGCACATTAATGGGTCCTGAATAAACATCTTGAACCGCTTGAGCAATGGTTGACCAACACTCAACTTCAGGTTCATCGCTGATAAACTTGAGATAAGCCGGGACTTTTGGATAACGAAACCGAAAGAGGGATGCCAGGCCGCGCAAACTTCGCCAGAACGGTAAAAGGCTTAAATCTGGGGCTTGAACTAACATTTGTTCCGCCATATCGGCGGCTTCTTGTCCTAATCCTTGTCCTAAATACAGCCACATCAAATAAAGCCCATCTTTGATATGGGGATCCCCCCTCACAAGTGTCTTCAAAACATCTTTTGAAATTTGTGGGGCGGTTAGCGCATTAAAATCAGAAAAAATTGAACTGATAGGATCTGTAGAATAAGTCACGGGTGCATAAGAGTTAGCCATTCCTCCCGCTTTGCTGATTTCAGCAACTTTCCGCACATAAGAATAATCCAGCTCGTCTGCCCGTAGTAAAAATGCAGCCCCTTGATAAGATTCTAAGATATCAAATTCGGGGTATTGATGAGCGGCAATCGGTTTATTGTGATCATCACAACAAATAACCCACAAGACCTGTCCTAAATTATCTGGTTCAAATTCTACATCCGTCTTGGCATTCCTAAGCCGCATATGAAACGTATCTTCCTTTTTTCGCGGCTGCATTATGCTGACTCGCTGGCCTTCTTCCTCTCCCCTCTCCTGACCAAAAGTAAGGGTTAGAATATTTTTATGGTCATCAAACTTAATGGTCGGATACAGCTTTTTATTAAAATGAATGATATAGCTAAAAGCCTCATCCGTAGAGAGGGTATCAATAGTATTTATTTCAGAAAATTCTGTTGCCTGCCAATTGGTCATTATACTGTTGGTGGGATAGGATAACGTAATATACCAATTATTACCGCGACAAAAAACAGCATAATAGGGCACGCCATTATCAAAACTAAGGGCTACCTTAACGCCCTCACCCTCTCGAACCATAGAAAATTTCGCATCTATTTTTGTAAGCTCTTCTGATGCTATCACCACGTTTCCGCTTTCTGAAGATACTGTCGAAGCAGTAGCAGGGTTTTTCTTTGAGTCCGCGGAAGGGGTAGGAGCATTTAATAATTGCAGTTGTTTTTCAATGGATTCTTTAATCTTTTCTTTTGATGCCTGTGATTTAGCGCATATAGCAGGGGTTATGCTGTGATGCAGCAGACAAATAAACAGGAAAGAGTAAAAATATCTAATCACAGGCGTTTAAACTGTTGTAATATCCTTATAACAATTATCAAGCAATCGTAAGCTTTCTTCAATGTCTTTAGATTTAGTTACTTTTACAGCGGCCATGATAAATTTGGGGAAATTTAGCCCGAATTGCCATATTGCCGTGGCTGTATCCGGTGGCCCGGATAGCATGACATTGTGCCATTTACTAAAGGAATGGTTAAGAGATTACCCCCAGAGTCAAATGACAGCCCTAATTGTCGACCATGGCTTGCGGTCAGAATCAACCGATGAGGCTGAATTGACTCAACAACGCCTCAAAGATTTTGACATTAACAGCGTGATTTTAAAATGGACAGGGGAGAAACCTGCAACGCGCATTCAAGAACGAGCCCGCCAAGCCCGCTATAAACTTCTTGAAAACTGGTGTTATGAGCAGGGTGTTATTTACCTCTTTACTGGCCATCATTTTGATGATCAATGGGAAACCGTAGTTAGCCGTCTTCAAAAGAAATCTGATATAAGGGGACTCAGGGGAATTTTACCTGTGTCTTATCGCCGCTGTGGTCGTATCCTCCGTCCTTTACTGGAATTCAGCAAACACCATATCTTAGATTATGCAACCCTCCACGCTCTTCCTTATGCGATTGATCCCTCTAATCAAAACCTCAAATATCAACGATCTTATTTGCGGCAAAATCGCCCGCAATTAGAAGAGCAAAATTTGTCCGCTGACCATATTAAGGCCTTAATTAAAACGTCAACCTTACAAATTGAAACCCTTAGGTTAGTCCTTAGTCAATTCGTGGTGCAATCCGTCCTCATTGACCCTTTGGGGTATTTTAAAATTAATAAAGCTGCCTTTAACCACCTTGATCAAACCCTAAAAATTGAATTCTTAAGAAGTGTATGCCATTGCATGGTGACAACTCCCTATCCCTTACCAAAACAAAAAGCGCTGACAGCAATTCAAAAAATTGAGTCTGATAAGCGAACAACACTGGCAGGCTGGTATATCATTTCTAAAAAGGATACTATCATCATAGTGCGTGAGCCTCGAGGTATGCTTGCTCCTATCATCGAATCAGACGGGAATCTCCGTCAAGACCGATTCATTATTTCTCAATCTTTTCATGCTAATTCTGAGAGCAAAATTGCAGCTCCGTCGTATATATTAAACACTCTTCCCTCTCATCTAAACTTTAAGTTAAGATTTTTAAACCCTCTTCTAAATTAAAGCTAAACTTGCCAGAATTAAAAAAAGGAGAGAATTTTATGGCAAACAAATCAATACTATTATCTGTTTTAATACTTAGCTTTCTGATAGGCTCATTTTCTCGAGCTAAAGAGGTAGAGGATTTAAATACTCAAGGGCACAAACCTCCTCAAGCCCAGGAAATATCATTGAGTACAGTTAAAGCTGAGCCTTACAGTCACTTAAAAAATATACTGAAAGAAACAGGAGAAAGTCAGCTAAAAGATTTTGAGAGAAAATTTCTCAAGTGGCAACCTATACAGCCAAAAATTATTGAGCCCCGCCCTCTTGAGCCTTGCCCTCTGACCATAAAGTACGACTGCCCCCCAATAAGCACTCAAGAATTACTTGAAAGTATAATATCAAGCATCTTAACAAATGAGAAGAACCAAGCTTGACCGCCGCGGGCATCTCAACCTGATAAAAAGAGATTACTCGGTCAGAAAAATATAGCCTATTGAGAAAAAAATCAATTTTGCGCTTTCTAAATCTCAATTGCTTAAATAGAGAATAATACCCTTAGCCATCTTCATTTCTCTCTTATTGCTCGGTTATATAAGGAAAAAATTTTAGATTTTAGCACCTTACTGTTTACTATTTTTTTCTTAAATAACCTCAGAAAAAATTAGCCCCCTTTTAACGCTTTTTGGTGTATAATAAAATTAAATCTATCTCTATCCTTCACGGGATAGGCAATATTGTTCGCGCTTCTATATCGTTTTCTAAGAGATCCATAGAGGTTTTCGAATTGAGGATTTGAAGGAGAACTTTTAATCAAGAATAAGAATGATAGACGCTTCTATCGAAGAATTTTTTGGTCAAAAGACTCTTAAGAATCCAAAATCAACCCTATGTATCTTCCTTTAGAAACCATATATTATGCGTCGGGGAGGTTAAAACTGTGAACAATTCATCACGCAATCTAATTGTTTGGGCTCTTATTGCAACTATTATATTTTCTATATTTCAAATGATTCCTGGGACAGGAAATCGTCCAACGGCTATGCCCATGGCCTATTCTGAAATGGTCAAGAATGTGGAAGACGGTAAGGTTAAAGAAGTTGTTATTCGGGGGAATACCATCGTGGGGACCCTGTCTGATAACCAAGTTTTTTCAACCTTTGCGCCTTATGATTCTAGCGTTGCTAACAAGATGATCGACAAGAATGTTAAGGTTAAATACGATAAACCTGAGGAAGACATTTCTTTCCTTCATTACTTTTTATCATGGCTGCCCATACTACTTTTAATCGGTTTTTCATTTTTCTCCTTCCGGCAAATCCAATCCGGGGGTAACCGAGCCATGGGATTTGGTAAGTCTCGAGCCCGATTAATGGGAGAAAAATCCGTTCGCGTTACCTTTGATGATGTTGCGGGAATTGATGAAGCCAAAGCAGAACTTGAAGAAATTGTAGATTTCCTTAAGGATCCTCAAAAGTTCCAACGTTTGGGTGGGCGAATTCCACGGGGTGTTTTGCTTGTTGGCCCTCCCGGAACGGGTAAGACCTTATTGGCTCGATCGATTGCGGGTGAAGCCAATGTGCCTTTCTTTAGCATTTCAGGATCCGACTTTGTGGAAATGTTTGTCGGCGTGGGTGCTAGCCGCGTCCGCGATATGTTTGAACAAGCTAAGAAAAATGCACCTTGTATTGTTTTCATTGATGAAATTGATGCGGTTGGACGCCATCGTGGTGCCGGCCTTGGCGGAGGAAATGACGAACGCGAACAAACATTGAACCAACTCTTGGTGGAAATGGATGGCTTTGAAGAAAACGAAGGTGTGATTATTGTTGCGGCCACAAACCGTCCCGACGTTTTGGATCGAGCTTTACTTCGTCCTGGTCGTTTTGATCGACAAGTGACCGTATCTAATCCAGACATTAATGGGCGAGAGAAAATCCTTAAAGTTCATATGCGCAAGACGCCAATTTCCCAAGATGTGGATGTGCGTGTTATTGCCCGCGGCACCCCAGGATTTTCTGGTGCTGATTTGATGAACCTTGTGAATGAAGCAGCCTTGAGAGCGGCTCGCCGCGGCAAATTATCGGTGGATAAGAGTGATTTTGACCAAGCCAAAGATAAGGTGATGATGGGCGCAGAGCGTCGTTCTCTTGCTATGTCAGATAAAGAGAAGCGTGTAACAGCCTATCATGAAGCCGGTCATGCAATTATTGCTTTTTATGAAAAATATGCTGACCCTATCCATAAGGCAACAATTATACCGCGCGGCCGTTCTCTTGGAATGGTCATGCGTTTACCCGAAGATGATAGAGTTTCTGAATCACGGGGGGAATTAGTTACCCACATTAAAATTGCTATGGGTGGACGACTGGCAGAAGAAATGTTTTTTGGCTATGACAATGTAACCACAGGCGCTTATCAGGACATTAAAATGGCAACACAAACAGCTCGCTATATGATAGTAGACTGTGGGATGAGCGATAAATTGGGATTCCAAACTTATGGAGACCAACAACAAGAGACCTTTGTGGGGCAAGCCTTAACCCAACGCAAGCAAATTTCCGAAAGAACAGCGCAATTGATTGATGAAGAAGTTCAAGATCTTTTAAGCAAGTGCTATGAGGATGCTCGGGCACTTTTAGAAGAAAAGAAAGAAAAGCTAGAGCTTTTGGCCAAAACTTTATTAGAGCATGAAACCTTAAGTGGGGAAGAAATCAAAATCTTGTTAGAGCAAGGTGTAGCACCAACGGGGATATTGCCTGATTCGCAACCAAAGAAACGATCAAAAGTTCCAGAAGTTGGTGTGGAAATATAAAGTTTATAATAAAAATTAAAAGGGAGGTTTAAAGCCTCCTTTTTTACGCATGAAAATTACAAAACTATGACTGCTATTACAGATACATCTCTTAAAAATCTTTTGCGCATTTCATTTCCGATGATGATGACATTTATGTCGGGCCATGGAATGTTGTTTGTTAATCGTCTATTACTAGCCGACTATTCATTAGAAGCCATGAATGGTATGGCGACTGCAGGTATGATTGCAGCCATATTTCAATTTGGTGTTGCCTCGGTGGCCTCCATTGCAGAGGTTTTTGTGGGACAAAATAATGGCCTCAAACATTATAATAAAATGGGCGAATCTGTATGGCAAATGATATGGTTCGCTCTAGCAACACAAATATTGTTTGTAATGATTGCCTATGGATTTTCTGATCTCTTGATTCCACAAGCCTTGCACGAACATGGCTTAATCTTCTTTAAGATAATTATGTATTTTGGCTGTTTACAAGGAGTCTTTACAGCTCTATCAGGGTTTTATGTAGGCCAGGGCAAGACTTTGATCGTAACCGTTGCAGCGGTCATCGGTAATCTGGTCAATCTTGTACTTAATTATTTCCTTATTTTTGGATGGGGAGAGAAGATTCCTCCTTTGGGAACAATCGGCAGTGCCATTGCAACCGTTGCTGCTTCGGGGGTACAATCCTTAATTTTATTGATTGTCTTTTTAAAGCCTTCGAATCGTCTTACCTTTGGCACGCGTCGCTACCATTTAAATTTTAAACTAATGAAAGAATGCCTGCGTATAGGCACCCCTGCTGCTATTGGCCATATGTTGGAAATTGTTGCCTGGTCCATTATTGCCCATATTTTAGCGGCAGTAGGGAATGACTTTATTACGATCCAAAATTTATGCAGTTCTTTCTTTTTACTTTTTTCCTTTTTCAGCGAAGGATTGCAAAAAGGCATGATCGCCATTACATCCAATCTTATCGGGGCACAAAAAATTAAAGAAATTGGTTCACTGCTACGTAATGGCATGGCTATTCATTTTGCCGTTATGGCCTTGCTGATTATCCCTCTTTTTATCTATCCCCATTCTTTAAGTGCTTTATTTTCTATCCCGGCAACTAGCTCTTTAGGACAAGAATTTCAGTTAGCCATGCGCTTATTATGGATTTTTTTCCTCTTTGATGGATTAGTGTGGGTAACTTCAGGAATATTAGTATCAGCGGGAGATACAAAATTTATTATGGTGGTCAATGCGATAACCGCTTGGCTATTTGCGGTTTTACCAGTCAAACTGATTACTTCTTATACCAATCTTTCAGCGGGAAAGGTGTGGGGTATTGTCACTGTATATGCATTCTTTAATTTCTGTTTCTTTTACCAACGATATCGCAGCCAAAAATGGTTAAAACTTCGCCTCAATTAAGATTGAAATTCTAACCGAATAAAATGCATTTATAAGGCTGAAAAGAAGCATAAAGCCTCTCTTCTTTATCCTCTAACCTGTTTTTTATTAATCCTTTACATAGGGCAGGGCTTTGAGAAAACTTTTTACTTGGCTTTGAGTTTGACTATAGCGATTTGAATAAGATGCGCTATCAAATCCTGTGTTCACTAACCTCATTAGTAAAAGAGAATCTTCTCTTGCAATAACAGGGTTAATAACCTGAGAGAATTTATAGAATTGTGTTTCTTTTCTATTAAATTTAGGCTGAGCAGATGAAGAAGCCTTGCGAAAGAGTAATTTAAATCTAGATTTCTTAGGTTCCTGAGACTTTTGGTATAAATAGTCAACACATATGTCATACAGAAGTTCTGAGTGATTTAGAATAAGAGTATCAATAAAAGTATAACTTAAACACTCTCTACTCACATCAAAATTATTAGTAATGGCTTCTCTGTCCAATCCAAAGTTGATCTCAAATTTTTTTATAGTTTCTAGCCAGCTTCCTGACTGAAACTTCACGTTTGCCATCGTTGAAAGCGCTCCTTGGAACCAATTAACATCCGAAAACTTCGCAGCATTATCCCATATAAGACGAATAATAAATTGTTTAGCTTCCTTATCACCTTCAGCGGCAGCTTTATTGAGAAGTATTAAAGGTTGATTTTGCCCCCTTCTTAAGCTTTTCAATAAAGCTTTCTTATCTTTAGAAGATAAAAGTGTATATCCGCCTCTTTTATCTGAGGTAAAACCTGCCAAATATTGTATAAGCCCTTCTCCATGTAACGTCTGTATTTCTCTGCCCACAGAAGACAAGTCACCCGGAACATAGCATGAGGTTGCCTCCAGTTGCACATATTCAGTTGCATGAACACCTTGCAGCAACAGGAGACCAAGAGCGACTACAGAAAATTTCTTTCTACTCAACATATCTTACCCACTCGTTTGGTTAATAATCACAAAAATGAAGTAGGAATACACCACCAAGATTTCAATAAAAATATTATTTTTCAGGCAGATAAATATTGAAGAGGGGTAAATACTGGCTTTTTTCCGCCTTTTTTGCTAGCCATAACTATTTTAGCTAAAAAGGGAATTAAAATTGGTCAGAATAGAAAAACTAAGTAGCTCACTTGATTAAAGAAGTGAGATACTACCTCAGCTATAAAGGTGAGATATAGAGAAATTATAAAACGATCAGTGAGACCTATGCTTAGCCTCGGGCCTTACAATCAGCTTATTTTGGCCAAGTAAAAATAAAGATAGCACCCTCGCCTTCTTGGGAACCGAGGCTAATTTTACCCCCCTCTTGGGTAATAATTTTCTTAACAATAGTAAGCCCAATGCCATTTCCCTCTACTTTTTGATCATTTTGAAGTCGCTTGAGAGGTTCAAATACAGTCTCATGAAATTTTTGAGAAATGCCAGGTCCATTATCCTTAACAATAAACATCCACTCTGTGTTATTATCCAATCCTTTTATATAAATTTCCACCTTTTCAGGATTATGGTGATATTTAACAGCATTAGAAATTAAATTATAGAACACTTGCGATAAAAGAATTTTTTTTGTTTTAAAAGGTTGGCTACCATTTTCTAAACTAATTTTTATGGCGGACGGTAAATCAAGATAGGTCACAACTTGGTTGATTATATCTGTTAACGTTGTTTCTTCTATGCTGGCGGCGGAGCCACCAAAAAAATAAGAAAGAATATCTTGGCTTAGATGATGAAGTTTATGGACATTGGCCCGGACCTTATAAAGATAATTCAAAGAAGAAGGGGGTAAAAGCTTCTCACTTTCTTCTAGAATAAATTGGGTAAAATTTTCAATTGCCCGTATGGGTGCTTGAATATCATGGGACATAAGATTCATCAATGTTTTTATTTCCTCATTGTGCAAAGTCAATAAATTATTGGTTTCTTGAAGCTGACACCGTGTTTCCACTAGGTCTGCTATATCCCGCCACATGCTCACACCACCAATAATATTTCCTTGGCTATCTTTTTGAACTTTGGCATTTAAAGAAACATAAACTTTATCACCATTCCTTTTTTGAAGCTGTAGCTCTGCATTATTTATACATCCATGTTTTAAAATATGCTGTCTTAGTCTTCTGACTTCCGGCAGGCAGTCCGGGTGATATAAATTGTACACATTGAGGGATAAAATTTCTTCCTTTGTATACCCCAGCTTCTGAGCTAACGCATTATTACAATTTGTGAGGCCTATGGTAGCGATATCTTCATCTTTTCCCCCTGTAAATGAGGCAAACATGTCCGGCGCATTCTCATAAAAATCGTAAAAATATTGATAGAATGCATGAGATTCTGTAAAAGAATTATTTAATGAGGTAAGATATTGTTGTTCTTGAGTAATCTTATAAATGCGGTTATTCGCATCATCCCCCACCTCTCTATAAAGACAATGATTAAAGAGAATATTTCCATCCTTATCTTTTGTGGCTAAAATGTTAAGATAAACCGGAATCTTATTACCATTCTTCGCTTTGAAAGCTAATTCACATTCATGGAGAAAACCTTGTTTTAAATACAAGATTCGAGCTTGCTCCAGGGCTTCATAGCAATCAGGATGGTAAAGACTTTGCATAGAGGGTAAATCATAGGCTTCCTCTTCTGTATACCCTGATATCTTCAAAAAAATTTTTGTAACCTTTACTATTTTAAAATTATAAGGGTTATTAATTACCATTACTCTCATCTCGTCCGAATTATCGTAAAATTCGTTATAAAAGAGATGTTGCTTATACGTCATTCATATATCCTTTGAACAAGAAGAAACCGAGTATTTAATACAAAAAAGAATATTATAAATTTAATTTGTTTATTTTTTTATACACATTAAAATACTTTTCTAGTGTCAAATATTAAAATATTTAAGCTGAGTCCATAAAAACTTTAGATTTTAGACACCCTTAAAGAGTGGAGAGTCCATAGATATAAATACTGTCTCTTTACCAATTTTTTATTTCTATAGATCTCTTCTATTAGCCGCTTCAGCGGCTAGCATCTCTACATAAAAATAATTTTATTATATTTTAACATTAAGTTTATTTAAAAACTTACCTATATTTATATTTTAATTTAAGTATAATGTTATTTTTAACATAGCCTACTATAAGATAAGCTGCAATAAGAGAAAAGTAAAAAATAAGTCTACGAGAATCTCTGTATCTCCTTTCTGAGGGAGAATATATAATCTATAAGGAATTTTCTCCCTTATTTTAATCATAAGGAAAGCAAGGATCCTCTTTTTTAAGGCAAAACTTTGACCCTTTTAATTAAAGGGTCAACCTTAGTTCATGTCCGGAAAAGAGTGGATATATTGAGGAATACCGACTTTGCAAGTAGTTTTACAAGGATTACAGGATTTTAAATTTTTGAGATAATTCTTTAAAATCTCTTTATGATCAGCTGCAAAAATCATCTTATCAATTTTTCTATTTAAGTCATCGACACTATAAAGAAGAACTTCTTTAGCATCACTCCCAGCAACGGGAATTTGAGACGTTGTACAGGAAAAAGTTGCTTCCACGGAATGCTGTCTGGGATCACGCCCTGGCTCACCATGAATTCCAATCAGTTGCATGCTATCAATTTGGGTAATGTTTAATTCTTCTGCAATTTCTCGGACAAAAGCTTGCTGGGGGGATTCATATTCTACATGTCCTCCAAACATAGCTAATCCATAGGGAAATTTACCCCGTTCAATAATAGCAATTTTATTGTCCGGACAAACATGGACAACACCCGCTGCTGTTAAAACAGGACGTTCTTTCTGGGCGCTATGTAAGGCATCTTGCATCGAACAACCTGACAGCGTCACAACACTGATAAAAATAAATAAAATTCTTTTAAAAGGGATAAGAGGGGAAAACACGATTAGATCTTTCAACATATTTAAATTAGCATTATATTAAATAATATTTTTATACTACGTCAATTTTTAATATTTAAAATCTACAACAAAGCTAAAAAATATTTAATACTCTGTATCAAAAAAATAAATCCTTTCAATCTCTTGAATGGATAAAAGTAGCCAAAATAATTTTACAAAATTCCTCCCTCTTAAAACGCTAACCAAATTAATTCCTCTCCTCAAACCCCATAATTGTTATATCAATTAAACGCTTTTGCTGTTGTAGACGGAAAAGAGTATTTTGTTGCTTTTGCTTTTTAAGCATTTCTACTGCTGATAAGGGAAAAGTTATTATATAAAAAGGATGAAAATCTAATTTCCATAGACTCACTTCCCAAGTGTGAAAGTTAAGGATAGTAAGATTGCTACTAAACTTGTTTTGTATCAAACTACAGTCTGTATTTTGCAAAATTCTTATAGAAGGATTTTCAACCTTTATATCAATCGCTTCCTTTTCTATCATCCAAGTTTGAAGATTGATAATTTTAATATTGAAATTTTTTATAATCTGGTATTAAAGCATATTTTCTGTCTAATCCTATATAAATATCCTGTACATATTTTTCTCCTTGAAAGTTCTTTCCTTCTTTTGTCCAGGTTTGCAGATTAATCCGACCGAGAATAAACTTATCCTTATTACCCACAAAGGCATACTTGTTATATAGATCTAGCTGCATAAAAGGAGGACAAAACTCTAGTAGAATATCTTTCTCTCTTTCTTCCAAGTTTGGAGATTAATAATGCTAATACTCTTTGACCTCTCATTTGCCACCAGCGCATAATTGCCATCATCTGTAAGGCTACAGGAGATTTACCCACTTGAATCTCCTTTTCATTCTTCAACGTTTGAAGATTAATGATACCGATGCTGTCTGACCAACGTCTAGGTATGAGCGCATACTTATTATCCGGAGTTAACTGAATAAGCCAAGGACACTGGCCCACATCAATCTCTCTCATTTCCAATGTTTCTAAATTAATAATACTAATAGTATTATGCGTTTTACTATCTATTAATAAAATGGACTGGCTATCTGAATTTATTGTGAGTTCTTCAAGAGGCATGTTACTCTTGAGTGTAAATTTTCCCTCTTGTTGCCAGTTAAGAGTATTAAGAAGAATAATCTTTTTTCTGGCTGAACACATTTTTTTAGAGGTAAATGAGGTATAGTTTAAAAGGAGATACCGTCCATCCGGGGTAAACTTCATAAAGTCAAAATGCTTCCTTCCCTTAATTCTTGTAACTTCTTGCTGGGTGATATAATTCATGACATGAATGGATCGATCATTCCCACTTATAAACACTAAAGACGGATCGGTTAGATCAATGGAGGGAGAGTGAAGAAAGGAAATGGATGATGGTTGAGACTGCAGCAGAGTCTCGCTTTCAAGAGCTAAACACTAAGTGCTTCTAAGTAAGATCCCAGCAACCATTAAAGAGAAAAAACGCATTATAAACCACCTTTTCTATGTAAAGTTGCAAGAAATTAAGTTCTATCGCTTCAATTAAAGAAGAAAAGAACTTCCATACAGAACTGTTTTAGGAAGATCATTCCTTAACTCATTTGTCGGCAAGCTCCCCTTCTCTACTTCCGTAATAAATTTAATTCTTTGCAGAAGAATCAAATTTATAGATAAATGAGGTTAAGATGCGCGTATCTTCTCCGTTGCGCTTAGTTTGTAAGCCGGCACAACGATGATAATACATGACCTCTAATCCAACTTGGCTGTTAGGAAGGATATTATAAAGGGTATTAAGATGATACCGCTGTTGAGTCGTATTAAATCGAATCACAGGTAAAGAGGTCTGAGGCTTTGAGATGCGCGTAAGGCTAGCTCCAACATTCGTTGATAACTTCGATGTCCATCCGATTTCAGCACCCACAATATAATTCATTACTTTCAACGCAGAAAACTTAGGGGAAATTCCAGGACCATATTGAAGATAAGCCGCCTGATTATTAAGATCATCAATATATCTGCCCGCTCCCTGACCACCATTAATTTGCCATATAAAACCAATATTTTTATAAAAATTCTGGCGACCGGTAAACCCTATGCCCCATCCTGTCTGGTCTTTATTAAAGTCAGACGTAAGACCCGTGACACTTTGTGGGACCCGCACTTGCAAACGACACACAACACCGCTTATTGCCATATGGCCATTTGTATGCTTCCACTTAAATTGGGTGGCAAAATCTGGAAGTTGCGATTTACCATATTTACTGTTATCATTAAGGCTACTATCGTTCAGAATATACTCGGTATTGGGGCGTTCTGCCGCTACCGCTAAGCTTAAAGACTTAGTAAAATCAGCTGTATAACGAACCATAGCTTGACGACTGCCACCGTATAAATTATCCAGTGTATTTGTAAAAGCGGACATATCTTGGAAGGTATACCAGGTTTGACCAAGGAGAAAATTCCCCGCTTTAACATAAGCATGCCGAATCCGAGGCGCAAGGGAGGTTGTGATCGCACTTTCATTCAAGGCATCCTTGGCAAAATCAAGCTCAATATAAGCCTTCGTATCTATGACATTGAAGCTTTTGCTAGCTTCGGCGAACAGTCGAGAAGCACTAATACTCGCATTAAAATGGCGTCTGTTTTTTGCATTAGCATCCATACCCTTAAGCGGAAGACTTGCGACGTCCAAACCATAAGTAGCCCCTTTGGCATTGATATCATAAAAAGCATCAACTTTAACGGTTCCGCCAACTCGATATCTGAAATCAATGGCGCTAGACTCACAGTTCTTTCCCGACTGATGTTGCAATTGGCTCTTTACGTCTCGCAGATCTTTCTCAAGCTCAGAAATTCTTGTTAATAAAGCAGAGTCATTGGTTGAAGCGATCGCACAGCTCATAAGGCCCATCCATGATAGGATGCTGGATAGCGGATAAGTCATATTGCTCTCTATTTAATAATTTTAATAAAAATTTAACTTATTTTACATTAGGAATAAAGCAAATTCTACCTTTTGATAGGGTATAAATCCCTTATTAAAAAGGCTACATTGGTAAAATTAATTTAAAAATTATATGACATGCTTTTCCTTAACTCTATCTTAATAAGTGGGTCAGCATACTAAATTTATAAAGAAAAGGGAGAGAGAAAAAATGAGCACTTCCGTTTGTTTAATGCGGACCAAAATTCATCGAGCAACAGTGACTGAAGCCAATCTAAATTACATTGGCTCCATTACGATTGATCGAGATTTAATTGATGCCGCCGGGCTATTTTTGTATGAACAAGTTCACATTGTCAATGTCAACAACGGTCAGCGTTTTGTCACCTATGTTATTGAAGGAGAACGCGGCAGCGGGACAATTTGTCTGAACGGTGCAGCGGCTCGCTTAGCTTCACCCGGCGATATTATTATCATTATTGCGTACGCCAATATGGACCTTCAAGAGGCAGCTGACTTTAAACCTAAAGCTATTCTAGTTGATGGGGATAATAAATTAAAAAATGATTTATTATAAAAAAATAATCATCTATTGGGTGATGACTCTTTGCATAATAAGTGGGGGAATACTTCAAACAAAAGCAGATGAGCCTAAATACTCTACCTCAGATTTTACTTTAATTGGAGGTTGGTATCCTTGGGATCCTTATCAGTATTTAAAAATTCCGTCAGACCAAGCGTCTTTGACGGGATTAGATATTGAACTGCAAAAACTTATCATGAAAAAAGCGGGGTTTGAAGTTCAAATCACTCCCGTTTCCTGGAAACAGCATCAAGAAGATTTAAAAACCGGCAACCGCGCCTATGCGATGGGGGCGTTTTACTCTGAACAAAGAGCCAAAGATTTCTATATTTCTGAACCCTATCGCTTTGAAGAAAACTCCTTATTCGTCTTGCGCCGCGACATGGCAAAAATGAAATTCGAGAATGTTGAAGGATTTATAGCATATGCGCGTCAGCATAATTTGAAAATTGGCGTCATCGATAAATATCAATATGCCAGCCCCGTTCTTAATGACTTCATTAATGATCCAAAAAATGAAGATATCATTGTGCGTTCTGATACCGATACCGTAAATTTAAACTTCTTGTTAACAGGTAAAATTCAAGGGTTTATTGCTGATCGCATTGTTGGTAGCACAATCATTTGGCGCCAAAATGCGGGACGAGAAGTCGCAGAAAAAAATCTTCACATTAAAGCCCCTATCTATATCCTAATGAGCAAGAAGAAAATTACCCCGGATCAATATAAGGAAATTAATAAATCCATTCAGAATATTAAGAATAGCTCTGAATACACTAAAATTGTATCCTGGTATCTCTACCCCGTCTTATTACTTGAGACGACGGAAACAGATTGGTTCTACTTTATTGAAATTATCGGGATTATTGCTTTTGCCCTCTCCGGCTTAGTTGTGGCCTATAAATGTAATGCAAGTTTATTTGGGACCTTTATTTTAGCCTTACTTCCTTCTTTTGGAGGCGGGGTTTTACGAGATGTAATCTTTGGTCGCTACCCTGTGTGGTTTATGCAAGCAAGTTTTTATATTCTGCTGGTTATTTTTATTGTTGTCAGTGGATTCTTCCTCACCAAGCTTGCTTCTTATAATTTAAATTTCTTAAAAAAATACTCTCAAAAGAAATATTTCTCCTCCAAGCTATTTGAGGTTTGTTTAATGGTAACAGATGCCATCGGCTTGGCGGCTTTCACCGTAACTGGTGTCTTAGTGAGCCTTATTGTCAAAGCTGATCCTTTATGGTTATGGGGTCCATTCTTTGCCTTTCTAACCGGAGCTGGGGGCGGCATTCTGCGAGACATTGTTGCTAAAGAGGCGCGCATAGGTGCCATCCATGGGCCGTTATATCCTGAAATTGCAATTTTCTGGGGAGGCGCCTTTTCCGTTTACTTGATAACAATTGTTAATGATGTTGACCCGATAAAAATTAAAATCTCTGTGATCATTACCATTGCAGCTGCCTTGATCACGCGGATTTTGATTTATTACTACCGTGTGCCCAATATCTTTTATATCCGTGAAAAAGACAAAAGTGGATCAGAATGATGACTATATGGAATAGCGTAAAATACCTGTTATCTTTGGGAAAATGTAAAGAATTCTTTACCCAGAAAAGAAAGCTACAGAGTGATATTCTCTTTGAATCTCTGGCGATTCTCTCGGTATCGATTTTATTGATCATCGGCTATACCTATTATAGCAATACCAAAACTATTTTTGATCAAGCCCAAATTTATTTGCAAAACTCCTCAGTGGCTTTAAAGGATAAAATTGTCAAAGCATTAGAAGAAGCTGAAACAAGCATTAATGTGTATACACCGCTTTTGAGCGATACGGATTTAAACAAGGTAACCAGAAATATTAATTACATTAATTCTATTACCTCAACCTTACATTCCTATTCCCACTTAACAACACTATATTTTGGCACCCCCCAGGGATATTTCTTCGAGGTCAGCCTTCCCCAAACAGTAGCTCCCTATATTGTCACCCTCGGCTCAAAGCTTCCCGAAAATGCAACGAGTGTTATTAAAGTTATCAGTCATGAAGACAAAGTAGAACCAAAAGACTCAACGGTTAAGGATGTTAATGAAATTTGGACGTATATCGTTGATGGCAAAGAGACTCTACCCAGCCGTGTGGGAGAAAAAACCGGCTATGATCACCGCAAACGCGACTGGTACGTTAATACCTCTAAAAGTCAACTTCTGCAGTGGAGTAATATCTATGTATTTGCCTCCACCTTACGGGGAGAAGCAGGCATTACGGCCTCACAATCTATTATTGATGAAAAAGGAGTCTTTAAAGGGGTTTTTGCGGCTGACATTAGCTTGAAAAGTTTTTCTGATGTGTTAAAGCAGGCTAAAATTAGTAAAAATGCTGTTGCCTATGTATTTGATGAAAAAAACCAGATTGTTGCCAATTCTAAGTCTCAACCGAATGTTATTGTGAAAGACTATAATTACAAACTTTTAACGGTGACGGATTTAGGGGATCCAGTTTTAACAACGGCGATAAAGCAATACGACTATGAAAATGGTAAAGAAAACTTCCTTCACTTTTCTTATCAAGGCAATGAGTATATTGCGGCGTTTGAGGAATTTCCTAAGCTGTTTCAGAACAATTGGAAAGTTGTTGTTATCTCTCCCCTCGATGATTTCGTGATGCAAATCAAGGAAAATAGAAATAACACGCTGCTTTATTCATTAATTATTCTTTTAATTGCCTTTATGTTAGCATATGGATTAGCCCGACGCATTTCTAAACCTATTATTGTCTTAGCTGAAGAAGCTAAAAAAATCCAAGAGCTTAATCTCAGTGGTAAAGTTTCAATTGACTCCAGAATTAAAGAAATTTCTGAATTGTCGCATGCGATTGGTTCTTTAAAAACAACGATGCAATCTTTTTCCTATTATATTCCAAAAGCATTAGTGCGAAAGCTTATCAACCGTAAACAGAGTATCCATATTGGCGGCAAATCCAAAGAAGTGACGCTGATGTTTACCGATATCGCGGGCTTTACCACTGTCTCAGAAGCTTTAAGCCCTGATAAGCTCGTGGTCCATCTTTCTGAATACTTCGAAGAACTTACAAGTCTCATTATGTCCAATAATGGCACCGTTGATAAGTATATTGGCGATGCCATTATGGCCTTCTGGGGTGCCCCTGTTCCTGATCGCCATCACGCCTATAATGCTTGCCGTGCTGCTTTGTTGTGTCAACACCGTTTATCAGAATTAAACCGTATTTGGAAACGGGCTGGTTTTCCTGTGTTTCATACCCGAATTGGCCTACATTTAGGGGACGTTATTATTGGAAACATTGGCTCCTCTGAGCGCATGAATTATACGGCTATTGGGGATAGTGTTAACTTATGTGCACGTTTAGAAGGACTGAATAAATATTACGGAACTCAAATTATCGTCAGTGAAGATGTTTATGATCGGGTAAAAGATTCATTTTTAATGCGTCCCCTCGATCGGGTGGCCGTAAAAGGAAAAAACAAAGCGGTTAGAATCTATGAGTTAATTGCCCAAATCAAAGAAGATAATTCCTTACTGCCCACCGATGAACAGCTTGAATTCTGTGCTAAGTTTGAACAAGCTTACAAACTATTTTTAACCCGACAATGGAAAGAAGCCTTAGCTCTCTTTGAGTCTATTACACCAATCAATAATGTGGATCTGACCCTCCAGATTTATGCTGAGCGTTGTCGAGAATACTTAGAGAATCCCCCTCCTAAAGAGTGGGATGGCAGTGTCCATATGACGCAAAAATAAAACCTTTAAATAAGGCTTTGGTTCTCTTTATATAAAGAGAACCTTTTTTATTTCAAGCGGAAGTATAGAGACAACTTACCTCCCGTGTACAGACAATCATTAAATTATTTTCAAAGACTTATCTAAAAAACCAGGGATATGTTTCTTTAAATAAACCATTTCTATAGTCTTCAGTTTTCAATAAAATCTTAAATATGGATTCATTAAGGTTCTGCGAATATTCTTGATGAGGGGGAAGAAAGCTATGCAAATGGTTTAGATACTGCTGAATGGAATTTAATTTTTCTGTGAAGTAACGGTTGTCTTTTGATCGCCGGGCCTCTGAAGAGGGCGCTCTTAGGGCAATATATAGAAATGTGAAGCCAAAACAGTTTTTATAATTTTACTACCATGAATCAAAAAGTGAGAAAACGTGAAAATACCTTGTAAGATGATTAAATATTTCCTATATACTGAATATTATTAATATTCAAAATAAAATAAAACACTAATTAAATAAATTTAATTTAATTTTTACTAAATACCTATGAGGATAAAATGAATATTCGTTGTTGGAGTTTAAGCTTAAGTTTATGTGTTTCTTCCCTGTCTGCTTCCGATTATTTAACTCTAGAACAACAACACGAGACAATTAATAAGGGGTTAAGAAGCCAAAGTTTTTTTGCGAAACTGACGTCCTCTCCTGAGACTAATGTTCCCTCATCGTCTTCTCTGCCAATTTTTCCTTCTTCAGAATTCCCCGTCTCTACTCCAACTTCACCCAAATTTCAAGCACTTTCCCAAACTCTCAGGAAGAATTTATCCTTGGATGCTGATACCCAACTCGTATCCAGAGAAACATTCTTGGATATCCAAGCTCATGCTGCTCAAACCATGTTTCATCAACTGAATAGTACGTTAACATTCTTACTTACAAGTAAAACGTTGATACGCTCGACTCTTCTTAAACAGTCGGAGCTTAGCCAGTTAATCTTTACTAGCCTTAAACTGGGTACCGCTGATAAAGAAAAATTCTTTCCCTCCTCCGATTTATTGCTTTACCATCCGGTGGCCGAACTTGCTCAACAATTTAATATCTTAAGAGAATTTCAATATTGGATCGATATTGTTACAGTCTTTAAAAAAACAATTTTTCCAACTTATTCTCTTTCTTCCTACCAACATAATAAAGCCGTCGCTATTAAAAAGCTTATTCAAGACCAATTAAAATTTTTAGGCAATAAAATAAATGCCTTACAGGAAAATCCCTTCTCTCTTTCTTCACAATTAGATGACGGTGGCTCTGTGTGTCTAAATACTCGAGAAAATTTCTATTATCTATTACAAGAGTGCTTTAACGATCTAAATAAAGCACTTCCCAACGTGACCAACACCTTTGTAACTCCTAAGGTTAAAAATCTTCCAAAATCATTTAACAGAGGAAGGGAAGGCATGAATTTGGTATTAGAAAAATTGTACTCTCCAATTAATAAACTTAATGCTTATTTTTATGAGAATTACCCTGCATTATTCTCAGTAATTCATGGAAAGGCTATTGCAGAATTGGCCCAAGCGAATTCACTTGATATCTTACCAAATAGAGGTAAAAAGGAAAAATCACCCCTCTCCTCCTTTGATTCCAATTTAAAATATAAGTATTCTCAGCTTTTTGGAGGCCTCACTAACAATTATAAAATGGTTGAAGCGATTAGAAAAGAGCTAGGTTTATCAGGAAGAATTTTTGATGGTATAAATTTAGAAAAAGAATTCAATACCGCCTTAGAGCTTTACAACCAATTAAAGGCTCAAACACAGCGCCGTTTCTCTCCGTTTGATAAAGGCTCCACAGTAAACCTTGCTCATGAGACTTCCGTTGACCCCCTCTTAGAAAGAGAAGAAAAAATAGAACCTGCAAGAGAAGAGCCCTTACAGGAAGAAAATCTTCAAAAAGTCAAATTACCCATAGAGGAGCTTCCTCAAACAGCCGAACCAATGGATCGAGAACAATTAGAAGAAGAAGAATTTATGTTTGATACAGAATATTTTAAAAAAGTTCATGCCTATCATCAAACTAAGAAGAAACAAAAAATCACTACTGACAATACATCTGTGCAAGAAGTATCATCGTATGAGAAAGAATTATGTACCTATCTTAAGGAAAATATTTATCGGCCTAGCCATCGTTCCACCTGGACTAACCTTATCTCTCATCTTTCTCAACTTGGCTTTCAAGGAAAACCTAATACGGTTGGGAATGGGAGTACTTGGCGCTTCTCAGTTAATCACAAGAATAAATTATTTTTTGAGGATAATGATTATCGCCAAGCTACCTTTAATGTCCATGAATATAAAGGAAATGGTCCCATTCATCCCACTTATTTAAAGTTCTTTATATCTGGCTTCAGCAATATTTTTGGATTAACAGAAACCTATATCGATAAAGTTATCAATGCTGGACCATCTTTACCTTCAATATAATGACAGGTATAATATATACTAAGATAAGGCTTCCGAAAGATCAGGAATTTTATAATGGGAAGACAAAAGCTACTTAAAAGCGGCTTTTCCCCTTCTTTTCTTAAATTGTCCAAGGAAAGCTCTGTTTTACCATTGGTGGAAGAGAATCTTAACTGCTTTGACTCTATTTACGTATCCTTAATGTCAGTAATAAAATTAATCTATTTTTTCACTAAACCGTTGCAGATCTCCATCCACTGCTCTTCTGTTAGAACCTCCACGCCCAATTCGGCGGCCGCTTTGGCTTTACTGCCTGCATCGGCTCCGACGACGACAAAATTTGTTTTTTTAGAAACAGACCCAGCAACCTTTGCCCCCAATCGTTCAGCTGTTGCTTTCGCTTCAGCTCGGCTCATTTTTTCTAAGGTTCCAGTAAAAACGATGGTTTTATGGGATAAAACTGATTCTGCTGCTGTCTCAATAATAAATTCAGGGATTAGGAGTTGATCTTGAAGTTTATGAATAACAGCAAGATTATGAGGTTCATGGAAAAAACTGAGCAAATCTTCGGCCATGCTCTCTCCGATTCCATCTAAGTTTAAAAGATCGCGATAAGCGTCCGAGGTAGGATCCTGTGCCTGTTGCATTGCCTCTACTAATACCGGCAATGTTCGATAATGTTTTGCTAATAACTTAGCCGTAACACTGCCAATTTGTAGAATTCCTAAGGCGTAAATAAAGCGATCAAGACTAATTGTGCGACGCTCGTTAATTGCTTCAAACAAATTATTGGCCGATTGGCTCCCCCATCCTTCGCGCGCACGTAGCGGAGTCAATGAGACTTTATCCCGCTCTTCAAGAGTAAAAATATCAACCGGTGATTGAATTAATTTGTCCTGATAAAAGGCTTCGATATGACGAATGCCTAACCCTTCAATATCAAATGCATCACGGGATACAAAGTGCCTTAGATGCTCCACGGCTTGAGCTGGACACAATAAACGATTCATACACCGACGGGCGACTTCTCCAGGAATTTGAACGACTTCACCGCCGCAGGCAGGGCAGCAGTTTGGAAAGACGAATTCCTTAGAAGCTGCGGACCGTTTATTAAGAACCACAGACACAACCTGCGGAATGACATCACCAGCCCGCTGAATGATGACATGATCACCTGCCCGCACATCTTTGCGATCAATTTCATCCGCATTATGCAGAGTCGCTCTTGAAACCACCACACCCCCAACTGTTACCGGTTTTAAACGGGCAACGGGCGTTAACACGCCGGTCCGTCCTACTTGGATGTTAATTTCTTCTAAAATCGTTTCAGCCTTTTCTGCCTCAAACTTGTGCGCCACAGCATAGCGAGGGGTTCGCCCCACACTTCCCAGTCGCCGTTGCCA
The DNA here is from genome assembly GCA_019459505.1 of Candidatus Paracaedibacteraceae bacterium. Lineage (GTDB taxonomy): Bacteria > Pseudomonadota > Alphaproteobacteria > Paracaedibacterales > Paracaedibacteraceae > Paracaedibacter. Next base: position 32,571 of record JAIBEV010000146.1, on the reverse strand, counting down.
AGCTAACTCATCGACCTTATAAACAACACCATCAATATCATAAGCCAGATCAGCCCTTTTCCCATTCATCTCTGTGTAAAATTCTGCAAGCTCAGCCAACGACTGGCAGAGGCGAATTTCTGACGCGACAGAAAATCCCCAGTTTTCTAAATTTTGTAGGCATTCATGATGAGTAGTGGTGGTATCGCCTGAAATGGCCTCATAGTAATAAGCAAAAAAACGTAGAGGCCGGCGCGCTGTCACCGAGGCATCTAATTGACGGACCGAACCGGCTGCCGCATTACGGGGATTGGCAAATTCTGCTTCACCCTCTTGCACTCGTTGATGGTTCAGGTTAAAGAAATCAGATCGATTCATGTAGATTTCACCGCGGACCTCTAAGCTCTCGGGTATATTCTTTCCTTGCAAAACTTGGGGAACAGTCGCTATTTGCCGGACATTAGCCGTAATATCTTCCCCCTCACTGCCATCGCCCCGCGTTGCAGCTAAACGCAATTTACCATTTTGATAATGGAGAGCCGCCGACAATCCATCAATTTTTGGTTCAGCGACAACCGCAAATGTTTGAGCTGGCGCAAGCGACAAAAAACGACCTACACGCTCAAAGAAATTAGTTACATCCTCTAATGTAAAAGCATTTTCTAAGGATAGCATGGGAACTCGATGCTTTACTTTTTTAAATCCTTTGGAAACAGGAGCCCCTACTCTTTTGGAAGGACTGTCTAAACGTCGCAGATCAGGAAATCGAGCTTCAATCTGGCGATTACGAACAACAAGTGCATCATAGTCCGCATCACTGATCTCTGGCGCATCTTCCTGAAAGTAAAGTCGATCATGGTAAGCAATCGTTGCAGCCAATCGAGCAAGCTCTTGAGCGGCCTGCTCGCGATTCAAACGATCAACTGCAATGGATGCAGGGTCATTAGGATTACCCAAATCGGGCGAGTAAACTTCTAGCGGCAGCTCTGGCTTCATCGGTAATAACCTCTCCTGATAACATGCGGGCTATTTCTTCATGACGCCGCGCTAAAGGTAATTGAATCACATTCGTTAAAACTTGACTACCCTGATCTTCTTTACTGACCTGAAAATGAGCATCTGCCGTTGCAGCCACCTGAGGAGAGTGAGTAATTGTTAGGACCTGCAGATGTTGCGCTAATCGCGATAATCGCTGACCTAAAGCCGCTGCCACAGCACCTCCTACCCCGATATCAATCTCATCAAAGATAATCGTGTTGACCGTAGAGCGGGTGGCTAAAATTGCCTTCAAAGCCAACATTAACCGGGCTAACTCGCCCCCTGATGCCGCTTTTTCTGAAGGCTGCCAATCCTGTCCCTTGTTCATAGCAACTAAAAAGTTAACCTTGTCTATCCCTTGTTCGGACCAAGCTGTTTCCTCTAAAGGTGTTAAACTAATAGTAAATTTAGCATTCGGCAGTTTCAACTCTGGTAACTCCGACATTACAGCAGCACTTAATTCAAGAGCTTTATCGTTTCTCGCCTTTGATAAAATATGCGCTTGCTTTAAAAATTCTTGCTTACATCGGTCTGCCTGACGCGCCAATTCTGCTGCCCTCGTTTCGGCTTGATCCAAGTCATCCAAATCTTGCTTTAATTGACCATAAAATTGCGGCAGATCTGTGGTGGTCACATTATGCTTACGGGCGATTGCTCTCAAGGCATGCAACCGATCATCGATGCGTTGTAGTTGTTGTGGCTGATCATCCACCTGTCCTAAAATTTCTTCCAATTGAGCCATCGCTTCAGTGGCTTCACTCAAGGCTTTTTCCAAGGCAGTAGTCGCTTGATCAATATGATCATTCTCCCCCCCCGGGTGTTTTTGTAAAGACCGATGGGCTGTTTGAAGAGCTGAGAGAACCTGGGCTTGTTCAAGGGAGCCATGCGCGCTTCCCACTGATTCAAATAATTTTGAAATTCCTAGTAAAGACTGGCGTTTTTCCAGTAATTGCTCTTCTTCCCCTTCTTCCGGCGAGAGAGCTTCGATTTCCTTAAGTTGATAGCGTAAAAAATCCTCATGGCGTTTAAGGTGGTCAAGCCGCTCTTCAGCTTGAGTTTGCGCCGTCACCGCCTCCTGCCAAGTTCGATAAGCAAGACGCGCTGAATGTTTCAAAGATGGTTGGTCCATATATTCATCTAAAATACGGCGATGAGAAGAAACATCCATTAGACGGTCAAATTGCCCATGCACCTCTACCAGTAGTTCCCCTAAGGATCGCAAAAAGGTAACTGTAACAGGCTGATCATTGACTAGGATTCGATTTTTTCCATTATTTGCCAGACTGCGTCGAATCACCAGAGTCTCTGATGTCGGAATCCCTTGTTCCTGTAACAAGGCCAAGGCTGGATGATGGATCGACAAAGAAAATTCTGCCGCCAAAAAGGCTTGATCGCATCCTTTGCGAATCAACGCGACATCACTACGATGCCCCAAAATGATTCCCAAAGCATCCAATAAAATTGATTTACCAGCCCCTGTTTCTCCGGTTAAGGCTGTCATTCCCTTAGCAAAGGATAAATTGAGAGAGTCAATAATAACAAAGTTTTGAATTGTTAAGGTATTAAGCATAATCTCCCTCTTTGGCCAGTTTGATTATTTAAGAGGCGGTTTAGGGTCCGTCACTTTATGATCAGGTTTTACATCCGCCTTAAGGGCCTGTTTTTTTGGTAAGGCAATTTTTGGATTTTTATCTATTATTAAGGTATAAGTATCAGCATACCACGGGCTGCCGGGGAAATTATGACCTAAAATGGCTGCTGTTTGTTGGGCCTGATCCAGTAATCCTAAAGCCAAATAGCATTCAACCATTCGATGCAATGCTTCTGGCACATGGGATGTTGTTTGGAAACGATCAACAACCTCTTTAAAACGATTTACAGCAGCAAGATACGAGCGTTGACGAAGGTAATAACGACCAACATCCATTTCTTTACCAGCTAAATGGTCCCGCAACAAATCCATTTTAAATTTAGCATCCCGCGCATAAGGACTGTCGGGGAAACGATTCATAACTTCCCGGAAGGCTTCTTGAGCCTTTTCCGTTACCGTTTGATCACGTTGAACAGTTGGAATTTGTTCGTAATAGCACAACCCAACCATATAATAAGCATAGGGGATGTTCTCGTGCCCGGGGTGCAATTGAATAAAGACATTATAGCCCTCAATTGCTTCATTATATTTCTTGGCCTCATAGTAACAATAGGCCGACATTAGCTGTGCCTTTAAAGACCACTCAGAATAGGGATGTTGACGTTCTACTTCAGCAAAGGTTTTAGCAGCCAAATTATAACTGCCACTATCCATTTGGCTTTTAGCTGTCGTATAAAGTTCCCCAACCGGCATTTTAGCAAAGACTTCATCATCTTTATCCGAACAAGAAATTAAAAGGGTGGCCGTCAAAGCTAGAAGAAGTTTATTGACTGAGGATTGCATCATCATCTCATTATGTATTTGTGTGTTATTGCAAGTTTAATCGATTGTTCTCGGCATCGCAAGATTTTCTCGATTTCTCTCTCTTACGTTTCGAAAAATTCAGAAAATTAGAACAGTTGTTAACCTAATTTTAAAAAATTACCCCTCATACTCAATACTGAGAATTTCTAATGGAATGGATAAGGGTGATGAAGAAGATAATTTTAGCGCTAGCAAGTCTCTTTATAAGTGAACAATCTATAGCAGCCACCAAGGCTGTGGATAATCATCAACCATTACCTAAAACGAAAAAAGTAACTCAAAAAGCACAAGCTAAAGTAGGATCGCAGCGCAATTCTGCCCCTACTACTCATCCGACCCCCGCAACGACCAATCATGCTATAACAGCAAAAAAAACTAATACCCCTCACACAGCTGAAAAATGCCCGAAGAATTGCCATGAAGCGGGTGTTATGCTGCAACACATCCATGATTTGCGCGTCCAAATTGAGGATAAGCAAGCCAACCTAAACCCTCAATATAAAAAGAAAAAGATCAACCCGGTTAATATGGCTCAGTTCAAAGGAACTTGTGAGAAATCCTGTCCTCAACTTACCGGCATTCAACGCCAAGTGGACAAGTATGAAAAAGACTTAGCTGCTCTAAACGCTAAAGTCGGCACAGCAGTGCCGGCTGGAAAAGCAACAAAAGGTCAAGCTAAAGCCGCTCAATCCGCTGAAAAGTGTCCAAAGAATTGCCATGAAGCTGGTGTTATGCTGCAACACATCCATGATCTCCGTGTCCAAATTGAGGACAAGCAAGCTAGCCTAAATCCTCACTATAAAAAGAAAAAGATCAACGCCGTTAATATCGCTCAATTTAAAGGAACGTGTGAGAAATCCTGTCCACAACTTACCGGGATCCAACGCCAAGTCGACAAGTATGAACAAGACTTAGCCGCTCTGAACGCTAAAGTCGGCACAGCAGTCCCGGCTGGAAAAGCAACAAAAGGTCAAGCTAAAGCCGCTCAAACCGCCGAAAAATGTCCGAAGAACTGCCATGAAGCTGGCATCATGTTGCAACACATCCATGATTTACGCGTTCAAATTGAGGATAAGCAAGCCAGTCTCAACCCTGCCTATCAAAAGAAAAAGATTAACCCTGTGAATGTGGCTCAGTTCAAAGGAACTTGTGAGAATTCCTGTCCGCAGATTACCGGGATCCAACGCCAAGTCGACAAGTATGAACAAGACTTAGCCGATCTGAACGCTAAAGCCGGCACAGCAGTCCCGGCTGGAAAAGCAACAAAAGGTCAAGCTAAAGCCGCTCAAACCGCCGAAAAATGTCCGAAAAATTGCCATGAAGCTGGTGTTATGCTACAGCATATTCATGATCTCCGGGTGCAGATTGAGGATAAGCAAGCCAGTCTCAATCCTGCCTATCAAAAGAAAAAGATCAACCCTGTGAATGTGGCTCAGTTCAAAGGAACATGTGAAACTTCCTGTCCACAACTTACCGGCATCCAACGCCAAGTCGACAAGTATGAACAAGACTTAGCCGCTCTGAACACCAAAACGGGAACAACAGCTCCTGTTGGAAAAGGACAAGCTAAAACTGATCAACCAGCAGAAAAGTGTCCAAAAAATTGCTTTGACCTCGGCGAAAAGTTAGAAGCTGCTTATAAGCTCCAACTTGAAATTGAGAATGAGCATAAGCGTCAAGATCCAAGCTATCAAAAGAAAAGCATCAAACCGGTCGACATTCGCCGTTTCCAGGGTACGTGTGATGCTTCTTGCCCAGCAATTACCCAAGCAGAAAAGCAAATTCAACGCTTTAAAAAAGAGTTAGCTGATCTTAAAGCAAAGAATCCGAATCCAGCGACAAAAACGTCAGCAACTGTCAATGAGGAAAGCAACCCTGACCCTACAGCAGGAAGCTCTCAACCTCAACGATTAAAAGGTCAATGTACCCCTAACTGTGACAATGAAGTAGATTTACGTATCAGTATTCGTCAGAAAAATATCGAGTTAGATCAACTAAAGCTTGCGCAAGATCCAACATTTAAAGTGCGAACTTATGAGAAAGAGATCAATCCAAACATCAAGATTGGCAAACAATGCCCAATAGGATGCAAAAATATTACACAGCTTGAAAGTCGTGAAGCTCAATTAGTAGCAGAACTTGATAAAGTTAAGGCTAACAGTAAAACAATTGCGCCTAAATCAGCGAGTGTGAAAGGTCAATGTACCCCTAACTGTGACAATGAAGTAGATTTACGAACAGACATTCGTCAACTTAATAGCCAGGTGGAAGAACTCAAGCATCAACAGAATCCATCCTATCGGATGAAGATCTTCAAGGATATTGATCAAAGCATTAAGATTGGTAAGCAATGCCCGGTCGCATGCAACAACATTAAACGTCTTGAGAAACGCAAGGCTGAATTAGAAACGATGGTTGCAACTCACGAAAAAACAGCGCCCTTATCACCTGTTGAGGAAGAAACGGATCTCTCAGAACCGACGGCCACAGCTTCTTCAGAAGAGGTGAATGAACCAGAAGCAGCAGCATCAGAGTTTACAGATGAAAACAGCATGATGGAGGCCCCAACAGAAGAAGCATCTGAAGAACCTGCAGAAGAACCACAAACTGCGGCGGCTCCGCAGAAGAAACGGGGTATCTTCAATCGATTGACAAGTACTGTTACAAAACATGCTGTTAGGGCCGCTAGTACAGTTCGAGATGCTTTCCTAGCCCGTCCTAGAAAGACAAACGATATAGCTGCAACAAATGAAACTTATGGTGTAGATACAGAGGAGCCGACCTCAGATACGCCCGATGCCAGTAATCCATCCATAAATACTACGATCGATGAAGAATCTATGGGTAATCAAGAGGCTCCTTCTGATGCAGCGATTCCATCAGAATCTGCATCAGAGGACTCTGCAATTGAAGAAACCATTCAAGCAGAAACTGCGGAGCAGGATATGGACACGCCAATTCCACCCAATTCAGCACCGCATCCTTTTATAAAGAAAAAAGCAGGGAATGACCAGAATACTATTGTGCAGAGGGGTGTTCCAACAAAATCCGCTGATGAAGAAACAAGCGACAGTGTATCCCAGACAAGTACATCGGCCTCTGAGACGGACGTCCTTGATTCAAATACGCTGCCATCAACCGATGAAGTGGCAGAACAAGATAATGAGCAAAAGCCTACTTCTAAGGCAGTCCTTCCGCCAAACTCATCAGTGGAAGGCCCAGACAATGAAGAGCCAACTTCAGATAATGCGGTGATTGCCGCTGACACTCCCCCGAATACTCAAGGCTATGAGAGCTCTGACGCAGACAACAACCAATATGAAGATAACGGAGAATCCAGCATATCCACCGATGAAACAACAGAATACTCAAATACCCCCTATGGAAACGATGGAAACCTAGGCAACACCGACGGTGGCGAGATATTCCATAGTGATTCTGACGACAATGATAAGAGTAATGCTTTAAACACTAAGGCTATGGGCGCCATTGAAAATATATTCAACGGGCTACTCACTCAACAACAGCCACAAGCACAGCAGCCGTCTATGCAACAATCGCCGGACAAAACTGCTTCGGTGCCTCAACAACCTGCTGCCATGTCCCAGGATGAAGACAATTCGGTGGACAATTATGACCCAACCACCCCTGATAATAACAGTTCTGTAGATCAATCTTATGGACAAGACGGTGTGGATAACAGCTATGGAGCCAATGATGCTTACGGTGATTTTTCTGATACCACGGCTACAAACGATAACACTGCTGGTGAGAACGATGCTTATGGTAGTAACGCCGATGCCGCTTACTAGGGGGGTCTGAAGAAAAGTCTTTCGCTGCGCCCAGTGTACTTTTCTACAATTTATGTCGAGTTTCTAAGGTTTAAGGTGGTTCTAAGCCTTAGAAACACCTTAATATCCATCATTACCCATCTTCCCTTAAAATCTTGACCATCTCTTTATCAGGATTTTCTATTTCATTAAAGTGTTGATGTAACTCATCTTCTGGAATATTTTGGAGGCATTCTTCAATTTTTGGATTTTCTTCTTCAATATCGGATTTATCTTTTCCAATGATGATAAACTCAGCCCCTTCATAATTTAAATATTCAGGAGAGATAAGAGGGATAAATCGATAGTCGCCAAAATTATCTTGTAGATTTAAAGGATAATTTGCTTTTTCCTGAGAGGGCAAACCAGCGCCTGGGGGCGAGGATATCTGTGGATTCTTAACGCTAATTAAGTAATCGGCCTGAGGCGTTAAATGAAATTCTTTTTGCAAAGCATTGGCTTCATCAAAATCCGTTAATTGAAAGCATAAATGTGTATGTTGCTCATGAGAAAGAAAAAGATATTTACCCTCTCCCACGCACTGAGCCGCACTTATTTTTCTGTCGCCCTCAGTCAAAGTTTTATAATGTTCCCCTTTCAATTGAGTTTTCAGCTCGTCAATAGCATCACAAACCTTTTCCACAAAAGCAAAGTAAGACGTAGCTTCAGGTAATCGTTTTTTTCCTATACGTAAAATAAGATATTTATTAAGGTCTGTTGGCTTAAATACCATTAGGAGTCCCTGCACATCATCTATACTGTGAGCATAGGAATGCTGAACCTTAGGTCTATAAAAAAAATAGATATTACCTTTTTGAAGAACAGAAAAATCTACCATAAATTTTGTACCTTTAAATAAAATAGTAAAACGTTATTATTTATACTTCTTAGCTTCTTTAGCCCCCTCAGTTGCACTGCCATACTTCCCCTCACTGAATTTTCTTAAAATAATAAGAACTTGCTCATGAGCTTTATTATTTTCTTTCTGTTTAATAAGATCATCTTTAGAAGCTGGAAAGCTAATCCCTTTAAGATACTTTTCAACTTGAAGAGGATTGAATTGATTTTCCATCTATTTCCTCCTTTCTTTTAAAAAAGGATTTTTTTAGGGACTCCTTTTAATATTTTAAATAAAAGAAGAAATAAACTACGTAAAAAATACAGCAGGATTAACGACTTATCTCTTAAGGACGGCGTAAGACCTAACCTTTTCGAATCCACCAATAGAAAGATGGTGAGGCCCCCCTTTTGCTCTGCTAAAGTTTTTTGCATTCGAATTCGAGCCCTTTTATATAAAAAACCCTGGACTTATGCCAGGGTTCTTGTCTTACTTTTTATCAACGAGTGCTTACTTTTTACTCCACTTTTCACCGACAAAGTGGTCGCGTAGTGGTGCAGTGGTCTTTTTACCAATATTGTCATAATTGGCTTTGATCCATTTGTCGGCTGCTGTACGGCCTTTTTCAAATAAATGGGTTAAGAATTCCCATTCGGTGTTCAGCTTACTTGACCATCCGAGTTCTCCAAACGCTTCTTCATCTTCAATCAAATGCATGAAAACACGCTTAGTTTTTTTAGCATCGAGTAAACCCTCATCAATCAAATCAGAGATAAAGGAGATGGCACGCATTTCTCGCACCACCGAGGCATTATTGGTAATTTCATTTAACCGATCACCAATCTCACGGGCGGTTGTTGGTAATTTATCCCGTACGGTTGGGTTTAATTGAACCAGCACGATATCCGGTGTTTCACAATCATAAATTAAGGGGAAGAAAACAGGGTTACCAATAAATCCACCATCCCAGTAATACTCGCCATCCACTTTAACAGCGCTATGGATTGTTGGTAGGCAAGCTGTCGCAAGCAAGCATTCGATTCTCAGTTCATCCAAACCAAAAATACGTAACTTACCAGTACGGACATGGGTTGCACACAGATAAAGCTTGGTTCCTTTGAATTGCCGCAAGGCGTCAAAATCAAAGCTGTTTGCAATCACATCTTTCAAGGGGTCAACCTGTAAAGGATTTAATTCATAGGGGGAAAACATCCGGCTTAAGTAATCAAAAACGACAAATCCGGGTGAATGATACATAGTATACTTACCCAAAGCTTTATCAATAGGACCCCGATGGTTGAGAGGGCTGTTTTTACCTGATTCAGAAATCTTTTCCCAAAAAGATTTCAATTCATCGCGTGCTCCCTGATTGCCACCCTTCATTAATCCTTGAGCAACAGCAACCGCATTCATTCCACCGGCACTGGTTCCTGTTAATCCTTCAATTTCAAAGCGTCCATCTTCGAGCAAACGATCCAAAACTCCCCACGAAAAAGCTCCATGGGAACCGCCTCCTTGCAATGCTACAGCTATTTTCTTCTTTGAACCAGACTTCTTAGTGTCTGCCGATCCTTGTGGTAAAGTTTTGTACATTTTCTACTCCTCATAAAAACCTCTACCTTAAGCTTAACCTTATCCTATTAATAAATCGTTAAATTATTTTGATTAATCTATAAATTAAGAACGCGATATCCGCAGGAACATTATGGTACAAATTTTTTTTCATGGCACTCGAGGCAGCTTCCCCATTTCTTCAAAAACCCATACTAAATATGGTGGCCACACCAGTTGTGTCAGCATTCTATTTGATAACCAATGGTTCATTTTGGATGCAGGTTCTGGCTTGATTGATGCTCCTTCCGCCATTCAAAACAAGAATATTAAAAGATGCCATTTATTTTTATCGCATTTACACTTAGACCATATTATTGGCCTGCCTGCTTTTCCGCTATCCTGGGATCCAACCTTTGAAATCAATTTATATTGTGGCATGAGTTTAGAATTTAAAGGTTTAAAAAATGCCCTTAATACAATTTTTGCACCACCCTATTTTCCTGTTAAATGGGATGATTTTAAAGCGCGACGTCTTTACAAAGATTTTGTCGCCGGTGAGTCCTTACAACTGAATGACACAGTGTCAATGAAGACAATTTTCTTAAATCATCCTGGGGGTGCGTGTGGCTATAAGCTTATTGTGGGTAATCGGTCAATTGTTTACCTAAGTGACACATCTCATGAAAAAGGAATGTTTGAGAAGTTTATTAAGTTTGCCAAATACTGTGACTTATTGATTTATGATAGTACGTATTGCGATTCTGAATTTAGTGCCGTTGCTGAATATGGGCATTCGACCTGGCAAATCGCTTGTGACCTTGCCAACAAATCCTCTGCGAAACAATTAGCCTTGTTTCATCATGACCCCAGCCATACAGATGAGTTTATTAATGGCATGGAAATCGAGGCACGTCTTAAATTTCCCAATACCTTTGCTGCCACTTGTGGCATGAATGTAGAGATTTAAGTAGGCTCTAGTCTGCTCAACAGCAAACCATAAATCACAATATATCGCTTGACAGTTTTTAATAAAATCACGCATAAGAGAACAGGTTTAATTAAGCTGTCTTGAGAAACAATGAAATATTTATGGATTTTATTTGTTTTTTTTATTACTGCCTGCCAGCCTCCTCAGTCCTCCAATGAATTTGCCACGCGCGCCACGTTGGATAGACTTCGATCAGAGCCCGCTGTCAGTCAACCTTCCCCCGTCCTACGAAAAAGAAAAAAACCTATTGAACCCATTCCCGCAAAATTAAGACAACCCGTTAGTATTTCCATCGGTGAACATTTGCCGCTTAAAAGTGCCATTTTAGCGCTTGCTCAAAGCCATAAGATTGATATTCAATTGGCCTCTGATATTAACCAACAAATTGTTTTTTCGGCTCATAAAAAACCATTTATTGATGTTATTAAAGATATCTGTGATTTGGCAAATCTCCGTTTTTCTATTAAGGGTCAAGCCATTCGAATTGAAGTCGACACTCCTTTCCCCCATAATTATAACGTCCAGCATTTAAATCTGGTTCGCTCGACCGATAATCATACATCTATTGCCACCGATGTCTTTTCTAATAATGTAGATTCCAATGCAACGGTGGATAATGGATCAAATAGTAATGTTACGGTCAAAGTTGAAAATGATTTTTGGACAGAAGTTAAGAATAACTTAGAAGTAATCATGGGAAACCCCAGTCTCTTTACCATTCATCGGCAAGGGGGGATCATTACTGTCAGAGGGACTTCCAAACAACATCGTGCGGTCAACCAATATCTCAATAATTTAAAACGGGCCACGGCAACCCAAGTTTTAATCGAAGCCAAAGTTATTGAAGTCAGCTTGAAGGATGATTTTAAAGCCGGGATTAATTGGAGACAATTGACCGGCGGTGTCGTTCGGGCCTCTGTACCTTTAGGAAAAATCGCCCACGAAGGTAAAATTACTGCCCCCATGCATGCCCATCAAGATATTTTAAGTTTAGGTGTAGATACAGGTGACTTCTCCGCCATACTCCAGGCTATCCAACAATTTGGCGCTACCAATACGTTATCTAGCCCCCGTTTGACCGTCTTGAATAATCAAAGTGCAATCCTTAAAGTAGCGCAGAATCAGGTTTATTTTCGCTTACGTTATGACAAGCAATACACCCTCAATAGTAATCGAGAATCTTTTAACGTGGCCAGTGATATTCAAACCATTCCTATTGGATTAGTCATGGCCGTTCAACCATCGATTGATGAAGATACGGGTGAGATTATCCTATCCCTACGTCCCACAATTTCCCGCTTGAATCGATCTGTCGCTGACCCGGCTGTGGACATTATGTATCAGGCAAGCGGCGGTAAAGGGGAAAGCCCCAAGCCATCGTTGATTCCTGTGGTCGAAGTCAGAGAAATTGATTCAGTTTTACGGGTTAAGTCTGGGAAAATTGCCGTCTTAGGAGGTTTGATGGAATCCCGTAAGGCAGGCGAGGATAGCAAAGTTCCTTGGTTAGGCGACATTTGGGGAATTGGCCAATTAGCATCGGCTAAGTCAGAAACAGATGAAATTGTTGAACTGGTTATTCTCTTGAAAGCCACTATCATTGAAGGGGATGAAGAGTTAAACACTGCGGATCAACGGCTCGCCTATGAATATGTAGACGATCCCCGTCCATTGTAAGGTAAGAACCCTCAAACTTTTTTTTAAATCTAAATCCCTACTATAAAACTTCGAAAATATTAGGATAAAATATTTACCCTTATTTACTTCCTTTTAACTATATATCTCTATTCTACTCCTGTATGTCAATTGTAGGGGGAGAGGATTAATTGAGGAATAGATTTTTAAAGAAATATGCGCTGGCTATAGGCGCTTCTCTTATGGTGAGTAGTGCTTCTAGTATTGCGGCTCAGCAGCCGACGACGACGGCACAGGTTTATGTAGGAATTTCTCTCAATACAAAAAAAGATGCTAATAACCAAGCATTTGAAACACCAGGCCCTTTTTTAACTGCTTATTTTAACCGACTATTTACCCAAGCAGGGGGTCATGCTAAGAATAACCTTCATATGACCTTTTTCCAAGGAACGGCAGCAAAAGTCTCTTGTTATGCTACCCCTCAACCGGGAAGTAGAACTAAAAATATTAAATGTTATGCTACGGGGGAAGATATCACCCCTCAGGAAAGAGCAGACCTTAATGATCGGTTGAAAGCAACCTATGATCTTACGTTAAACACTTTATACCCCGCTAATCCTTTGAAGGTTAATCTAGATTTAACCCCTCGTTATAGAGAATCTACAGCAGATAAATATTTTGTGATGCTTGATTTTGACTCAGCCACTAGTAGAGAGTTAGGAAAAGTTTTAAATGTATTTAGACTCTTTTTGGGCCATAAAAACTATGATCTTACCCAACCCCTTTCTGCTAACCTTACACAGTTCCCGCTAGTAGAAGAGATTCAAACCCTCAGTGATACCGCGCGAGCGAAAATTGATCACTTTAAAGCTACCAACGCTAACCATCAAACTTTGCAATATATTAACATTATTAAGAAGGGTACTGAAGTCCCTGCTACGAGCCCCATCTGTTGCCACGGTCCTAATCAAGCCGCTAATGCTGGTTGTTTAGACATGCAAGCGAGCATTACCTCTGTTAACCCTGTACATGTGAAGTGCTATATCTTAGGGGCAAAGAAATGGTACACAGGTGTTAAGCCCCCTTCATCCCACGTCACCTTAATCGATCATACCATTATTGACAATAAGGAAACTTTAAAAACTCTAATTGCAAGCAAAATGAAATATGCGACTCAAAAAACGAAGTCTCTTGCTTTAACTAATATTCCCGATACTCATTGGACTAAACCTTCTGAAAATATCCTTAAGGGCGCGATTTATAGAACGCTAACCCATGATCAACTATGTGGCCCTAACCAGAATGTTAACCCCACGGTTAGAGGACAGTTAGAAAAACTTCTTCCTACTGAGAAAAAGATTGTGGGAAAGAATTACAGCAGCCAGTGGACTCAAGCTTGCAAAATAGCAAATCGTGACACATCTTTTAATGAAGAGGGTCACCTAAGAGCCTTTGGCCCCCAGCGGCCTCATTGGGATGGTTATCCCGGTAACGCCGCAAACTTATTCACTGATTACCCTCACTTAGTGAAATGGTTAATTGAGAATGAGTTAGAATTTGACCTTAAAGAATTAGGGTTTCACGATTAACTGCTCTTAAGTAAAGAACTAAATAAGAGTAAAAGGGGTAGGTGTGCTGATCTACCCCTTTCTCTAAAATCTTTATTGCTATTCACCTTCTTTTAACCATATCCCTCTATGGTGGATCTATATGTCATCTATATTAGGAGAGGGTTAATTGAGGAATAAAGTTCGGATGAAGAATTGGTTGGTCATGGGGGCCTATCTTATTATGGGAAGCGCTTTTATCAACGCTGCTCAAGCAAACACCACGAGTGTTTATGTGGGAATTTCTCTTAATAAAAAGCTTGATCCTAATTCCGCCACTGTGGCACCTGGTCCCTTTTTAACAAAGTATTTTGATCCCTTGTTTACTTCGGTTGGCGGGAACGCTAAAAATAATCTCCATATGACCTTTTTTCATGGTACAGCAGCCCGTGTCGCGTGTTATGCCACCCGAAGCGGCGGCAAAAAAAATATTAAATGTTATGCCACCGGAGAACCAATTACTCCACAAGAAGGAACCGATCTTAATGAGCGCCTACAAGCTACCTATACGTTGGCTTTAAACACAGTGCCACCCGCTAACCCCTTAACCCTTAATTTAGTGCCTCGTTATAAAGAATCTACTGCTAACAAATATTTTGTTATGCTTGACGTTGACGCCAACAGCCGTGACGATTTAGCAAACGTTTTACATGTGTTTAGGCTTTTTCTTAGCCATAAAAAATATGATTTTCACCACCCCATTCCGAAAAATCTGATCCATTTCCCTCTAGAAGAAGAGATTGAAGTCTTAAGTAATCAAGCTCAAGCCCTAACTGACGATTTTCGAGCAAGAGCACCGAATCCTCAGGCACTTCAATATGTACAGATTGTTAAAAGTGGCGTTCCTGTCTCCTTGGATAAACCTCTTTGTTGCTACCATCCAGATCAAGGAACGCGGAAAGGATGTATAGATATAAATTCCAGCCTTGATTCGTCTGCTCCCGAGCGTACCAAGTGCTTTATTATTGGGGCAAAGAAATGGTATACTGGCGAAAAATCACCATCATTACATGTCACCCTAGCAGATCATACAAGTGGATTTCCCAGCAAACAAAATTTGGAAAATTTAATTAAAAGCACAGTGACCCAGGCCACTAAAACTTCCAAGAAAACTCTCGCTTTAACTCACATTAAAGATGTTTGGAATAAAATTCCGGAAAATGTCATTAAAGGTTCTATTTTTTTAACGGTAACACGGGACATGCTATGCGTCGCTGCTAGTGGAACTGTTAATCCTAAAGTTAAAAACAGACTAATAGAGATTCTCTCTCAAGATAGCCAGATTAATGGAAAATCTTATACAAAACATTTAGAGAAAGCTTGTCGAACCCCTCATGACCATGATTTGTATTTTAATGATGACGGTCGTCTAAGAGAATATGGTCAATACCGCCCTTCCTGGGATAGCTATATTCCTGAAAAATCAACCTTATTCAATAACTTTGATGATTTAACCCATTGGTTAATCGACCATAGAATTAGGTTTGATCTTACAGAATTTGATTTTCATCAGTAAAGGCACTGCAAGGGAAAAGGTGATTTTCCCTTGACCAACGAATACAAATAAAGGGGTGGTTAGTTTTAACTATCCCTTTCCTTCCATCCACAGGACATTGAGAAGAGGAACCATCCAAAAAATATTATTAAAGCTGGCGTTATAATGCACAATTAAAACTTTACTTAAGTATTTAAATATTCTTGGATGAATCCTCTAAGTTTGAGAGGAAACAATTAATTTTTAAATCGACTTATTTTATTTTGACAGACAGTAAAAGGAGATTTACTCTAAAATAAGAATAAGTTTCAAATTTTAAATTAAATTTAAAATAATATTATGGAGAGCTGTATGAAGTTAATAATTTTATTACTTTGTTTCTCTGCTGCACAGGCATCTCAGGTGAAAGAAGCGGACCTTTCTTATCCCGATTATTCTTGTTTCAAGGATTCTCAGTCATATTTTCCACCGGCGAGTGCTCCTGCTGCTGAAGAAGAAAAAATTAATCCGCTTGTATTATATTATCACCGTCTAGGCCAACCAAAATCATGGGGTTATACTTCCTCTTTGGAGGAAAAACAAGAAGAAGACATGCCTGCTGAACAACCCCTTTTCCAACAGCAATCATCAAAAAGCCTTGAAAAAGAATTGGCCCGTCTTACCAAAAAAAATAAAGAATTAAAAAATAAAATAGACACGATGAGCACTCTTCTAACTCTTTTAGAAGAAAACAATCAAATGCTGAAAACATTATTATCTACTTTTCATGCCCAAGGAGTCCAGATAAACAGTTTAGAAAACGGTCAGATTCAAATTGAAGATCATTTGATCACTATGGTGCAAAAATTAAAGCATTGGAAAACTGAAATGACACAATCCCATGCTCATAGTCTTATGCAAATTCTAAAATGGTTTAAGATAGGATTTAACATCTCCACCAGCCTGGGAACTGCTGTGACGACTTATTACACCATTGCTTGGTTCACAGCCGTTTTACCGTCTGCCTTAACACCCCCCGGATGGATTCTTTTAACAACATCTGCTACAACCGGCGCCTTATATTACATTGCCTCTGCTGTTTAAAATACGGTCTAGATTCCCCTTTTGCCCCAGATAATAATTGTGAAAAATTAAGGAGAGGTGGTCGATGAAGCTATATTTCTTAGGTTTAATTCAACTTTTTTTAACAGTGCATGCGTACGATTCTGAGGAGGATTCTTATTGGGACGAAATTAATAATCCCTATTTTTCCCAACCACCGACCCTTGCTTCTGCCCCCTCTTTACCACCACCTCAGGATCTTAAACTTGTTAAAATTGAGCTCTCTAAGTATTTAGAAAGGAAATCGGAGAAAGGTACCTTTATTACAATTTCCCCTGAGCACTATGAATTGATCGAAACCCAAATTTCTTTAGAAATTCAGAAGACACTTTTATGGATTAAAAAAAATCTAGCAGCGACGCATCCTCACAATATTGTGCAGCACCGCGAAGAATTCCAAGGTCGCATCCAAGCCGGTATCACAAACCTAATGCAAAATGTAGAGAAAATAGGACCAACAATTATGGGGTTAACCTCCTTTGATGAAATAGATTCTAGTGATCAGAAAAAATATTATGCCTTTCTATTTATTTTAGACAATTATTATCGGGATCAACTGTTGCGAATGGGTTATAGTCTGTTACAACCAATTCGGCCCAGTGACCTCAATCAGTCCTATGTCACAACCGATTTAAAAAGGTTGCAAAATTATAGCCTGATTGATGAAACCTTTATTCCTGATACCCTACACAGCTGGAAACGCAAAAAATTTTATTTTTGCCTTCTCAATCAACTGACTCGGCTGTCCTTAGACTTATTTGTTAAAGAAGAGCTGATTGAAGCAAAGAAGCAAATTGGATTTAACATCAATTATAGTATCGACTATGATTATCTTTCCAAATTCTATAATGACAGCTGTTCTTTTTTAACAGAAGCCCTTCCTTCTCTTTCTAAAGAGATCATAGTCCCTCATGAAATCTATAAAATAACAAAAAAAATTATTAAAAATAGCCTACGATTACATGAGGATTATCAAAAATTTTTTCCCGATCACATGGTAACAGAGAGAATTAAGGCTAAGGTTGAATCTTATCTTGCCCGCTGCTTAGGTGATAGCCATACGCTCTTCTTTCAATATTGTCCAACAGCCTTTATGCAGAAAATTACTCACCCACTGCCGATCGAAGAATTGAAAGAGCTGGCAACATCTTTTTTTGAAGACGTTTTTGAGATCCACAAAACGATAACCCTCTATGTTCAGGATACACCTTCTAAACCGGGATCCCTTATAACCACGTATCAAGACAGTATCTGTAAGTGCAGCCTGGCGACTTTAACGGCTCTTGAAGAGTTATACAACAATCGAAGCCTTGTGACTAAAACGCTAACCTCATGGGGTAGTCGCACCTCCCAGACGAGAGCTTTTTTAGAGGTATTTAAGTCATCGTGCCAACAAAAATTTCCATTTCTCTTTGCTCCCTCAAAACAAGCTGAATTTTCGATGAAGGATCGATTTTCTACTCTTGAAAAGCATATGGACGAAATGGATGGATCCCCTGTTGAAACAGTGAGTAAAAATCTTTATTCCTTATGGGGGTCAACAGGTATATCAAGTTGGTGGGAATAAAAATTTTCAATCCTCATAGACGAGGGGAAAGGTATAATTGCCTTGCTTTTAGAATAAATTTAAAAGGGGACTTTTTCATGATCTAAGCGAAAATTGCTTTCCCCCCTTTCCTTTCAATCTTTAATCTTTTCCTGACACTCAAAACGGGTATTTAGGTTGTGGGCGCCGTATTTCATCCTCCCAAGGATCGTCTGGATAAAGGAAACCCTCGTAGCCTTTGATGGGGCGTATTTGCTCAATGAGACCTTTTATGACCTCGACATCCTTTTGTGTGATAAGTTTGGTTCTTAACCAGAAATCAATAAGACGATCTTTTTCCTTTTTAATGGTTTCAAGCGTGATTTCAGGATAACGTCTCGATGCATTTAAGAGATATTCTTGAATAACTTTCCACGCTTGGGATCGGTCATAAAACTCTCTTTCTTCAGGGTGCATTATAATTCTCCCAGCAGCAAAGTTCGGGCCTAACTTCTTCTCTCGCCTATTGTTATATTCGGTATGTGCTTCTTTAAGATTTCTCAAGAGCAAAACATCATTGAAAAAATCGAATTTTTCTTCCTTCGATCGGATCGATGTTGTCACCACAGGAAGGATATTTCCTTGGCTCGTAGTACCAAACTTAACATTCAATCTCACGGCTTCAATATTTAATATCTTCACTGTGGGAGAAAGGCTCGTACCTATTAGGTGAGACAGTTGCTGTTGCGCATAAATAGGAAATTTATCATCTGTTACCTTTAAATCTATATTCTTTATCCCCAACACTTAAATAGACATGTATTTGACATTCCTTATGGTCAAGATCTAAGAAAAATCCTTCATTGATAGACCATCTTCCCTGTTCGTTGACCTCTGATGTTTTTATATTAAGCTTACCTATTTCTCTTTCTTCGCCCAAAGGGGTCAATTCTCTAATACTTAGAGTTGCGTTAAGTTTATCCAGATATTGCTGAACTTGTGGGGTCAGATGAGCACTAAATCTCATGGTAGGAAAATACTTATTTTCGGCGGCTTCAACTACGCTAGTCTGGTCACCTGCACCAGCATGAGCCGGGAGTT
Organism: Candidatus Paracaedibacteraceae bacterium; assembly: GCA_019459505.1. Classification (GTDB taxonomy): domain Bacteria; phylum Pseudomonadota; class Alphaproteobacteria; order Paracaedibacterales; family Paracaedibacteraceae; genus Paracaedibacter. The sequence continues at coordinate 13,428 of JAIBEV010000146.1, read as the reverse complement.
CCATCGCCGTCAGCAATGACGTAGAAAAATTTAAGGCTAGCTAGGCTAACAAAGTACAAACGAGGCATGAGCGACCTCCTTACGATTAAGAAAAATGGATTTTAAGATTATTGATAGATAAAAATTATTAATATAAAGGTAAGAGGTATAAAAATTTTACCACTATTCCAGTAAAGCGCTATCATAAGCTGTCTAGGTGGCAGCCCTTTTAAAATTGCCCCTCGGGTGTTGCCTCTCATCTGCTCTGCTAATTCTTTGAAGAAAATAAGCGATGCAACGCTTCGCTGTCGAACCCTCTTTACCGGGTTCTTATCCCTTCCTTACATCTATAGAAATAAAAAAGCTAAAACTCAAGGCATGCTGTGCTTAAAACCTTGACTTTTAGCTTTTTTATTTCTGTGGCGGAGAGAGAGGGATTCGAACCCTCGATACACCTTACGGCGTATGACGGTTTAGCAAACCGTTGCCTTAAGCCACTCGGCCACCTCTCCGGATATAAACAATTTAAAGGTGAGGCCTCCGCTTGTCAAACTAAAAATCAGTTTTTCAGAGAGATCCCTCATAAAATTAAAAAATAGCTCAAAATATAAGAATGCCCACATTTATATCTAAAACGCCCTCAGATATCGAGAACTTTACTTTTATAAATTTATTGTATTGTTTTTTATACCTTGATTAAAAACCAGTAAGCCTTGGCCGAAAAAAAGATGGAAGAAAATAGACCTGTCCATGACAGAAAGAATAAGGAGAGCATCAGAGTAAGGACCCATTCCCATATTAAAGAATAGATTCTTTCCTTATAAGGATTGCCTTTAAAAAACCCCGACTTTTAGACAAGCAATTTAAGAAGTTTTTTAGTTTACAAAGTGCCCGAGAGCCTAGACTAAAAAACGGGGTTTAAGGTTACAGGGGATGGACAGCAACCTTAATAAGCAGGAGAATGCTGTAATCCAAGAGCTTTAGCAGCATTCACAAGGGCAAAATAGAGCATGGTTAAGTCTAAAGTCTGTGGAATACGGATCACTTGCCCATGACTACTCCTTAAAGGATGATCCGATAAAACAATCCTTAAATATTGGGATGGAATTGTTTCAAATAATTCTTGGTCCGTGATAATAATATGCCAATCCTGCCGTAATTGATTGTCAAAAGTTTCACCCACAATCCCCAATGCAAGCAAAAGTCTTTTGATTTTAGACCCATTACGGCATCGAATAGCAACATTCATACTTGGAAAACTTTGAAACGGCATAACTCACCTAAAACAATTGATAGTTTACAGGAGGCAAAATAACAACCATTAGTTGAAATGTCAAGTTTTTACCACATCCCCTATACTTTTTTTTGACAATGATCATCGATCCGTCTATATTATGGATATCTCTTATGGCGAAGTAGCTCAGTTGGTTAGAGCAGCGGAATCATAATCCGCGTGTCGGGGGTTCAAATCCCTCCTTCGCTACCATTTTTCTTCCTACCATAGACTGCCCTGATGAAAACAACCTTAAGTTACCCTAGATTATGGATTTAGTGTGATTTAAAAATTCTCGGTGGTCGCATCCTAGACCCACCCTTTTTTAAAACTGACTCTCTTATGAGGATGATCTTCTTCCCTTATAGACTCTAGCTAAAGCTTGTTATCACCGTGACCAGAAAGAGCAGCGGCTTTATAAAGCTATTCTATCCCTTACCTTAAAATGATCAAAGACATGTCAGAATTTGCTTAACCGCAAAAAATTATAGGAAGGGATTTTTTAAGATTGAATATAAACGCGACGGAATCTTTTGCCCATGCGCAACAGGATTTCATAAGGGACAGTTCCAGATAATTTTGCAATTGATTCAACCGAAATATCTCCCCCTATTAAACGCACCCATCCCCCCATAACTAAATGGGTTTCTGGTATATCCGTCACATCCACACTCATCACATCCATGGAAACTCTACCAACAATAGGCGCCTTGTAACCAGCAATATCCACATGTCCCTTATTACCTAAAACCCATGGATAGCCATCAGCATAACCAATCCCAATGGTCGCTACCCGCCGCGCACTTGCTGCCACAAAGGTTTGGGAATAACCAATACTTTGACCGACTACGACATCTTGGATCTGATAAATCCGGCCCCATAACTCCATCGTCTGCTGCAACGGACTCACTTTTTCATTAATAGGGTTAATTCCATGAAGGGCAATACCTGGCCGCACCATATCATAATGGAATTCTGGACCCAAAAAAATCACCCCCGATTTGGCTAAGCTCGCCTTCATGGAGGGCAAATGTCGAATGGCTTGATCAAACCGTTGACGCTGTTGATTGCTAAAAGTTATGTTCTCATCATGGCTGTAAGCCATTTGACTTAAAACAAGCTTTAGATCCATTCCTTCTAACAATTCTGGATTACTGGCCAAAGCCATATACTCTTTACTTGGCAAACCGGTACGACTCATACCTGTATCAATATGCAAGGCTGCCGGGAGTTTTCGGCCTGTCATCCGACAAAAGGCCTGCCATCGATCCACTTGATCCAAATCTGTTAAAGCGGGAATTAAATGAAACTCTGCATAGGTTCCCTCGGCACCCGGGAAAAAACCATTGAGAACATAAATATGGGCATCTAACCCTCGATCAACAAAAGCCTCTCGCAATGCAACCCCTTCATGAGCAAAAGCAACAAAAAAGGAGCGACAGCCTTCTTGGTGTAATCTTAACGCGATAGGAACAGCACCCATCCCATAACCATCTGCCTTCAAAACAGCGGCGCACTCAGCAGTTTTAGCCTCCTGAGCCAGCCTGTGGTAATTGGCGGCTAGATGGTTTAAATTGACCACCAGACAAGAATAAGTAGAGGTGGGAAGTGTTTTCAGATAAGCCGGAATTGCATCAGGCGTTGTGTCGGAAATTGTCGATGGTGGTATCTCCAGCATCATGTCAGAGAGTTGGAGGATGGGAAATTGTTCTTTTGTCTGCATGACAGCCGTTTCCTTAAAAACGATAACATCGGTTACTAGGTAAGGAGCCACCCGGAAAACATTGTCGCCAGAAAGTTATTCACCTCTATTGACAACCCGTCCTATACTAAGATACTCATGGGCTCATACTATTTCATTATTCATTGTATCCATTTTTCTTGCATAAGTCACGGACTTCGCAATATTTTTAGGTATACAAAATATTTTTCTTTTATTAAATAGTTTAATGCATACATTTCAAAAAGTATCCGAAGCTCGGTTAGGTCAAATTGCTGAGAACCTAAGCTCCCATTTGTCTTCCCCCTTTACTGTCTGTTTATGGGGCGATTTAGGGGCGGGCAAAACCACCTTCTGTCGCACCTTAATTCGTAGTCTTTGTCCGCATGTAGATCATGTTCCGAGTCCGACCTTTACCCTTATCCAGGAATATGTGTCATCTCGGGGTGCTGTGTGGCATTGCGACCTTTATCGTCTAAAAAGTATGGACGAGATAGAAGAGCTTGGTCTTCTGGATGCTTTGCATGATAAAATATGTTTAATTGAATGGCCAGAACGTCTCGGGCATTTTTTACCTGAAAATCGACTTGATCTTCGACTCACAATTGCCGCAGACTTAACTCGCACAATTGAAATGCAATGTCAGGGAGCTGTATACATTGACTTTAACTGCTTATGAAATGAAAAACACCTTACCAGATTTCTTAAAACAGCATGGGTTGGCCACCGCCCCTATGACTTTTTTGGCAGGCGATGCTTCGCCCCGTCAATACTTCCGTTTAAAGCAGCCCCCCCATACATTTGTTTTAATGAACACTCCTGCATCTGAAAAGCCCCAACAATTTATCAATATTGCCACTCTTTTGACAAGCAATGGTTTTTCTGCTCCTCAAATCGTCGGGCATAATGTTGCTGAGGGATTTATCCTTTTGGAAGACTTACAGGACGATACCTTTACCAATGTGTTAAAAGCAAACCCTCAGCAAGCTTCCTCCTTGTACACCCTGGCAACAGATACACTGCTTGCTCTGGCCCAGACTTTTCATAGCAAGCCCCCTATGATTGAAGACTATTCATTGCAACAATTTATGGAGGGGGCCTTCTTATTTGTTGATTGGTTCTATCCGGCAACTCATGCTCATCCGTTATCCGCAGAAGCAAAAAGTGACTATGAAAAAATATGGATGAAAGTGTTTGAAAAAGCTGATGCTTTACCCAAGACTTTAATATTAAGAGATTTTCATGTCGATAATTTGATTTATATTAAAGACCGTCCAGATACGAAAGCTTGTGGTTTATTGGATTTTCAAGATGCTCGCTGGGGCCCGATGGTTTATGATTTCGTTTCCTTAATTGACGATGTACGCGTGGATATTGATCCTGCTGTTGAGCTCGACTGTTGGAACCGCTATAGTCAAGTCTTTTCACAATTTCAAGAAGGAACGGCAGAACGCGCCATCACTTATATGATTAGTGCTAGCCGCCTCACACGCATTTTAGGAACCTTTGCCCGCCTAGCCAAACGCGATAGCAAAACTCAATATTTAACTCACATTCCTCGCATTTGGCGACTTTTAGACAAGAATTTGAATCATCCAGAATTAGCTGAAATAAAAAATTGGTTTAATCAACACATTACTGTGCGAGGTCTCCAGCATGATTAGACAAAGTATGGTTCTGGCTGCGGGAATGGGCAAACGCTTGCAGCCCTTAACGCTGACCACACCCAAGCCGATGATCCCTTTAAAAGGTATTCCTTTGCTCCAGTATACTCTGGACCGCTTGGTAGGGCGTCAGTTAGATAAAATTGTCATTAATACGCATTATTTAGCTGAGCAAATTGCAATCTACCTCGAAGATAGACCCGTTATCATTTCTCACGAAGCAGAACTCTTAGAAACAGGGGGCGGCATTGCTAAAGCTCTGCCTCACTTCGGTAATCAGCCATTTTTTAGCTTAAATTCCGATATTTGGTGGCAAGAAACCTCAGGCAATATTTTAGATGATTTAGAGCAATCATGGGATGACAGAAGCATGGATGCTTTGTTAGTTTTGGTACCTCATGCCAATGCCTTAAACTTTCCAGGTCCAGGCGATTTTTTCTGGGAGGCGGCAACCTTAACACCAACCTTTAGGGCCTCTGATTGTGCGGCCCCTTATATTTACACCGGCATTCAATTGCTGCATCCCCGACTCTTTGAAAATTGCCCAGCAGGCGCTTTTTCCATTGTGGATCTCTACCGAAGAGCCCATCAAAAGAACAAATTAAAAGCCATCATTTTAGAGGGAGTGTGGTCGGATATAGGAACATTGGACGCTCTTGAAGCTTTACGTCAGAGGGTGGGCCATGTCTAAAGTTTTCACGATTCCCTTCGGCCAGCCATTCCTCGAAACCTTGGCAGAAGGGATCATGGAAAGATTTAGTTCTAATCCTCTTTTACTAGCAAAAACTCTTGTCATTCTACCAACCCGCCGCGGATGTTTGGGGCTTAAAGAAGCCTTCCAACAACGGCGCTATAGTCAAATTTTACCCCGCATTATCGCCTTAGCTGATCTTGAACAGGAGCCAACTGTCCCAGGGTTTATTGCGTCCCCCTTACCGCCAGCCATGCCTGTCGCCCAACAATTGGGATTATTGAGCCAATTAATTCTTAAGAAAGAACAAACGTCGATCACAACCGCTTTAAACTTGGCAAAAGAATTGATCACCTTACTGTATGAAATTCACACCTCGGATAGTTATATGGCGCGACTCCATACCCTTGTCGGCAATCAATTTGCTCAACATTGGCAAATCACCTTGGATTTCTTAAAAATTATCACCGATTATTGGCCATCTATCTTACAAGATTATGGCATGATGGATGGCGCTCAAAGGCGACGGGATAACCTTAGAATGTTGGCACACCATTGGCGACCGACTTATCCTGTTATTCTGGCAGGAACCACGGCGACTCGACCCGCCACAGCCGATCTGGCCAAGGCCATCCTTAATTTTCAAAATGGTCATATCATTTTACCCGGCTTTGAGGCTTTATCAGAAGACCTACCCCCTACCCATCCTCTCTATACTTTGCATCAGTTTGTTGATCGTTTGGGACATCCTGAAATTACCCCTTGGGTTCCGCTTGCAACGCCAGCAAAGGCTCGTGGCAACCTCTTACAACAAGCCATGGCACCGATTATTAATGTTCCTCAACCATTCCCGGCCAAGGATTATCAGGATATTATTGCCAATCTTTCTATGATTGAGTGTCGGGATACAGGTCAGGAAGCCTTAATAATTGCCTTAAAAATTCGCCAAAGCCTTGCTGAAGGACTTGAGTCCATCATTGTCATTACCCCGGATATGGACTTAACCCGTCGGCTTCAATCCCAACTTAAGCGCTGGAATATTATTGCCAACACCTCACAAGGGAAGCCTTTAACTAAAACTGTGGTCGGTACATTTTTATCTTTGATTACTCAGTTCCGCAGTCAACCAACCCCCCGGGGATTATTAGCCCTCTTAAAACACCCGTTTTGCTATCGTCATCTTAACCGCGCCGATCATTTAGCGCATGTCCGCCAATTAGATTTAAGGTTACGCCGGCTGCGCCAACCAAACCTGCTTTCAGCCGACTCTATTAGAGAAGAGGATCGGCAGTGGTATGAACGCTTTTTAAAAGATATGGCTCTCACAGATCCTGCTTCAAAGAAATCATTAACAGAGCATCTTCAAGATCTTATAAAAATAGCTGAAACTTTGTGCAGTCCTGATCACCTATGGCTAGAGACAGATGGTCAGAGTGCTGCTGAATTTTTGGCTTCTTTGCAACCCTATGCGGGCTTTTATTCTTCTTTGAGCAGCCGAGAGTTTCGGGACTTATTACCTCAGTTAATGGATCAAGAATTGGTTCATGATCGACATGGGATTGGCAGTCCGGTTCGTATCTTGGGTGCCCTTGAAGCCCGGCAAGCTTATGCACCGTTAATGATTTTAGCCGGATTGAATGAAGGGACTTGGCCACAAGAGAATACTGCCGATCCCTGGTTAAATCGTCAAATGCGGCTAGATTTAGGACTTCCAGACCCCTTACGGCGTATTGGTTTGTCTGCCCATGACTTTTGCCTTGGTTTTTCAGCGCCGCAAGCCATGCTTACCCGCAGTATGAGAAAAAACGGGGCAGCAACAGTCCCGAGTCGTTGGTGGTTACGGTTAGAAACTATATTATCAATTCATGATATCAAGCTTGATGAGGGTAAACAGCTTAAAGAGTGGGCCCAACAATTAGATGCTCCTAAGGAGGTGGAACCAGCAAGCGAACCATTGCCCTGCCCACCGTTAGACAAACGTCCTATCCATTTTTCCACCACAGACATTGAACAGTTGATGCGGGATCCTTTTGGCTATTATGCACGCCGTATCTTAAAGCTACGCAAACTTGATGCACCCGATGAAGATTTAGCTTCCCGCGATCTAGGTAATTTGATTCATGAAGGCCTTGACCTTTACCATCGCCAGTATGGCAATATGATCGATTTGGGCAAACTGATCACCTGTGGTGAAAAAACTTTTGCTCCTTTTATAGCTGACCCTCATGTGCAGCATTTTTGGTGGCCACGGTTTGTGAGCGTGGCTGAGTGGCTCGTTAATGAATGGGGCAAACGTAAATTAGACCACACGTTCACAGAAATCGAAGGAACGCTTGAATTCCCTTATGGGAACAAAAAGTCAGCAACGATTACATCAATTGCGGATCGTATTGATGTTATGGATGGCCGAGCCATTATTCTGGACTATAAAACTGGCTCTACCTTACCCACCAAAAGCGATATTATCGCAGGACTATCCCCTCAACTGATGATCGAAGCTTTACTTCTTCTTCAGAATGGATTCTCCTCTCTTAGCAATCAATCGTTAGCGAGTCTTGAATACTGGCATCTAAAAGGAGGGAGAGAAGGCGGTACACTGGTTAGTTTAAAAGATATCAGCCTTTTGATTGAGTCGACAGAACAAGGGATAAAACAACTCTTTCAACATTTCTTAATGTCACCTACCCCCTATCTGTGTATTCCATGGGGAGAGTCAAAACTTAAGAATCGTGATTATAGTCAACTTGCCCGATTAGAGGAATGGAATTCATGAGCCCTTTTAAGGACAATCCTAGCTATCCTCAAAAACTTGCGGCCTCTCCTCAGGTGAGCGCTTGGGTCAGCGCCTCAGCGGGAACCGGAAAAACCAAGGTGTTGACAGATCGGATTTTAAATCTCATGCTCAACGGCGAAGATCCCTCCAAAATTCTTTGCTTAACATTTACTAAGGCAGCGGCCGCTGAAATGCAAACGCGACTTTTTCAGCGGCTGAGTGCATGGGTTCAGATGGATGACGCCCAACTTCATCAAACCCTCGAGGATTTATGGCAGGGCCCTGTAACACCCATATTACATCACAAGGCGCGCAGTTTATTTACCCAGATTCTAGATCTGTCCGGGGGAATAAAAATTCAAACAATTCATGGTTTTTGTCAAACAGTTCTGGGCCGCTTTCCTTTAGAAGCTAGAATTCCAGCTCAATTTTCAATTCTGGATGATATGACTGCCTCTGCCTTATTGCGCCGCGCCAGCGCAAAAATGTTGCACCAAAAATCACAAGAATATCCCGATTTATTTGCTCTTTTAGCCCTTCATTATAAAGACAAAAAATTTGAAGAAACCTTAGAGGATTTATTGTCCCATCGCCGACATTTGCGCCAATTAAGTCACCATAACATAGATTCTTATAGTCAACACCTTAAGACAATCCTTGCTATACCTTCTAACATTTCTCTTTTAGACTACCAGGCACGGGAGTCTCTTATTACGAACGCCTCTCAAGAGGGAATTTATGATCGGGCTGGCTTGTTGGCCTGTCTGAACGTTAAGGCCAATCCAATTCTAGAGCAATGGCTGGCAAGTTCAGGGGAAGAGCGGGTTAAACTTTATGATCAATATGCCAGGCTTTTCCTTACAGCGGACGGTGCTATTTCTAAAAGGCCAGCTGTTAAACATGATGGGGAAGCGGAAAGGATTTATCGCCTTAATGGTACCTTAAATCGATTAGAAATTGCTCAAAAATCCCTGGTTTTATTTGTACTCGGAACAGCAATTTATGACCATTACCAACAGCAGAAATTGGCTGAATCAACTCTGGATTATGATGATTTAATTGAAAAGACAATTAATCTGCTAAATGACCCCGAACTGGCAGCCTGGGTTCTTTATAAATTGGATGGTGGCATTGATCATATTCTGATTGATGAAGCTCAAGATACTAACCCTGCCCAATGGGACGTCATCAAAGCTTTGATGCAAGATTTTTTCAGGCCCGATAAATCTAATCGAACTTTATTTGTGGTCGGCGATTCAAAGCAATCTATTTACAGTTTTCAGGGGGCGGATCCCCATGATTTTGTGCAGCTAGAGCAATTTTTTGCACAACAGAGCCAAGCCATCGGCCAGCCCTGGCGCAGTGTAGATTTATCTGTTTCCTTCCGCTCAACACCTGAAATTTTAACTCTTGTTGATTCTGTCTTTGCTGATAAAACACTTCAAGAACAAGTTCTGGCGGAATCCAATCTGGTTCATACCCCCTTTCGCCAAGACCATCAAGGTAAAGTTTGTTTATGGCCATCCCTTGTTAAATCCGAACCAGAAGAAAAAGACGATCATCCAGGCTGGACGTTACCCATTGACAGAACACCAGATACCGGTCTTCACCAGCAATGTGCCCAACAAATAGCCCAGCAAATTGATCACTTGCTCTACAGTGGTATGGTTTTACCGTCAACCCAACAACCTATTCAAGCCAAAGATATTCTAATTCTTGTACGGCAAAGATCGGATTTTATTAACCACCTTATTCGCAGTCTAAAGCAGCGCCATATCCCCATTGCTGGTGCTGATCGTTTTTTACTGACCTCCCATTTAGCCGTCAAAGATTTATTGAGCTTAGGACAATTTTTACTTCAGCCTCTTGATGACTTGTCGCTGGCCACTGTATTGACCAGCCCCTTAATTGGATTAAGTCATGCTGACCTTATGACTCTATCGATTAATCGCCAGGGTTCATTATGGATGGAATTGATCAAACACGCTGAGTCACCAATTTATAAGCCCGCTTATGAATGGTTAAAGGAAGCGTTAGATAAGACAGATTATCTATCACCCTTTGAATTATTCTCTCATATTTTACATAAGCTCGATGGCAAGAAACGAATTCTTAGTCGATTATCGCATGAAGCCGAAGATGTATTGGGTGAGTTTTTAAATCTCCTGCTCACCCTTGAGCATCAACTCATCCCCACTTTAGAATTAGTGATGGGAGAAATTCTCGCTCAAGGTTATGAACTAAAGCGAGATAGTGCAGATACTCAACACAATGAGGTGCGCATTATGACAATCCATGGATCAAAAGGACTTCAAGCGCCTGTTGTGATCTTGGTTGAAAAATTTAATGCAAAAAGCCCGCCAACCAATATTTTGTGGCACCATACCGAGCAACAGTGCAACTTACTCTTAGTGAGCCCCCCAAAGGCACAAGATATAGACTTCACAACAACCTTAAAAGCCAATCACTTATTCAATGAGACGGCCGAAGATAAACGGCTACTTTATGTGGCGTTGACCCGGGCCCAGGACCACCTCTATCTCTGTGGCTATGGTGATAAACTACCCCAAGATTCTTGGTATAATCTCTTAGAGAACAAGGGTGTAGCCCCCGAAGAATGGATACCCGCTGCCCCTTTACCCTTACAAGATTCCCCCATGGCTGCATCTTTATGGTCACCCGTTTTACCCGACTTTTTATGCACAACTATAGATTTAAGCCATCGATTAAAGCCAATTGAGGAGAAAGAACTGACCACAGCGCAAGCGCATCGCGGCATTCTTATTCATAAATTACTAGAAGTCTTGCCAGATATTCATCCATCCTTGTGGCAAGAGAAGGGATTGCAGATAATACAAAGCCTGACGAGTGATCGAGCTCTGCAGCAAGATTGTCTGGCAACCACTCTCACTCTCCTCCAAACAGATAATCTCCAAGAATTTTTTGGTCAGGATTCGGTCGCCGAACTTGAAGTGATGACAGCAAATGGTGATTTAATACGCCTTGATCGCATTGTGCTCGGCTCAACCATTAAGATTTTGGATTATAAATCTTCTCAAACGCCGCCTCTTTCAGCCATTCACATTTCTCAGTCTATCAGACAGCAATTAGAAGGTTACAAAGAAGCCCTTGCCTCTCTCTATCCCACCACTCCCATAAATTGTTATGTCTTATGGACCACTAATGGACGATTAGATCCACTTTAGCTCTCAGTAAAAAGCCCAGTGCAGGAACCATCTGCGCAAGGCTTGAAAAAATTATGGGAAATCGCTACGGTGTTACATAAATGAATTTTATAAACGTTTGATCATTTAATTAAAGGCTAAACTATGCTGATTCAAATCCAACATTCCCATCATCATCATGACGATTGCTGCGATCATGACCATGAGCACGACGTGAATGATATCGATGAAAATACAATTGTTCTGAATGGTCCGGAAGGCTTTGAGGGCATGCGGGCAGCTGGCAAGCTTGCAGCCCAAACTTTGGACTACATTGCTCCGTTTGTTAAAATTGGTATTACCACTGAAGAACTCGATCGTCTCTGTCATGATTTTATTGTGCAGAATGGAGCGATTCCTGCCCCCTTAGGCTATCGTGGTTATCCAAAATCAATCTGTACGTCCTTAAATCATGTGGTATGCCATGGAATTCCAGGCAGCCGGAAGTTAATGGATGGGGATATGCTTAATATTGATGTCACTGTTATTTTAAATGGATGGTACGGCGATACAAGCCGGATGTTTACCGTTGGTAAAGTTGGGCTTCGGGCTCGTAAATTAATTGATGTGACCTATGAATCCATGATGCGCGGGATTGAAGTTGTTCGCCCAGGGGCCACCTTAGGTGATATTGGCCATGCCATTCAAAGTTATGCTGAAAAGCAGGGATTTTCTGTTGTCCGTGATTTCTGTGGTCATGGGATTGGTCGCATTTTCCATTGCGCCCCCAATGTTATGCATTATGGTAAATCCGGCCACGGCTTAGAGTTAAAAGAAGGAATGTTCTTTACCATCGAACCGATGATCAATGCCGGTAATTGGCAGGTCAAAGTTTTGGACGATGGCTGGACAGCTGTTACAAGAGATAAATCTTTGTCTGCACAATTTGAGCACTCAATTGCAGTAACCAGAGACGGTTATGAAATCTTCACCCTCTCGGGCAACTGAGATAAAGGCTCATTATGAGGGCCACCGACAGCGTCTTAGAGACAAGTTTAATACTGTCGGGGCTCATGCATTTGCGGATTATGAACTTTTAGAATTACTTCTTTTCCAAGTTATTCGGCGCTCTGATACGAAGCCCATGGCCAAAGCGCTCATTGATCGCTTTGGCGGCCTATTGGGTGTCGTCGCCGCTCCGATCCCTCTTCTCAAAGAGATTAAAGGCGTGGGAGACAACGTCATTCATGTTTTAAAACTGCAGCACGCCATGATAGGACGGGCTTTAAAACAAGATATTCATGGGAAATGTGTTTTACAAAGCTGGCAGCAAGTCATTGATTATTGCACCGCAACGATGGCCTATGATGATAAAGAACAATTACGCCTTCTTTATCTTGATCAAAAAAATCAAGTATTGTGGGATGAAATTCAACAAACTGGCACAGTTAATCATACGCCCATTTATCCACGAGAGGTGATGAAAAGGGCCTTGGAGGTTGGGGCCTCTTCCTTAATTATGGTCCATAACCATCCCTCGGGCGATCCCACCCCGTCGCGTGCTGATATTGACCTTACATTAAAAATACAACGCATTGGTAATGACTTAGGTGTCAAACTTCACGATCATGTCATTATTGGCAAAGGACGGCATAGCTCCCTTAAATCGTTAGGTATTCTTTAAGAAATTTCCTATATTTAAGCCAGCCTTAAACTGTCTGGAGAGTGAGTTGGATCAATATTCACAGTTTTATTATTAACCCTTAGAATTTTTCATCAATAATTAATGGCTTAATTGAAAATTACAATAATAAGTCTATAATTAATAAGAGTCTCATCATTATAATGGAGAATTTATCATGTTCCTTAAAAAGCTTCTTACCCCTTTGTTCTTAATACAATTCTTATATGCAGCTGATACAAAGGATCCTGTTATTAAGGAAGCGGCCACAAAATTTTCACAAGCTTTAGAGTCTTTTAATACTGATGAAAATGTTAAAACTGGTCTTGAGATAACCACCGTTGTCAACAACGGTTGAAAATTGATACAGGTATTAAGTATTCTATCGGTTGAAAACTGATACATCATTGATCAATTTTTTACCTTTTCTAAGCTATCATTTTCTTCCCCTTCCTTTTTAAATCTTGCCGGAATGACCCCTGC
>JAIBEV010000049.1 GCA_019459505.1 Candidatus Paracaedibacteraceae bacterium | reverse complement strand
ATTTTATCATGTTCGCCTCCTCTTCCTTTAAAAGAAGGCATTTGGGATCGCTCACTGTATCAATTTTTTTTCGGTGCTCTGTATCATTTTATTTCTGGTGGTGACACTTTACCTTTAGCGCCCGATAAGGCGGCCCGCGAGGCCTCCATCAAACCGCCATTCACCGCATGTCCAAGCTTATGGAGCTTTGGGTCTAAGCCTTCTAGACGCCCCTCACCCAACTGGTTGGCAACAGTGCCTGAAGCCACATCAACAGCATAGTTGATCGCTGTACTCTTGAGAATGTTCTTTGGCTTTTCACCAAACGCAAGACCGGTGCCAAGGCGGGCGGCGGCTGTCACCGCATGGCCTAGGGCCTGCTCTTGCAAACCCTGTAATCCTGTGGTGGGGATGCCGGTGGCAATTAAGAGAAAGAGGAATTAGGGGAATGAATAAAAAAAGAAAAGAGGCATGATGAGCCTCCTTTAGAGCATATGCAGTTGATTACCTAGCTTTAACATTCTAGTGTATTTTAAAATCTCTAGCCCCCCAAACCAGAGAGCTGACTTTTAAAAGCAAAAATAAAAATATTTCTTCTTTTATTTTAAAGCTTTAATTAAAGCTTTAGCTCTATCTTTTGTAAGTAAGCCATGTAAATCTGGATTGGCAAGTTCGTAAATAATATCCTTAACTAAAACATCATCCATTCCCCCAATCCCATCACGTCCTTCTATAAGATTTGCCCATTTTACGACCTCCTCTAAAGGAAGCAGATTCTCTATAAATTTTTTAAGAATAAATTCTATGTCTCTCCTTTTAAGGTAAACCATGTCTTTTGCAATATCCCATGAAAAACGGGATAATTGAGATTCTAATTCGGAAAGACTTTTTTCTAAGCGTATTAATTTTTTAAGCAATTTCTCTCGTTCATTAGTTTGTTCAAGCATTTTACTCACCTACCTTAATCTTGGGCCCTATAGGAAATTTTGGTGCCACATGAATGATTTGTCTATTTGCATTATAAGTTGTTTTAGTATACTGCAATGTAGTTCCCGCATTGTCGACCTGCTTTTCATACCTAGCAAATGATCCTGGAATATTTGTAGCTGGAGAATCAAGTTGAAAAACCTTACCTCCGTCCGGTAAATCTCTAATTTTAATATTCTCTGCATTCGAGGGGGCTTTATCCATAAACCTTTTAAAATTAGCTAATTGTTCAGTATTCAGAGTTGAAGTTGACTCATCAGTCACCTTTTTATCCTTATCTCTTCTCTCTGGATCTTCAGGGAGTTGTGGTCCGCCACTGCCACAGCTGCTGCTGCCACCTGATAAGCTCAATAGATCTGGAGAAGCTTCTTCTATCTCGTCATTTTCCCTTAAAACTTCACTTCCGGCCTTGGCAAGGTTGGCTGCAAGTTTAGCTGTTCGGTATATCCGATAGGCTCGCCAAGCAACTGTACCAACCTCGGCTGCTAACGCTAATGCCTCTGGCAAGGCCGCAAGGAAGACGAAGTTATTATCCAGGGCATTTCTCGCCGCACTACACGCGGCACTCACATCAGCGTCAAAAGCCTGAGCTGTGATCGTCGCAACCAACTCACCATAAGCACGAATCTTATTCAGCTCTTCGGCTTCGATGCGGCGGGCCAGTGTTAGAATTTCTTGCGGGGTTTTACCCTCGCTCTCCGTGATAAAGCGCTGATTGAAAGCCTCCTGGCCGCGCTCTCTCAAGCCTTCCGCAACCATTTCAGCCGTCATGGCACCAATCGCACCCCCTAAGCCCGCATCCGTTACCTCAGCACTATTGCCGCCTAAAAGTTTCGTGGCAAGACCGCGAGAAGTAGCCCCCAAGACACCATGTAATAATTTATGGGTGACACAATCGCTAAACAAGCCAGCATCAATATTGAGCTTGCGCCAATCGCCAATTTCATTAGCCAGAGTACCAGAGGCCACATCCACGGCATAATTGATTGCACTCGTCTTAAGCACCTCTTTCGGTTTTTCACCGAAAGCAATGCGGGTCGCCGCATGAGCAACAGCTTTGATGGCATTGCCTTGGACTTGTTGCACAAACCCATGCATCCCCGTCGTTCCAATATCAAAGCCGGTTTCCATGCCTCTCGTTAACCCTTGGGACACGGCAGAAATACCAATACCCTTTAAAGTACTAGAGGAGGTCATATCCCGTCCAACGTTAGCCATATTCATCCGGTTATCGATCATGGAGAACATCAAATGATTGCTGACAGCTGACAGAGCGCCTTGAGCGATCCCGGTCCCTACCGCCGACATCACGCCGCTCATGGTCACGGTACTCGCGGCCGCCCCGGTTGCTGCACCCCCGGCCGCCGCTCCACCAGCAGCAGCACCCCCAGCTGACCCGCCTGCTCCTAACAATCCTCCGCCCCCAGTCATGGCGGTTATAATGATCGTCAAGATGATCTTGGCAGCTGCCGTCATGCCTTGGTGACGTGCTTCGAAGGTCTCGTGCCGTTCATCCACATAGACGCGGATCACATCATCTCTTTGATCCAAGAGTTTCATCCATCCATTCATAGCCAAGATTATTTCTGTAATCCTCGAGCCGTTGCTATGGCGAATAAGATGCTATTTTGGAAAATTAATCTATTAATGTATGACTTAAGATTACTCTTCTTTCAAACTTTCAATAGCCTCATTGAGCTTAATATTTAAGAATTCTTCAAAATTGGCACCAGAAGCAGTATCCTTTACACTTTGCTGACTTCTACTATTCCATAAGAGTAGCTCGCCTGATTTTTCTTGATTACAATTAAGCACATAATAATCTCCTAAGCCTGCATCTCCCACTATTACTAGATTATCCTTTAATCCTATTTCCTTCCTTGCTATTCTAGTTAACCAAACAGTATTAGGAATACCTTTCGCATTGAGGTCATCATTGGGTATACCATATATTTCTACTCCAAATACCCCTCCAGAGCCATATTTCTCTAAGAATCTACGGTAGCTCTCCGGGAATTTATTTCCTAATACCTTTTCTGCTGTAGAAATAAGTTCTCCGGATTTGCCACCAGAGAAAAAATTATTAATACCAGAACTCTCTATTCTTTTCTGAAATTCTTCAAGAAAATCGATAGCCATATTCACCTCTATCCTTCAAAATCTTTCGCTCTTTCTGCCCAATATTTAGATCGCCATCTATCAAAATAGCTTCTATTAATCCCTGAAGGTATAGATGTGGGATTAATATGTATAATCTCTGCATACCCCTGATGGAATGCTTCTGAAACTTCAGCAATAGGCCCTTTTTGGGTTTGTAACATATGATGCAAGTTTATAGATTTTCCATCCTCCGTTAAAGGGGCATGTCCCATTTTCATTCTTTGAAGATTTGTTCTACCATCGACACCTATAAAATGTGGATCAATCAAATCATCTCTTTGATAAACTTTATTCCCTTTAAATTCAATCCTTTTTGTCCAAAACCTTTCTGCTTCTAGACTGCTGTCAACGACTGCTTCTTTACCAAACCAATTCTTAAATTTAGCCTCAGCGGCATTATCAATATCCTTAATAAAATGACCCACTCGGGAATCCGTAACATAATCCTTAATCCGTCCAGTTTTATTGACACAGTACTCTGCAACCGCAGCCACTCGAGGGTTCTCTGCTATATACGCTGCCCACGCAAGTTCGGCTGATGGATAAAACTTACCGGCAATCTGATAACCTCTTTTAACAACAGCATTACCAGCAACCATGGTTGTAATCTCGATACCAGCCTTTAATAAAGCTGCTTCTGCTCCGTGCTGTTGATAAGTATCATACACATCGCACGCCGACCACACAGCTAAGCCTCCCATAACTCCATAATAAATCACAGATCCAACGGCATTATTCTCAATCGCATTCTGGGCGGCATCACACGCTGCTTCAATATCGACGCCGCATAAGGTGGCCGTAGACACAGCTGCAATTTGGGCTAAGGAACGGATTCGCTCCAACTCCTCAGCTTCAATTTGAGCTTGGTCGGTGGTTGTTCCTTCTAAGAGCCGTTTAAATGTGCGCTCAGCAATATTATCCCGCAAAGCCTCTCCAACCACTTCAGCCGCAACACCGCCAATAGCGCCACCAAACATCGCTGAGGTAATTTCTTTTCCGCTTTTGCCGTCTAACACTGCCGTGACGCCCCCTTTAGCAAGACCTAACAAGGCATGATCAAGTTTATGAAGAATATACTGTTCAACTGTGTCTCCATTCTGAAGTTCAGCTTCACGACGTAAGCCAATCTTATTGGCAAGCGTTCCCGAGGCTGTATCCACACCGACTTGAATAGCGGCCTTCTTAAGGGCCTGGCCTGCCTTACCATGAACAGCCGTATTAGCGGCAAAGCTAGATAAGCCTTTGACAGTATTGCCTTTGAGCTGTTCAGTAAACCCATTCATGTTGGTGGTCTTAATGCCTGTCGAGTGACTAATCCCGGCTGTAAGGGCTGAGGAGAGGACAGTTACAGCTAAGCCTTTTAAGTTGTCTTTGAAAACAAAGCTCTCGGCAACCCGATCCATGCGGCCGCGTTGATCAATGGCGCCCACGGCAAAGTGACTGATGGTAGCAGCCTTCAGGGCGGTCATGGCTGCTGTTGCCATTTTTGTTGCTAATCCCATGGAGGCTACTGTTGACGTTGCTGTTCCCACAGCAACACCCGTTCCTGTCGCAACTGCCCCGGTTGCTGCACCCCCAGCCGCCGCTCCACCAGCAGCAGCACCCCCGGCTGACCCGCCTGCTCCCAACAATCCCCCGCCGCCGGTCATGGCGGTGAGAATAATGGTCAAGATGATCTTCGCCGCTGCCGTCATGCCTTGGTGACGTGCTTCGAAGGTCTCGTGCCGTTCATCCACATAGACGCGGATCACATCATCTCTTTGATCGAGAAGTTTGAGCCATTCGTACTCTTTGATACCGGACAAGTCTTTGAGGCGGGTTGATTCCTTGATTTTCGGTTTCTTGCCACTGCCGTTGGTGTGTTTGTGCTTTTCAACCGGCAACTCAACCGTAATGCCTTCCGCTGCAATGAATTGGATCCCCTGATCTTCTTCCGAGACAAAGTGGCAAAGCTGCACACTTTCATCCAAGCGACCCGATTGGGAGTTACAATCCCACAGTCCATCGGAGGAGGATTTTTTGACCGCCTGATAGTCGATGCTCATCGCATGCAAGAGGTTAATCCGACCTTCTTCACTCTCAAGAGTGATTTTTCCACCGGCCCGCCAATCAACAGCTTGTACTGATAAAGACCCTTTTGCTTTCTCATGGATTCGCTGCTTGGCGTTGATGTGAGAGCGCTGGGCTCTAACCCGTTGATTGGTTTCTTGGATGCGTTTCTTGCGCCAACCGCGTCTCTTCTTGGAAATGGTTTCAATTTGGTGCACATCAATGGCGGCGGCAATTGTGGTGCTCCCCTCTGTGTGACGGGTATGATCGCCATCAATCTCGGCCGTTCCACCGCGGACAAAGGTATTCCCACCCACCCTCACGGTCATATCGGTGTGTCCTTGCTGCTCGGCGGGTAGATCAGCGGCAAACTGAGCATTCACATATTTACCCGTCATAAAGTGGTTGCCATGATTCACCAGATGATGTTCATGCACGCGGCACTTCTTCGAGCCATAGGTTTGGTCGCTTTCCGTCGCCACCGTGTCAGCAATGTAATTGCCGCCCACGGTCAAATCAATGCCTTTCAAGCCAAAGCCGTGCACACCAGCAAGAGCTAAATCACCCATTGTTGTGACGGTCAACTTACCTTTTGAGCTTCCAACCTCGGCAACGGCCCCGAGGTGCTCCGTATATCCATACGCATTATAAACTCGATGCACATCGCGACGCAGGTCAATGGTATGGGCAGTTAAGTCACACGCCTCATCCCCCGTTATGCTCGACGAGGTCGCCGTCAGCAGATTATCCGAGCTGAGCTCGACGGTTTGAGCCCCATGCACGGCATTGCCTTGATGCTCTTGAGCCTCTGTGGTATGGATTTTGATCTTTTCCCCATCAATATCACCGGCCCCTTGATGGGCATTGATATGGCGGGTGGCAATGGACATATACAGCTGCTGCTCATGCGCCTCTTTCAGCCGTTTAAATTTGTAAAAGATATGGGACAGGTTTTGGAAGTTGATGTCCTCTTCCTCGGGAACGTCTGTTGTCTCCTCCCGTTCTTTTCCTTTTAAGCTTTGGCTGTTTTTCTTTAATTGTTCAACCAATTCAAAGCCGGAGGTAAGGGCTTTTCCTTGTTTCATATAAGCCCGACCCGCGTATTGGCTAAAGATCTTATAGAGATAGAAATCCAGATTAAAGCCAGTTAACGGATTGACAATCGTCCCTTCTGGCATCTCACCATCAACCAAAGTTGTGGCTAAAGATGGCATCGTCGACCCACCCAATTGGAACATCCGATAGGCCGGATCTTGCTGCAGAACCGCCAGCGCTTCATTCACATTAATGACTACCGTTTCCTGCGGGACAGCAGCTGACCGATGCCCCCTCGGATTACTGCAGCTTGCTGTTTGCGTATGGATTGTAACAATGGGCGCACTCATGCTGCCGCTTACTTCGACCGATCCGATTTTAATGTCGATTTCTTCACCGACTTTAATCGCAGCTGGTGTAGCGGGCGTACGCTTATGATGGGTGTACCAGATTCCTGTTCCGACTTCATATTCCCTATAATAGGTTTCTCGACCAACACTTCGAATAGTCGGCGGCAGTTTTTTGACATCAACCACCGCATCTTGATAGATAAAATTCTGACTGATGAGTACATCACTGTATTCATTAATAAAATTATCCATATAGCAATAAAGGTTACCAATCACATCAAAGTTCGCGGGATCTGCATCTTCTAAGGAATAAACTATATTTATATAATTGGGGTTGGGTGAACGCGCTCCAAACGTCCTTAAAGGAGGACGCGTTTGTTGGAAGGTGTTGCCATATAAGTAAACATCCCCTATGACCGTCAGCTTACCAGAAAGATTCCGAATCAACTGGGGAGCCCTTAAGGTGAGACCATTGCCAGCTTGTAATTGACCATAATCAATTAAAATCTTTCCTTTGGGTGCTTCAATCGTTAAGTTATCAGCCGTGATCACATAGGCACCATTCAAATGAGATTTCTCATAGGTCGCAGCGTGTAACCAATTGTTAGGAGGCCTATAAGTCTGTGCTGTTTTAACACCGCGGCTTCCGATCAAGACATTCTGCTGAGTGGACTTTAATAAAACCGGCTTGGTTGCCTCAATGGAGCCATACCGCAAGTCCAAATTATTTTTAGAACTTATCGTGACCTTGCCTGTCTCAACCAAAAGTTTGCCCAGGTTAGCATTATCTATCCCAAGTTGGAAACAAGTTAGGTCGTGCGCTTGAAAATCGCCGTCACTTACCTGAAAGAGATCCTTAATCCAAAGCGTATGGACTCCTTCAAAGGAAGGGGAGTTCACTTTGATATCGCCTCTGCAAACAACAGATTTACCATTGTGAATATGGAATTTCTTAGCAAAACGCCAATCCATATCACCCCTCAATAGGATATTCTGGCCGTACCCCTTAAGGGTTACTTGCTCAGCCCTAACCCCTTGTGTGAAGAAGGGATAAAGAGTGTCAATTTTATTTGAATCCAGATGTAAGGTACCTGTAATCTCAAGCGTTCCCTGGCCCGGCCGCACAGGGTCATTATAACTTTTACCACGTAAAGTGGTCACTGCCGGTGTATAATCGCCGTCAATAACAAGCTGACCACTATTATCTAATAGTGTAGATAAGAGCAAATGCTGATTCCAATAATTTGGATCTTGCCGATCAATAAAGCGGGTTTCAAATCGACCGCTGTTAATGATTCTAGAAGCATCTATATCTCCGAAAAGTTTTGTCGGTTGCACTCTCAGTGTTGCGTGGTTATGGAGGAGACCTTGGTTTAAGGTCAACCGGCCTAAATCTGCTCTCCCTTGGTTTGTGAGAGTGGTATGGGTAAGCGTCGTGAATCGTGAGCGAAGCAAGCCACCCGCTAAAACAGAAGAGCGACTGTTGACATACAGCTTTTCAACAAGAAAATTTCCGGCAATATGAACATCATCGCGCTCAATTGTTAGGGTATCACAGGATAATTGACCTCTCAGTTCTAGGGGTTGAGCCGAGAGATTCGTTTTTTTAACCTTAAGAGAAGAAATTTCAGCACGGGTGTGATCATTGATCTGAAAGTTTCGGAGTTTTTCACCCAACGTTAAAGAGTCGCCTTCAAGCTTAGGCTCTGACCCTGCTGTCACGAAGGTAGCAATATTAATATGGCCCTCCTTAAGAGGCTCTGAGAGCCTATAGCTGCCTTCATTAATAAAAGTCCCCTCACCGATTAGATTGAGCAGGGAAATTATCCCTTTATTGATAAATCTTCCGTTCCGTTCAACCATGAAAGAGCCTGTATTAAACGTCAGACTTCCAGTATTTTCACCCTGTTTGACCTTAAGTCTACCCATAGCCGTTAAAGTCTTTTTATTGATAAGCTGTGCAACACTTGACGTGTCTTGACATACTCCCAACTCCAAAAGGCCTCTATTATCTAAAGACGTGTTTTGGTAAATGCTCTGTTCCTGCCGAATTTCTCCCTCATTAATGACTTTAACGGCACCAAAGGTTCCGGTTTTAGCTGTCATCTTTGCGTGATTGTAAAGAACAGCTGTCTCATTGGGGTTATCCGTTCCCACGCTATAAGTTTGATCGCTGGTGATCTGCCCTTTGTTAAAGGCTTCACCCTTCCACTGATAATTGCCATGAACCGTCGTGTGAATCGCTCCCTCATTCATCAACAGTTCTGTCGATTTGACACTATGGGTTTCAAGGGTGATCCGGCCCTTAACCTCATTGACGTAAGAGTGAGCCTCTATCGTCATCCCCTTACCGGTTATTTGATTGGCATTGCTGAATAAGCGAACATTTTTTAGCTTATGCGGCGCCCCTTCACAGGTTACTACACCGCTATTAATATAATCGCCGCTCCCTAAGTCCCAACTTCCTGTTCCTGGAACAACCAACCGACTATGATTGACAAAGTTATCCCCTTCTAAGCGCAAATTCTTAATCGACACTGTCCCAGTGGGCTCAGATTTTCGGGCATAACAATATATCCCCCCTTGCTTGATCGTTGCCTTAGACTCTAAAGTCTCGATGGTATTACGGCCGAGAAAAATGGTACTCATCGCCGTTGTTTGTAAATGAGAGAAATGGCAATTATGGAACGTTATGAGATGATTCCCTTTCACCTTAAACAGAGCCTTCTGGTCTAAAGCAGAAATATTCTCTAAAAAGATATGGCCATCAAAGTTGACTCGAACAGCACCAAACCCTGGCAGACTATGCCACTTGTACCCCGTGTCGCGCTTGTTTTCCGTTGTCCAATCGATATCGTCGGCTGGCACTTCTGCGCCAGAGGTAATTCGGTCTTGGCGCAAAGTTTTCTTAAGGCCCGTTTGCAAATCCTTTTCCTGCAGCACTAACTCAAGGTGTTTCAGGGTCCCCTGGGGCGTTACCTGACGATCAACTTTCAATTTATAACGCACCGGGGGGAAGGCAGGAGCAATATCCACGGCAAAGGAGGTAAATATCTGCGTCTTAATATAAGAAACCACCACCAAAGAGGACACAATTTTACGAAAAACAGCCATAAATCTACTCCATAAGAAAGCCCTCGAAATCCTAAAAATCTCGAGGGCTTGGGTCGAAAGAACAACAATACGAAGAAGGTTTTAATACTTCCTTAAGACTTTTTCAACCCCCTAAAATGCTGTTTTTGACGTTTTTTGCTATTATTGAAAAATAATTCAATGAACTTTTTAATCTATTATTTTCAACCTTATTTTTAATGATGTCTGTTTTATTAAATTTTATTTGTATTTTTTAAAATTTTTTACCTTCTATCCTTTAAAAACGGTTTTAAAAATTCATAGACTATTCTCTGATTGCGTTTCCGCACCTGTTCATTTAAAAATGAAATAACTCAATTTGTTTACTGTAAGATTAATGAAAAACATTCGGAACTTTGCTATTATCGCCCACATTGACCATGGAAAATCCACCATGGCAGACCGTTTAATTGAATTTTGTGGGGCCATTGAATCCCGTGACATGAAAGATCAATTATTAGATTCGATGGATATCGAACGGGAACGTGGCATTACCATTAAAGCCCAAACGGTACGCCTCAACTATAAAGCGCAGGATGGACATACCTATCAATTAAATTTGATGGACACACCCGGCCATGTGGACTTTGCCTATGAAGTCAGCCGCTCCCTTGCTGCCTGTGAAGGGTCCCTTTTAATTGTCGATGCCAGCCAAGGAGTTGAAGCTCAAACCTTAGCAAACGTTTATCAGGCAATTGATAATAATCATGAAATTATTCCGGTCCTCAATAAAATTGACTTACCGGCAGCCGATCCTGAACGTGTTAAACAACAAATTGAAGATGTGATTGGCCTGGATGCGTCAGATGCTGTTCTTGCATCAGCCAAGTCACGCATTGGGATCCAAGAGGTTTTAGAAGCCATTGTTACCCGTTTACCTGCCCCCAGCGGTGATGAAACAATCCCCCTTCAAGCCATGCTAGTCGACAGTTGGTATGATCCTTATTTAGGGGTTATGATCTTGGTACGGGTTAAAAACGGCGTTCTATCTAAAGGAATGAAGATTCGGATGATGTCTAACGGAGCCACTTATGAAGTGGATCGGGTTGGTTACTTTACCCCTAAGCAAATCTTAATTGATAAATTGCTACCTGGTGAAGTGGGATTTATTACCGCGAGCATTAAAGCCGTTGCTGATTGTAAGGTGGGTGATACCATTACGGATGAGCGCCGCCAAGCGGCTGAGCCTTTGCCAGGTTTTAAGCCTTCCGTGCCGGTGGTTTTTTGTGGGCTATTCCCAGTGGATGCGGCTGACTTTGAAAGACTTCGAGACAGCTTAGCTAAATTACAGCTCAATGATGCAAGTTTCCATTATGAAGCAGAAAGTTCAGCGGCTTTGGGATACGGATTCCGCTGTGGGTTCTTAGGGTTGCTACACCTTGAAATTATCCAAGAGCGTTTAGAACGAGAGTTCGACCTCGATCTTATTACAACGGCACCGAGTGTAGTCTATAAAATTCATATGACGAACGGAAAGCAGATTGAATTGCATAATCCAGCCGATTATCCGGATATCGTTAAAATTGATCGCATTGAAGAGCCGTGGATTAAGGCAACAATCTTAGTCCCCGATGAGTACCTGGGGGCCGTTCTGACTTTATGTAATGAACGCCGAGGTGCCCAAATTGATCTAACTTATGCGGGCAATCGAGCTATGGCTGTTTATAAATTGCCTCTCAATGAAGTCGTTTTTGATTTTTATGATCGTCTAAAATCAATTAGCCGAGGATATGCGTCCTTTGACTATGCCTTGGATTCCTATGAGGAAAGTGATATCGCTAAAGTGACCATCCTGGTTAATAATGAAGCGGTCGATGCCTTATCAATGTTGGTTCATCGTGGCAGAGCCGAAGCACGCGGCCGTATGATCTGTGAACGTCTCAAAGATCTAATTCCCCGACAGTTGTTTAAAATTGCTATCCAAGCGGCAATTGGTGGTAAAGTTATTGCTCGCGAAACTGTCTCAGCAATGCGAAAAGACGTTACGGCAAAATGTTATGGCGGTGATATTTCGCGCAAACGTAAACTTTTGGATAAGCAAAAAGAAGGTAAGAAGAAAATGCGTCAATATGGAAATGTTGAAATTCCACAAGGTGCCTTCATTGCAGCCTTAAAAATGAGTGATAATTAACTACCAACAAAAATTATTGCTTATAAAGTAATTAATATTTCCTATTTCAAATGTAATCTATTATAATACCTCTTAATAAAAAATCCATATAATTTAAATAGGAAATATTTCATGCCTTTCAGGATTATACTTACTACTCTACTCTTAACAACTATTTCTCAAAGTACTGAGAGTGGCTCTTCTCCCTTAATCCGGCCTCTTAAATCGATTCTTAAAGAAGTTCCTCAACAGCAATTGATTGATCCGCTCAGTGAGCCTCGCTATTCTTTTCCACCGGATTATGATAACGATATTCACGAAAGACAAATCAATAAGCTCATCGATTTAAGCATTCCTTTTCCAGGCTTAACGCTCGAACAATCATGGGGTTTTTATTATAAATCCCTTTTAGAGTGGGCAAGAATATATTCCCAAGACAATAAAGAATTTTTCTCTGATTATTCAACCCCTTCTATTTCTTTTGAGTCGATCGATAATTATTATGGCCCTCTTAGCCAATTACTTATCCAAGGATTTATGGAAGGATCATCTCTCCGGTCCCAGACAATCGAAAATTGCCTCCAGAGCATAGAGATATATGCGAAATGTTGTTTTTCACCCTCTTATTTTAAAACTGAGTATTCCTTAAATCGTATGGGAACGCCTGACTTTTTAGATGATGATATTTATTTTAATTTTTTGGAGAAAATTTATATTCAATTAATAGCAATATATAAGCCTCCCCTTTCTCTTTCTAAAGGTTCTAAAGAAATGAGCTTTAACTTTGATTTAACCAGAATTCAGACTTTTATACCCAGCCAGACCGAAACAGAAGAATTAACATTACACCACACCACTAGAGAGAGCAGAAAACAGTATAATGTTTTCCTTCAACAGCTTTGTTATCAACGACTGCTGGGTACAGAAGCTTCTATTGAAGAGATCCATAATGAGATGTATTTATTAGATTGGTTATATACACGCTGCTGCGCATACTTGAAGTGGAGCAATACGCTTTCTCAAAAGAAAATAAAATCTAAGCATGTATTAAAAGCGATGGACATTTATTTACCTTTTTATCAGAAAGCCCTCATTAACCTGCACAAACAAAATATAGCTATTGATTCGGAAGATTTTGAAGATAAGCTTACTATACAATTTAATCAAGTTCTGAACGCAACCCTTCTTCCAAAGCTTATAGAAAATTTTAGAAAAACTTGAAAATTTACTCTTAATTAAAATTTCTATTCCTCTTAAACAAAGAGGGTACGACCCTCTTATCCTAATTTTATTTCACCTCCTCCCAAGGCATAATTTTTTTTAGCTTTAAACTTTTTCAAAAAAATTCCTTTTCCTCTTGAAAGCTTCGTCGTCTATCCATATATCTTTAGAAATTCTCTTTTATCCATTTTATATCTCATGATCAAAATTATTTTTTCTTTTTTAGCCGCCAATTGTCTACCGTTAGTCGCTAGCGAAAGTATGCCTGCTAAAGATGAGAACCTAGTATCCATTCTAAAAAAGGTAACAACAGCTGTTTCTAATCCTCATTTAATCTCACCTCTTAGTGGTAGCGCCCAACTGGCTACAGACGATGAAGTCTCTGCTACAATAGTTTATGATAAAATTCTCCACTCTATTACGCCGTTACAGAGACAACAGCTTTTGGAAAATGGGGAAGCATTTCCTAATTTATCCTTAGAAACTTCACAAGAAATTCTTTTTTATAGCCTCTTGCGCTGGTCTCAAGAATATCTAAAAATATCCATTAGTGATTCACAGGTCCTTTACCCTCCTATCTGTTTTACTTCCTATCTCAATTTTTACCACCCTTTGAGTCTATTAATTGTTAATAATTTTCGAGCCCCCCATCCCTCTCAAGCCGTATTAAGAGATAGCTGCTTACACAGCCTTAAGGTATTTCAAAATTTATGGGAAAAGAGAGGATTATTCTCTCAAGCTTCTATCCTTAATAAAATTGGCGCTTCTCAAGCTCCTACAGCGCAAACTCAAAGACTGTTAGGTCACTTACCCCATACCATTACCCTGCTTGAGGAGCAGGATTTTCCTCCTTCTCTACCACAGGATCATCGAGTAACTTTTCAAGATCTGCCTCCAGAGATTTTAAGGGATGACAATCTTAAAAGAACTCAAATCAATGAAGAACTGCATAGCATGCTGACATTAAACAAAGCCATACGGTCTATCGCATCAAAAAATTTAAAAATATCTTCGTATAAAACCATTGCTAAAAAAGACTTATGGGAAGAAATGGATAAGCAAGGGCAATTGGTAGAATTAATAAAAACAATTTCATCAGATTTACTCTTAGAAATTTACCCATCAACAATTGAAATTATTAATGCACTCAAGAATTGGCAACCTCTCTTTATTTTTGCTCAAGAAACATTAAATCACTACCCTCAATATCTGTCGGATAAGGAACAGTCTCTGGGATTATTTCTAATCCTTAATAAGATCGCTTCCATGGCTTATCATTATTTGGAGCAAAGTGATTTCTTGAAAACTATTGATTCTATCTTAATAGAAACCTATCAATTAGAAGAAATTGTAGAGTGGGCTCATGTTCGTCTGATAAACCATAGGAAATCAGTTACTTATGAAAATCTGATTGAGGAAATTGAAAATCTGTTTTATATCTTTCGTTTTTGCGTTAAAACCTTAGACCCTTCCGAATTAACAATAGACCTAATCTTGGACGGAATGGGTTTATGGGAACATCGATTTGATATAGTATTGAAAAAGCTTAAGATAGAAAAAAAATTAGAAAGAAAAAATACCACAGAAATTTATGACCTTTTAGAAGAAGAAATCATTACATTCCTCAGAATTCAGGAAGAGCAGGTTGCTTCTCCTTCTGTTAGCTACCCTGAGATATTACGAAATTCTTTTATAAGTTCTTATGCAGAGGCAGAAACCGACAATAAGACGGATGAAGACAGCGATAAAGGGGTCTCTGTCAGCCTTGTCTCCCCTTCATTAAAAATAGAGAGCCCTTTTGAAGCTTTATACCGACAAGCTTTAAAACAGTCCAAAGAAATATAAATTTTTAGTAAGAATCTTTATAGACGGCCTAATATTTTTTACGATAACCTTAAAAAAGGGGGATTTTATGAATAAGATATTTTATTTTAGTGCTGCTTTATTGGTATCCGCTGCAGTGGCAATGGGTACATCCCCAATAACTTATTCAAAATCCATCCTAGAAAGTGCAGAAAGTAGCACACCCTACAATTCTTCTAGCCAGAAAGTCCATTTTGCTGATGAGGAAAAAGATGATACATGGATTGGAAAAGGATTTAGGGTAGTGGGCAACAATACTGAACTTTCAACCATTATGGAGCATAATACAATGCTTCATAAAGAAGCGAAGGCATGTTTTTTCTATAAGAGCCCCTTTTATTATGTAATGATGGATAACCTTCAAAATCTCTCATTTTTTACAAAACTTATCTCTCTTGAACCCGCTTCTGTAAAATTGACCGGCTTAACCACGACGCAGTATGTCTTGTATAATTACACCCTCAAAGTAACGCTAGAAGAAATGGGAAAGCATAGTAAATTTTTTCCACACGCCCATTTCAAGGTACAAGAATATTTTGTGGCTCAAGGAAAAGAAGATCCAAGCACTTTAGAGTATTTGGATGAGCTCAATAAAGTGTATAAATTCTATCAAGTTACTCTGGGCCTTCTACCAACCCTTGAAAAACACCCCATAAAATACATTTTCTCCATAATGAATTCGTGGGATAAGATGTTCAGACAAGCTTTAGCCAATCTTGAAGCTTTAGGGATCATGCATAATAGGCCTTATACAAAGAAAAATACCTTTGAGGGGATTCTAAAAAATGAAATGCTTTGTCTATGGGCACCCAATAATAGATTATCTTCCCCTTCTAGACCTTTCTTTCATAAATCAGGCTTCTTTAATAGCTTTAAAAGCGCTTCTTCAACCAGGACTGCTTATCATAGCCTTTCTAGAGGAGGTTAAAATAGTGTTTCTTGAAGGGAAATACCCTCTCCTCTTTCATAATAAATTTTACCATTAAAAATAAAAAAACATAAATTTTACTTGCAAAAAAAGTAAGAAATACCCAAATATACTTCACATTAATAACAATCTAGAATATAATCTATTAAATGAAAAAACTAATACCTTTCCTAGTGGCTGGTATCTTTACGGATGCAGCAGCCCAAGAGTCTTCTTTTTCCGTTTTCCCAAAAACTTATATAAGAATATCAGGGAGCCAGGAACTAAGGCGTCCTTTACCCACCCAGGTCCTTATTCCAACCGCCCTTATCTATAATCAAGGCGCTAAATCTGCAGAAGATTTTTGTCAGCAGATATTAGAACAAATCACAGTCGGGAACTTAACGGGTAGCTGGGATAAACTTTCTCAAGAGGTCAAGCTAGAAATTATATTTTATAAGATTATCCGTTGGGCTACAAATGATATAGGCTATCCTTCCTCTAATAATAGTTTCTATTTTCCTGCTCCTTCGGCAGAGTCAATGGAAAACTTCTATGAACCTTTGAGCAAAATCTTGGCCAGAGGCTTTAGAAGAGGACATGGTTCTCGTGCTATTTTAATCCGCCAATGCCATACCATGCTTAAAACCTTTAAAGAGGAATCTAACCTTATAGCTTTAACTAGTTCTCAACCAAAAGTTCATTTTTCTATTCACACAAAAGAAGATGATGGACAAAACAGTGTTATTCCTAAAATGAGGGAAAATTCACTTCTCCAACAACGAACTAAATTTAATCGCACTTTAAAAAAATTATCTATTAAACGTTTAATAAAATTTGGCTTCGCAGCTCCAACGCTAGAGCACATCCATGAGGAAATGGATTATTTATGTAATCTCTATTTTTTTATTAAATTAGCACAGCGTCGTGGCTACCAATCCCCCTTCACCCGCTTCACCCTTGACCATACGGATACCACCGTCAACAATGGTCTAACCCCCACTCAGCAAGTATTGGCAGATTTATCCTTTACTTTGGATAAATCTCAACTAACTCAATGGGAACCAATATTTCATCGGATTAGCGATTGGGCCAATAATCGTCTGGCCTCCCGCGGCGTATCAGATCCTACAACAGCAGAATATATTGATGAAATGGGTAAGTTATTAAAGCTTTATACCTTTATAACAAGGAGAGGTGTTGAACAAATGAGAGTTCCAAGCGGAAGTACCCTTTACTCTACTATCTTTTCAGGAATGAAAGCTTGGGAAGAGATATTTAATCAAGCACTAGAAAGTTTGAGAAAATAGCACATATTTTATAACCGTCCAAACTTTACCGTCAATAAACTTACTATTTCATATGAGGAGTTTTAATCTCCGCAATACAACATTTTTAGGAAGGGCATTCTTATCTTTGGCACCAAGCTCCTGAAAAAACTCCTGCCTCTTAATGTAAAAAAATTCTTAAGTTCTTTTCTATAACAAAAAGACCCCGGGTCAAGCCGGGGGATAAACTCTTATCTATTAACGAATACAAGAAATAAGGCACTCTTTCTTACTCCTAGACACTCATTAAAAAACTCAAAAAACTCACATCCAGAATATTTTGCTTTTCCTTAACAGGAAAGAGCTTTTCTTATCCGTGATTTAAGAAACGTTCGGCTTCTAAAGCGGCCATACATCCCAAACCAGCTGCCGTTACAGCTTGACGGAAAACTTTATCGGCAACATCCCCGGCTGCAAAAACGCCCGGGACATTGGTGATGGTACTGCCAGGCATAACCTTGATATAACCTTCGTCATCCCTCTCCACTTGTTCCTTAAAGACCTCACTCATAGGAGTATGGCCGATCGCCACAAAAACACCATCAATCGACAAATCTGTTACTGCATTGGTTTTGATATTTCGCAATTTAACCCCTGTTACCGAAAGAGGATTCTCACTGCCCACAATTTCTTCAATCACCGAATCCCAAATCACTTTAATTTTTGGATTGTTAAATAAACGCTCTTGGGCAATTTTTTCTGCGCGCAATTGATCCCGTCGATGAATGATCGTGACTTCTTCAGCAAAATTAGTCAAATATATCGCTTCCTCAACAGCGGTATTACCGCCCCCTACTACAATGACCTTCTTACCTTTGTAAAAAAAGCCATCGCACGTGGCGCATGCTGAAACACCAAACCCTCGGAATTTTTCTTCACTCTCTAGCCCTAACCAACGTGCCTGCGCTCCTGTAGAAATAATGACGGTCTCAGCCTCTATCACCTCACCCGAATCAGTTTTGCACACAAAGGGACGTTTTGAAAGATCAACAGAATCAATCATATCGTCGATCATCTGAGTCCCAACATGCTCTGCTTGTAAACGCATCTGTTCCATCAGCCAGGGGCCCTGAATCACATCCGCAAACCCAGGGTAATTTTCTACATCTGTCGTAATGGTTAATTGTCCTCCCGGTTGAATACCTAAAGCTTGAATGGGTTTCAAATTTGCCCGGGCTGCATAAATAGCGGCTGTATATCCTGCTGGACCAGAGCCAATAATCAGCACTTTTGTTGTTTTTGTCATAAAAAGAACCTTAAAAAAATAACAGTATAAAATCATTTTATCGACTTACGCCCTAATCAGCTAGTGAATTATTTTGAATTCTTGGATAAGATAAAATAATAAAAAATTTAATATAAATTTTTAAAATTCACCTTTTACAATGGAGATTTTAACCTTATGAATTATAAATTATTGATGACGGTCCTTCTATTAGGAAGGCTAACCCATGCTTTTGAAGAGTCTTCCTCTTCTCTTTTCCCGTCTAGCCTTTCGATCCCTAAGCCTTATGAAAACTCTGAAATTTGGGCCCCCGGCAGCCCGTTCCAAGGGAATGGAGTAAATATATTTATATTTCAAGCCCCTGCAAACTTCTCTCAAAAGCTTATGGAGTTAAGCATTCAACTATCAGACGAAGGCGCTTCGGTTAATCCTACTCCCTCTAACTCTGCTTTTTCTCTCTTTTCTTTCACTTGGTCGCCCCTACCTTTTAAAAAGGAAGACTGTTCAAAATTAGAATCCATCACTTTAATGCAACAATCTCAAGCTAAACGGAAATCAACAACTTTATTTATGATGGATCCTCTTTCTCATTTACTCTGGTGGGGATTTGGAGAATGATCTCCTTAGAGTAATTTACATATTTTTTGTAATTTACAAAAATTTTCTGTTGCAATAATCCAGAGAGTTCTGGTAACAATAGAATTATCTTGGTAAGCCGGTTTAGCTCAGCTGGTAGAGCAACTGATTTGTAATCAGTAGGTCGCGAGTTCGAATCCTGCAGCCGGCACCACAGATTCCCTAATATTTTTACACCTTTTCATAGAAATTAAAAAATTATTTATATAGCTTCTAGAAACAGTCGATATCTTTCAGGTGTTTCAGTTAATATCTTCGATAAATTAAAGATTATCCTATATTAGGAAAGATACGCACAAAATTTTAGGCGTGGGATTTCAAAGAAAGCTACTCTTACACGGGACTTTTGAATAAACTATCCCAATTTGTCAAATAGCAGCTTTCGTTAGTATGCCGGACTCAGAAAAAGCTGAACTAATAAATAACCGCTTCAATAAAAGAAAAGAGGCTGCAAACATCAAGCCCACAAAACCCAATTTTTTCTTTTAGCAGAGTTCAAGAATCCTTGCAAAGTTTGCCAGGTAACAAAGTCTAAAACCTCTATATTACGCCACCTCCAGCTTAGAAATCGCTTCAAATCTGATAAAACCTCCCGCTCATTGTTAACGCTTTGACTTGCCTTAGCTTTTAGCCTTATCTTCTTGGGCCTTACCTGTCATTGGTACAAAGCGGACCGGCATAAGGTACTCCTCTTCTATACCTGCCTCTGTCTTTGTTATTCTTAGGAGATATTGATCAGGGAAAGGCCCAACGGGCGTTATGAGTCTGCCCCCTACCTTAAGCTGCTTTAGAAGGGGGTGCGGTATCTGCTCAGGTGCAGCGGTTGCTATAATCGCATCAAAGGGCGCTGCCTCGGGCCATCCCTCATAGCCATCCCCTATCCGTATATGAATATTGGAATATCCAAGCTCTTTAATAACTTTTTGAGCTTGCTGGGCTAGGGGCTCTATGATTTCAATGGTGTAAACCTCTCGGCATAACTTCGAGAGAACTGCCGCTTGATAACCGCCCCCTGTGCCAATCTCCAAGACTTTGTCTGTGGGTTGCAAGCCGGCCGCCTCACTCATAAAGCCCACGATATAAGGCTGTGAAATAGTCTGGTCATAACCAATAGGCAGTGCTAAGTCTTCATAAGCTAGATACTGCAGTGCTTTAGGGACAAAGAAATGGCGAGGGACGTCTAAGAGGACCTTCAAGACTCTACGGTTATGCACGCCTCTCGTCTCCACCTGCGCCTTCACCATGGATTCTCGTGCTTTTATATATGAATTATCTTGAGCAGACACTTATCCCCCGTAGAAGACTAGAGTAAAGAAACAAAATATTACCATGCTGGCTTTATTAAACATTTAAACCTTCTATAAGGTTTATTTTGCAAACTTAAAAAACAGGCTTTAAGCTTTTATTTCTTTTTTTAATGTATATAGCAATATAAGCACCACAGAGCCTAAGAACATTCTTCATAAAAGGATTTAGGATGAATATTTCTTTTGATCACTTTTAATTGATCGAACAAAAAAATCTTAGAATGCATTATTAGGATAAATGAAGGTAAAATACATGTACTGATTAACCTCAACCTTATTTGAGGAGGACTTTAAGAGAATCGGAGAAAAGCCCCGGCAAATTTCAAGTTCTCCTCCCCTTCAAAATCTCTGATTTTTAATTATTAGGGCACCAGGCAATTTCTACAGCCGGCCCCCTAATACTCTCTTCTCTCCGGGATAAAAATCGATCAAACTATATTTTTTAGCTCATATTCTTTAAGGCAAAATCCCAATTAACCAAATGATCTAGAAAAACTTCTACATAGTCCTTACGACGATTTTGGTAGTCTAGATAATACGCATGTTCCCACACATCACAAACCAATAAAGCTTTTTGTCCCTTTATCAAAGGAAGATCTGCATTAGAGGTTGCTACTATCTTTAAATCAGCTTCCTCTTCTACCAACCAAACCCATCCGCTGCCAAACACTTTGGCCCCTGCTTCAATAAATTGCTTTTTAAATTGACTAAAATCACCAAAATTTTTATTGATCTTCTCTAACAATTTTCCGGTGGGCTCCCCTCCTCCCTTGGACCGCATAGATTGCCAATAAAATGTATGATTCCACGTTTGCGCTGCATTATTAAATACAGCCGTTAACGTTGGTTCCGAGGCACTTAGAAGAATGATTTCCTCAAGGCTTTTATCGGTTAAGTTTTTTTCAAGAATGAGATCGTTTAGTTTATCCACATACCCTTGATGGTGCTTCGAATAATGAAACTCGAGTGTGTTGGCGCTAATATAAGGAGCAAGAGCCGTCTGCTCGTAAGGCAACGCTGGTAAAACAATTTTTTTTCCTGTCGGATTGGAAATTGCATTTGCCCAATTAATAAGCAACAAAGCACTAAAAATCAGTCGAAAACACTTCATCATTCATACTCTTTAACCGTTTACCTTTATTTAAAATAATAGGAAACTTTTTATCTACAGCAAAGCAGGAATAAAAGAGGTTAATAACCGTTTACTTTTAAAAAGTTAATAATTTTTCAATCGCTGACGCTGCACTCTCCTATTAGAATCCAAGGAGATTACCATGCTAAAATATATTTCTCAATTTCCCCTCCTCTTAAACTTCATTGTAAGTTTCTTGAACGCACAAGAACCAACATCTCTTCCTCAAGAAATTATTATCTTTGTTGAAAAAGAGAGGATCCCTCCTCAAGTAGAAATTATAAAGCCAACCGAAAACTCTCAAGAGAGTATCTCCCCTCGAACTGAAGAGATCACAACCCAATCGTTAGACACAATGTCTTCTGCTGGCCTAGGTTCTGTCGCTACCCAGCCCTCTAAAAATCAAAGTCGAGAAATAGAGAACGAAGCAGAAGATAATGTGTATGTCTCGTGGCCCGAATTTTTACAATCTTTAACAGAGTCACAGCAAAAAGGCTCTATATTTGCTGAAGAGTTTAATCCTGAAGATATTAATGGATGTTGCTGTTTTTCTAAAAATGACTGCATACGGTGTTATGGAGAAATGAATGTTACTTCCCGAATTTTTTGGACAGTTACTCAAGGTGTGACAGGAACGGGGGCAAGCTTATGCCATTACGCTCGTCGATCCCTTATTCCCCTGGTTACTTTTGGCAACCTGGATAAAAAAGCAAGAGACTACCTTTTGCTATGCATTGCAATTTTACAGGGCCTCGGCGATATGGGAGAAACTATCCACGATTATGCCATTATCAAGGCTATCCAAAGTCAAAAGAATTTAAAAAAGCTGGAAAAACTCTATAAATCTGAAAAGCAACGGCAAAAACTTAAAGCTTTAACCCAATGTACCAAAAGAACCTTGCCTAAACTCAAGATCCATAAAAATTTTCCGCTAAATGATATGGATGCTACCTTACTTTATAAACTTTACTATCCTGAATCTAATCAGATGGCGGATCTTACAACAGAAATGAAACGCCTAACCCAACTTACCTG
The DNA here is from genome assembly GCA_019459505.1 of Candidatus Paracaedibacteraceae bacterium. GTDB lineage: Bacteria > Pseudomonadota > Alphaproteobacteria > Paracaedibacterales > Paracaedibacteraceae > Paracaedibacter. The sequence goes on along the minus strand of JAIBEV010000049.1, from coordinate 53,156 downwards.
GCTAGAGAAAATTTATTTTACCACTTCAGAGTTTGTTTGGACAGATACCTATCCTTTATTTTGGTTTGCTGGAACAGCACTTGGCCTTGTTCAACTTTTTCTTATTATAAGTGATCTGACTCTGCAAGAAGAACCCTCTGTCACCATCTCAACCATCATGTTAGTGATCGAAGCCTTACAATACCTAAGTCTCAGTATGAAGTATGACAGTGAACAAAAAACCTTAGAAACTTATAAATTTAGAAAGGAACTTAAAGAGATTGCCGATACTCCCAATGATAATAGTGAGGACACGGAACTACAGGAAGTATAAAAAAGGGCCCCTTTGGAAGGGGGCCCTCTCTGCAATAGCATCGTAATAGCAGGGGAATTAGTAATCCATTCCCATACCACCCATACCGCCCATGCCACCCATACCCGGTGCAGCAGCAGGCGCTTTCGGCTCAGGTTTTTCAGCAATCATGGCTTCTGTGGTGATTAAGAGGCTTGCAATAGAAGCTGCATCTTCTAAAGCTGTCCGAACAACCTTAACCGGATCAATCACACCAAATTTAAACATATCGCCAAAACGATCACCTTGTGCGTCATACCCAAAGTTGGCATCATTGGCATCGGTAATCTTACCCACGATAATAGAGCCATCTTGACCTGCGTTAAAGACAATTTGACGACATGGTGCTGACAAGGCTTGACGGACGATCTTAACACCAACTTCTTGGTCATTATTAGCAACGTTAAGATTTTCGAGTGTCTTAATAGCATATAATAAGGCTACACCACCGCCAGGAACGATACCTTCTTCAACCGCGGCACGTGTTGCGTGCATCGCATCTTCAACTCGATCCTTGCGTTCCTTAACTTCAAGCTCAGTAATGCCACCCACACGAATAACAGCAACACCACCACTCAATTTAGCCAAGCGTTCTTGTAATTTTTCACGGTCATAGTCCGAAGAAGATTCTTCAATTTGAGCACGAATCTGATTGCAGCGTGCAGCGATTTCTTCTTTTTGGCCAGACCCATTAACCAAGGTGGTATCGTCCTTAGTGATAGTAACTTTGCGAGAGGAGCCAAGCATATCCATGGTTACATTTTCAAGCTTAATCCCGACTTCTTCAGAAACAACTGTACCACCCGTTAGAATTGCAAGGTCTTCTAACATCGCTTTACGACGATCCCCGAAGCCAGGAGCCTTAACAGCAGCAACCTTTAGACCACCACGGAGCTTGTTGACAACAAGGGTTGCCAACGCTTCACCTTCAACATCTTCAGCAATAATCAATAAGGGACGACCGGATTGAACGACAGCTTCCAAAACGGGCAACATGGCTTGGAGGCCAGATAGCTTTTTCTCATGAATGAGAATAAAGGGGTTTTCGAGTTCACAAACCATTTTCTCTGGATTGGTCACGAAATAAGGACTAATATAGCCACGATCAAATTGCATTCCTTCCACAACATCTAATTCTGTGTGTAAAGACTTAGCTTCTTCAATGGTGATCACCCCTTCTTTACCAACCTTTTCAACGGCTTTGGCAAGCATTTCACCAATTTCAATTTCACCGTTTGCAGAAATTGTACCGACTTGAGCAATTTCTTCCGAGGTAGAAACTTTTTTTGCCCGAGATTTAAGGTCGGCCACAACTGTTTCCACAGCAATGTCAATACCGCGGCGTAGATCCATTGGATTCATTCCAGCAGCTACTGCTTTAACGCCTTCACGCACGATTGCTTGAGCTAAAACTGTTGCTGTTGTGGTTCCATCACCAGCCAAATCAGATGTTTTGGAGGCAACTTCGCGCAACATTTGCGCACCCATGTTTTCGAACTTATCGGATAGCTCAATTTCTTTAGCAACGGATACACCGTCTTTAGTGATGCGGGGCGCGCCAAACGACTTTTCGATTACCACATTCCGTCCTTTAGGACCAAGCGTTACTTTTACAGCATCAGCTAAAATATCAACACCACGAAGCATACGTTCACGAGCGTCGGCGGAAAAACGAACTTCTTTTGCAGCCATAATAAACCTCTTTAAATTTTATATAGTGTCTTGTGTTATCCAAGTTTTCTATTTAAGCACTTAAGTGCCTATACGCATGAAAACTTTCATAACAGTAGCTTTCTTGATTGAGGAGCAGATACAAGGCAAATCGAGAACCGCAGCGGAGTGTACTTAAGATACGTAAGCAGCGGAAGCGCAGATTTAACACTGTAGATGCCCTCAAGCATGAAAGCGCTGGCCTTTAGGCCAAAATTCCCATAATATCTGACTCTTTCATCACTAAGAAGTCATCACCTTCGATTTTAATCTCGGTGCCAGACCACTTGCCAAATAGAACTCGATCTCCAGCTTTAACGTCGAGAGGAATAAGAGTTCCGTCTTCTTTACGCACACCAGAACCAACAGCAATAATTTCACCTTCTTGTGGTTTTTCTTTAGCTGTATCTGGAATGATGATGCCAGATTTAGTTTTTTCCTCGGATTCGATGCGTTTTACAAGAACGCGATCATGTAACGGCCTGAACTTCACTGTAAACCTCCTTACATTTTTGTTATCAGCACTCTAGATCAGAGAGTGCTAACTTTATCGCATATCTTTAAAATTCTGTCAATAGGCTGAGAAAAAAACTCCGTGAAATTTTCTGCCCCTTATAGGGGGAATATTTTTATTTGTGATTAAATAAAGTTCCTTAAGTTTATATTGCAATAGGAGAGCTCTATGTCCCCCGCACAAGCTTTGATCATTTGCAACTTATTCTAAATGCAGCCCAGGCAGAAGGCGATAATGCCCTAGCTTTAAGGACAATAGAATTAATGTGCAAGCTGAATGGCCTCTTTGATAAACAAACCCAAAAGCTAACAGTTTCGCAATTGAATGACCAACAAATTCAGGACTTAATTAATCAGTTAAATTAAATTTACATCATATAATTTTTTATGTTGTCCTAAAGATACCTTCAATGAAACCAGAATTCTTCTCCCTTTTCTTAATATATTAGTGTGATTAGGGAGAAAACTTTAACTGAATTAAGGAAGGAAGTCAGCTAGCGTCAAGCTAAACAACAATTTAGAAATGAACCCCAGAAAAGCATATCACTAATTTATTCTATGAAGAGGGATTGTGTTAAAGAGTTCCAGGAATGGTCAATCTCTATCCCCCCAAGTACACTACCAACCCATTTCAAAATTCCCTCAACTTCTTACCACCCAATAGAGCTCAGCTGCTCTGTTGAAAATATGCAGATTCCAAGCTTAAGGTAGTCTTTAAGACCTCCAAAGCTTCCTAAAAGCTGCAGCTAATAAAAATATTTAATATTAAGATTAATCTTTTTCTGTTGGCATACTGCTTCAATATTGGGAAATCTATTACGATACATTCTATATACTATAAGGTCAATAGATTGAAGGTTCCTCATATTATTATCAAGAACCGAGACAATCTGGCTACTATCAAGAACAGGAAGGGGACAATAAAAAACTAAACTCTCTAAATTTGGCATTTGTTTAAGAAGCCTTGCAATTCTATAACCTATATATTCTCTCCTATAGTAACAAGAATTTGAATTCAGCTGGGCTGTTGGCATAAGTTCAGGGTTGTCATAATTTGGATCTTGACGAGCAATTTCTAGTAGGCTCTCATATTCTTGATGAGCTTCATTATAACTTACAAAATTAACAACCAATTTCCTTGATTTTAAACCAGGAGTACGACTAAAGACTTCAATCAACTGATCAGTAATCCATCCATCACACATAAATAATTCTACCGAGTTTTCTCGAAAATAATTTATAATATGGTTTGGAATAGGACTAAAGGGATAGTTATAAACCAAAGCTCTAGAATCTAAAAACTGTAAAGTCTTAAGAGCTGCTTTTTTAAAAATATTATAGATTACAGAGGGGCATCGAGAAGACCGTTCATAGTTGGTAAAGGTAATGTGATCTTTAAAATCTATTAAGCTAAAAGAGTACAATTCTAATAAACTTAGGAAATAGTAAGTAAATTTTCTATTTTCAAACAATTTCTCTGCCAAATCATAGGGAAGTCTTCCTAACGTTGCCTCTATGGAATCGTAATCTTTCTGTTTAATGGCAGCTACAGTGTGGTCTTCAATATAAGAAAAGCATATATCCGCTAAAGATTTTGGATTTTCAACTACTAAGGTATCAGGATCAGAAGAAAGTATCCTGCCTTCCATCGTCTCCCCCTCCCTTGCTAGAACTAAAATAGATAGTAAGATCCTAAAATAATTTGTCAATTTCTTCTCCTTTTTTAAATTGTTAAACCTTATTATTAGGAAAAAGAGTAAATCAACTCTTGTTCTTATCCTTTTTACGCTTTGTAAAATTTACGTAAGGAACATTAGAAAAACAATCTTATTGCAACTTCTGATTTCAAAGATATAAAATTTTGAAAGGCTTATTATAGGATTAATGTCTTTTGCACGCACCTAATAAGCTGCTGCCTCTTAAATTTTCATGCGTTGCCTCCAATTAGTCCCTTTTACACTCAAGCTTTAGATGGCTCATTTCATTATTCTAACGAAAATTCAACATCTAAGGCGCGTTCTTAAGATAGTTACAGAATCGACTCTGGAAAATATAATTAAATTCAGATACCTTCAATTCATATCATTCTAACTCTAAAAGTTTTTAAATGACTGTTATTACACGTTTTGCTCCGTCACCAACGGGCTACCTTCATATTGGGAGTGCTCGCACTGCTCTTTTTAATTATCTCTTTGCCAAACATCATGGTGGACAGTTTCTATTGCGTATTGAAGATACGGATCGAGCGCGTTCTACTCAACAGGCTGTTGATGCCATTCTGGATAGCATGAAATGGTTAGGCCTTGATTGGGATGGCGAGACTGTTTACCAATTTGCCCGCGCTGAACGCCATGCAGCAATCGCCCGACAGCTTTTAGCGGAAGGCAAAGCCTATTATTGTTATTGTTCGTCTGAAGAACTCGAGAAAATGCGTGAGCATGCCAAAGCCAACAACCTCCCGCCCCGTTATAATGGGCTCTGGCGAGATCGCGATCCATCCGAAGCGCCAGCAGGCGTAGCCCCTGTGATCCGCTTTAAGGCACCGCAAGAAGGAGAAACAGTTATTGAGGACCTGGTACAGGGAGCTGTCCGTATCCACAATTCACAGCTGGATGATATGGTTTTGCTACGAGCTGATGGGACGCCAACGTATATGCTGTCTGTGGTTGTCGATGACCATGATATGAATATCACTCATATTATTCGCGGTGACGACCACCTTACCAACGCTTTTCGTCAACACCATCTTTACCAAGCTTGTCAATGGGATATCCCTCAATTTGCCCATCTTCCCTTAATTCATGGTTCTGATGGGGCAAAACTTTCAAAACGACATGGTGCCTTGGGGGCAGAAAATTATCGAGATCTCGGCTTTTTGCCAGAGGCACTCTGTAACTATTTACTGCGATTAGGGTGGAGCCACGGTGATGATGAAATTATCAGCCGTGAGCAAGCCATTGAATGGTTCGATACCAATGCTATTGGGCGTTCGCCAGCAAGATTTGATATGGCTAAGCTAACAAACCTCAATGCCCACTATATTCGTGAAGCTGAAAACGCTCGCTTAATGACCCTCTGTCAGCCGTTGATAGAAGAAAAAGTGGGACATAAGCTATCGGTCGCAGAGTTTGATCGGATTGCCTTAGGAATGACAGGTTTGAAGCAACGCGCTAAAACCATCACGGAACTTGCTGACAATGCTTTAATTTATGTTCGTATCGTACCCCCTGATGAAAAAGCTCAAAAATTTATTACACCGGCAGCAAAAATACTTGTTAAAGAAGTAAGGCAAGATTTAGAGCAAACCGATAGTTTCACAGAACAGGACCTGGATACTCATATTCGTAAAACAGCAGAACGGTTGGGAGAAAAGCTAGGCAATATCGCTCAACCATTGCGAGTCGCCTTAACAGGCAGCACCGTATCCCCCAGCGTATTTGAGGTTATGGCCGTTCTCGGGAAACATGAAAGCCTTCAAAGATTGGCAGCCTTTAGCGAGGGCACCCATTAACAGAAATGAAAACTTATTACCCTTGCCGCTTCGCTTTCCCCGACCATTGATCGCACGGGCAATTAATCATGGCACTTTCTAATCTTTTCTTTTTTGGTTACGGTTATGTCGCGCAGCATTTACATCAAATGCTGCCGCCTCACACCCAAGTAGCAGGTTGCAAAAGATTAGACTCACTCCCAGATTCAATTCATCCATTTAGTAAAATACCTTATGAAGTTTTGGATCGATTTGACCATTTTTTAATTTCAATTCCTCCGACAGAGCACGGAGACCCGACGCTTCACCATTATTCTGATTATTTTACCCATAGGACACCCCCTATTCGCTGGATTGGGTATCTGTCAGCAAGCAGCGTCTATGGGGATCAGAAGGGAAGTTGGATTGATGAGACAACACCCCCTGCCCCGACCTCTAGCCGGGGCCACCACCGTCTTCTAGCAGAACATCAATGGAAAAGCACGAATCTGCCCTTATCGATTTTCCGGCTCTCAGGCATTTACGGCCCCGATCGATCTGCCATCGAGTCCATACTTACCACTCGTGTTCAACTAATTGATAAGCCTGAGCATGTCTTTAATCGCATGCATGTGAGGGATATCGGACGCATCATTATGGCCACTCTTCAAACTCCCATCCCTCTTTTAAACTTGGCTGATGATAGTCCTGCCCCCTTATGGCAGGTGTATGACTATGCTTATAATCTTCTCAAGATGCCGGCCCCCCCGCTAATATCTTACGATCAAGCGCGTTTGTCCCAGATGATGCGAGAATTCTTTTCTGAAAATAAAAGAATTAAAAATGATCGAGTTAAACAAATTTTAAAGGATAATCTGCTATACCCAACCTATAGAGAAGGTTTAGAAAATTGTCTTCAATGGTATCTAAAAAAGTCAAAAGAATTAATTTAGCTCTTCAAGGAGGGGGCGCCCACGGCGCCTTTACTTGGGGTGTCTTAGACCGTCTTTTGGAAGAAGAAGATCTTGAAATTGAAGGGATCAGCGGTACCAGCGCTGGCGCCATGAATGCTGCTATTCTTGCACACGGATATGCAAGAGGTGGCCGTCAAAAAGCCAAAGAAGATTTACAATCTTTCTGGTGGGAAGTTAGTCTATTAGGTAAAGTCTTTAATCCGATTCGTCAAACAGCAGTAGAAAAATTTGATGAGCCTTGGAATCTCGATTGGTCCCTCAGTTATACTTATTACGACCTAATGAGCCATATTTTTTCCCCTTATCAATCTAATCCCCTAAATTTAAATCCTTTAAAATGGGTATTAGAAAAAAGCATCGATTTTTCGGTGCTTAAGGATTCGAGAATTAAGCTTTTTATAGCAGCGACCTCTGTTCGAACAGGCCAGCCTAAAATATTTAACCATGAGGAAGTTACTGTTGATAGTCTCTTAGCCTCCGCGTGCATACCCTTTATATTTCAATCCGTTAAAATTGATGATGTTTTTTATTGGGACGGCGGGTATATGGGTAACCCTGTGTTATGGCCCCTCATTTATAACACAAAAAGTGATGACATTGTCTTGGTTCAAATTAATCCTTTGTACCGAGAGCAGATCCCTCAAACAGCCCATGATATTGCCAATCGCCTTAATGAAATTACCTTTAATTCAAGCTTAGTCGCTGAAATGCGGGCTATTAATTTTGTAAGTCGCTTAATATCTCAAGGCAAGCTTAATCGAGAAGAATACAAGGATGTAAAAATCCACATGATTACCGATAATAAGGGGATGAAAAACCTGAACGCTTCTAGTAAGTTAAATACGGACTGGGCTTTCTTCAAACATCTAAAGGCTATCGGCCGCGCCTCAACCGAGCAATGGTTGATTAATAATAAAAGAGACCTTGCTGTTAATTCCTCCATCAATATTTTCGAGACCTTTCTTCGAAAGAAATAAATTTATAATAATTAAGATATCATTGTTGAAATTAGAGTAAAAAATTTCGTTGAAATAACGCGATTGCTCATCGTACAACCAATAAATGAGGAATACTTATTTCCATAATAAAAGGGTATCCTTAGGGAAATAAAGATGTGCCTTTAATATTTCTTTAAAAAATTTAGGTTAAGATGAATTTACCCTGTCCTTTTTAACCCTACTGGATTTTAAGCATGCGACGCATTGATCTGTCAAAATTAAGAGCCTTTTATATGGTGGCACGGGAAGGAAGTATGAACCGCGCTGCAGTGAAAATGAATGTAAGTCAGCCCTCTTTAAGTTTGTTGGTGGGTGATTTAGAGCACAATGTCAGGGCCAAACTCTTTGAACGCACTTCTAAAGGGGTTCACTTGACCCCACAAGGCGAAAGACTGTTTATTCATGCTAAAAAACTTTTAGAGGAGCATGAAGCCTTTGAAAAAGTATTTTTTGAACAAGACGATGAAATCGAAGGTGAACTCAAAATTGTCACTACCCCTTATTTAGGGTCAGAATGGCTGATGTTTAAAATAAAAAATTTCTTAAAAACTTATCCTAAAATAAAAATCAATATTATTCTTCGGGAGGATAAAGATATTTATATTGAAGAAGGAGATATAGCAATTTGCACTCCTATCCATCATCAGCCTCATTTAATTCAACACTATCTTTTTACGACGTGTCTTCGGATGGTTGCTAGCCCCGACTACCTAAAAAAATATGGTGTTCCCCAAACCCCAGAAGACTTAGACTCCCATCCAATCATTACTTATGGGGGCAACAGTTACAATCCGTATGGTAGCGCCAATTGGATCCTTAATTTGGGAAGAACTAAATATGCTGCATCAAGAGAATCTTATCTTCAAATTAATTCTCTTCAAGGAATAATTAATGCAGCACTATCCGGGTATGGAATTGCGGAAGTCCCTGATTTTCCAGGAGTACTAAGACCAGAATTGATAGAAATTAAATTGAATGACACTATGCCCCAGTTCGATGTTAATTACGTCTTTCATGAAAAACGCAAGAATTCTAAAATACTGAATTTACTTTTAAAATATTTACAAAAGTAAGGGCTAGAAGAGATAAAGTATCTCTCCTTTTACCTCTAGCTTTCTACCTCTAGAACATTATTTTCTAGCAATAGAGATACAATATCCTATTGTTGCATGCTGATTTTCAAGATAAACATTCTGCATTATTATTCTCCTTTTTATATGCTCAATCAACGGTTGAATTTTGTTATTTTCTAAACTAATCGTTTACTTTAATAGCTTTTCCGCTCTCTTTCTGTCAACCACTCATCTAGTCGCGGAGGGGAAGAGAAAGCTCCTTTTTTCTGGAACAAGCAAAGTACAACAGAAAATTTCGATCTTGCAAGGGTAAACAATAAATCTCTCCCCGGGCTTGACCCGGGGTCTCGACATTACAAAGACCAGCCCTGGCAGCTCGAGATCCCGGCTTGGAGGCCGGGAATAAGAAAAGTAGTAATCATAAAAAAGGCCTATCCCCGGACTTGCTCCGGGGTCTGGATATTACAAAAACCAATCCTCGCAGCTCGAGATCCCCCCTCGGAGACGGGGAATAGGAAGAGAGGAAGGGCGGGAAGTGTAAGAGAAGAATGGTCAGAAAAAACTCCTCTTTCCGGGCACGCAAAGTGCGACAGAGAATTTGGATCTCGCAAGGGTAAACAATAAATTTATCCCCGGGCCTGACCCCGGGTCTCGATTATTACAACGACCAGCCCTCGCAGCTCGAGATCCCCGCTCGGAAACGGGGAAGTGAAATGGGAAAGGTCGGAATGAGGGAAAGTGAGGACATCTTCTACAAATCTAAATATATATTTTTAAATTATTTTTAACGTGGCTTTTTAAAAGAAAAAATATTTTCGGCTTTAATCCAAGGTTTGTCACCTACCAGTATAAGAAATTCTTATAGCCTAGATTCGTCATTAATATTAGTAATATTTATGGAAATTTATTAATTACAACAAGTGGATAATGCTTTTACAGAAAATGATGGTGATATAACTCGACGAGGCCTTTTATGTTTAGCACTTTAAAAAATTATGTTACCTCATGGCAGCAAGAAGAGTTAACCTTCTCCTATCAACTCATTTGTTCGGTAACACCAGCGGGGCTAAGGTTAACATTGCACCAAAGGCAGACAGAGTTTTCCTTAACCATAATCGTTCAACCTTCTCCTGATTCTTTACGGGTTAGCGGCTTTAACCTTATACAAGAGCCTTGGTTTAAAAAGCTATGTCAACCACTTCATAATGCTGCCCTTACTGAAATCGCATTACAAGCTTTAAATTTAATTGTTTTCTGTGCTGAATGTCTAGGTAAAGAAGATATCAATTTTATGCTTTCTCTTAAAGATGCCGCTCATCTTACTGCGTTCCAAGCTCTATTTACTTCTATTTCTTCCCATATTACCCTGCAAGGTAAACGGCAACTGTTAACGCTGTCTCTATGGTCTTCTTATCCTCAGGGATTCTTTGAAAAAGTTAAAATTATGAAAATGCAATTGCATCAAAAATTATGGGCCTCCCAAAAATCAGACGCATTTTTACGGCAGTATTTACAAGACTCCGAGCGTCTGACAACCCCTCTCCTAAGGCTTCTTTTAACGCCGGAAAAAGGAGGAACCCAGGGGGAGAGAGGAAATGTTATATTATTTCCCATAACATCTTCTCAAAGGACTGCCACTAAATCTATCTAAAAACATTATAGCTTCCCAAACACAGCAGAAGGCAGCCTTTTCTCTGTGTTTATAGTTTTTATCTGGAAAAATAAAAAGGTAATAATTCTATGATTAACTCAGACTTCCCTCCTATAGAGACTCATATTGGCCAGCAATTAAAAAAAAGGCGGCTACTTTTAAACATTAAACAGTATGGATTAGCAAAAATGCTGGATATTACCCCCCAGCAGCTTTCTAAATATGAAAAAGGGATTGATCGAATGCCAGCAAGTCGTCTGTATCAATTGTGTAAAATTTTAGCTGTTACACCAAACTTTTTTTTTGAAGGTCTGGACGGTGTCTGTTTTTCTCGCATCGAAGAAGAGATATAAGGAGCATACCTCCAGGAAAACTCCAGAGAAAAAGGTTATAATTGTTAACCAAACCTTGAGTTTTGTGACTATATAGTGTACAATAATTATATGAAGTTATATAAATTATCTTTTGATACAACCTCCAAAGCCGCCCCTATTTTTGGCGAAGCTTTAAATGAGTTTGTCCTCGCCGTCTCATGGTATGAAATTGATGAAGACGCAGATTATTGGGTCCTCGAAGCCACGCTCAATGAGACAATGGATCATGAAGCCGTACGCCAATTAATCAAAGAGGCAGCCCATCACCATGGCTTAACATCGCCGGCGATGACAGTGGCTGAGCTACCTGATACTGACTGGTTAGAACAAACTTGGAAAAACTTTCCTCCTCGTCAAATCGGCAATTTTTTTATTTATGGCAGCCATACCAAAACAGAAATACCCGATAATTTAATCGGTCTGGAAATTAATGCGGCAACAGCCTTTGGATCAGGGGAGCATGAAACCACAACAGCCTGCATCGAAGCCTTAACCAAAATGTATCGCCAAAATTACCCCTTCAAAAAACCACTCGACATGGGATGTGGGTCAGGTATTTTAGCTATGGTCATCGCTAAACTGTGGGGTGTTTCTGCCCTTGCCGTTGATAATGACCCTGAATCGGTTCGCGTCGCTGCAGCCAATGCGGAGCTAAATGGATGTGCCCATCTGATTACCACCCTCTGTAATGAAGGATTTGATGGCACAGCAGTAAAGGAAAAGGGCCCATTTGATCTCGTTGCAGCCAATATCTTGGCAGCCCCCTTATGCGAAATGGCCCCCGATATGGCAGACTGTATTGCAAGTGCAGGACGTATTGTCCTCTCTGGCCTTCTAACCCGCCAAATAAATGATGTTCGTCAGGCTTATGAAGCAACAGGTTTTAATTTTATCGAACAGCATCTCATCGGAGATTGGGCTGCGTTGGTTTTAGAACGATGAAAAAGCTATATATTATGCGCCATGCCGCCGCTGCCTCTAAAGGCGTCCCTGATAAAGAGCGTCCCTTAAGCTTTGAAGGACGCAAACAATTGGCTAATCTCTTGGCAAGCGCCCTCGGTCTATTTGATGAAGTAACGCATGTATTATGCTCAACCGCTATACGGACGAAATTAACATGTACTGGCTTAAGGGAAATTCTTCCTATCCAAACCAATTATCATTTTTTAGATAATCTATACCATGCTTCTGCTTATGGAATCCTGGAAGAAGTAAAATTACTTTCAAATGAGGCCAGAGATGTTTTAGTCATTGCCCACAATCCAGGAGTTTCACAATTCGCTAATCTCACTAACCCTGACGTCGCTCTCGCCATGGGAACCGCACAAATTGCCATTTATGACATTCATTCCTCTGATTGGCAAACCTTAGAATTTTCAGACTGCCACTTTCGGGAAATTATATAAGAATTAAGAGATCTCCATTGCTCTTCTTCCCTTAAAAAAAGAATATTAAAATATTTTAATAAAACTTTACCTTTAATTATCTCGAATACTCATGTTATTTTAAAACAGCGCAGTGTAAGAGTTATAGGAAAGTTTAAGTGCTAAATCTCATAAAATATTTATCAATCATTGCTGCGACAGCGTCTTCCCTTAGGGCAGGTGAAGATTTTATCCAAGGAGTATATGAAACTTCATGCACTCTACATCATAAGATGGAATCCTCTCAAAGTAATATAGTCAGCGGCTTAGGAACAACCCTTGCTGTCCAATCAATTGCCTCCCTTATACACCCTACAGAAAAGAAATTAAAAGCAGAAATAAACGACCGCTTAATGTTATCTTCTAAGCCGGCCGCTCTGGAAAAACTAACATCTGCTCTCCGGAACAATTTAATATTCAATTTATCTGTTTATACGGATATAAAGACCACCATTAAAAAAATCGCGATCACTTCCTTAAAAAAAACTGGTGCCCAAAATATTCAAATTAATTTGCAGGAAATAATTCCCGCAGAAGAGGAAAAATATACAAAGAAAGAAACACTAATTCAGGGGTTAATAAAAGGAATAACGGCTGATACTGTTTTATGTCTTTTTAATATTATCCATGTAACAGCAGCTTGGAGAGGTAAATATGCCCCCACCTCTTTCCCTTTCTCTATCAAGGGAGAAAAACAATCCATCCAAGGATTTTATGGTGCTCAATATATTAAAAGAATAAAAACATCGACAGATACCATTTTTGCTCTTAAAACGATGAAGGATATCTTCTCGCTATTAATTAAGCTGCCAAAGAAAAAGCAACCTATCTCACCCTTATCTTATGAGGATGTTAACAATTTTTATATCCCCGGAGAAAAAAGATTAACGTTAATACATCTTCCTAATATTATCATTTCTTCACTGCATAATCTTCAAATGCAGCTACAAGAATCTCTCCCCACTTTATTAGATGACACATTCTTAACAACTATATTTGACATACCTATTTCCATAGGAGCATTTAAACAAAAAGCAGTTGTTAAATGGGATGAAAACGGCTTACTAGGAGATGCTGATATCCTATTTGACAGCAAGAAAACAGAGTCCATAGCGCAGCCATCCTTACCTGAAAGAACCATCAAAGTTAATCGTCCCTTCGCCTTTATGGTTGTCTTGAATAAAAGCGACAACAACCCGACTCCTGTTCCTATCTTCTCTGGCCAAATTGCCTCATGGGAGGTGTTGCGCCTTAGGGGAGCCTCTTAGAATATTATGGATAAAGCAATCTCAAGACCATATAGATACCCCGGCTTGTGAGTAAGAGGAGGGATGATTTACCTGCATCAATGTTTTAAGAACGGTTCATAGTCAACAATCCTGCACTTCTTGCCATAGAACCTTTAATTGTTCTGGCTGGCTAAGACGATGGTCTCCATCTTTAATTAAAGTGACCTGGACATCAGAAGACGCCAATAATTGCATGATCCGCAATGATGTTTCATAAGGAACATCATGGTCTGCCGTTCCATGCAGCAATCGCACGGGCACCTTACAATTGATTGACTCTTTTAACACAAGATTTTGACGACCGTCTTTAATTAACTGGTAACTTAAAGGTACGCCCCCTGCATCGTATTCACTAGGCGTTATCAACTGTCCTTGCTCTTGCAATATCTGTTTTTTAGCAGGCGACAATTTTGTCCAAATTAATTCCTCTGTAAAATCAGGAGCGGCTGCAATTCCCACTAGTTTACGCACAAGATAGGGTCGATGGATGGCAAGTAATAACATTAGCCAGCCGCCCATACTCGATCCAACAACAATTAAGTCTTGAGCTTTTACAGCATCGATGACAGCAAAAACATCTCCCAACCACGAGGATATTGTCCCTTGCAGAAATTCGCCACCCGATTGACCATGCCCGGAATAGTCCAAGCTTAAAAAACCATATTGATGTCCGGCTGCTTGTTCCTTTAAAAAAATAGCCTTAGCGCCTGCCATATCGGAAAAGTAGCCCGGTAAGAATAAAATTGTTGGACGCCCAGGTACAGGCACAGATGTATAAGCGAGCTTATAGGAATTATGGATAATAGATTGACACGTCATAATCGATAGAACTTGAATTAGAAAGGGATAAAGATAGGGTGATTACAGCAAATCTTAGAACAGTATGCAACCAACAATTCTCCCTCTTTCCTGTTACTAACTAAACTTGCCCCACATTCTGCACAACAGCGGATGGATGAATTTCATTTTGCCCTAACACCATGACAGAAGGACGTACCCGCGCAATAATAGAACGGACATACGGCCGCAATGTTGGGTTGACCACTAATACGGCTTGCTCACCCATCATTGAAATACGGTCAAACGTCTTTTTAAAATCAACTATAAATTCTTGTATTTGGCTAGGGGACAACGCCAATTGGCGCACTTCGCCCTCCCCTAACAGAGCATCATTCATCGCTTGATCCCATTTTACCGTTAAAGGCACAATTTTAAGAACATAGTTTTCATCTAAGTTGCTGTGCGTGATTTGCCGTGACAATCGCTGACGAACATGCTCAGTAATAACGGAAACATTGCGGGAGTAACCACATCCTTCGGAAATAGCCTCAATAATTGTTGCAAGATCACGAATACTAACCCGCTCGCTGACCAGATTCTGTAAAATTCGTTGTATTCCCCCTAAACTAATTTGAGATGGAATCAAATCATTCAGCAGTTTCTTATAGGTATCCCCTAACTCATCCAACATCTTTTGGGTTTCAACATAGGTCAACAGTTCAGCCAAGTTTTCCTTCACAATTTCAGTTAAATGAGTGGTCATTACCGTTGAAGCATCGACAATTGTATATCCCAAATGCTCTGCCTCAGCCCGCTGACTTTCGGTAATCCAACGAGCAGGTAAGCCAAAGGTGGGTTCCGTGGTCGCTTCCCCGTCAACTAAAATATCATCTCCATTTGGATTCATCACCAGGAAATGATCAGGCCGCAACTCGCCGCGTCCGGCTTCCAGTTCTTTAACACGAATTAAATAAGACATTCCACTGACTTGAATATTATCTTGAATCCGAACAGAAGGGAGAACAAACCCGATTTCTTGAGCCAACTGTTTACGCAAACTCTTAATCTGATCCGTTAGCTTGGTTCCCTTATCTCCGTTCAACAATGTTAATAACCCATAACCAATTTCAATTCGCAAGTAATCAATATGGCCCGGAACAATCTTAGACTCTTCACCAATAGAAACCTCTTCGGCCGGCACCTTGGCTTGTTCCACCGCTTCCAAAGCTTCTTGCTCGGCACGCGCTTGATTTTGAGTTACACGCCATGCACCAAAACCACAAGCAATGGCTAGAATAAAGAAAGGAAAACCGGGCATGCCAGGCGTGGATGCCAAAATCATCATAAGAAAAGAGCTAAGCCCCAACACTGTGGGGTTTCCACTTAATTGAGAAATAAGCGCTTTATCCGCTGATCCCTCTACACCCGCCTTGGAAACCAACATACCAGCCGCCGTGGAAACAATTAAAGCTGGCACCTGAGAGACTAGACCATCCCCAACAGTCAAAATAGTATAAGTGGTCAACGCCTCACTAAAACTGAGATCCATTTGTCCCACCCCAATGATGATGCCACCAATAATATTAATAAAGGTAATCAGCAAGCCTGCAATGGCATCACCGCGCACAAACTTTGCGGCACCATCCATGGAACCAAAAAAATTGCTCTCATCTTCCAGTAATTTACGGCGAAGTTTAGCCTCAGCTTCATTAATCAGCCCAGCACTCAAGTCGGCATCAACAGCCATTTGTTTACCGGGCATTGCATCCAAGCTGAATCGAGCCGACACTTCGGCGATACGTCCTGACCCCTTCGTGATAACCACAAAGTTAACGATAATCAAAATCGCAAAGATGATAATTCCAATCACGAAATTACCGCCCATCAAAAAGCGACCGAAAGCTTCGATAACCTTGCCCGCCGAATGGGCCCCTTCATGACCATGGGTCAAAATTACCCGAGTGGCGGCCACATCAAGGGCTAATCGAATCATTGTGGATACCAACAGGACTGTCGGGAAAGAGCTAAATTCTAACGGTCTTTCAATAAACAAAGCCGTAAACAAAATCATGATGGAAAAGAGGATGGATAGGGCTAAGGCCATATCCAGCAAGATTGTTGAAACCGGCATGAACAGCAAGATTAAAACCGCAACAAGCCCTAAGGCAAAGGCTATATCTGTTCGTTGCGTTATGCTTGACAGAGAGAAACCTTGAGAAAGGCTAGGTGTTACTGCCATGAATTATCCCCGCATTGATAGACAATTGTTCATTTCTGACATCTCGCCATATTCCTTCAGTTTATTTCTTAAGGTCCTGATGGAAATACCTAAGATATTGGCCGCATGGGTGCGGTTACCCGAGCAATGCTCTAAGGTGTTAAGAATTAATTCTTTTTCAACGCTGGCGACTGTTCTGCCAATGAGTAAAACTTTTTCAACATCACTGCGGGCCGTTACTTGCAAGGATTCTTGGGTTACTTGGTCAAACAAGTCACTGGCTTCAATCAAATCCCCGGCTGACAATAAGACTGCCCGATGAATGGTATTTTCTAACTCTCGGACATTGCCGGGCCATGGATAATTAATTAAGGCTTGACGCGCTAAAGAGGAAAATGTCTTCTTGGATAAAGCATTGAGTTCCGTAAATTTATTTACAAAGAACGATGCCAAAGCCTCGACATCTTTTGGCCGTTGGCGTAGGGGCGGAAGCTGTAAGTTAATAACATTCAGACGATAAAAAAGGTCTTCTCTAAACAACCCTTTTTTACAGGAATCAACTAAATCGCGGTTGGAAGTGGCAATGATGCGAATATTAACTTTAACGGGGTCGGTGCCACCAACTCTGTCAATGACACGTTCTTGTATAGCCCGTAACAGTTTCGCCTGAAGCCGAATGTCCATTTCACTGATTTCATCCAACAATAAGGTGCCACCATTGGCTTCTTCAAATTTACCAATGCGACGCGCCAACGCTCCAGTAAAAGCCCCCTTCTCATGCCCAAACAATTCAGATTCCAAAAGATTTTCAGGAATGGCGGCACAATTAACCGAAATAAAGGGCTGCTTTGATCGATTCGATTTGGTATGGATATAGCGTGCCATGACTTCTTTACCAGTTCCGGATTCGCCAGTTATTAAGATATTGGCCTCACTGGGTGCAACTTTATCAGCCATTTCTACCCACCGCACCATTACTGGGTCACGCGCAATCATATCATGGTGAGGGTTGCTAATCGCCGAAAGGATAGCGGCGATCATTTCAGCTTCTGGTGGGAAAGGAATATAGTCAATAGCCCCGGCCCGAATAGCAGCAGCGGCACGTTCTGGATCGGCTTGGATACCACAAGCGACAATCGGGATGTTAAAGTGCTCAGACTGCAATTGATGAACTAAAGATTCAACATCATGAATAATGTCAATAAATAATAGGTCAGCACTTTGTCCCTTGCGCAACAGATCCAAGGCTTCTTTACTTGTGGCCGTCATTGTCACTTTAGCGCCTTTCGCTGTTGCTAAGCGAGCGGCTTCACTAACTTGACCATCAAATGCACTAATAATCATAACGCGCATAGCGAGGCTCCTTATTTATCGTTCAGATTTAATGATTTCTGTCATTGTAATACCCAGGCGTTCATCGACAATCACCACCTCACCGCGCGCAACCAATCGATTGTTAACATAAATATCAACCGACTCACCCACACGGCGATCTAACTCCACCACAGCCCCCCGGCCAAGTTTTAACAATTGGCTGACCGGCATCACCGCCCGTCCTAAAACGGCAGAGATCTGGACCGGCACATTATAGACGGCTGAAAAATCATTAATATCCCCTAACGTTGTGGTATCCCCCCCACTTTGTTCAAGCTCATTAAAAGTTGAACTCGCTGGGTTTCCAGCTCCAGATAAAGAATTTTCATCCGATCCCATCGGTGAGTTCTTATTATCTTCTTCATTCATATTATCCCTCCTTCGTATAGCTAATTTCATTAATCAAGCGATCGACTTCATCGAGCGTATTTTTTAAGACGACCTCTGCCCCACCCGTAGCCCAAGAAAACCGACAATCCATGACACTTAAGGATTCATCTGTTTTTATTTGAATGTCGCCATTGGCAATCAAATCTTTGATTCTTTCACTTAAAGATTGGGAAATTTGAGGATTGACAATAATGGCCATGGTTGGCTTTCCTAACAGGGTTTGGGTCACTTTTTCCATACAAGTGATAACCCGATCAACTGAGTTTTTTTCAGCTTCGGTTAAGCAAATTTTTAACGCTACTATTTTGGCTAATTGGGCCGCTTCGGCATGGATTATTGCTCTTTTCTCTGATTCTAAGTTAACAAAGTTAACCAGTTGTTCCTCGAATCCTGCCAAAGCACGAGCTAAATCAGCTTCAATCATTTGTTGTTGAGCATTCCTTCCCTCATCGATACCTTTACTATAAGCCAGCTCTCGCATTGCGATGGCCTGATCCTCTGTATATCGAGGGGCATTCTCGTCAATCGGCTTTGGTTTTTCAAAATCATGATTAAATGTAAATTTTTCAATCATCGGCCCATCTCCCCTATCCAATTAAAGCATCTTCTGCGTCGCCACCTTTACGGATGACAATTTCACCTTTATTGGCCAGATCTTTTGTTGTTATAACGATATAATTTTGCGCTTCATCCACATCTTTAACCCGAACCATTCCCATGGATTGCATATCTTCTCGCATCAGTTTTCCAGCACGTTCAGACATATTGCTAAAGAATTTCTCCTTGATAGCATCATTTGCCCCTTTAAGAGCCAAAGCCAGTTTCGTTTTGTCAATAACTCGGATAACAGCCTGAATTCCTTGGCTATCCAGCTTGAGCATATCATCAAAGGTGAACATCAAGTTTTTGATTCTCTCAGCATCATCAGGGCTGCTTTCTTCCAGATTACCGATCATTTTTGCTTCGGTCTGACGATCTAGGAAGTTAAAGATTTCAGCCACCAATTCATACGAATCGCGCTTGCTCGCCTTAGAAATATTGCTCATGAATTCCACCCGCAACGTCCGCTCAATATCATCGAGAATTTCACGACGCACACTTTCCATTTTCAACATACGCATGATAACTTCCATGACCAAAGAATCGGGCAACA
This sequence comes from Candidatus Paracaedibacteraceae bacterium, assembly GCA_019459505.1. GTDB lineage: Bacteria > Pseudomonadota > Alphaproteobacteria > Paracaedibacterales > Paracaedibacteraceae > Paracaedibacter. The sequence continues at coordinate 33,435 of JAIBEV010000049.1, read as the reverse complement.
AAGTCATAACGCGAGCAGCGTGCTCGGGGCGAATCCTTGTCAAAACCACACTAATTGTTTGGGGATATTCATTTTTTAGATAGTTTGCTAATAACTCTTCGTTGATATTACTAAGCTTATCCCACATGGTACGACCAGCAGGCCCACTAATTTCTTCCATAATTTGGGCAACTTTTTCCTGCGGCAATGCCTTTGTCAACAACCGTTTTGTACTTTCTGGTGTACCAATTAAGGCTCCTGTGGTGGATAATTGATCAACAAAATCACTAAACATGACCTCAACCACATTAGAGGATACTTTGCCAAGGTTTGTCATTGTCACAGCAATTTCACGAATTTCAGATTCATCCAAGTGTTCAAAAATTCGCTGTACTTGCTCTTCACCCAAGGCAAGTAATAACAAAGAAACCCGTTCAACACCGTTTAGGCTTATGTAGTCTTTTCTTGTTTCCATGGCTCGTCATACATCCAGTTGCGAATAATTGTTACTGCTTCTTCAGGGTGTTTATCAATAATGTCCCCAATCTTCTTGAGGGAAGAGGCTTTTAGGCGACCTTCAATATTTGACACATCCAACATATCGTCTTCTTCTTGAGCATCGGACGACTGTAATAAATCTAAGTCATTCGGATCCATTCTTGAAAAGTCAGGCAGAGCTCCCTGGGACCTGCCGTTTGCATCGGCTAGTAAAGCTGCAATTTCCGTATCTTCGTTGGCAACGCCACTACTTTCAATCACCCGCAAGAGAACAGGCCGAACAATCATGATGAGAATCAAAACTCCCACCGCTGCCAATACTAGAAGTTCAATAATTTTGGTGACATCCATCTGCGGTAAGAAATTATTTGAATTATCAGGCTTTACGTCTTCTAAATCTGTTTTTGCAAATTGCATATTAATGACTTCAACCTTATCGCCGCGTGATTCTTTAAAGCCAATAGCGGTTTTAACTAATTTAGTAATTTGCTCAAGTTCTTGCGGCGTTCGAGGCACATAGGTTTGCTTACCATCCTTATCCTTGGTATAGGTTCCATCGACCAGAACAGCAACCGATAGGTTCTTAATTTGGCCGGCTTCTTTCTTGTGGACCTCAACAGTACGAGAAATTTCATAGTTAATATTCTCATCTGTTCTTTTATTTTTGCTTCCTGTTTGGCCGGCATTAGCATTCTCTGCTGCTGGCAAGGCATTAGCTACTGTCACTGTTCCATCATTGGAGGTGGAAGAAGAGTCTTCCTTACTATTGGCAGTCGACCTTGCCACTTGCCCCTCAGGATCGTACTTTTCGGAGTTAACAGTGACTTGATCAAAGTCAATATCGGCAGAAATTTCCGTACGAACTTTACCAGCTCCTAAGGTTTGTTCTAATAAGTTCTCAATTTGCTTACCTGTGACAGTTTCATACGACCGTTTAGCTTCTTGCTGAGCTGTCATATTTTGGACAGATCCTTCTCCTTCATTTCCCTTAGCCAATAACGTTCCGCGATCATCAATAATAGAAATACGCTCAATCGGCAGACTGGGTACTGCGGAGGCAACTAAATATTGAATGGATTTAACCTGTTGTTCATTAAGACGCATAATCCCTTTCATCTTCAGCATGATGGAAGCCGAAGGATCCACTTTATCCCGAGAGAATAATTCCCTCTTAGGAATTACTAAATGGACGCGTGCTGCAGCAACACCATTAATGGTTTTAATAGACTTGGTTAATTCCCCTTCTAAAGCTCTGATTTTATTGATATCAATTAAGCTGCCCGATGTACTTAAAACATCGCCGCGGTCAAAAATCTCATAACCAATAACGCCGGCGGATAATATCCCTTCTTGGGCAACATCCATTCTAAGACGGGCAATTTTTTCTGCTGGTGCATAAATGGTTGCTCCATCAGGACTTAGATTCACCGGAACACCCATCGCTTCGAGTTTTTGCACAATACGCGCGCCTTCAGCGGTCTCCACTTGAGAATAAAGAACAGCCATTCCACCAGTCGAGGTTTGCGACATTAAATAGATAAAGAAGCCGATTACTCCCAGCATCACACTGCCGATAGCAGCCAATCTGATCGGGCCTAAGTTACGGAGTATTTGTACAAATCCGTCCAATTTATCTGACCTTTACCTAAAATTATTTCTATAATGCAACCTCAGATTAAGATACCGGTCTTTAAAAAAGAGTTAACACTAGGAATTTTTTTCCTAGACCTAAAAAATAATAGGAAAAATTTGCATCCCTCTTTTAAGCAGGAAACCTGCCTTGAAAGGTATAGAAGAGAAAAACCAAAGGGTTTTAGCTTATATTTTTTTGCAGAAATTAATTAACTTTAAAAAGAAGCAATATTTAGGGAGGAACTCAAATGCATACAGAATTTATGACAGTATTCGAAAACAATAACGTAGTTATAGCCGCCTTTAAGGATCCTAAAGATGCGGAATTAAATTACCAAAAGTTGGTGGATTCTGGCTATGACCAAGAAAACATAAGTATAATAATGTCTGAGGATATTCATAATGAATATTTTTCGGACAAAGAAAATGCAGCTGCTCGCACCCTGGGCAATCAATCATTAGAAGGACTGGGTATTGGAGCTGCAACGGGCGGTATTGTCGGGGGCATTGCAGCTGCCATCGCTGCTATAGGAACAGTTTTGTCTTTGCCAGCACTGGGCTTGACAATCAGTGGGCCGTTAGTAGCGGCTTTAGCAGGCGCAGGCGCTGGCGCCACTACAGGAGGCTTAGTCGGGGCTTTAGTTGGATTAGGCCTACCGGATGAAAAGGCTCAAGCCTTAGAAGAAATGGTCGGGAATGGTTCTATTGTCCTGATTGTTAAAGTAGATAATGATAAGGATCGAGATTTAATTTTAGATAATTTGGGCGATTCTAAATTTAAACATGAACCGTTAATTGCCTAAGCTAATCTATTTATCTTTTTCGGGGCACGCGTAAGCGCGCCCTGAAAACTCGATATTGTAGGAGGAAATACCAAAACATAAAAGCGTCGCCTCCCCCGGCTTGAGCAAGGATCTTGATATCATATAAACCTCCTTTGCTATCTAGAGATCCTGGCGCGGAGGCCGAGAATAGCAGCTTAATTAAGAAAGAGACTTTCCCCGGATTTGATCCGGGGTCTCTATATCAGAAGAGTAATTGCTTGCCAGCTCGAGTTACCGACTCGGAGGCCAGGAAAAATGGTTCTATAAGATAAAACTAACCGCCTCTTAAAAGAGACGGTTAGTTTGTTAAGTCGAGGGTAAGCAATTATCTTTAAGAAGAAGACTTCTTATTCTTGCTTGTATTATCGTGGCTATGCCGTCCGCCTTCTGCAGCAATTTCTTTTACTTGCTCTTTTGGCATGGAAGCAAAACCTTGCTTACCCTTTGTTTCAGTTTTTTGATTTTCGTTTTTCCTAAGATCTTCATTTCGTGTATTTGTAGGCATAATTAAATCTCCTTTTTAAATTTTAATTTAACCAAGTGCTACAGTTATATTAATACCCCTTAAGTGTTTTTTTAAAAAATTGAAATTGACTCTAATTTTAACCCTTTGCCCTTGCTTTATTCTACAGGTGCCACAGTCCGCTGAAAAAAAAGTTATTTACCCTCCAAAACTTGGGAGAAATTAACTCTATCTCTGGAGTCTCTCTTATAAAAAGAGAGTCAGTTCAGGCCGCGGGAACCCATGGCTAAGAATTTATCATACCGATGACGCAAGAGGGCTTCGCCATCCATGTTAGAAAATGTGTTAATATAGTGCTCGATTTCCCGGGCAACTGTATTGACCACACCCTCTGGAGATCGATGCGCACCCCCCACTGGTTCAGGTAAAATTTTATCAGTTATCCCTAATCCATATAAATCCTGAGCCGTTAATTTTTGGGCTTCGGCTGCTTCAGCCGCTTTTGTCGCGCTTCGCCATAAAATGGAAGCGCATCCTTCAGGAGAAATGACAGAATAAACTGAATGCTCAAGCATTAAAACAGCATTGGCTACTGCAATGGCAATAGCACCGCCTGATCCACCTTCCCCAATAACGATACTAATTAAGGGAACTTTTACCCGAAGGCAGGTTTCAATACTCTTAGCAATGGCTTCGGCTTGACCCCGTTCTTCGGCATCAATTCCCGGATAAGCCCCGGCTGTATCGACAAACGTAACAATCGGTAAAGCAAATCGATCGGCCATTTCCATCAAGCGAATAGCTTTACGGTATCCTTCCGGTTTAGCCATACCAAAGTTGTGTTTAACGCGGCTTTCAAGATCGTTTCCTTTTTGCTGACCAATAACCATGACAGACTTAGAGCCAATTCGACCCAAACCACCAATGATGGCTTGATCATCGGCAAAACATCGATCCCCAGCCAGGGGCAAAAAATCTTTGACGATGCTATTTAAATAAGTAAAAAATTGTGGACGATCCGGATGACGGGCTACTTGAACTTTTTGCCAGGGCGTTAGATTTGAATAAATTTGTCGTAACATCCGATCGACTTTGGACTGTAGGCGCGAAATCTCTTCAACAATATTAAGGTCACCTTGGGAGGATAAATGGCGCAATTCTTCTATTTTACCTTCCATTTCAGCTACAGGCTTTTCAAAGTTCAAGAAAACGGCCATTGTTATTTATCCTTATTTTTCCGTAACACTAAATATACCTGTTGTTGTAACCTATTTTTGCTTTTTTGCCAATGGGTGATGTGTGTTAACTAACTTAATAATGTGATCCGCTGCTACATGGGTATAAACTTGCGTGGTGGAAATATCAACATGCCCCAATAGCTTTTGAATAGACATCAAATCAGCCCCTCCTTGCAATAAATGGGTGGCAAATGCATGCCGTAATACATGGGGGGAAATAACCTGAGGATTTAGTCCTGCCTTCAACGCCAACTCTTTCACCAACTGGAAAAATCTAATTCGTGTTAAATATCCATCTTTGCCGGTGGAGGGAAATAGCCACGGGCTTGCCTTTTGATTGACCGGAATAAATTCATCGCGAACAGTTAAGTAATCTTCCAAAGCCTCAATGGCTGGGGCCCCTAAAGGCACTAACCGTTCGCGTCCACCCTTCCCTTTGATATGTATCATTCGGGTTTGTCGTAAAATTTGTGGATCTTTAGGCAAAACCGACAGGGGTAAGCTCACCAGTTCTGTCACACGCATGCCGCTGGAATACATAATTTCGAGCATTGCTAGCAATCTAATCCCGCAAGGATCGGTTTGTTCCTTGGCCATCGTTAATAGCAAATCGACATCAGCAATAGACATTGTTTTAGGCAACTGTCTGCCCCGCCGCGGTGATTCCACTGTCTGGGTAGGGTCACAATCCACAATGTCCTCACTCAATAAAAAGCGAAAATATTTTCTAAGGCATGACAAGCGACGAGATTGAGTGGCAACAGAATCTTTTCTTTCGACCAAGTTATTCAAATAGGCCAGAATGTCATCGGCCCTAACCTGATCAATGGGTTTTTGCATAAAACTGTAAAAATTTTGCAAGTCACGATCATAAGCCATAAGCGTATTTCTAGCACAGGCTTGTTCGGCCGCTAACATTTCAAGAAAAAGTTCAATGAGCTGCCGATCATTTTGTTCGGTGGTGTCGGCTTTCTGCAATTTGGTCATAAAATAATTGTTCTTGTTGTTTTTGTTTTTTAGATTCTTGCATAACTTCCTTATTTTTGACGAGCTCCATTTTTTTACTTTCTTGGAAATAGTAATGCACTTCTTCTAAACATTCTTGAATCTGAACCTGTAGGTTATTAAGTTCAAGGGTTAATTTATCTTGACTTAAGCGCGTATAAGCACCAAAGGCCGGCATGGTAAAGGATTCCACCGGATATTGAGCCGCAATCTCACTTTCCAATTTCTCATTTTCCTTGAGTTTGGCAATTTTTTCCTCTAAATGATCACGATGATCTTGCAATTCAGATAACTTGAGGCGTAATCGATCCAAATCCATATTGACAAGCCGCCCCAAAATCTCAAATGATCGAATACGATTTGGCAAAACTGCCCCCTCTTTCACACAAGCGAATTCTATTTCAACAGACAACTGTTAGGTAATAATTTCGCGCAACAAAGCAAAACTGTGTTCTAAGTCAAAAGATTCTTTATGGTGTTGGCCTAAGAAAGCCATCAATTTAGGGTTCATTTCGATGGCTTCATCTACCTGCGGATTACTACCCCTTCGATAAGCTCCTAAGCGAATCATATCAGCCATATCTTCATAAAGGGATAAATATTGGCGAGCCTGGATAACCATACTTTGCTCTTCCGGGGAATGGCAAGCCGGCACCATTCGTGATAAACTTTTCAAGATATTAATAGCCGGGTAATGACCACGCTCAGCAATGGCCCGTTCGAGCACAATGTGACCATCAAGAATTCCGCGCACCGCATCGGCAATCGGTTCATTATGATCATCACCGTCCACCAAAACCGTAAAAAATGCCGTAATATCCCCAGCGTTAATTCCAGGCCCCGCTCGTTCTAACACGCGCGCTAATTCCACAAAAACGCTTGGAGTATACCCTTTGGTAGTCGGCGGCTCACCTGTCGATAGACCAATCTCCCGCTGGGCCATAGCCAACCGCGTTACACTATCCATTAAACACAGAACAGATAATCCTTGATTACGATAATATTCGGCAACAGCCATGGTGGTATAAGCGGCACGGCGACGCATCAGAGGAGATTCATCAGAAGTCGCCACAATTAAGACACTCTTCTTGAGTCCCTCTTCTCCGAGGGTATCTTCAATGAACTCTCGAACTTCGCGTCCCCGCTCACCGATTAAACCAATCACGCACACATCACATTGAGTATATCGGGCTAACATTGATAAAAGCATGGATTTTCCCACGCCCGATCCGGCAAAAACCCCCAGTCTCTGCCCACGGCATACCGTTAAAAAGGAATTGACTGCCTTTAGTCCTACCCCAATTCTTTCTGATATTTTATGACGTTGATGAGCCGATGGCGGCTGTCCGCGAACGAGCACATTTTCATTGCCCTGCGGCAACAAACCTAATCCGTCAACAGGTTCACCTAAACCATTGAGAACACGACCTAACCATCCGTCACAGGGATTTAAGACAGAATCTTGAAGCTCGAAGTCAACCCTTGTTCCTGGATGAATACCATCCAAAGCCCCATAAGGCATCACTAGCACAAGGTCATCCTCAAATCCAACAATCTCTCCCAACATTTCACCATCTGATAGCTGAATTCGGCACTGAACACCAACACTAACATGGGTATTGTTACCCGTAACTCGAATCAACAATCCTTGGATTGATCGGACCACACCATAAAGAATAATTGTGGGAACTTTTTCTATTAATTTAGAAACCGTTAACAAAGACATAAATAAATTCTTTCGAGCATAAACTCGCACATTAGCTCAACTTTATCACAAAATGCAATGCCATAGTTAATAATTTATTAAAAGTTTAGAAAAATCCGTTAGTTATTTAGAAATAGTTTGCTAAGCTTATATTAAGAGTTGTGTCTAAGGGGGAAACAGGCATTATGAGAATTTTACTTATTGAAGACGATTCAGCGACATCAAAAACACTTCAGGTTATGTTAAAAAATGAAGGGTTTGTGTGTGATACAACAGATCTGGGCGAAGATGGCTTAGAAATCGGTAAGCTTTATGAATATGACTTAATTATTCTTGACCTCATGTTACCCGATATAGATGGGTATGAAGTTCTAAAACGCCTACGCGCTTCTAACATCAAAACACCAACGCTAATTTTATCCGGTCTTAAAGAGATTGATGATAAAGTTCGAGCTCTAGGATTTGGCGCAGATGACTATATCACCAAACCATTTAATAAAGCAGAGCTCTTGGCCCGCATTCACGCCATTATTCGTAGATCCCATGGGCATTCTGATTCCATTATCAGAACCGGACGGATGTGCGTCAACTTACGCCAACACACTGTTACCGTAGATGACAAAATTGTCCATCTAACAGGTAAAGAATATGCCATCCTTGAGCTATTATCCTTGCGCAAGGGAACAACTTTAACAAAAGAGATGTTCCTCAACCATTTATATGGTGGCATTGATGAACCTGAACTCAAGATCATTGATGTCTTTATTTGCAAGCTACGACGCAAACTCACCGAAGCATTAGATGGGGTCGACTGCATTGAAACAGTCTGGGGCAGAGGATATGTGCTCCGTGACCCTCAACAAAAGCAAGCGTCCGATCTACGTCAAAGCAAGCCCATTACCGGATCAGAGATACCAACAAAAGCCAAACAGGAATTAGAATCTAAATTAAGTGCGACTTCCTATAGATAAGCTTTAAGGGGCTCTCATCGTGAGCTTGCCCCTCTAAAACGACCATGAAAACCAGAGACTACTGAGGGTAAATCTTTAAAAGGTTTACCCTTCATCATTAAAAGGGTTATCAGGAAATCGCATCAAGGTATAATATAGAATGAAATATAAGCTATCAACCTAGCAAAAATTATCCTAAAATTAATGTACCAACTATAAAATGCTCTCTTTATATTTTTTTAGTGTGCTTAAATTAAAAATTAATTATTCTGAAGGTTTTATGATAACGAGAGAAGCTGTCACGATAAATAGATTAATATATGCATTCCTTCTATCAATTTTCATAACAAGAGTTATAAACAATTCTTACGCCTATTGAGGTATAAAGACTTAATTTATAAGAAAAGAATCAAGGGAAATTATATTATTGTATATGAAAGCGTCAATTCAACTAAAAATTTTTAAAGAATAGGTTAATAAAAGGAGCAACTTTTAAGCATTTGGCTTGAAAATAATTAGGTTAGATACCATATAAAAATTTTAAGATGTTTTACTAGAGAGATTGGGTAATGAAAAAACTAACCTTATTACTCATAAGCTTTTTATTCATTTTATTAAATAATTTTGCTTACACTCAAGACTCTGAATATATAGAGATAATCCAAAATGGATTAAGGTATAACACAACCATAGAAGATTCTTGTGCCCAGTATGAGGAAAGTGGCTACTCCTTCTTAGACAAAACAACTATGGCAAGTAATATAACCTTCGTTTCCCTTAATGTTATTTTAATTAGTGGCGCTGCTTTTACTTTAGGTGCAGCAATTCATAAATATCGTCAGGTACTGATTAATTATTGGGCTAATCTTAATACGAGCAGTAAAAGCATGGGGTTATCAGAAATCTTACCTTCAACCATGCCTCAATCTTATCTAGATCACTTACAAACTATAGATGATATATTGTCCTGTAATTTTTATACAGAAAGTATAAATAATCCTAAAAGGTGGTTGAAGTTTCCAATTTACGGTGCCTTTAAAAAAGAAGAGACTTCCTGGAGAGATTGTATATGCCGTAATAGTTCTAAAAGAAAGGGGAGAGAATATTTATATGGCTACCTTTATAGGAAGGGTAATTATTCAGTAGAAATAAAATGTCACTTTGATATTAAAAAACCTTCGGAAGTAAATACAAAAAATTTTTATAGAATTAATACCTTTTTTAAGAATTATACTAAGGGGATAAGAAGAGATCCTGAATTTTCTCCTTTACAAGAGACTTATATTAAAGATGGTCTAAATAATGGTTCAGACGGTGGAGATAATGGGGCGGACGATTTAGAGAAAGGTTTGGGCGGTCTAGATAATGGTTCGGATGAGGTAGATAATGGTTATACTAATCGTATACCACCTCATCCCCATCTCAATATAAAAAATATTTTTAATTCATACTTACCAGATGTTAAGAACTTCTTAGATAATTTTTTAAATAAAGAAAATTTTCATGATCCTCAATTACCTTTAGGGCTTATAAAAGATAATCCTTACCACAATATATTAAAATTACTAAAAAAAGATGAGAGTATTAACTACACCTTGATTGGAGAGACATATGACTCCACATATAAAAAACCTACTACTCATTTATATTGCTTGTTCCCTACTTATCCAAAGAATGCAAGTAATGAGAAAGGGTATAATATTGTATTGCATCTCACACGACGCGGAGAAGCATATTTAATTTGCGCCGGTACTCTGCCGGAAGATAAAGAGTTGAATAAAACCAGCAGGAGGAAATAATCTTCTCCATTTTACTATTAAAAAAACTGAAGGGGATGGAGACTGTGGCTTTAGTGCTATTGGAACCACACGAAAAAAAAGCTTAAGACTCCTCCAAGATAATAAAAATGAAGAGATTATTAGGGAATTGGTGGCCCCAGAAATTCTTAGAGCGTTAAGAGAGGAAAACCTTCCTAAAGAAATAGTCCTACACTTTAAGGAATTAAATGATAAATACCAATCGCTTATAAAGGAGGAACTCTCTTTAGCTCAGCTTTATTCTAAGGAGCTTGGGTATGGGGAAGGAAAAGTAGAAAACCTAGATGAACTATTAGACGATGAGAGTCTTTCTGAAGCAACAAGAAATACTATTGTAATTTTCCAGGACCGTCTTAAAGCTAACATCGAAGAAACTCTTATCCATGCTCGTAGTAAAGAAATCTACCTTAGCTATACAAAGAGTTTTAAGACTCGAGGAACAGCGGGAAGTGGATGGCTCACCCACACGCCTAATCAAGACATTGAAGCAACTATAGGAGCAACTGGACTATACGATGCTATTGCTTACCTTCATGGAATCAACCTTTACATATGGCAAGTACCGGCAGGTGACACAGTAGCAAAACTTATCCATTGGTATGAAAACAAAAAAAATAATCGTTCTGCTCATGTGCTTCACAATGGGTGGGATCATTACGATATGTTAAATTGTCATGAAGAGATGTTACAAGTAGAAGAATTAACAACTCAAGAAAGCCCCCAACCTCACGTTGAGAAAAGCACAATAGAGCAAAGAAGAGAAAAAAAAGATAACTAGAATGATGAGGGATGACACTTTTTTAAAAAGGCGATATAATAAAGAAATCTTATTTTTATAAAAAATATAAAAAGAAAAATAATAGTTAAATGTTTAAACAATTAATTAGGGAGATAATAAGATGAATAAATTTTCCTTATTTCTTTTAATATCGTTATGCTTTTTAGGAATAACAGAAAGCTCGGCAGCAGAGGACGAAAAGGTACCACTCCTCTCAGAAGGAGGATTGAGACATAGGAATGCGGTTGCAAAACAAGAGGCACAACCTATAGAAGATAAAGTGATAAATAATAAAGCTACAGTAATAGTAACTTATGATTCACCGTTAGATCTTTTTCTGGATGATTTCTTGAAAAAACAGGAACGACAAAACAAGAGGCGTTATATTAAAGAAAGTATAATAAATGATTATTATCCTGCCAGGAAAAATGAAAGTAAATTTATAAGCTTAGCAATGATTGGATTTAACATTAAACGTGACGAGGCTCGAGCTTTATATAAAGTATTTCGAAATGATGAGCATTATACGAAAGCATTTGCTAGCCGCGGAAGATTAGATCAAAAGCAAAATTATAACCGAAAGAATCTCTATAATTTTTTAAATCATCTTAAAAAGAATAATATTAAATATAACGCTATAGCCATAGCCTCTTCCAGCCATGGTTATCAAATTAGTGATCGTACTATTAATAGAATAGCGAGCGATATAAATTATCGCTCGAACTAAAGATTATTTTCAATTATGGCAAGCACTTACAAAAGCATACCCTAATGATTTTAAAATGTGGTCAAAACCTTAAAGATTAAAGATAAGGATACAGTCAAATGACACACGACCAGGTTACCTAAGAACTATATCTACTTGATAACCAGTGGGCATTACCCTTATCTATAGAGCTATCAAAATGAATTTTAAACCTCTAGGGTGCTAACTTAGATGATTGACATAGCAAAGATTATCCTAAAATTAATGTACCAACTATAAAATACTCTCTTTATATTTTCTTGAGATCCTTAAATTAAAAAATAATTATTCTGGAAATTTTAGAATAAAGAGAGAAGCTGTTATGGTAAGTAAATTAATATACACATTTCTTCTATCAACTTTCGTAATCAAAATTATAAACAATTCTTATGCTCAAGAGACTATAAGATGGCAGGATAGATTATTAGGCTGGCAAGATCCAGAGGAAGAAATTGTAGAAACCCCGTCAAATAAAGCTTCAATAAAAATGCAGAATGTTACAGATGAAGAGGAAGATTTTTACCCTCATTCCATAAGGATGTTTAACAAGCAAGCAAAAACATTACCTTTTCCCTTCGATGATTTTTCTAATGAATTAAAAATAAAGATACTTTCTATTTTAAAGATCGAAAAATTGATTGAAGCGAGAACTGTTTCAAAAGATTTCAAAAGTTTAATTGACAATACTTTTGTAATAAAAGCAAAGTCTAACCCTCTAGAAGAACACTTTATTTTTGGCTGGATGTTTCAGAATGGTATAGGAGTTAAGAGAGATGGAGCACGAGCATTAGCAGCTTATAAGGAAGCTGCTAAAGGTCAACATCCTAACGCCCTTTATAAGCTAGGATTATATTTTTCTCAAAAATGCTCTTATACTCTCTTAACTCTTGGACGCCCCTTGGAGAAGAATCTTGAAAATGTGAAGAATGCAAAAAAGTATTTTACTCAAGCCTCTGAAAAAAAACATCATAAGGCTCAATATGAACTTGCATGCATTCTTCAGGAAGAGGCTTATAAGGCTTATCAAGCTTCAGGGCAAACATATTCAACCAATGATTTTAGTTGGGATGAGTTAAATGGTTATGGCATATGGAGAAATCCATATTATAACGCTGCGGATCGACAAAAAGAGATTAATTTGCGCAAAGCTTTACAAAAGGTTAGAGATTTATATCTCTCTGCCGCCTATGGGAGAGTAGTTAGCGCAATGCTTGCTTTAGCAAAATTATATGGGGGACAAACGGCCTCCTATTTCCTAGATGAAAATAGCTCTTTAAGGTGGTATGAAGAAGCTGCAGCTAATGGTTCACAAGAGGCATTAGAGTGTTTAAAAAACCATCCATCTGCGCAGGCAGCACTAAAAGTCGCTTTACTTTATCTTTCAGGTAGAGGCATTGATGACAATTATGATCTTAGTATCCAATATTTTCTTCAAGCAGCGTATAGGCATAATATGACGGCATGGGCTTTCCTCAAAGAAAGTGGGGCATCTAAGGACCCTTTAGCTTTAGAAGCTTTTAGAAAAATTATTACATCAGAGATGGAACTCAACAAAAAAATATATCGATTCTGCCAGCAGCATTCAAACAGACCTACATTATTGATCGAAAATCATAAAGCTATTTTTGTTTCAGGAAAGGAATGGGAAGAAAAAGGAAACTTTAAAGAAGCAATTAATGCTTACTCTCAAATAATAGAATATGCCCCAGCATGTGAAAGACTGTATAGGTTAGCTTATCCCTTTGCCTTTGAAGAAGAATCTTCAGAACCGATTATAAAATATCCTCACCTACAGGCAGAGGCCCAATTTCAATATGGTGAATATTATTGTACTAAAATGGGGTTAGGTAATAATCAAGAAAGAGCTTTGTGCTACTTCTTGGATGCGTTTAAAAACGGGCATAGGGAAGCAGCTTATAAAGCTGGTATGATTTACCTTAAAAGAGAAGAGTCGTCTAACAGTTTAAGCTACTTCGAAAAGGCAGCTAAACAAGGGCATGTGGAAGCCAAATATGAATTATCTAAATTATGGCTTGATGAAGATTTAAGAGGGGACGACTACATAGATGATGCCCGAAAATTGTTAGAAAGTTTAATTATCGAAGGACATGAGAAAGCTAAGGAGCTTTATGAGAAGGAGTTCCATAAGAACAGTGATAGATGGTAATATAGAAATTATACTATCTCACAAAGATTAAAGCTGCACTTCTTACCTGACGGTTTCTTCATTGGATAAAATTTTTCTTATAATTCATTTAAAGCTGCCAGAGAAGGCAGCTTTTTTAAAAGAGATGCTTTATGCAATTCTTGCTGGCTGTTGAAGCATATTCAATTGAACAATTTGCCTCGCTATATCCTTGTTAATAAAATCAACAAGGACAATCGCCGGTCCATATGCATGCCATTCATTTAACCATTGAGGGAATTCTTTTTGAACAGCAGCAGCCATTTGGTGCAATGATTTATAGCCTTTTGAAAAGGGCTTTAGGGATGCTGTTATCGTATTGGTAGCCGGTGTCATTTGAGACTGAATCACATACAGTTGATGGGGATTAAACTGCCGTCCCTTTAAATGAGCATCAAGCTTTATCTTAAGAGTCGAAACATTATCCGCATTGGCCCAATAATCATCCAAGCTTTTACGGGGAAAAATCTCATTATAAGCGGCTGCAATATCGTCTTTTTTATAGATCAGCACCACTTGTTTTTCGTGACCCCATAACGTTTTAATTGGCAGAGCCAACCCATCAGACTTAGAAATAAGCCGATTCCCAAAGGCCTCTTTAAATTTTGCAATTAAGGCATGATGATCATTATCACCGTGCGGCATATATCTTAAATCACCGACTTGAATAACAATTATTTCCTGCGGGTGATGGTGTAGAAATTGATTAATTTGACTGAGAACATCCTTTAAGCTTGGCCCATAGAGACCGTGAACTGTGTAAAATTGCTTTTTACTGTCACGATAAATAATGCGCAAGTCCAAGTAACGAACCCCGTCTTCTAATTGCTGAATAATAGATCTATTTTGAGCTTGCGACCACGTTTGCACCACTTTAGTTACCCCAAACCCCAGCAGAGCATATCTTAGGGTATTAAGTTTGCTAGTAATATCTTGGTTTTTGCCGAATTTATGTTCTAACTTATAAGTGGCTGAATCATGAGATCCGGGCAGGAAAAGCTCTGTAAGAGAACGATCTTGGATAGTGTCAGCCAGGTGTTCCATCCAGCGACTCATATCCAGAGACGGTGGTGGATTGGCTGAAACAACACCTATCCACAAACTGACAATCATAAAAACTGCTTTAAACATGCAATTCCTCCTAATTTATTTCATAAGATAGAGTAAATAGGTTAAGAAGATGTAAAACAGGCTCGCAATAACTCTTAAGAGATCAATTATCAATGATATCGATCATGTTCGCGAATGAATAACGAAATTAAAGGCTGAATCTCTTCACGCCAGCGACCACCATTAAAGATACCATAGTGTCCCGTTCCCAATTGAAGGTAGTGCGAGCGCATGGTATCGGGTAATTTAGAACAGAGGTCGTGCGCCGCATATGTTTGCCCAGGACAAGAGATTTCATCCAATTCCCCCTCCACTGTCATCAAAGCTGTTTTTTTAATTTTTTCAGGACGAATTAAATAGCCTCGCCACGTTAGCAACCCCTTGGGTAAAAGGTGATCTTTAAAAGCGATCCGAATACTATCTAGATAATACTCTGCGGGCATATCTAGGACAGCTCGGTATTCGTCATAAAATTTAGTGTGCGCCTCTGCCCCTTCCCGATCTCCGTGGATGAGCTTTTTAAATAAATTAAAGTTTGCTTCTTGATGGCGTTGAACATTTAAACTCATAAATCCTTGTAGCATCAAAAATCCTGGACAGACTTCGCGGCCGGCACCGGCATAGGATCCTGGCACCTTGCTAATTAAATTATTTTTAAACCATAGCATGGAATGATCTTCAGCAAACTGATTAACCGGGCCCGGATTAACACGTGTGTCAATTGGTCCGCCCATCAGCGTCATCGTGCGGGGCTGGCAAGGCTCATTATATTCGGCCAATAACGAAACCGTTGACAAAACAGGAACCGCCGGCTGACAGACAGCAATAACATGTAAATCTTTACCTAAGTATCTTATGAAATCCAACAGATAATCGATATAGGTCTGAAAGTTGAAATTTCCTTCTTTTAAGAGGATATCTCTCGCATTATGCCAATCGGTAATATAAACGTCATGATGCGGCAACATAGCCTTAACAGTGTCCCGAAGCAGCGTTGCAAAATGGCCTGACAGGGGTGCACAAATTAACACTTTGGGATCTTTAAAATTAACCGCGCCCTTGTCCCAGTGGCGTTGAAAATACCGCAAGGTACAAAATGGCTTAACCATGATTTTCTTTTCAACAATTTTTAAAACTTCATTGTCGCGAATGGTGTGAGAAAGGCCAAATTGGGGTTGGTCAAAGGTCATGGCCGATCGCCCAATAATCTGAGACGAGGCCGATAAAATTTTCGAATAGGAATCAGCTTCAGTAGGCATGGCTGAGGCAAATATCCCTACAGCATCCGACCACACCTTAGTCGGCATCATGGCGACATTTTTGAATTCATTTAAATGGTACAGCATCAATCGACTTTCCTGAATAGTATTTCGATCGTAGCTGATAGAATCTTAAAATTTTCTAAAGAAGGGGTGATTTAGTTCGGGTAATATAATTGATTGGCCGGAACACTGACAATCTCTCTTTCAGGATATCTTAAGGCTGTTAATTGTCCTCCAAACACACAGCCTGTGTCCAAATTAATGGTATTATTGATAAAGCCTGAGTCTTTAATAACCGTATGGCCATAAACAACTAAGGCTTGTCCATCATAATCTTGAGCCCAATCATATCGAATGGGGTATCCCTTTTCATCCGTTCCCAACGACCGCCCGTATAAACAAAAAGCCTTAATTTTAGGCGATTGCTGACCGATATATTTTTTTTGGATACCTGCATGACAGATAACAAGGCGACCTTGATCCAAAACCAGGTAATAAGGTAATTGATCAATGAAGGAGATAATTTGTCCTCGAAATTGAGGAGAAGCGTCACGCAGTTGCTCTAAGGTCGTATCTAGTCCATGAGTAATTTGGACATCTTTTCCCTGTAACTTACGCTTGAGCTTATCATCATGATTTCCGCAAACGCTCAAAGCCTTACCGTGCAAGACCGCATCCATCACCAACCGCAAAACGCCAGGTGAATCTGGCCCCCGGTCAACGAGATCACCGACAAACACAAGCGTTCTGTTGTGAGGAACCTTAGAAATGACGGCTTTTTCTTCATCAAGGGAGTACCCTAACTTTTTTAATAAAGCAATCAGTTCATCCAAGCATCCATGAACATCGCCAATGATATCAAACTGAGCAGGTGCAGTGTTGCTCATAAAGCCTCATCCTGATTTTGCAAAAATCTATCCGATCAAAAAATTATCATGGTCCCTCTTGAAAACTCAAGAGTATAAGTTAAAAGAAAAATCACATGGTATTCAAGACAAAAGGGTAAGATTGAAAAACACCCTACCCTTTTTACAAAAAAATTGAGTTTTATACCCCAACCTATCAAGAAGATTTATTGAACTTTCTGACAGGTTTGATCATTTTCGGAACCAGGTATTTTAGCATATTCATTAGTGCGGCGCCATTCTGACGTGCGACCCAGCAATTTAATACCGACGTAGCCTCTCAAATCGAGTTGGTTGTTATTCGGCATTTCCATCGACCCGCTGTATGTCTTACCTTCTTTTGGATCACGAACGGTTCCATCTTCCCAAGAATTTTCTCCAGCTGGCTTAAACCCTTTCATAATCTCAAGGCCTATTGTTGCCTGTTTTGTCTCTGTATCAACCTTTGGCTTGCCATTGCGGCACTTTTCTTTAAGATCGACAATTTTGCCACATAACGCCTCACCACATTGATAAATATGGACTTTTGAATCATTATTTGGTGTCAACCAATACCCCTGTGGATTAAATCCTGCACAGGATGCTCCCAGCATAATTAAAGAAAGGACTATTACTTTTTTCATGGCTCAATCTCCTTTAAATGTCTCATTAAACAATAAAAAACCCGGGTTGCCCCGGGTTTTTATCTAAATCAACTTTAGAACTTATAGTTGAATTGAAGAGAAACTAGATCAACACGGTTCTTAACTTTACCCACCAATGATCCCTTGTTATAGGTTGATGCATTAGCATCAGTAGCCAGGCCTTGTTGCAAGTTAATTTTGCCTTTTTGGAAAAATTCATGACCATAACTAAGCGTCATGGCTAGGTTTTTACCCATGTTATAGGTGGTACCAATGGCAATCCAATGCTTGTTGCTATCAGGAATACTGGCCACCCGGGTTGCATTACGGGTTGGAGAGATATCGTATCCATAACCGGTACGGAAGGTCCAGTTTTCATTTAACTTATAGCTTGCGCCAACGCTAAAGAACCAAGTATTTTTCCATTTTAATGGAATAACATCTTGACTGACAGGTGTTCTAAAACTTGCAATCAGAATATCTTTAACCACATTCCACTTCGTATAGATCACATCCATATAAGCGGTCCAGCTGCTGTTTAAGTCATAGGAGCTGCTGAGAGAAAAGGTATGAGGGAAGTGAACTTTTGCTTTAGCCTTAAATTCACCACCTGCTGGTACAGTGCCTGTTAGGGTTGAGAGTTGTCCTTGACCATCCAAGTTGGCTGTCATTTGTGACTTATAAGATAAACCAACTTTCCAAGCCTTTGTCACTTGAGAGAACAATCCAGCCGTCCATCCCATTGACCAATCATTACCGGATACAAGACTATAAAGCAGCCCTGATCCTTGAGGCATCCCGGTTGTACTTAAGAAGGCCTTACGAGCAAGATCAACCTTATTATACTGCATCTGCAGACCAGCACCGAAAGCTAAAGAATCAATAATCTTAATAGCAACTGAGGGCACGATGTTGATCGTTGTCATTTCTGCGCGGGTAACATGACCTCGGACAACGGATTCATTACCATAATTAAATTTCAAACCAAATGGCGCATGGACCATGACACCAACTTTAACACGGTCATGAGCATTCGCTACAACCCCAAAAGAGGGAACAGCTACTTTTTTCGCAGCGTTACGGGTTGTTCTTGTTTCATTGACAGCTGATGGTTGAGTACCACCAGTAAAACGAGCTCCGGGTGTACTTGCTCTTCCTTTAAACTTTGTTAAGCCAAAAACACCAGTGAAATGACCAGCTACTTGATGAGTGGTGCTTTGAATCATCGCTGCAGGGTTTGCGTAAATTGCTAAGGCATCGTCACCCACACCGCTACCGGCAGATGCCATACCCGCTGATAAACCACTTGGTAATTTAACAGCATAACCACTGGCCATGGCTGAGGAACCTACCAACAGAGAGCTTAAGGTAACAATAACTTTTGAAGTTTTGGAGACCATCTATATAACTTTCCTATTTGAATAAAACTCACCCTACCACTTTATGTAAAATTTTCTTTAATTTAAACAAGCTTTTTACGCATACAAAATTTTTTTATGAAACTGTTGCAAAAAAACCTTTGTTATTTGCGAGTGAGTATGATACAAAATTTACATGTGATCCCCGATAGCTCAGTCGGTAGAGCAAGTGGCTGTTAACCACTGGGTCGGCGGTTCGAGTCCGTCTCGGGGAGCCACATCTTTCAAAAGAATATCTTCCCAAAATTTATTATTCTTATTCCCTATCAATCTTTTATTTAAAAAAGCTTAGAATCTTCCTTTAACTCTTTAAGCTAGGAAAAGTCTGATGATCATTCTGCAATAGAAATATACCGCAACTCTGGATCAAGGAATAAAACCTCATTACCAGACCTAAGAGATAAACTCTCTTCATTAAACTCTGCAATCAACAATTCTTTAAGTTTATTGATCTGCACTTGAATATCATCTGGAACATCACCCTTAAGCTTAAGTTGAGAGAGGATCATCATTAGCCATGAAATATCATACTCTTTAGTGGATTCGAAATATAAACTTTCTAAATCGCTTGTTTCAATTTTTTTAAAAAGATGTCGAAGTTTTTCATCTTGCTGCAAAGAAGCGAACATTTCACGGTGAGAATAGATTCTTTTCATTAAGATATAAATCTCTTGGGCGATAGGAGGAGGTATATCTTTTTCTCGCCGCAATATTGTGCCAGGAGGAATAGGGGCAAAAAAACAATATGTATGGAGCAATAAGGAGCGGACATCAGCAATACCAGCTTCTTCAGGCTTAATAAAGGTGACTTCCTCTCCTCTATGATTAATACCGCGACCAAAAAGGACATGCGTCATTCCGAAGGGTAGGACTGGTAAAGCAAAACTTTGGATTTCAAACCGAGCGTCGAAACCATAATGCGTTAATTGTCTGCCCGGAAAATGACTAGACTGGCCCAATCGATTGTACCCAATATTACTACCCAAAATCGTATAAATTCCATTATTAAGCTCAGAGGGTTGGGTGACACCAGCGCAAAACAGTATTAATTGCTCCAAATAATTATGAATTTTTTTATCTTTATCCTCTATTATGATAGCACCTCGATTAAATTCATCGCTCCGCTGCCAAGACAAATCAACAAGGGCCCAAATAATACTGACAAATGTTTCAACACAAGCTTGAATCTTTTCATTTGGAGGAGCAGACGGCAACCAAGGAATATAACTCTTTACCCAGTCGAAGAGATTAGATAGGGTCACTCCGTTTTTAAAATAATAGGAATTATGACGGTTATAATCTTTAAATATGGTCAAATCATGACTATTGGGTCGATTATTGTTCGACACTATATCCAATAATTTTTGGTTCCCCTTTTTAATCAACAACTCTAATTCTTCTGGTTTTAAAGTGGACGCATGACCCAGTTTATAACTTAATGTGTGAGAAGTATTATTAAAGACATAATCACACAACCCTTCTCTTTTCATAGATTGTGTATCCACCCCCCCTACCATCTGGATCAAGCTGTTCACCCATAGAATTGATAATAAAATTACTTTTTTAAGCATATCTTCTTTTTCCATAACCTATTTTTCCAGAGAAATCTTTAATAAATGGTAACTAAGCTCCCATCCAACAACAATAATATTTTTACTTAAACTTAAATAAAATGATTTCTAATAAGAGAATTGATGAACATAAGAGCTGGTAAATATTATAAAAAAATATAAATTTCCTGTTCGATTCCCTCAAGGATGTCAGTAATTTAATTTTTATTCGAGCATGACTATATTAAGAGAATATAATTGTGAATTCCAAAACACACAACCATATTAAGTTATTGAAAAGTAAAGACAAAGGGATAAAGAAACATATTTACATCATTGGAGCGGGCATTGCTGGCTTAATAGCAGCCTATGAATTAAAAAAATTAGGCCACACAGTTACTATACTAGAAGGAAGCGACCGCCTCGGTGGCCGAGTATTTACATATCGCTTTAGAGAGGGAGCAGATAGGCCCTATGGCGAACTCGGTGCCATGCGCTTTCCTGTAACCCATGACTATACGCTTCACTATATCCATGAATTGCAATTGAATAAAAAGCTCAACCCTTTTATTGGATTATTTGGCAACGACCACTGCTTTCTAAATCTGAAAAATAATACGTTTAGAATTAAAGACTTTTTAGCGGACGATGAACTCCCTGCCCAAAAAATTGAGATCTTGAAAGAAATTTTAGGAACCTTCCTACCCGATGATATGGCAAAGCTAGTTCAGATAATCGATCTGCAAGATCTTAGTTTTTATCAGAGGAAAAATGTTCCTTCTACCTTTGTAAAGTTAATAGAAGCATTCGCCCAAGACTTAGCTTCCATAAATCCTTCTCTTATATCAAGCCTACAGTATTTCCTCCAGGGGCTAAATACAGAGTTTTTTTACCTTGATGGTGGAATGGACCAATTACCCATAGCAATTGCTTCTCAGCTAGAGGGCAATATCGTCTATAATGCTGAAGTATGCAAAATTAATAATCTAAAGAGTAAAGCAGAATTAACCTTCCTCCATAAAGAAAAGCTTGAGACGATTAGTTGCGATTATGTGATTTGCACCCTTCCCTTTACAGTCCTGCGTCATCTAAGCTTACAAAACTTTAGTGCGGAAAAATTAGAAGCAATTCATCGACTAAAATATGTCAATGCTTGTAAGATCTTATTATTTTGTAAACAGAGATTTTGGCAAGATGCCTATAATATACAGGGAGGAGCATCCATAACAGATGGGGTGATAAGGCAAATATACTATCCCTTAACGCGCGGGAATACAGGGGTACTTTTAAATTACATAGCAGGCGAGAACGCTAATTATCTTTCTAGCTTACTTCCTCAGAAAAGAATTATACACGCCAAAGAGGCTATTGGCCTTTTTCATAGAGAGATCCACGAACAAGGTATGATTCTCGACAGCACGAGTATGGCCTGGGATACCCATAAATGGTCAAAAGGTGGATTTTGTTTTATGTGGACCAATGATGAGCTTACTCAGGCCAAGATAAACACATCACATTCGACACAAACAAACTCAAAATTTGACCATTTATGGCAGCTCTATAAAACGACAATACAACCAGAAGGGCGAATTTTTTTCGCGGGAGAACATTGCTCCTCCCATCAAGGCTGGATCCAAGGGGCAATTATGTCTGCCTTGGAAACGGTAAGTACTATTATAGCCGATTAAAATATATCTTTCTCTTAAATCATTAGGATACATATATTTCTTTTGCCCTCGAAAATCTTTTTAAGCAGCGATACAGGGGCAACCTTGAGCGCTGGTCCTTCTCATTGCTTGTTTCTCCCCACCGACAATAACTGTACCTTGATCATCCATAACGAGAGTATTAGGACAAATAATATCCAAATGATACTGCGTGCGCGGTGTCAGCCCTAGCCCCCAATGAACACACCCATTACGATGACCGTAAATTTCATTAGGAGTCCTATTAGCTTCGATAGCTTGCATATTAGTATTGGACCCAAACCCTATCTCCCATAAAAGTTTATAGCGAGACTCAATTTCAAATAAATTCTTCAGAATATCATAAGCATCTTGGGCTTCTTTATCACAGTAAACTGCTTGGGGGTTTAAACGGCCTTCATTAATTTCAAAAATTATTTTTCCCCTCATCAACGAAGAAAGTTTACTGTAAATACGCTCTCTATCATCCGCAAGAAAAGAAGGTTTTCCTGAATTTACAATAGGATACCCTGAAAAAGTGATTTCCCCACTAATATTGATATGCTTAACAATTCCTGGATGATTATGAAAAAGTGAAAATACACTGATTTCACCTGATGGAACAAACTGCTGACCACCCCACGGAATCATTCCTAATTGTTCAAACCATTCATACTCGTCAGACAGATGATGAAAGATAGCTTCGGTTTTTGTCTCAGAATCAACAAATTTTAGATATTTACTCTTTTCCGAAATGGCAAAAAAATTGTTAGCCCATTCATTTTGAGACTCGAGATCCGTGCGTTCCATGACTTCTAAATAGTATTTTATACTTTCCAGATCCATCTCGCTTGAACTGCATGGTAAGGTCATTAATTTATAATCCTCACCCATTTCTTCATTACGAGGAAATTCAAATAAACAGTAAGGGGAAATAATAAGAATATGAACATGTCTTGGCAATGCAAGAACAAGGTCTCTAAAATCTCTTGCTGAATCAAATAGACTGACTTCTGCCGTCAGATAATCTCCTTTATGGATAACAAAAGAATCTTTGAGTTGGCTATTTGTAAGGAGCCTAAAATGACATCCTACACTTTCACCCAGTTGTTTAAATAGGTGAGGATTTACTTGAATTTTTTCCATAACTTCACTTCAAAAAATTTTAAACTAATAAAAGTTTGCGGTAAACCGACATTTACCGCAAACAATCTTAAAAACTTAGTAACCTAAAGTTTCCCCGTAAAGACGGCTATTTGTGCGACGAATCATGTCGATTCTCCTTTTGTTATAAATTAAATTTGACAGTACTTTCTGCTGTCAAAAAACACATTAAATTCATCTAAAATTTAAGTCAAGTGTCTGAATAATAGGAAAAATAGGGTAATTATCCGCTTAACTTTTAGAAAAAAATACGATAGTATTCGATTTTTTGACAAAGATTTTAATCTAATCTTTTTCTCTTCTTAGTAAGGAACCCGCTAAGAAGCTCTCTGATTAAAAGAAGGGGAGAGAACCTAACATTCCAAGAAAGCCCAATTTTCTAGGAAACAATTTATTTATTTCTAATTTTTAGGCGCATGTTTAGCAAGAATTCGTTGCAAGGTACGGCGGTGCATTTTTAAACGCCGGGCTGTCTCAGAAACATTGTGACTGCACTCACTAAAGACTCGTTGAATATGCTCCCATTTGACGCGATCCGGAGACATGGGATCCTCAGGCGGCATTGGTTCAGAACCTTTTAGCTGGCGTAAGGCATTATCAATCATATCGGCATCGGCAGGCTTGGTTAAGTAATCCACGGCCCCATGTTTTATGGCGGCAACGGCTGTTGCAATATTACCATAACCTGTCAACATAACAATCCGCGTCTTAACATTAGATGCTTTGAGATTATTGACAAGCTCTAAACCATAACCATCCCCCAGCTTAACATCCACCACAGCAAAATCAAAACCATTATCTGCCAGAATGATTTTAGCTTCATCCAAGCTACCGGCCAACGTTACGGTATAACCGCGACGGGTCATAATGCGCCCCAGCTGTTCGCGCAATGGTTGGTCATCATCCACAATAATTAAAGAAGAATTAGTTGCCTGAGTGCTCATGCCTTACCTCTATTGCCTGTCGGGAGAAAACAATTTCGCACACAGCCCCCTGGTCATTGTAAAAGTACATCACCCCGCCTCTTTTTTCTATCAAACTTTGTGCGATAAAAAGTCCCAGTCCTAAATGCACACCTTCGGTTGCATTTGTCCTCGATGAAACATAAGGGTCGCCTAGACGGTTAAGCATGGATTCCGGATATCCTTCCCCATCATCTGCAATTTTTATCGTCAAATCTTGCTCTGTCCATTGGCAGGTAATTGTCACCAGGTATTGAGCAAACTGAACGGCGTTTGCAATGATATTACCCAAAGCATGCTGTAGCTCTGGCGTTAATTCAATTAAGGGGGCTTCTGGAGCACAGTCAATTTGCACCTGTTTTCCGGGAAATTTACCATGGCTTGTAATCACAACATCCAAAGCCGCCCGCAACGGCAATGCTTTAAAAGGAAGGGTGTGTTCGGCGGCAAAATCGCGCGAAAGCCCCTGTAAAATATCCCGGCATCGCGTCATTTGCTCTGCTAAGATTCGCACATCATCTTTAACAAGATTGTTTAAATTTTTGTCTGCTTGTAATTCCTTAATAACAAGCATCATTGTTGTCAAAGGCGACCCTAATTCATGGGCAGCCGCAGCCGCTAAAGCTCCCAAAGAAGCAAGCTTTTGTTCACGCGCCAAGGCCAATTCGGTTGCTTGAAGGGCCTGGGTCGTTCTTAAATAATAATGAGCTACTCTTCCCACATAAATAGAAGTAAAAATCATGGCGACACTGATCGCCACTAATACCGCAAAGCGCAACCGCTCTGGCAGAACGAGACCTGTATTATCCCAAGGCAATGGAAATGTTGATCCATACAAAATAAAAGTTGCAATCAACCCACAGCCTGTGACAATTAAGGCATCCCGTCGCGGTAAAAAACCAGCCGCAATAACAACGGGCGCCAATAAAAAGACTGAAAATGGATTATTAAGCCCGCCCGTTAGATATAAGAGAGCCGTCAATTGCCCAATATCATAGATTAAATACCAATAAATATGGGGAGCTGGTATTTTATGTTTTGATTGCTGCGTCACCATTAAGGCAATATTAACAGTGACAGACAACACCACAATTAACCAGGTCATTTGCGTGGGATAAATCATCTGAAAGTATTGATCAACGAGGATCAACGTAATCGTTTGTCCTAAAAGAGCAACCCAACGCAAGGTTATAAGTAAGGAAAATGAAATTGATGGTTTAATGTGCGACATTCGATAACTTTGCATAATAATTTTCATATGATATGACTTAAACTAACCTATAGTAGCAAAAACAAGGATAAATCACATGAATTTTCGTCTCTTGCGTCGCAGCCTCTTAGGATTATCTATTGGGATTGGCCTTGTCGGATTGGGCGCTTATTACATTAAAAATCAAGCCATCCATTTTAATCAGGATAGCGCGACCCGCCTCCCTGATTTAGGCGGCCCCTTTACCTTAGTCGATCAATTCGGTAAAACACGCACTGAGCAAGACTTTCGTGGCAAATATATGCTGGTCTATTTTGGCTATACGTTCTGTCCCGATGTCTGCCCGCTAGGATTGCGTCATATCAGTGGTGCACTGGAAGAATTAGGACGAGATCTGGATCAAGTTGTTCCTATTTTCATTACCATTGATCCGGAGCGTGATACAGTGGAATCGTTACACAGTTATGCCTCAACCATTCATTCCTCTTTTGTCATGTTAACCGGAACCCATCGTGACCTAGATCCAGTTCTAAAATCTTATAATGTCTATGCGGTTAAGGCCAAACCAGACGGTACTATGGCTGATTACTTAATGGATCACAGCTCTCTCATTTATCTCATGGATAGAAATGGCGCCCTGGTCGATTTCTTCCCTCATACGGCCCCTCCAAAAGAAATTGCAGATAAAATTCATAAGCATTTAATACAGGAAATCCAAAAAGCATAAGGTTTTCTTGACGCCCTGCGCTCAGCAATTGTATGGTAAGTTGTATATCTAACTTCCTCGAGTTCATTAAAAACTCTTTGCCGATGAATGGCTTAAGGCATTGGGGTCCTTGTTAGGCATACAGATTTTATAAAAACAAGAAATTGGTATCGCTCTTCCATGCTTCAGAAATCCGAAATTCTAGCTATAAACTTTCTCAAGTCGTTACTGCGACAAAGCTTTAAGGCTTCCAACCTAAAAAGGTGGTTAGGGGAATACCATGCATATAGAATACGCATTCTTTCCCTTTTCCTTAGTTTGACAAGCTTTTGCCTAGGAGATACGGATCTGAGAAATTATACAGAATCCAACTTACCACAGCATAGCAATGTACGGCACCTTCAATGGCACGGCCAATCCTATTGGGTAAAAACAGCCGATGCAACTAAAGGATGGTTATCCTGTACCGGCAAGAAAATAATGAGCTTTTTAGTCCCTGATAAAATTATTGCACCCACCCCGATTTGCAATGCAACCATTTTAAAGGTGGAAGCACGGCGGCTTAAAGAGTGTGAGCAAAAACAAGGATCATGTACCCGCTTAATTATGCAAGGAACAGACTGGATCCTGGTAAGTGACGCTGGCAATAGTTTTGAATACTTTCTTCGAAGTCTTCCTTTAGACCAACGTCTGCCTTATATTATCAAAGGCTTAGAGGCGGTCCTTAATCTGCACACTCATCATCTTGTGCATGGTCGAGCTAGTGTCAAAGATCTGACGCTAACGTCATCGCATGATTTCCTTTTTATTGATCTGGCAGAAGATCCAGAATCCTGGATGACCTGGGAGGAAGCCTGCACCCGTGATCTTATCAATTATTTTATGACAACAGTAATACTCCTCAGGCCTGATAAATCCCTAGAACACGAATACGCAACAATTTTTATAGAAAAATTTCCACCTGAGTTAAAGCCGCTCTTGCAGCGGGTGATCGATAATACCGAGTGGCTGGGGAAAATAGCCTATGCAATTCGAGGGTTTGCTGGCAAAGATACAGTAAAATTTGCACACGCTCATCGGTTGCTGCGCAAGCGATTAAAGGGAGAAATAAGAACTTAGTAAGTCTATTAATTTCCTTTGACGTTAAGAAAGAAATAAGTTATAAACAACACAAGACTGAAATTTTTAGGTATTTTTTTAAGGATAAATAATGGCTAATCATCGTAATGCAGAAAAAGCTGCCCGCCAAGCAGAACGTCGCACAAAAGTAAATCGCGATCGCGTTAGTCGCATTCGTACATTCATTCGTAAGGTAGAAGAAGCGATCACTTCTGGATCCAAAGAAGCCGCAACAGCCGCTGTTCGCGTTGCAGAAGGTGAAATCATGCGCGGTGTTTCTAAGGGTGTCATCCATAAGAACACAGCTTCCCGCAAGGTTTCTCGCTTAGCAAAGCGTGTTAAGGCTATCGCATAAAACCAGCCTTTCCTATTTATAGTTAGAGCCTTGCCCCTAAGGGTAAGGCTTTTTTAATAAGCTTAAAACCATCGTCTTTTATCCTCTTAATGGCATCGAAGACTTTTGGTTAGGACCATAAATTTAGGAGGTACAAATATGGTACACTCAACAGATGTTGTTATTATTGGATCAGGACCGGTTGGTCTTTTTGCTATTTTTGAATGTGGAATGCTTCGCCTGGATTGCCATGTGATTGATGCGCTGGATGCGATTGGCGGGCAATGCGCGGCTCTTTACCCCGAAAAACCAATTTATGACATTCCTGCTCATCCCCAAGTTACAGGTGCAGAATTAATTGACAATTTAGAACGACAGATTCGTCCCTTTAATCCCACGTTTCACCTTGGCCAGCAAGTAACGGGTATCGAACAGCTAGACCCAGAAGGAAAATCTTGGAAGATTAAAACATCTAAAGGGACTGAAATTCATTGCAAGAGCATAATTATTGCAGCGGGTGTGGGTGCCTTCGGTCCAAACAGACCTCCTCTTGAAGGAATAGAAAAATATGAAGGAGCGTCTGTTCAATACTATGTCAAAAGCCGTGAAACCTATCGGAACAAAAAAGTGGTTATTGCTGGAGGGGGTGACTCTGCAGTTGACTGGGCGATTTCGTTAAGCGAGATTGCTCAACGGGTCAGTGTTATTCACCGTCGTCCCAAATTCCGTGCCGCTCCTGAAAGTGAAGCACGCCTCAATGAATTAGCCAGCACCGGTATTATTGACCTTATTACGCCGTTCCAACTAGAAGGTTTAGAAGGAGATGGACAAAACCTTAAAGCAGTGGTGGTCAAATCTCTGGATGGTGCTATAAAAAATATTGAAGCCGATCATCTGTTACCATTTTTTGGCTTATCAATGAATCTGGGGCCGATTGCAGAATGGGGACTCGGTATGGATAAAAGCCATATTCAAGTCGATCATTTAACGGCAGCCACAAACCGCCCCGGTGTTTATGCTATTGGTGATATTGCAACATATTCACATAAACTTAAGTTAATCTTAACCGGTTTTGCCGAAGGGGCGCAAGCTGCTCATTCAATTCGTCGATTTATCTATCCCGATGAGCTTATTCACTTTGAGTATTCCACAACAAAGGGAATACCAACCAAGCAAGAAAAAGCAGCTTAGCATTCTATTAGGATAGCTTAAGCGCTATCCTTTTTACTTTTACCAGGAACATAGAGAGGCTAAAATTACCCTCCCTTCCTCAGCAATAAAAGACGCTTTCCTTTCAATATTGAAGTTTTTTTCTTCTTTTCCTATAGTTGTGTTAACCTTATTGATCTTTCTTCTTATTTATTGATATACCCGATAGATGGGGGCATTTGCTATGAAACTTACTCATGATTTTTTTAATCGCAATTGTACGGTTGTCGCCCATGATCTAATCGGCAAAAAGCTAGTTTTCGGAGAGCATGAAGGAATAATAACAGAAACCGAGGCCTATCGCAGCATAGATGACCCAGCGTCTCATGCTCACCGGGGAATTACTCCCCGCTCTGCTATCATGTTTGGACCGCCGGGCAAGAGTTATGTCTATTTTATTTATGGCATGTATTATTGCTTAAATATTGTGACTGAACCGGCAGGCGAAGCAAGTGCCGTATTACTTCGGGGCCTTAAATTATTGACCCCACCGTTAACCCATCTCAATGGTCCTGGAAAACTATGCCGTTATCTGGGCATTACGACCTCTCATAATGGAATAGACCTCCTTTCCAATCCCTCATTTTATGTAACGGAAGGAATAGAAAGCCCGGAGGTGCAGGTAACCCCGCGTATTGGAATTAAAAAGGCCATGGAAAAACCATGGCGCTTTGTAATGACTCTTTAAAGCCAAAACCTGCCTCTAACAGAGAATCAGAAATTAACTGCCTAATTCATCATCCTTAATAATAATCTCATCTTTACGAACAAAATTGAGTTTTTCTTTGGCTTGTTCTTCTAACATATCTGTATCGAGGCTATCGGGACGCATCAAATGAACGCGCTGTTCTAAAGACTGCTGTTCCATCTTTACCGCTTGCAGCTTTTGCTCTGCCACCGTCACTTGTTGCTTTAATCGCCCCCACGCTAACAACCCTCTTTCCCCTTGAATAAGATGATAAACAAAGTAGACAAGCAAGGTGACAGCAATAACCGGTCCTATCACATATTGAAATCGCGCACCTAGATCATTCTTCATGGTTAACCTCCAAGATACATTGCCACTATCATATCTCGGCTTCCTAAAACTCTCAATATACTTGATATTTTTTATCAAGAATTTCATTTAATTATCTTTTCACAGTGGGCTTGAGAAGGCCCTTAAAAAAAGCTATTATGTCTGCAAATAGAGAGTAGATTTCGTGAAAAATAAATTACTAATAATGGGTCTAGTGGCGCTTTTAGCGGGATGCAGCTGTACACCCCCCCCTAAGGCTGCTAAAGAAATTTGTACTGGGACTAAAAAATCCTACACTGTTCAAGGAAAATCTTACCATCCCCAAGACCATTATGATTATGACGAAAATGGAATAGCCTCTTGGTACGGTCCTGGGTTCCATAAGCGCCCTACCTCCTGTGGCTCAATTTACGATATGCATTCTTATACAGCTGCTCATAAAACGCTCCCTATCCCCTCCGTGGTAGAGGTCACTAACCTTGAGAATGGTAAAAATTTAAAGCTAGTCATTAATGATCGCGGTCCTTTTGTGGATGATCGCATTATTGATCTTTCTAAAAAGGCGGCCGAAGAATTAGGAACCCATAATAAAGGCTTGGCCAGGGTTAGAGTGAGAGTAATTCCCGAAGAAAGTAGAGCTTTAGCGACTTACCTTAAACAATATGGGCGCTATGGTATTGATCCAGCAGGCCGCAAATGGGATGAAATTTATTTCCAAGAGATTGCAGGCAAATCCCCTGCTGAAGAAGTCATGGCAGAGGATCCAGCCATTGTCAAAGCTGTCATGCGTAGTGATAGTCACCATCAACCTATTTTGCAAAACACAGTTATGCATAGCAATCAGCATCACTTTAAATCTCAAAACTTAACTTTTACCCGAGATGAAGAAATTATTTTTGAAGACTTGCTGGATACTCCACCCTCACAGCGTGTTAAAAAACCCGCCCCTCACACTGCAGTAAAAAGTAGTGCTTCGGGTGGACATTTTATTCAAGTGGGAAGCTTTGTTCAAAAAACCAATGCTGATCGCTTAAAACAACGCCTTGCAAAACATGGCAAAGCCGCAGTCGTGCGAGACAAACAAAGTGGGAATATGTATTCAATTAAATTGGGGCCTTATTCCACCCGCCAATTAGCAAAACGAAAACTAAATCTCGTCGAAAACGAAGGGCATCATGGTGCCCGTCTTATCAGGAATTAATACGCAGGAGACTATACGTGAAGAATAGGGCAATCTTGAGCTTACTCATATCATCTTTAATTTTGGCTGCCGAGGCTAAGCCTAAAAAATCTACAAATCAACCTCTTACTCAGCCGATTGAGCAAGTTCATTCCGCAACCCTTATGCCTGAGATCCCAGGCGTTTCCCCTGTTATTGCAGCTTCTTTGCGTATTGATACCCTGGCTGAACAAGCTATTGTCCTTGATTATTATTCTGGCAAAATTCTGTTAGAGAAAAACGCCGATGCGGTCATGGCCCCTTCTTCCATGACAAAGATCCTGACCGCTTATATGGCATTTGAAAAAATGCAAAAAGGGGTTGTTGGCCCAGATAGCTCTATCAATATTAGTGAAAAAGCTTGGCGAACAGGGGGTTCAAGGATGTTCTTGAAGGTCAACACCCAAGCAACAGTCGATGAATTATTGCACGGAATCATCATTCAATCCGGGAATGATGCTTCAGTAGCTTTGGCTGAAGGGCTATCCGGCTCAGAAGAGGCATTTGCCGCTGAGATGACTCAAAAAGCCCATGAACTCGGATGCACCAACACAACTTTTAAAAATGCGAGTGGCTTACCCGACCCTGAGCATAAGACCACGGCTCGTGATTTAGCTAAGATTGCCTATCATGTTATTCGCGATTATCCACAACATTATCCTCTGTTTGCCAAAACCTCGTATACTTATGGTGGCATTACTCAACCTAACCGTCATCCGTTGCTTAACAAAAATGTTGGATGTGATGGTTTGAAGACAGGAATGACTGATTTAGGAGGCTATGGGGTAGTAATATCCGTTCAAGAAACTGATTCTCAGAACAATCACAAACGCTTTATTATCATTATTAATGGTTTAAAAAAAGAGAGTGAGCGGGCTAAGGAGGCTTTAAAGTTATCAAACTGGGTTCTTAAAGCTTTCACAACGTTAACTTTAGCCAAAAAAGGCCTGGCGATTCAGAATGCCCCTGTTTATTCAGGCACAGAAAATACCGTTCCTGTCGCACCTGCAACAGACGCATTTGTCACTGTTCCCACCGTCGTAAAAGATCAAGTTAAGTATGAAATTAAATTTGATGAGGCCATTGCAGCCCCTATCGCGGCGGGACAAACTCTGGGGAAATTGATCGTCAATGCGCCAATGTATGCTCAGCCCATAGCCTTTGACTTGGTTGCTACCAAGAATGTAGAAAAGGCAGGGATTTTTAAGAAGACGTGGCGTTCCATTACTCACATTTTCGGGGGTAAGGCGTGACTGCGGGACATTTTATTACCTTTGAAGGGGGCGAAGGTACCGGTAAATCCACCCAATGCCAACTTCTTGCTGAATATTTAAGACTTAAGGAGAAAGAAGTTATTCTCACGCGCGAACCGGGAGGCACTGACGGAGCTGAGCTAATTCGTGCCCTTCTCGTTTCCGGGGATATCAATCGGTGGTCAGGGGTAACTGAAGCTTTGTTACTGAATGCAGCGCGGGTCGATCACTGGGATAAAGTCATTTCTCCGGCTCTCAATCGGGGAGCCTGGGTTATTTGTGATCGTTTTGCGGATTCCACAATTGCCTATCAAGGATATGGACGGGGATTGGACATTAATTTTCTATGGAACATGCATAATTCAGTTCTTCCCGGGATTTACCCTGAGCTAACTCTTGTCTTTGATTTGGATCCAGAAATCGGGATTAGCCGGGCTTTAGCCCGTCGCACCAGTGAAGTCAGGTTTGAAAAAATGGATATAGAGTTTCACAGACGGATGCGGGAGGGCTATCTAGAAATCGCCAAAAATAATCCTGAGCGCTGCCGAGTTATTGATGCTCATCAAGGCATTGAAGAAATTCATTCAACTATAAAAGGCTTAGTTGAATCCTTTTCCTAAAAGGTTCCTACCATTGACACCTTTTACTTCCCTCTTCTCTGATAGTTAGAATAAATCCCAGAAGAGGTTACATTTATCCTGAGGAAGGATAATCAAAGCTTTAAGGGGCTTTGTTGCGGATGTTTAAGAAAAGTCATAAAAAGTAATCAGGTTTATTGATAAGGAGTATTATGTATGACTATAACGTCCTCTGTTAAGACATATCGCGTTAAAAATTGGTCTAATTATAACCAACTTTTGCAAGATCGC
>JAIBEV010000156.1 GCA_019459505.1 Candidatus Paracaedibacteraceae bacterium | reverse complement strand
GCTGAGCAGTCATAGCATGGCCAGCTTCTTTACCTCGCTGAAGATTCCGCTCAAGCAGGACCTCATCGATAGTGTCCGCAAAAATGAGCACTTAGGACCCGACTTTGCCTTACACGAGCTAGAAGCCATGATCCAAGAGATCAATCAATTAATTGTGGGCACAGGCTTAGAAGAGTTTACCGGCCTCAAAACTGACAAGCAGCGGGCAAAGTTTCTCCGAAAGCTCACCTTTGGCAGCATGAGCCTGCCAGAGCAACGAGCCTGGATTGAAGCGCTTGCTCAAGTAGAAGATCTTCGTATCTTAAGGTTGAGAGGGTGTGAAGCCTTAAGAGATGAAAACTTTACGGGGGAACCAATTTCTGTTTCTACTCCTCCTAAACCCTCTCTCCTAGAAAGGGTCAGACGCAAGCCAAAGCCTGCTGTTCCTGCCCCTCTCTTTCTTCCTTTAATTGAGGTTAAGAATTTAAGGAAACTCGATGTATCAGGGTGCAATTCATTAACGCCTAAAGTTATTGATTATATTTTAGAAACAACCCTAGCGTTGGAAACGCTTAACTTAGGTAAGTTAAATAAGATAAGCTCCTTGAACCTAACCACACAAAGCTTAAAATGGCTCAGCGTTGAAGGATGTAGCAACCTAGAAGACCTCAAGCTTAAGGTTCCTAGCTTAGGTACTTTAATTGCCAAAGAGTGCTCACAGCTTAAGACAATTGAATTTGACACAATAGGCCTTAGAATCTTGGACCTTCAAAATCTTCCTTTATTAACGGATGAAATGCTGGACGAGCAGCTTCAGAAATGCTCTAAGCTACAAACATTAAAGCTTGAGGGATGTGATCAGATTAGCTTTAAAGAAGTAAGAGCAAAATATCCTCTTTACCCAGCAGACATTCTCAAAAAATTATCTTCAGTAATTCAAAGAGAAATACTTAGGCTTTTAAATTCTGGCAATGAAAGGATAGGGCTAAACTTAAGTAACACTACCATAAGTAGTGCAGATGCCCGAGCCTTTGCGTTGGCTCTTCAAAGTAATACGGATTTAACCTACCTAAACTTATTCTGGGATAAAACTGGTGCTGCAAACATCCAGGCTCTTGAACGTATACTCAAGGACAATACGACCTTAACCTCTCTAAACTTAAGAGGAAATAAAATTGGCAATGAGGGTGTTCAGGTTCTAGCGCTTGCCCTTAAAGATAATACAACCTTAAAATATTTGGACTTAATAGCGAATGAAATTGACGAGATAGGTGCTCAAGCTCTTGCTCTCGCACTTAAGAATAATAAAACCTTAACCTCTCTAAAATTAGGGCATAATAAAATTGGCGCAGGAGGAATGCAGGCTTTAGTGCCTATACTTCACAGCAATCCAACTTTAACTTCACTGGACTTACTAGGAAATAAAGTCGGCAATGAGGGTCTTCAGGTTCTAGCGCTTGTCCTCAAAGATAATACAACCTTAAAATCTTTAGGCTTAATAGCAAATGAAATTAGTGATGAGGGGGCTCAAGCTCTTGCCTCTACTCTCCAATTCAATATCACCCTAACCTCACTTGAACTAAACCTCAATAAAATTGACCTTGGAGGCGCTCAAGCATTTGCTAAAGCTCTTCAAGACAATACAACCTTAACCTCACTGAACTTATTCGGGAATCAGATCGACGCTTTGGGCGTTCAAGCGCTCGCCAAAGCTCTGAAGAAAAATACAACCTTAACTTCACTGGTGTTAGAGGAGGACCAGATCGGCGATATTCACCGAAAAACGATTGAGCAATTGCTTAACCGCAATAGAGAGTTAGCTGCTGCTTTGCAAGCTTCCAATCAAGTTTCCTTAGAATCGCTAGGCGCTTATTCCGAAAACTCCGAAGAGGGTGAACCTGAGGAAGAGCAAGAATTAGAATCCACCAGCAAGACAGAAGGAGAATGGTTTGGAGACTTTCCTTCTTCCGAAAGTGTCAGCTTCCATAGCTCCACAAGCCAAGCTTCTTCTTCTCAGGAAGCGCTATTTCTTGACAATCAGCGCTCTGACAGAGATGCCGATACCCTATACGTTGGACTCAGCCTTGACGGGGGAGGAATATATACCTACATGACAGCCTATAACCTGCAAAAGCTTGAAGAATATGCCGGCAAGCCTCTCTATCAGTTGGTTGATTATATCGGCGGGACCTCTATGGGCGGTGTTTTAGCTTTAGGCCTTATGGCCTCAGAAGATAGTTATACACCTTTATGGGCACCTCACGATATGATGGATCTTCTGACAACTCAGGGTAGTAAGATCTTCCCAAGCGGCCAAGAGGCTACCAAGGTATGGGATCTGAGTGAAGGGTTAACATCATCTTGTTATCCTTCCAGCCCTTTTGAAAAGATACTTAAGCGATCCTTCCGGGATCTGCGGTTCAGTGATGTCTTAGTGCCAACTTTGGTGACAGCCTCAAGGCTTTACCGGAAGAATGATCGGATTAAATCAGAACTTCATATATTTGAAGGTGTGGACGCCCAAAGAAATGAGTACCATGACTATTTTGTGCGGGATGTGGCGCGAGCTGCTTCAGCTGCTACCGGTGCTTTCTTACCGGCTTTCTTAAGCAATGTAGAAGGCAAGAACCGGCAAGCCTTTCTCGATGCTGGAACTAGGCAGAATAATCCTGCTCGCCTTATTCACGATAGTATTCTGAGACTTTATAAGCAGGAATCCTATCCTGCAACTCAAAGCAATATTTTCATTCTTTCAATGGGGGCTGGTCGAACAAACCAATGGGTGGGCCTCAATCCTAAAATTGCCCTGATGATGGAGTCAACAAGCGAAGAGATTGACAGAAGCCTGGAAAGGTTGTTAGGGCCTAGGTCTCTGGGCGGTAACTCCCGTGAAGGAAATTACTATCGTCTAAATCCCACTTTAGATCAAGCTATCAGTATGACCGATGCTCGCCCAGAAGTCTTTGAGGTTTTAGAGGAAGCCGCCCGAGCCTGTAATGGTCGAGTGGAAGCTCTTGCTCGTATTCTGGCCGAAAATAGAGACCGTAAGCATCCAGCGAGCTTATAGATGCGTCATAATTAGAATTATAAAGGGAAAAAATTTGAACCCCATTGAGCTTTTCCCCTTATCTCTCTCGTCCCTAACCTTGACAAGCAAGGTACGAAGCCCTAAATATAGAGTGTAGGCACAAGGTAGCTACAAGGAGACTAAAATGAGAACAGAGACTGTTAGAACCCGCGTTGATCCCGAAGTAAAACAACGGGCTACACTATTGTTCAAGAAGCTGGGCTTGACCATGAGTGATGCTTTGAACTTATTTTTGCACCAATCTATTTGTGAGGAACGTATACCGTTCGACATTAAACTTCCTAAGGCAGAGACTCTTGAAGCGATAAGGGCTGCCCAACGAGGAGACGTTAGAGAAACGAGTATAGAAGAGATAAGAAAGATATGGGATGAAGCCAAAGAAGATCGTTCTGACCAATAACTTTCAAAAAGATTTAAAGAAAATTGCAAGATCAGGAGGTCATCCTCTTTCGCACGA
>JAIBEV010000131.1 GCA_019459505.1 Candidatus Paracaedibacteraceae bacterium | reverse complement strand
TTTCCTGCAGATATTGGCCCCCAGCCAAGTCACGGATCAAATGCTGGACTTTCAGGGGATACCTGGCCATTTCAAAAGACTCGAGGGTTTTCTCTTGCTCAAACTTGGCTTTCTTAATCCGCTCAATAAAGGCTGTGTTGTCCCGCCGTTGAATCTCATCCTGTAACAATAATTCCAACCATTCATTGTGGGACAGAGCATTCTCGCGCGCTTGGCTTAAGCGGACTTCATAGCTCTCCAAGATACCAGATAAGCGTAATCGCTTCAGACACTCTGTTAAAGAATAAAGGGTCATTGGCTTACTCCTTGAAGAGGAACAAATTCATGGGCTGATCGGATATAGCTTGTTTGCTGGCCAAGCACACATGGTACAGGTTGATCAAGCTGTTCTTCATACTTATGGACTAAGATTTTTTTCAAAGTGCGGTAAGTATAATTATCAAAGGCTATAGAGCGCTGACAAGCAGACTCCAATCGAGCGTTGCCATGCTCAATAGCTAATCTTAAAACAGCCTGTGCCTTTCTTTGACCAATCAGGGTGGGGACTTTTAATATGGTTTCTAGAAACTGTGTGGTAAAAGGACCAATCTGTTGGGCTTGTTGCACACAGTATTCTTTGTCTTTGCTCAAGAAAGCTTGCTTGTTTGTCGGATAATCTTGCGGGTCTGTTATCCACTGACCGCGGCTTTGACAACGGATATGACTTTTGATTTTCTGATTATTCACATAAATCTCTACCATCCGTTTGCTAGCTCTTAACCACACCATCTGGCCAATATACGGTGTTGGAACAGAATAGTATGCCCCTTGAAACACCACATGGTGATCCTGATGGACTTTCAATTCTTGCCAGACGGCACATTCATAATCTGTCGCCGGTAAAGGCTTGAGAGTTGCTTTTTCTTGAGAGGTAAACAGCTCCCAAGGTGTATGACCGGTGGTACGTGTCACTCTGGTAGCAATTTCATGGCGGCACCAATGCAGAGCGGCGATATTGGCTTGTTCAATATCTTTAAAGGTTCTGCCTGCTAACAATTGTTGGCGAACAATAGTGACGCTGCGTTCTACCCTTCCTTTGTGTTGCGCTGTCCTCACCTTATTCGGGTCACAGACAAATCCATAATGACGTTCTAATTCACCGTAAGAGCGGTTAAAGATTGGATCATAAATGTTTGCACTCACAACACCGGCCTTTAGATTATCGAGCATCACTGTCTCAGGCACGCCTCCAAAAAAATGGAAGGCCCGACTATGGCAATCAATCCAGGTGGCCACATCCTGACGAAAGACAAACCTTACAAACCGATAACGACTATGAGATAACACCATAATAAAGGCATGCGCCTTACGCTGTTTATGCGTCAGTGGATCAACCATCATACCGACATAACAAAAATCCACCTGGGCTTGCCTGCCTGGAACGGTCTTAAGATGAACCGTTGACTTCGGTAATGCTGGAAAGTGTTTGGTTATGTATCGACGTAAACTTGTCTCACTCACCCTAGCCCCTTTCTCGCCAAATAGTCTCACCATTTGCGTAACCGTCATGTGAGGCATCTCTCGCCAATGAGTAATTTGTTCATGCTGAGTGGCTAAATAGCTCTGCGCAGGCGCATTTTGTGAGGGAGATTTGGGATGTAAATTCATCCATGAATCTCTCAGGCCCTCAATCTCTTCCACCTTGCTCTGTCGTGTCAATCCTGTTTGCTGAGCTTGAGCAATCAGCTTCTTAACTGTATTACGCGATATACCAAGGGATCTGCTGATTCCTTTAAGACTCATCCCTTTTAACCACTGGTATAAAACTTCCTCAATTTCAATCATTGCAATTGTTCTCCTTGCCATTCTCTTGATGCCTTCTTGTGGGTCACTTCAAAAGCATAAGAGATAAGTTCTTGTTTCCTTGTCAATTTATTGTCCCACCAAGGGGGTCAATAATGCTGGCGAATTTGTTTGGTTAACCCTCTCAACAGGGGTCAATTAAATTGGCGCCATAGGGGGTCAATAACTTTGGCGGTCTTGCATCTATGAGGGTCATTCACCATGGCGGATGACAGTCATCTACCAACAAATTTTGGAGGCTTTATGAACTGTCAGCATGAACGCCTACAAGACCTTTGCCAAGGGTTACATCTTATTTCTGTTGCAGAAAATTATGTTGACCTTGCACAAAGTGCAG
>JAIBEV010000120.1 GCA_019459505.1 Candidatus Paracaedibacteraceae bacterium | reverse complement strand
CAGGTGCCCTAATTCTTCAGCAAGCTCTCCAACCTTAGCTTGAGTATCTGGAATATCCTTAAGTCCGATCGTTTGGAGTAGATAGTGTACGGAATCCTTAGCGCGGAATACCGCAAGGTCAACAAGCTCCCCTCCCCATCCCTGACTCCAGCGTGACGTGATCAAAATATCAATATGGCTTGCTTCAGGTACCTTACCTTCTAAGGATTCTGGATTCGGAACATTATCATAAATAAGAAGACATTTACCGAGGTAAGGAAGGTGTTCTTTAATGAGCTCTATAATATGGGTGTCATCTTCATCCTTGCAAATAACATTGATCCGTTCCAAAAGGTCTCTATATCCTTTTAAGAGGGAAGATTCTGTCTCACTCAACAACCAATAGATCAAGTGATATCCCTTATTTTCTAAAGCTTCATGCGCGTAGGCCAAAGCAAGAGAGGTCTTTCCGACACCGCCCATGCCAGCTATGGTCGAAGAAATCGTCGCTGTTCGCACACCACCGTTAAATTGTTGCCATAAAGAGGTCAGGTAACTCTCCCCTGATTCCCGGTGACTCTCAATAAATCCTTCAAGTTGATTGGGTAACCAATGGAGGGTTCTTTCGGTAATGGGCTTCCAGGGACGGTCTGGAGAAAGTGGTCCTTTAAGAATATAGTTTGCAAGAGAGTCTTCCGTATCAGCATTCTCTTGTATCCAGGACCTTAAAAGCCTTAACTTTGTCTCTTTATCTTTTTCTGAATTAAAGATTGCTTTATAAAATCGAAACTTATAAAAGGTGGTGTTTTCTCTAAATATTGTATGGAATTTATCTTGTTGCGCAGGGGGTAATACTTTTTCATCCGTTATGATCTGAAGATAGGCTTGCAGAAACTTATTCTGAAGACCAATGATCCTGCCATAATCACTGTGTGCCTGATTACTTGGCCGGGAAGACCAATCCCATAAGGAGCCCAAGAACCTTCCCACATCTTCGGCAGGATCCCCAATGCCACCATAAGTTCTAATAATACTGGCATAATCAATCATGCTGATCCGATAAAAAGAATCCGCCTTTATTTCATTGTCAGTTATTTCATCATTATAGAAGAAGTTATTGCCATGGGCATCCCCATGGGTTTTTGTCAAAAAATAAAAAATTGGTTTTCCTGTAGCCCTCGACCCTTTTAAGAATCTGAAAATTTCCCCACAATTCTGGTTAAATCTTTCTCCGCTTCTTTTTACCAATTCTGCAAATCGTTCTTGTTCATCTTTAGATAATAATCGGATAATGTTCTGTGCTGTAACATCTTCAAGGTGCAGTTGCTGTTTTCCAACCCATAAAGACAGCTCATTTTTTTCCTTTAACGGATCATAGGATATTTTATGATATGCTTCTGCTTTGTGGCCTAAATACTCTTTTCCCTTTATAAGGTTCTTATTCTTTCTGTAATTTCCTATATGGAACTTTGCTAAGTACTGGGCACAGGCTTTGACCACACTTTCCGCTTTATCTGTTGCCAGAAAATAATGGATATCGTGAGTATTGGCTCCCTCCATAATAAGGTGTAAGGAGTTTTTAGGACAGATGATTGCATCATAGATCCTTGCCATTTTAAGTTGAGAGGGAGAGGGATTCCTGTGGTAAGCAATAAGGGAGTATAATAGTTCCTTTAAACCTTCTTGAATACTGCTAGAATCTTCTTCAGTATCCTTAAATGTTTTTATGGCGATAACATTTGTGCGGTCGTGAGATAAGATAGTAACCGAAGTATTTGTGCACCCGATATTATTGGTAGTTGCTTGATCCCATGCTCCATTAAAAGTACGCAGATGAACATTGATTAGAGAGCTAGAAGCCCTGCTATCACATTGAGAGCATGTCAGGATATCTCTGTAGCGTCCTAAATTTAATTTCATAAGTTCAATGAGCGGATCTTTAGGGGAATTTATAAATTGTTCTGTTATATCTTCTATGTCTTTCCTTATTGCTTCTAACCTTTCTGAGAAGCCTTTGTCTTTCCAGAATCCCTGCGTTAGTGGATGCTCTTTATCTTTATAAAACTCTCTTAAATTGCTTATAGAATCATCTTTTTCCATTGCTTCTGAAGAGCTTGGCCAAGCAAGAGATAAACTACTGATGATTAAAAATTGGTAAGTTATTTGACGAACGTAACCTGCCCAGTCTGGTACAGATTTTACCCCTGAATTAAAGCTCTTTATCATTGACAAAAATCCTCCCAATTATTTCTATGATTCCTTAATTTATTAAGGCTTTTTCTTTGTCCTCGATCCTTTTAATTGTAGATCGTATTTTTTGGATATGAGCAGAATCTTCCGGGAAATGACCTTCCATT
>JAIBEV010000041.1 GCA_019459505.1 Candidatus Paracaedibacteraceae bacterium | reverse complement strand
TCCCCAACCAACCCTTTAAGTTTTTGGTTCTCACATTCCAAGCGTGCTTGTTTCTGGCTAACTTTATCAACATCAAAGGCCTTACAAGCGTTTGCTAGAAATTGATCTTTCCACTGATAATATTGGGACTGGCTGATGCCATGTTCATTACAAATAGAAGCTACTGATTGGCCTTTTAAGCCCGAAAGAACTATCAGGGCCTTCTTCTCACTTGTCAATTGTCGTCGCTGCATTTTTGTCTTGCTTTTACTTAATTAAACAAAAACATTCCTTTGTTTCAACTCTTTTCTAAACTAGGGGCAGTATAAGGGGAA
Source organism: Candidatus Paracaedibacteraceae bacterium (assembly GCA_019459505.1). Lineage (GTDB taxonomy): Bacteria > Pseudomonadota > Alphaproteobacteria > Paracaedibacterales > Paracaedibacteraceae > Paracaedibacter. The sequence goes on along the minus strand of JAIBEV010000041.1, from coordinate 103,508 downwards.
GAACATCTTCCTTCCCTCCTCTTCCTTTTACACTTCTTAGTTGCAAAGACCTATGCAGTTCAAAACATACTTAAAGATCTGGTACTCTGTTAATTGGCGTACGTTTATATATAGCCTTACTTTATATTTCTACTTAGTATCACTCTTCAGCTTGATCCTTCTTTATTGCTTAAAGCTGGGGTGGCTAGAAACCTGCCGTCATTTTGTTTTAACTCTCTTCAATTTATCGGAAAGTAGTGAGATTCCAGTCTTCTCTTTTTCTAGAATTATTCTCATAGAAACACTGAATGCAGTTATCAGCTTGCCTTTAATATTTATTGCCCTGCGCCGCCTACCATCCATTCCCTTTAAAGGATTTAGGATTACCTACGCGTCGATTTAGAAACCATTTTTAATTTTAGGGCCCGGCGCTTTTTTGATCTATTTATTTAGCTATTTAGGCTTTTGTGGCTGGTTGCGACAAGAAAATGAACTTATTCAAGGGATTTTAACCATCTTAGCTTCTTTTGTGGTTATTCCTTATGCTTTTGATAGCACAATTATCAACCAAAAGCAGTCAGGCAAATTCTAACAACTTTGCCTAACTTCTACCCCTTTAATTCTGAGAAAGTTTTAGATTATCGACTTCTACTTCAAAATAGGGATCATTGTGAATAATATTCGATTGTTCAATACGGCGATTAATGGTCCGAGTCACCTGCTGGGGCTTGAACCCTGTAATATCCCCAATGTATATTGAAGGAACAAAGATACCTCTAGAATTTAAAGCAAGCGTATAGTGGCGACCACTGGGGACTTTTGCCGCTTCAACCGCCGTTCGCAATCCATCACGCAGGCAATAAAATTCATTGGTTATATGCTCGCCCGCAATCATAACTCGCTTAGCATCCGATTCAGCTCTATCCGCTCGAAACTTCATGCCGCGAACTTTATCCCTGTTCCCCTCTAACCACCTATTGATCACTTTTGTCAATTGATCAGAATCTTGAGGATCAACATTCGTAATATAGCCAAGCGTTACATTGTATTGTGTGTAGGGAGCCCCTTCCAGCTTTGCCCCACTGTTCTGCACAAAGACTTCATGGAGGTGATAGGCTGACTTTTCCGTCAAAGGTCCTTTGACTGCAAGTGTTGCAGCCATAGAAGAAGATAACAAAGTCGCTGCAAATAAAATAGATTTCATGACAAAAAAACTCCGATTCCCTGTTTAAATTCATTATATCTCAGGCTATAACTATTTTGAATATTATTTTATTTTTTTGAGGATTTTTATGAAAGATTCACCAAAAACACGCAACGGCATTACCGTTTGGTTATTTGGCTCATGTTTTCTTATTTGGCTAATGATTATGTTAGGGGGGGCGACACGATTAACCCATTCAGGCTTATCAATTGTTGAGTGGAAACCCCTTGTCGGGATCATTCCCCCCTTTACCGAAGCCGCGTGGCTGGAAGAATTTGCAAAATATCAACAATTTCCAGAATACCAACTGATTAATCAAGGCATGACCTTATCTGAATTTAAATTTATTTTCTTTATGGAATATTCTCACCGGTTACTGGGGCGCTTGATTGGCTTATTCTTCTTTATCCCACTCCTTTATTTCTGGGCCCGAGGACAGTTAACGTCTGGATTAAAAAAAATGTCGGTCGGTGTCGCCCTCTTAGGAATGGCACAAGGCTTTATGGGATGGTACATGGTGAAAAGTGGTTTAGTCAAAGACCCAAGCGTTAGCCATTATCGTCTAACGGTCCATCTGGTTTTAGCGTTAATCTTATTTGGTGTCTTGTTTTTTGCAGGCTTACGCCATCTTTATCCTCAAGAGAAAATTACCAAATCACCCGCCAGTAAAACCATTGTCATGCTGGTTCACTTTTCAGCCTTAGCCGTTGTCCTCACGATTATTTATGGTGGGTTTGTTGCAGGCTTGAAAGCCGGTAAAATGTATAATACATATCCCCTCATGGGGGGTGACTTTATACCGTCTGAATGGGATTATCTCTCCCCCACATGGCTAAACTTCTTGGAAAACCCTGCAACGGTTCAATGGGTTCATCGCACCCTTGCTGTTATCACCATGATATTAGTTATTTCTGCCATGATAGGGATAAGGCGCGCCCCCTACGGTAAAATTGTCAGGGAATCGGCCAAGCTGATGATTATTGCCATCATCTTTCAGGTTATTCTGGGGATCACCACCTTATTGCACGTTGTTCCTGTTAGTCTCGGCACCTTACATCAAGGGGTAGCCGTGGTGGTTTTAGGCTTAATGTTAATGGTAATTTATAATATGAACCGTCGGGCTTACGACTAAAAAGTTTTATTTCCTTCACCAATTATCAACTTCTCTTTCCTAGACTAAATGGTGAAGGAGCCACTCATGAAAAAAATAATTGCTATTATTACTCTGCTTACAACACAGGCTTTAAGTATTTGTTTAATAGACTGCAATACCACCAAGTGTGCTGATCTAAGTTATTACATGCAAAAATGTAATAACTGCAAATCTGTGGGAAAAAAATGTGCAAGTAGCTTTTGTACCAATCATCCAGAATTATGCAAAAACAATCAACCTTTAAAGCCCTTATCTGTGGCAACAGCGGATATGAGGGATGAACGCTTACATGATGTTTGTATGGCTCCTCTGTTTGCTAAATTTACCTTTGAAGGCAATAGCAATTCTACCTTAACACCAGATAACATCAACACCCTTAACATTGTATTTTTTGAACAGACAAAGGGGGAAGCTCATAAACGTAATATTGGATCAGTTCGCAATGTTCTAGCAAACTATTTTGCCCTTCTTTATCCAGAATTGAGAACTTACCCTCCCCATAAAGCATCCGAACAGGTCAGTCTTATGATTCGTATGAAATTCGGAAAAACATTAGAACAATCCAATAATTTGGATTTCCACACTATGATCGATACGGTTCGGGCAGAGATTTACAAAAGAAAAGGTATAAAGACCACAAAAGCCTTTGAGAAATATAAAAATCAAAACTATCCTGTTACAATTAGCAACATAGGATGTCATTCTGAAAAACTTTTCAAATCGATTCGGTAACAAACCTATTTTAAACGGTATTTAAAATAATCTGATTGAATTAACAAACGATGGACGATATAACATATCTGTTGTTCACCTTATAGCAGTTCCATACCTTATGGTTAAAAAGGCGCTCTTACTTCTTATAAACTTTCTCTTATTGACAGATAGTTCGAATGGTTATGCCAAAGGAAAGATCGCAAAATCAGTAACCATTATTAAGACTCAATCCAGTGATCAAGCAAAAAATAAAATTACGGACTTATTGGCTGACAAAGCCACCGTTATTTACCGATTAACCAATGACTCTTGGAGGGTCTCTCCTTCTCGCTTAATTCCCACCGCCATTAAGAAAGAAAATGTTTTATGCCTTTTAGGGCCAGGACTAACCATTGAGCCAGCAGCTTTAGCGCAAGAAATTCAGCAGTATGAAGCAAAAGGGGTAAAAATTTCCTCCACCAATTTTAAAATTTCGGCGGATGCTTCTCTGATACTCCCAATTCATCAAGGTTTAGAAAATAGTAATTTCTATCACTTAGGAGATACAAAGTTTTTTACCAAAGATTTGATTGGTCTCGACCATGAAGAAAATAGTGCTGTTCTTCAGAAAAAAGTAGAAAGATTCCTGATCCATCATAATGCTTTGCGACGGGGTTATGGTAAACCGGAACTTAAAGCGACCGCCATTGTTGCATACCTTAAAGAGTACGCCCCTAAAATTACCCCCTATATAAGTGATATAACTGTTGATCTCATTAACTTGCATAAAACAGAACAACCAATTTTGATTGATGGCAATAAAGATGCTAATTTGGGCTTCAAATTTAAAGACAACCTTATGGTGGCTGTTGTTGACCTTTATAAAGATTCCCCCGATAGAGACGCCTGCATCGATCTTTTTACCTTAAAACAGCAGATCAAAGTTAATGGTATCGCTGCGCTGGCCTTAGTCAATGGTGAACTGCTAGATGGATTAGAGACCGTTAAAGTCTGTATTGGTTATGAAGTCAATGGTAAATCTGTCGACAATTTGCCGCTAGAACCATCGCTTCAAAATCACATCAAACCCATCTATAAAGAATTTAAGGGCTGGAAACATTCCAAAGGGGTAAAAATCTATCAAGATCTTGATCATAATTATCGCATCTTTGTCAAATTCCTAGAAAAAGAAGCTGAACTTCCGGTGGCGATCATTTCGACCGGTCCATCAGCCCGTGATACCATCATGCGTCAAAATCCATTTACGATGAAGCTTGGGGAATGAAGAGAGCAAAAATCATAAAAACCCATGCTAGCCAGAAAATGGTGTCTTGCGTTCTTCTTTTTGATAAAGATGGTTATATTGTAGGCACAGCCCGTAAAAACAATCCCACAGCGTTTGGCATGCCAGGCGGCAAGTTAGAAATTGGTGATAATTTTTATCAGGCTGCCATTCGCGAAACGCTGGAAGAGACAGGTATAGATCTAACCACTTCTACACTGACGCCCATTTTTCGGGCCTCAGACGGTCCTTTTGATGTCATCACATTTTATCCAGAAAATGGAATCCTTCTGGAACGCCCTATTTTAAAGCCGGGCCAAGGCGAAGGTGTTTGTCGTTGGATTACTGTTAAAGAACTCGCAAGTGGCTTCTTCCCTATTTATAACATGTCATTGCTTAAAAGATTGCCAGAGCACTTAAAAAAGTTCTACCAGAACAAGAGCTGGTATAAAAAACTAGAAGATAAAGATGTCATGAGCATGAGTAATGATGAAGTTCGAGAGATTATTTTAAATACAGTTGGGTGTTTTTAATAACAGTTTTCATACTAGAAAATACTTAAAAAATTTAGACAAGATTTATAAACATATTATATTATAAATCTACTAAGGAGATTTACGATGTTTAAAATATTAAGTCTTGTAGGATTAATTATTTTACAGGGACACGCACAAGAGTTGGAGTGTAAATACAGAAAACTTAAAGGACATACACAAACTTACGCGGGAAAGATCATTGAGGAAATTCCCACAACTGTTGACAATATTCAAAAGGACCTAGATTTCTTATCGACGAGAGAAAACAAAAGTAATATTTTATCTCAGTATAAAGATGAGAATTTTGACGCCCTTAAGCAAGCAACATTGGGCGTATCCCCTTACGATGAAATTCTCCAGAATTTTGTCCGCAATTGTAACTCTATTTATAAATTCAATAAGAAGAATAGTTGCATTAGAAAATCTGTTTACATGCTTTTGTATGATGTAACAGCTGAATTAATAAAATATTTTGAGGCGGATGAGAATATACTCAAGAATTTAAATGCCAATAGCAAAGTTTAAGTCGGTTGTTAAAAAGACCATTCTTATAAAAATGGTGCCGCCCCCCTAGGAGCTTATCCGCTCCTCCCTACAGTTAATTAATCAAAAAATTATTACGTGTTGCTATGAATTAGGGGAATGTGCAACAGATTTTATTTCAATATAAATTTTACAATAAAGTCTTCCCTTTTTATCAATTAAACAGGAAATCAATGACGCAGCCATTTATGGCTAACATTTTTTTGAATGTGGTCAGCAATTACAATGGCGATCACAGGCAAAAAAATTATAAAATAAACGGCTTAAACTATTTTATCATAACCCTTCCCCATTTTAGTGGGCTGTGTTAAAATTAGGGAAATTTTTTTTGCTTATTGAGAAGGTCGATGTCGCAGCAATTACAGCAATGGCACAGGGAAGTTCAGGCCAGCCAATCACTTCGTGATTTAGAGGAATTAAGAATCCGTTTACTGGGAAAATCAGGAGAAATTACTTCTCTTCTAAAAACATTGGGAAGTTTAGCCCCTGAAGAGCGTAAGGAAAAAGGCGCCGAGATCAATCATTTAAAGCTTGTCATTACAGATGCCATCGAACACCGTAAAGCTCAGCTGGAAGAAGCAGAACTTGCTGATCGTCTCCTTAAAGAAAAGGTAGATGTTACACTGTCAATTCGCCCTGAATCGATCGGCAGTATCCACCCCATTTCTCAAGTCATGAATGAAATTATTGCTTACTTTTCTAATTTTGGTTTTGAGATTGCAAGTGGGCCCGAAATTGACGATGAGGATCACAACTTTTCGGCCCTTAATATGCCAGACCATCATCCGGCTCGCCAATCCCATGATACATTCTATCTAATGCCTGATGAATCGGGAATTCGCAAACTCTTGCGAACGCATACGTCAACCGTTCAAATTCGCACCATGCGTCAACAACAACCGCCCCTTAGAATTTTAGCACCAGGCCGAGTTTATCGGAATGATTATGACGCCACTCACACACCTATGTTTCACCAGATCGAAGGGTTAGTCATTGATAAGGGCATTAACTTTGGTCATTTAAAAGGAACTGTCATTGATTTTTGCAAGCACTTCTTTGAAAAAGAAAATCTTAAGTTCCGCTTTCGTCCGAGCTTTTTCCCCTTTACAGAACCATCTGCTGAAATGGATATAGGGTGTGATCGCAGCGGTGGCGGTATCAAATTTGGCCAGGGTAATGACTGGCTTGAAATTTTTGGCTGTGGCATGGTCCACCCAAATGTCCTTAAAAACTGTGGCATCGATCCAGAAGAATACCAAGGCTTTGCCTTTGGATTTGGTGTTGATCGCTTTGCTATGTTAAAATACGGGATCCCGGATTTACGCTCTATGTTTGAATCGGATGGTCGCTGGCTAAGCTATTATGGCTTTTCACCTTTCGGAGGGAAATAATCCATGAAATTTACATTATCTTGGTTAAAAGACCACCTCGATACAACTGCTACATTGCATGAAATTTGTGACAAATTGGTTAACCTTGGCCTTGAGGTTGAAGGAGTTGAAAACCCAGCAGAAAAGATCAAAGGTTTGGTTGTCGCCCATGTAGTTGAACGCGACCAGCATCCCAATGCGGATCGTCTTAGCCTGTGCAAAATTGATGATGGTTCAGGAAAATTATTACAAGTTGTGTGCGGTGCGCCCAATGTTCGTCAAGGATTAAAAATCGCCTTTGCCCGGGAAGGAACTGTAATTCCTATTACAGGCCAAGCTCTGAAAAAAGGGGTTATTCGGGACATTGAAAGCTATGGTATGATTTGTTCAGCCCGTGAATTGATGCTGAGTGAAGATCATGATGGCATCATTATGGAGCTTGACGAGAATTTATTGCCTGGGATGGAATTAGCTGAAGCTTTGGGCCTTAATGACCCTGTCATTGAACTCTCTATTACGCCTAATCGTTCTGACTGTTTTGGGGTACGAGGGATAGCTCGCGACTTGGCAGCCAGTGGCCTTGGTACCTTAAAGCCCCTCTCCTATAAATCCTTTGCGGGGAAATTTGATTCGCCCCTTAAAGTAACAATTGATGACTCTAAATTGTGCCCGGACTTCCACGGCGTTTATATCCGTAATGTAAAAAATGGAATCGCACCTGCCCCTATACGTGGTCGCCTAGAGGCTGTAGGACAACGATCAATCAATGCCTTAGTCGATGTGACAAATTACATCACCCTTGATTTAGGCCGTCCTTTACATGTTTATGATGCGAAAAAACTTCACGGAGATTTGGTCGTTACGCCGGCGCACGAGGGTGAAGTTTTTAAAGCGCTTAATGGCAAAGACTACACCCTATCCAAAGGTACAACAATTATAAGATCTGCGGATAAAATCGTTTCACTGGGCGCAATTATGGGGGGTCGAGACAGTGGGGCCACTGATGAAACCGTTGATGTATTTCTAGAATGCGCGCTTTGGGATCCTATCAAAGTTGCCACTACAGGACGCGATCTACAAATTTTGAGCGATGCTCGGACTCGCTTCGAAAGAGGAGTAGACCCTTATAGCACAGAGTATGGAATCCATGCAGGTGTTCAACTGATTCTGGACTGGTGCGGCGGAGAACCCAGCCATACAACCATCGCCAATCACACCCAAGGTAAACCAAAAAAACAACCCGTACCTTCGATCACCTTAACCCAAAATAAACTGTGGTCATTAAGTGGATTTGAGGTCCCCCTTAAAGAAGCTGAAAAGATTTTGTCTCGCCTAGGCTTCACTGTCACAGCAGATAAAACTGAATTGACGCTCATTCCCCCTTCTTTCAGACCGGATATTGAAGGAACAGCCGATTTAGTCGAGGAAATCTTAAGGCTGATGGGGTACGACAATATTCCAGCAATCCCTCTACCCCAAATTCCTATTAAACCACGAGGGCCGCGCAACACTGACGTGATTCGCCAAGCATTGGCCAGCCGCGGTTTAAATGAAACACAAACCTGGGCATTTATTTCTGAGGATAAAGCACAGCTTTTTGGGGGACAGGTGCCTCATTTAACGATTGAGAACCCGATTAGTGTAGAAATGAAAGTAATGCGCCCCAGTATCCTGCCTAATTTATTGGATGCCGCCTTGCGTAATCATAATCGGGATTTACCAAACTCACACTTCTTTGAAATTGCCTCACAATTCTCCGGACAAGGACAGCAGTTGATGGCCACAGGGCTACGATCGCACCATACTCATGAGCGTCATTGGCAATCCCCTCCTCGCACAGTAGATGTATTTGATGCAAAAGCTGATGCTATCGCTGTTCTTGCTGTAACCGGTTTATCAACGACATCTTACCAGATTGACCAAGAGGGGACATCCTATTATCATCCGGGCCGCAGCGGCACGATTCGTCAAGGTAATCGTATTCTGGGATATTTTGGTGAGATTCATCCGCGCTTATTAAAACAGTTTGACATTGATTTTCCTGTGGTTGGTTTTGAAGTCTTTTTGGATTTATTGCCTGAAGTTAAACTGAAAAAATCGATTGCTGTCTTTTCGAATTTACAACCGGTTACCCGAGATTTTGCTTTTGTCGTCGATCAAGAATTGCCGGCTGATAAGATTGTCTCAACAATTTTAAAAACTGACAAACAATTGATTACCAACGTGAGTATATTTGACGTTTATGCAGGCGATAAAATGGAGCAAGGCAAAAAATCTGTTGCCGTCCAAGTTCGCTTAGAACCCACCAAGGCCACTCTAACAGATAAAGAAATTCATGACCTTTCCCAGAAGATTATTGACCAAGTTGCTAAAACAACCGGTGGAAAAATCCGAGAATAGAAATTTTTAAATTCTCTTATAGAAGGGGTGCTCCATTTAGAAGGGGTGCTCCATTTCCAAGAAATTATAGATTTGCATTTGCTCTGGCTAAACAAATAGAGAAGATTGTAACTGTGGTGGAACATGGCAAATGTGCAACTAATTGTAGAGGGGCAAGAGTTGACTTAGGGGAGCAGGTTAGAAAGCTCGTACGAGCTTCTAGGTTGTCTCCCTCTCTATATTGAGTCATCTCAGTTCGTATTTATTCCCCTTCTGTAATTTAAATCACATATCCGCAGGTCCTTAAAATTATCCATAGCTCAACCAAGGAAAAATTTCCCTATTAAATTATATATAAATAAGCATCACTAAATAATTGATTTCTAATTTAGATATATAATATAAAAACCCAATAACTGAAATATAAACAATGGATATGTAATGCTAAATAAAATAATAAATTCTTCACTACTTTTAGCTTCTCTTAGTTCTGCAATGGACGCACCCCAAGGCCAACCTCTTCATCTTACCCGTTCATTACAAGGAGCACCGGTCCAACTTGAAAAACAGCATTTTTTTGATAAAACATACGTTAGCGACCAAGAATGGGAGCAAGTGTATTCTCTTATGAATGATTTCTTTGCGGCACCTTATATTAGTTTAAACCCTGTCGCGACCCTATTAGCTCAACAAGACTTGGAGCGCACAAGAGCCTACTTTGATTTATATAAAAAATTATATGGCTGTCTAAGTGTGGATCGCATGACAGATGTGAATTCTAAAGAACTTATCGCAAAATTAGGGGCTTTTACTCTTTCTTTTGAGCTTCTTTTTCTTTCTATGCAGGAAATGGGAGAGATGGAATCAGTGGGGGAGATCTCTTGTATGCACAATGCGCTTTTCCCTATGATCCAAAAAACCTATAATACCTATATGTGGGCATATGAGAAGCTTATCAATCGGCCTCTAGATACCTTGGGGGATCTTAATTTTTTTCAACCTGAGGTCAGTATACCTAAAAACCTTCCTAAAGCTTATCTCAATCAATTAAAAGGACTCACGCATTCGAACAACAATGCCTACTTATTTTATATGCGTGATGAGAATGGTTACGTGTTATTTAACTTAAAAACAAGAAATAAAATTACCACCAATTTATATTATACGGCTGTAAGGTATCAATTAGGAAACCAGCCAACTGCACGTGGCTTTGTGTTTTCAATAACGCCTTCTAATAGGGTTTGCATTGTAGAAAACCAGGGATGGTTGATTAATAAAGAAAAAAATAAATATTCCTTATCCTTTTATAATGGGAAGGCGGAGGAAAAACCCTTTACTATAGGGCAAGGAATCTATTTCTTTGACCCTCGAACAAATAATCCTCTTGATAGAAAAATATCTATAATAAAAAACATAGATCAGCAAATTATTAATATGGCTCGTAGCCTTAAAGATAACCATACTGTACTTGAAAGAGAAAAATTATTAGCTACGATTAACAGGCTAATGGAGCAGCAAAAGAAAAATAAAGAAAGCCTTATGCAAGAGGCTAAGGTTGAGGGGAAGGACCTCAGTAATTTGGCTTCAGCTATAAAAAATTCTGATATAATAAGGGATGTACAGAGCTTACTTCCATTTCGCCACAATATTCATCTACTTTTAGATGACCTTTTAGAGAATAAAGAAGAAGCGTTTATAGGTATGCCCACTCTTCCCGTGGAGATACTAGAAGTAGAGTATCTTTTTGTCAAAGAACTCCTTGAAAATTCTCGCAAAGAAAACTTAAAAGCTCAAGAATTTTCGCAGCAGTATATTAAAGCCTGTTTTCCGGATCAACGATTAGAAAATCTTGTACAGCAATATGAAGAAAAGCTACTAACATATTATGAAGCTGAAGAAAAAGAAAAGTTAGAAGAAAGCCTAAGAGAGCCAGATCATTCGACTGCTTATCAAGATGAATGGGCGCGAAGAGCCAGAATGGTGGCCCAAGGGGAGCATTATAAAAAATCTCCGAGAAAGAAAAAAACTAAAAAACGTTCTCAAGCACATCAACCCCTAATAGTTGAGAAAAAAACAAAAAATAATTTACAAAGCCAAGTATTGAGAACGGCTAAACAACGGTTAGCGGAGTTACCAAATAAACCAATAAAATTTAAAAACTATTTAAAGTTGATCAATAAAGTGACCCACTCAATGAGTGAAAGCGGAGTACAAGTGACAGGTCAACTAAATGCAAGTAGCCATGGTTGTTTGGTCGTAGGGGATAAAAAGATCTCTATTGTAAGGCCCCATGGACGTTATGATACTATTCATCCAAAATCTGCCCATAGTATTCTGGATGAATTAGTCAATAGCTATTTTTACGTACAAAAACAATAACTTAGAGACAAGCGCGGCCAAGCCTCAACCGTCTTGTTTCCTAAGGTTAGGAGTACCTTGTGGTGAGAATATTCTATCTAGAAAAGGATCAATTCTAAAGAGGATACCGTTAAGTGAGAGGTAATGTTTAGGGTATCCAAAATCTCATTGTGTATTGTTTTAACGATTATTGGCAAGGTAACCCGTAGCTTTTGATTACGGGTACCTTACCTTTTATCTCAGATTTCTATAAAGACGAAAATAAATGTATAGCTAGCTCCCCAAGCTGCTTGATAAAATATCATGTATTATCTTACTAGCAGTCTAGTGGATGAGCATTAAGTTCCTATTAATTAATACTTAGAATTCGTTAAGCATTTATAATAAAAATATCTCAATTTTTCCTTTTTTAGTTAAAAGATGCTAGTCTTTGTGCCACTTTCTATCTCTTTAATAAATTTCTCCTAAAAGTATCTTCTCCCCCTAAGCTTATGAATATTTAATATTAACTTTTTGTTAGGAACAAATTCCTTATCGTGAACTTATAGGAAAAGTATAAATTGAGAAAAAAATTATGTGTAGCGCAATATTAAGAACCTTTTATGCAGCATTCTTACTGGCAAATGTTCATAGCATGGATATTGAGTCGCCATTAGAGGGGCGAGATATAAAATTTGTCCAAGATAAGTATAATCAATATGTAACCCTTTCCCAACAAAATACAAGGGGCACAGATGTCCATCAGCTTAATAAGACAATAAATATACGTCAAACTTTAATCGACTTGCAAAAAATTGAGGCAAAATATCTTAACTCAGCAGAAAACAGTGATGTAGATGTCCTGGATAGCATTTTACTAACGCCAGAATTCATGGACCTTAAACTTCTAGGACAACACTCCGTACGTCACAATATTACCCTTTTAAAAAAACATATTAACCTAAGTCCTGTAGAGTCCCCGGAAACAGGCGCCAATATTCCCCAATTGTTAGGGCGTATTTGGAAATTATCTCATTTTAAAGAGTTTCGGCCAGACGACGTATATTGTCCTAATCAGTCAGCGGCGATATCGCTTTTATTGGATACCTTACGTGAAAACAGTGAAACAGGGGGCGGATGCTATGCAGGCTTTGCCGGTCGGCTTGCCTGTCTATATTTAACGCTCATTAATTCATGGATGAATAATAAAATGGCGTCCCCAACGGGATTCGAACCCGTGTTGCCGCCTTGAAAGGGCGGTGTCCTAGGCCTCTAGACGATGGGGACCTGATAGTATTGATTTTATAACTGCTGTGCATGGTAATTGCAAGAGTTTTTTAAAAGTTTTTTTGAGGAAATGAAAAATGTAGGGAAAGCTTATAAAGATACATCCAACCAACCAAAAGTCACTCGCGTTATGGTTTCAGACTGCACCGCTATTCTTGAGTAGTTTTCTCATCGGTCCGTAGCTCTATCAAAGATAGAAACACAAAAAACTGATCCTTTAAGGTTGTTTGGATATAAATGGAGGCCGGGACCGGAATCGAACCGACGTACAAGGATTTGCAGTCCTCTGCATAACCACTCTGCCACCCGGCCTCTGGGGTATGTAGTGATAGTAGACGCAACTAAGACAAAGGTCAAGATTTTCGTGAGGAGGAAAAGTGATGAAAGAAATTACAGCTCAACAGCTCAGAAAAATGCTCGAAGCTCGAGAAGAGCTAGCATTGGTGGATTTACGTCCCAGTTGGGAACAGCAACTCTGTCTTATTGAGGGCAGCATTAATGTTCCCATGAGCGACCTGCCGGACCATATGCATACTTTACCTGACGATAAACCCATCGTTATGGTTTGCCATCATGGCTCGCGCAGTCGACAAGCGGCCGCGTTTTTAAAAGGGTGTGGCTTTCGGAAAGTTTATTGCCTATCCGGTGGCATCGATAGCTGGGCCAAAGATATTGATAAAGGCATGAAGCGTTATTAAAGGTTGATCGCTGGAAGGGAATCAGGAAAGAAAAGCATTTTGCTTTCTTTTACCTGCTTATCAATGAATCTGTACACTCACTGTTGCTAATATTGATCGAATCCCTCAGAGTCAAACCTTGGTTGCCAATATCAATCAATCTCTTCCAAAAATAAATAATGCTATTGAATTTTCATTTCAAGCCCTAGCTGAGGTTTACACAACCAATTTTCAGATTAATGCCTTACCTCCTGCCGCTTGGGCTTAAGGGACTCAAACACAAGGGCGCTAACCTCTAACTACAAACCACACCTTGGCCGCATATGGGAGATCTATGAGGGGAATCGTATAGACGCTTTTAACTTAAGGTAAACTCTCCTAAGCATCCCTCAACCACCCTAATGCTCCTGCGATCACTCGGAATAATAATCCCCTTATTTTTTGTTTTAAAAATTAATTAATTTAACCTTTTGTTAACGAAATCATCTTGAGAATAACTTAAAAACATAATACGCTAAAAAAAATGTTAAGGCATATTGTCGAGGGTTATTTTGTTAAAACTATTGTCAATTCTTCTCTCTAGCGCTTCCCTTATTGGGGTTGCATCAGCAAAAAAAATAGAAACACCAGCAGTATTACAAATAGATACAGAAAAATCTGCCCCCTCCTCGCTCAAGTCAGGCACTGCAACTGACACAACCAAAAAAGTTGAGGACCTCTCTTCCTTAACTCATACAGGAGCGGAAGGATTCCTGACTCAAAAGGTAGACAATATTGAAACATTAACACGTAAAAATTTCGATTCCATGTCAGGACTTCAGGAAGATTCACTAGCAAAATCGATGGCTGATGCTTATCAAACTAACCCACAAATCAAACAGCAAATTTCTGTTGTTAGAGCAACTGTTGAAAAAACAGTTCAGGCAAAATCAGGGTGGCGCCCAACCATCAATGGAACAGTGAGCTCCGGGCTTAGCCAAAGCAACATCATGGGGGACTCCCTCAAGCAGCAAAGAAACACGCCAGGTGTGACAAAATCACAGAAAGATGGATCCCTATCTGCAAAGGTTGAGTTAAGACAAAATTTATTTGCAGGGGGCCAAACGCTCAATCAGATGAAAGAAACTGAGTCTGCTTATAAAGCAGCCAAATCTGCCCTCATTGACGCCGAACAAACCGTTTTATTAAATGTGGCATCCACTTACATGTCATTGATGTCTAAATATGCAGAAATAGAACTTTTAAAGCGCAATGAATCCAATCTCAAAGAAACCTTAAAGGCAACACAGGACAAGTATGAAGTAGGCGAAGAAACTCGAACCAGCGTGGCCCAAGCCGATGCCCAATTAGCTGCTGGTATTGCCCAACGAATCACCGCTGAGGGAGAATTAGAACAACTTAAAGGAACTTTTGAAAAAACGACCTTCAGAAAACCCGGCAAACTTGCAAAACCACAATTGCCGAAGAACATGCCCAAAACCCTTGAGGAAACCATTGAACGAGCCCGCCTCAATGCCCCAACGTTATTAAAGGCGATGCAAGATGAAAAAACTGCTCGCCATGCCGTGGATCGGATAACAGGGGCGCTTCTACCCTCCCTTGACCTAGTGGGATCAAGCGCTGCTTCAAAAGACCACCTTAAGAGTAAATATACTCAATCTAATAACCCCGGCATTATTAATCCCCAAACCAATCGTCGGGTCGATCATTCGGTTCAACTGCAAATGACAGTGCCACTTTATGAGGCGGGAAATACACGTTCTCAACGCCGAGAAGCCTCTGAAAGTGCCGAACAAGCCCGCATTATCATTGAACAAACTCGTCGCGCTATTGTAGAGCAAGCGATTGCAGCGTGGAATAAATTTAAAGCAGCTGAAGCAAAAATTGCAGAATTTAAAAAGCAAGCTCAGGCCAATCTTATTAGCCTAGATGGAACACAACAAGAATTATTAGTTGGATCAAAAATTCTGTTAGATGTTTTGAACGCCATCAATCGTCTGGTTGAATCCCAAGTCAATCTTGTTAAAGCGGAGCAAGATTACTTTGCAGCAGCCTATGAAGTTATGTTTGTCATGGGCGAGCTAACGGCTAAATCATTGGGATTAAAAGTTGATTTATATGACCCAGATATTCATTATAGAGAGACAACAAATAGTTTTTGATTTTAAATATTTAATTGAATCAAAGATCGAGTTAATCTAGAAATAGGTTATTCAGCAAAAGAGGAACAATAAATGGTACTAGGTTGGGGCAGCAAAAAAGCACACGTTCAGCATAACGATGAAGATATGTCCATGGAAGAAATCCTAGCGTCAATTCGCAAATATGTCTCTGAAGAAACACCCCTCAATGAAGTAGAGCGGCCACTTGAACCATCCGCTCGCCCTGATTCTCCGTATCGCACAGAAGGCGTGGCGCGCTCAAGCAGTTACAATACTCCAAAACAGCAAGAGACCCCTGTTTTTGCCCCTAAAAATAGCTTCGAAGATAGCTCTTTGTTTGCAACTTCTTCTACCGAACCTACGGGTGAAGATTACGCTGTTACACGCGAAACTCTGAGGAGTCGTCCCCCTTTAAATGAAGGTGCAGTTGAAGAAAAACCAACTGCCTCCTCTCATAATCCCTTTGCTAAATTAGCTGAGGCGACAAAAAAGGAAGCTCTTACTTCAGATAAATCCTCAACCACTGGAAAAACAAGTGTAACGCTGGACCAATTAATTGCTGATTTAGCCAAACCAATGATTCAACGCTGGATTGATCAGAATCTTTCACAGTTGGTAGAAAAAATGGTGGCTGACGAAATCGCAAAAATGACCGGCAACCGATCATAGTCGAGCAAAAGAGCTGCACTTTAAACACTTTCCGTTGCGCCCTCTTTCCGTGCAAGCGTACGCGCGACCTGGAAATTCCCTATCATAAGCCCAAACATAAGGGCATTGCCGGATTTGCTCCGTTGCCTCAACATCTCAAAAGAACCCCTTTGCTCTCTCAAGATTCCTGCTAGAAGGTGGGGAATAGATGTTTTTAAGGAAGAATCTTTCCCCCACCTTAAGGTGGGGTCTCGATATTACAAAGACCACTTTTGAAAGATTGAGCTCCCAGCTCCTAGGCCGTAAAGAGCTACTTATTTAGGAAAGAGTCTGTTTTCCCCTCTACTCTTTTTTCAATCTTATTCTGTGCTGTTCAAAAAGAGATTTTTGTCTACTCACATCCAACCAAAATAATGTCATACAATGAATGTTCGATAGGTTTCTGAGGATAACGGGGCGAGGATGCCAATTCCCCGTTATATAATTCAACAGGCTCATCAGATTCTTGTTCTAGAAGAATTTGTACGGGGACCCAATAAATTTCCCCCTCAAAAGTATCCTTTTCACGGCGGCACTCTCCGGGAACAATGCGCAAATCATGGATCACAGTTGATGAATTTGCCTGAATTTTCAAGGGAGTTTTTTTAGCTGAAACTTTATTAAGTATCTCAAAATTAACTGAGGCCGCATGAACTGTCGAGGACATCCCATTCGTGATTAAAACCGCATAACCCACCGTAAAAATTAAGAATTTTCTCCAGACGCAAAGGTTTATCATAGTCATTACTTCTCTGCTTTAGTGTCTCCATCTTCATTATTGGCAAAAAGATATTTCCCAATCCAACTCTCAAAGCTACCCATGGAGGATTGAGTATAGGTGACTTGATCACCAGGAGCAAGGTTAACATCGCTTCCGCCAGGGACTAAGGCAATATACTTCCCCCCCATAAGGCTTTCACTAACAATTTGAGCAGAGGTATCATCCGGTAAGATAATAGAGGAATCGACACTCATATCTACCCGAGCAAGAAAGGTTTTGGGGTCAATCGAAATATGCTTTACATCCCCGACTTTCACTCCGCTGAGCTTAATAGCATTTCCTTCAACCAAACCATCAATTCGATCAAACTTTGCATACAACTTATATCCATTAACAATTTTTGTTCCACTGGCCGTGTAAGCATAATAGAAAAAGCCACTAGCAATCACTAAAACAACAGCTCCTGTAATGGCTTCGACAATATTAGCACGCATTTATTTATATTTCCTTATTCTAAATGGCTTCTTAGCATCCAAGCAAATTTTTCTAAAACTTGGAGCCGTCCGATCATAAGATCTGCTGTTGCATCATCATTAACCGATAAAGCAACTGTCTTGACTTCGTCTGTACGACGTATAAGTAGTTCTATATCTAATACAAGTCGACGAATCATGTCCATAGATTCTAGTGATCCCTTTTCTTCTTTTATAGCGCTGATTGCCATAAATTCTGTATAGCTTGCAGGGCAATAAAATCCTAAAGCGCGAATCCGCTCGGCGATATCGTCGCCCCCTGCATCTAAATCTTCGTAAATTTCCTGAAAAAATTCATGTAGATATTTAAAATTGATGCCATTAATATTCCAGTGATAATTTCTAGTTTTTAGCGATAAAATGAAAGTATCAGCCAATACACGAAGAGACGCGTCTACCACAAGTTTACGATCCTTTTTATCAATTCCAATATCAATAATCATTCCTAAACTCCATCTTTATTATTTTAACTATATTCCCGAATTTCCCAAGAAACCGTTAACGATAAAATTTTATGAATTTTACCATATCTTAAATTTCAAATGGTTAACATGGCTATATCGTCCTAAAAGACAATAAATTTTTATTAGGCAGTAGCAATCATGCGAAAATCACGATCTTTTATGATTAGCCTCCTTATAGGAGGTATCATAATGACTCAGGCAGCTTGCAATCCTTTTATGGTCTTTCGTCCTAACTCTGAAGAACTCGTCAAAAATGGCTGGGCAGATCAACCGTGCCAACAAAAAGATCCACCCCCCCTTTACTGCTATAACACCTTAGGGCACAAAGTCTGCCATTCAGCCCCCCTAGAGGATCAAACGCGCCTTCAAAGTTATTATGGCCCTCGCCCCTATTAGCTACTCTCCCCTTAAAGGCGCCCTCTTTCTATTGATCATCTCCTGAAGGTGACACTGACGATCCTTCCCCAAAAGAAGCAATAGTATGCAGATTAATTGCAATTTTAGGATTTTGGGCGAGTAAGAAAGTGACTCTATCCAACCAGGGCGCTCTTGTAAAAATATCATCAGGAAGCTTCATAAATATAGACTCTTCTGATTTTAGAATATAGTGAAATTTCTCCTCTGTTGTCGCAGAAGATTCTGCTATTTTTTCTAAACTGATTGTTTTGGCCTCTTCTCCAAATGTACCTTTTAGAAAGGTCTCCATAACTTTGAGTGGCGCTGTAATCATTACCTCTTTATCCGGATAAAGGTGCAAAATTATTTGAGCAGCAAATTTATGGAGAGACAGTGATAAATTTGGTTTAGATGGTAAAGATCCAATTTCTGCAACTTGATTTAAAATTTTAACAATACCATAATCTTGAAATTGCTCTATTGTCGCTGCATTTTGAATGGTCTCAGGGCTAAGACCTCTTAACGGCGTTTTAAATATTCCCATATGAGTGACAATAGGAACGTCAGGAGAAGTTGTAACCGTCATACAAATTTCAATTTGGGCCATCTTATTATATCCATCTGTACTAGAGTTGTGGGTGGCATAAGCAATCCACACCTCCCCCTCTCCATTTTTAAAGGCATCAATTGCATTTTGAAATCCCTTTAAGGCTTGAATATAATCTTGGCGAATTTGTGGAGTCTTGCCATGAGTGGCCCCCACCCGAAACATCGCGCTTCTATAGGCTTGCCAAAATTTCAAATTATTTCCCGTCAGCTTTTCCATAACAAAATTTAGACCATCCTGCTTTACAACAATCGGCCCCTGAGAAGAGTCTCTTGATTGGCCTTGTTGAATAGATACCCCCTCTGAAGTCTGGCCTGAGTTACTCATCCCCATATAGACAAGCATGAGTAAGCAAATAAAATTTTTCATCGCTCGTTCTTCTCCCACCTATTGACCTACGCATGACTATAGGAAGAGAAGATTAACATTTCATTAATATTCAATAGATTAAATATAATGCAACTGCTGTGCATTAATTTTTAACCAATAGCGATGCTGGTTGTAATCAGGGCAATATTGAGAAACCAAACTCCAAAATGCTTGAGAGTGATCCAGATGTTTGAGATGAGCTAACTCATGGATAATGATGTATTCCATGACCTCAAACGGTGCCATAACTAAACGCCATGATAAAGAAATATTCCCTGCACTTGAACAACTTCCCCACCGCGATTTTGTATCTCGAATTGATATTTTTTTGGGAAACAGTCCCATCGCCTTTGAGTATTTATCAATAAGAGGAGGTAAAAGTTGTTGAAACTCTTTACGACAGACGTATCTTAGTCGTTGCGTAGAGGAGACGCCGATGGCATCTACAATAATTACTTTCTGATGATGATTGATTTGGTATAGCTCTCGACTCAAAATTGATTGTGACACAATTTCATAGGGTACCCCTTGAAACAAAAACTGATTTTGAATAGAGGATTCAAGCGTAGCAACCTTTGATAATTGACGTAAAATCCAGCCCTCAGTCTGGGCAATAAACTGTTGCAAAGCCCGTTCTGATGTTCCAGGCGGAACAGTCATTGAAAAACAAGCCGGTGCTCGAAAAGACAGACGCATTCGTTTGGATTGAGGATGAATTTTAATTGTAATCAGTCCAGCCTGAGGGTGATCAATGCTAGCGGGCAAGGATTTACGGCCCCACATGTCTTACCTCATAATCTTTAGCGTGCCCTCGAAGCCACGTCATTTGGCGCTTTGCATATTGACGCGTTGCGATTTTAGCTCGCTCAATAGCTTGAGCTAAGATCAACTCCTTCCGTAAATAAGCTGACAATTCTTTAACCCCTACAGCACGCAAGATGGGCGAATCTGGCCGAATATCGCGCTGCATTAGGTCATTCACTTCTTCCATTGCCCCCTGCTCTATCATGAGCTCAAAACGACGATTAATACGATCATGGAGCCAATCTTTATCAGGCATTAGGGCTATTTTTTCAAACTGATAAGGCAACGGCTGGGGCTTATCTGCTTGCCAATCAATGATTGATCGCCCGGTTGCCATTTTGACTTCATAAGCTCGCGTCAGGCGCTGCAAATCATTTTCTTTTAGGCGCCCGTCTATCTTGGGGTCAAGACTAACCACCTGATTATAAAAATCCGGTTGCTGTGCTAATTGGCGCGCTTTTTGGCGAATTTCTGACGGAATCATTGGAATGGCTGAAAGACCATCAATGAGGGATTTTAGGTACATCCCCGTTCCCCCGACAATAATGGGCACATGCTGTCGTGCTTGAACCGCTTCGATTTGCTGAACAGCTTGAGAAACCCACCAGCCAGCCGAGCTAATCTCTTGGTCCCCTAACACCTGATAAAGGTGATGCGGTATAGTTGCTTTTTCTGCCAATGAGGGACAGGCAGTCAAAATCGGTAAATGTTGATAGATTTGCATACTATCGGCATTGATAATTTCACCTTTTAAGGTTTCTGCCATTTGAAGGGCTAAGGCCGTTTTGCCGCTTGCGGTGGGACCTGTTAGAATAATGACCCGCATTAGAGAGCTCCATCTATAGCATAGTCTTTGGGAATATCTGCCTTTAGAATACCGCTAGCAGCCAAAAAAGTTGCAAACTCATTGTAACGCTGGATAGGCAGATATCCTACATCCTGGGTCAAAAGGTTAGCAACCGTCATAAATATTATTTTATTTTGCGGCGTGTCTTGCTCAGGCGCCGCTTTTGCATAGTACCCCCATGCTTGCTCAGGGCTATAATGAATAAGATCGACACTCTCTTGCAAGGCTGCGACCAAATTTTTGGCATTCTCAAGATGATTACGGTTGGCAACAACAATCACTTGATCATAAGAGGGTATCCCATTTTCTTCATAATAAAAGACTTTGACGGCGGGGCGATAGTGGCGAATATCATCCAATTCATAAGTCCGATAGGCACTCAACAAGGCATCAACATTTTTAGTCATAAAGGCATTGACCATACCACTAGCAATTGGCACCAGTGTAACATCGGTCAACTTTAAGCCAACAGTGGCAAGCATGGTGGCTAAACTGAGATGGGCGAACTCAACGGAGCTCGAGGTATAGCCGATTCGTTTTCCCTTAAGATCAGCAAGAGAGTTAACCTCCTCATGGGTGATTAAACATTCAAGGGGTTTATTAATTAAAGTTGCTACCCGAATCAAGGGCATCCCTTGGTTACAACAGCGGATCAAATGAGCTGACTGCTTTGAAATTGCAAAATCTGCGGCACCCGCCGCAACCTGGCGGCTCCCTTCTTCGGATCCACCAGCGGCAATAAGCGTTACTTGTAAGCCGTGCTTCTCAAATATTCCAGCTTGTTGGGCGACCACTAAGGCCGCATGATGGGGGTTTAAAAACCAATCAAGGTAAACCTTAAGGGGCTTTGCCAGACAACTGTTAACCAATAGAAAAAAGACAAGGAGAGTTTTCATAGTTGTTCTGTTTTCCAATAAAGAATTCCACGCTGAATAGCTATCACCAATCCATTCAATGCTAAAGCTAAGATAATAAAAATGAGGATACAGGCAAACATCATATCCAACTGCATGCGTCCATGACCTAACATAATCAAATAACCCAGACCATTGGTAGAACCAATCCAATCAGCAGCTAAGACCGTTACAGGAGCATGAACAGCTGCAATACGGATACCGTTTAACAAATGGGGCATAGCTGAAGGCAAAAATATGTGAATCCATTGGGCCCGTGGTGTGGCATGGAAAGTACGAGCTAAATCCTTGTAAACTTGCGGGCACTGGCTTAAGCCTTGAATTAAGCTTGCAGCCATCGGAAAGTAAGCTGCTAAGGCCACAACCATAATTTTGGTTCCCTCGTCTGCGCCAAACCACAGAACAAATAAAGGTAAAAGGACAAACATCGGTATAGCTTGCATGACTAAAAAGAAAGACATTAATCCATGCTGAGCCTTCTGTGAACGGTAGCTCCAATAGCCGGTTACTAAGGCCGCAGCCAATGCGGCAAGAATGCCGCCACCAATCTCCAACATAGTCAAGAGGGTATGACGTCCAAGGACTTGCCAATTATCCATTATATAATGGCCCACATTAAGGGGGGAGGGTAGGAAATACTCTGGGATCTGCAATCCAAAACTAAGTCCACTCCATAAGCAGGCTAATCCGAGGAATAAGCATAACAAAATCATTACCAACTCCCCTCTAATTGGTTAACCAGGTCTGCAGCATAACAGCTAACAAAGGGATGGTTTAAGGAGCGAGGTACTGTTCCATTTATTGGATAAGCAAGATGATAAAGATGGGCTGGTTTGCCTGCCATTAAATAAATGCGGTTACTCAGACGCATAACTTCTTGGGGATCGTGGGATACCATAAGAATCGTTTTACCTTGAAGAGCAGTGACAATTAAGGGATAAAGTTGCTCCCGCGTTAGCGCATCCAAAGCACCAAAAGGTTCATCAAGTAAAATTAGATCTGCTTCTTGATAAAGCGTTCTGGCAAGCGCAACCCGTTGACGCATTCCTGTCGATAATTGATGGGGTAAATCCTTTTCATGACCACGCAAACCCATCATGGAGATCAACTGCTGCGCCCAATCATAATTAGGTTTCTGCTCCTGCATCAAGGCTGGGATAACAACATTATCAATCACTGTTTTCCAAGGGAGCAATTGATCATTTTGAGTCATCAAAACTGTCCTTAAAGGGGTGCGCAACCGCTCCAACCCGCTCAGGCAGCGCATGAGGGTGGTTTTACCCACGCCACTCCGCCCCACTAACCCTGTCCATCCATGTAAAACAAGATCAATGCTGGTATCATGGAAAACAGTCTGCTGGCCATAACGAAACTGTGGAATTTCCAAGTGCAATAAGTCAAAATGTTGGAGGGTACCCCCGGGGGATTGCATAATTTGGTGCCCCTTATAATTTATTGTGACTCTTTCTAACCCAAAGATTTGAATTAAAGATCAATGAAAAAGAACTAAAGAGACCAACGGTACAAAAAAGTACAACGGTCTCCCTAAATTCTGTTGATATCCTTAAATATTCATCAATAATAGTTCCCAAAGAGTCTATTGTTTTCAAAACAAAAAGTACTACAAGCTTCCCTTCACTTACAATAGAAAAACTATTGGCGCTTAGCAGAAGCAGCTTGGCCCCCTCCGGGATTCGGTAAACTTTCAAATCTTTTCCTGAGACCACTTATGGTAGGGGATTGTGTCGTTGGCGATACTGAGGAGGTTATTAACCGCCCCAACTACCTTTTTCGGTACCGCAGGTAATGATGTTCTTTTAGGGGCCGCGGTTACTCTTTTGGGAGCAATAGAGAGAGGAGCTAATTTATTAACCGCCCCCTCTACCTTTTTCGGTACGGCGGGTAGCGATGTTCCTTTAGGAGCCACGGCTACTCCTTTAAGAGCAACAGATAGAGGAACTACTTTATTAACCTCGACACCTACTTTCAAAGGGAGAGAGTGTAATGATACTTTATTAGTCTCAATGATAGCCGCTGTAGAAACTGGTAAAGGAAATTTATTAGGAACTTTAGGAGAGGGTATAGCCGGAGAAAATGACGCTGGAGCTGTAACCGCTCTTAAGCGAGGGGAAGACTCATGCAGCTTAGAAGAAATAATAGGAGAATTGGCAGGGGATCCCTTTGGCCGATAAGTGTTTTCGATAATGTCTTTACACTCTTGTGACCGATTACGTCCTATATTAAGTTGTTTAAAATGTTCTAGTTTTAATAAATGTAATTGCTGAGCTAAAACGTCAGCCCCTTTCAGCTCCGTATTTCCGAATTTTTTAGAGAAATTAAAGTATTTAAAAATATCGACAAAATCAATTTTATGGGCGCGCTGTAAGCAATAGATAAGGTACTTATACACACCTTGGCGCTGCTTCATGGGATAAACCTCAATATAAGATTTAAACATATTTAAAAATGGCCCCCAATTATTTTTAGGCATAAATTCGCCAAATTTTTTAGAGGACATTAACAGCATATAAAACATATCATAGCATACAGGACTATTCGCTTGATCCTTCTCATCAAAACTATTAGCCATGGTCTCTACATCAATAAAGGCAATTCGCTTTGTTGAAGAGTTATAAAACACATTATCACCGTGCAAATCTCCATGGGAAGAAACATAGGCATTAATAAAATCTTGTTTTGTCTGCGGTATTTTTGATCCTTTAGGGCCTGAGAAAACATGGGAACTCAGATGCACTTTGGCGAGAGAAGATCCCAAAACAGCAAAAGCATGGTTAATAGTATCGATATTATTATTTTGCACGAGCTTACTAAGACTTTCTCCTTCTGCACTGGGAAGGATCATAAAAATCTTCCGATCACCCTTTACTGAATATTCATAAGAAGCAACAGGTAAAATAATATCAATATACTGTTGTATAGTCTTTAATTGGGAAGCGTGAGCAAGATAGTGAAGATTAGA
Organism: Candidatus Paracaedibacteraceae bacterium; assembly: GCA_019459505.1. Lineage (GTDB taxonomy): Bacteria > Pseudomonadota > Alphaproteobacteria > Paracaedibacterales > Paracaedibacteraceae > Paracaedibacter. Next base: position 78,584 of record JAIBEV010000041.1, on the reverse strand, counting down.
TTCTTCGCCATAAGTCCGCCCTTTTGAAACCAAAATGGGCTTTGTGCGAAGATACTTAATATAGAAGACCTTATTCTGATTTAATTTTTTATCGAGGGTGTGCACCCGATAAATCTGACCGCTGACAAATCCTCCTTCTAATTTTTCAACTTGAGTCACATTTAAATGAGTATTAATCAATTCTAAAAGTGGCTGAATCACTTCTACACGAGAAAATTCCTTACCTTTAGATAAATTTCCAGAAGATTTCTTAAGTCTTTTGGCAAATCGGCTGCAAGTTTCTGTTTTCCCACTGCTTCCTCAAAAGCCTCACTACGATCAGAGCGGATTTGATTATGTTCCTCTAATGCTCCTCGTACACTTAAGTGCCATGTTGGGGGAGAAGTTGAGATAGAGGCCATAGGAAATATTTCCTCGGCGGCAAAGGCGCTCCCACTGAGCATTAAACTCATGATTATTTTTATTGTTTTATTCTTCATTTAAAGGTCCTAATATCGCAATTCAAAATAGCTTAACCTTACATATGGAGATTTATTAATCAATTACAATAGATTATCTACAAGAAATTTCATTTCTTTGCATTACTATAAAGCAGGTTAAGTTAAAAACATTAAATATTTTACGTGGTTAAATAAATAAATTTATAACTAATTTAAGAAAATTTTTTTAATTAGGATTTAAATTATTATCATGCCTTATTGCAGTATTGTCCAACCGATGAAGCTCTGTATAGGTACTCTTTGCTTAATACTACACTTAATCTCACCCACTTGGGCACAATCAGAAGACTATCTTACTGGATACGTAGCAGCCGTTATTAATGAAGCCTTACCCGAAGACAAATTAAAATATTTTATTGAGGGCGATCAGTTAACTATCATAGTGATTGGCACCCCGCTCGATCATCAAGTTCAAGACAAGCTTATAAGCCGTTTAAAAGCGTCTACTTATTTCGCCCGAATTAATATTTCTTCTTTAGAGGATGACGACATAAAGAAAAAGGCCCCAAATACTTATGAGTCAGCGACCATTAAGACCTCGCCAGCAAGCAGCAAATTAAAAATTATTCCCAATGGCGTTATTTATGAGGCTCCGATTGCCGACCCTAAATGGCCAAAATTTTCAGTGGGCTATCAACATCATTTCAATTCCGTTTATGGCAAAAACATTTTCGATCTTGCCTTTGGCGAAAATCTGGCTTTATTACGCTATCATACCCCTAAATTAGTATATGAAATAGGGATCCAAGCTGGCTTAACAGGGCTAATGGATTTCTCTCAATCCCCCTCCCGTTTAATCAATTCAGATTATTTTGTCGGGATTGGGCTATCGGTAGTCTACGATAAAAAATGGCAAAATTTAATTCAGTTTTCCCATATTAGCTCGCATATTGGTGATGAATTTATTATCTCTCGTCCCCGTTATTTAGATAAACGAATCAACTTAAGTTATGAAGCTTTAAAGTGGTATACCGCTTATAAATTAGACTCTTTTCGCCCCTACATTGGTTTTGGTTATTTAATGGATCGAGATCCTTCTTACCTTAAACCGTTTACTATAGAAACTGGCGTAGATTACATTTCCAAAACAAGAATTTTATGGGATAAGGCTCGCTTTGTTTTTGGTATGAATACCTTTTTCTGGAATGAAACGAGATACAGCCCCCGCCTAAATGTTTCAACCGATGTTCAAATTGATAATTCAGTATGGTCAGGACGAACCCTCAAGTTTCTCATTAACTATACGAATGGAAATTCCCGCCATGGGCAGTTTTACAAAAAAAGAGAAAAGTATTTTGGTGTGAGTATTAATATCTGCAGTTAGGGTAAGCATCCTTAAAATAGCTTGGAGGATACAGAATTCTTAGTGCACCAACAGTCAATTTATCGGATTTTATTTTCCCCTAGCCGAAATAATCAATTTCTGGTAACGGTAGTGCATTAGACCTATAAAGGAAAATCATATGAGTCCGATTTTTAGTTTTTTAATCCCTGCTCTCTTGGGAATAGGATTATATTTTTATCCAGCCCCCACTGGAATGGATCCCCAGGGCTGGCATTTGTTCGCCATTTTTGTGGCAACCATTTCCGGATTAATTTTTAAGCCTTTACCCATGGGGGCTGTGGCTCTTATTGGATTGGCTGCAACAGTATTGACGGGTACATTAAAATTACAACCCGAAGCTCTCAGTGGGTATGGCGATAGTATTATTTGGCTAGTCCTTTATGTATTTTTTATTGCCCGAGGATTCATCAAGACCAAACTTGGCATCCGGATTGCCTATAAATTCGTTCAATGGTTTGGCCGGAGTGCTTTGGGGATGGGATACAGTATCGTTGCAACCGAATTATTTATTGCCCCTTTTGTTCCGAGCAGTGCGGCCCGTGCCGGTGGTATTATGTATCCAGTGGTAACCGCCATCTCTGAGTCCATGGACAGCCATCCTTATGATTCAACTCGTCGCAAGATTGGGGCCTATTTGCACAAGGTCGCCTATAATGGCAACTTAATCACCAGTGCTATGTTTTTAACTGCTATGGCGGCTAATCCGATGTGTCAGTCATTTGCAGCCAGTCAAGGTGTGCAAATTACCTGGAGCAACTGGGCTATTGCTGCCGCTGTGCCAGGATTATTATCTTTAATTGTTTTACCTTTATTCTTTTATTTTGCCTTTCCCCCCACGCAAAAGCGTTTTGATCATGCCCCTGAGCTTGCCCGCAAAAAGCTAACCGATATGGGACCCATGAGTGGCTCAGAATGGTTGATGGCCGGTGTCTTTGCACTGATGCTTGGCCTGTGGATTTTTGGTGAGTCTTATGGCATTTCCGCAGCTACTACAGCCCTGCTAGGCCTCTGCTTATTGCTTTTAAGCAAAATTCTAACTTGGAATGATATTCTAGAGGAAAAGGAAGCTTGGCACACCCTAATTTGGTTTGCGATTTTAGTAACCATGGCTAAATATCTTCAGATCTATGGTGTCGTTGCCTGGTTTTCTACCATGGTCAGCACCCTTGTTATGGGAATGGACTGGATGTCAGCCTTTGCGGTGTTAATCCTTATTTATTTCTATAGCCATTATTTCTTTGCCAGTAACACCTCCCATGTCAGTGCGATGTATGCAGCATTCTTAGCCGTTGCTATTTCAGCAGGGACTCCCCCTTTAATTGCAGCTTTGGGCTTTGGATTCTGTTCCAGCCTATTTTCAAGTATGACACACTATGGGGCTAGCTCTTCAGCCATGTTCTTTGGAGCCGGCTATGTAGATATTGGTACATGGTGGCGCCTTGGCTTCCTGTTTAGTGTGGTCAATTTGTTGATCTGGTTTGGCGTCGGAAGCGTTTGGTGGAAAGCTATTGGTCTCTGGTAAGATAACACGTTACAAATTTAGCAAATACGGAGGAAAAGTATGAAAATATATTTTAATGAAGTATGGTTGGGACTTGCAGCAGTCTTATTAGCAAGTTGCACATCTCAGCCAGGCTTTCCTCCCTCCTTTCCCCCTCCTTCGCCAGAGGTTCCTTCTGCTAGCAGAGTAGACCTACCCCATAAATCCTTACCCAGTGAGAGAATTAAGGGATATGGCTATGGAAGACAAACTGGTAAGGTACTTTTGAGCAAATGAGACGCCATCAATAATACTTGCTTTCCCACAAGCCCTAAATTGATTTCAACTGATACGAAGAAATTAATTTAGGCTTACTGAACTTCTGTTTGCTTTCCTAATTTTTGCTCAATTAACTGCTTAATTTTAGAGGCTTGGTTGCGTCCCACTTCACGTCCTCGCTGATAAACAATCTCATTCATCCCATTCTCAAAGGTTCCCATTTCTGGGAGAGAAACTTTTAATACATAATCGGCATTGACTAAAGCCAAACGGGATTGATGGCGCAAACTAATCTGCAAACAGCGTCGTAGAATTCCCAATGCATGACTGGGGGCTGTGTCAGGCAAGCCCGCATCCAACTCAATAGCAATAATAAATTTAGCGCCCATTCGATGCGCAACTTCAGCAGGCGCATTATTGGCTACCCCACCATCTACAAAGAATTGTCCTTGGACCTCTACAGGCGTAAAAACACCTGGAAAAGCAGAAGACGCTTTAACTGCAGGAATTAACTCTCCGCGCCCAAAGGCTGTCATATCGCCAAACTGGAGATTTGTGGCAACGGCAACAAAGGGGATTTTAAGTTCCTCGAAATAACGAGCCTTTAATGTCTCTTTTAAGAAAGAATGCAAGCCATTCCCGTCACTAATTCCAAAGGGTAGAAAGTTTAAAGAAATATTGACAAGGTTTTCCCGGACCTGGGGCAATAAATAGGCTTTCACCTGCCTAATATCAAGTGAATCAGCATACAAGGCCCCCACAATAGATCCCGCGCTACATCCCACCATCAGGTCAGGATAAATCCCCTCTTTCATCAATTCTTCCATAATCCCCACATGGGCCAAACCTTTGGCTCCCCCTCCGCCTAGTATAAACGCAATCTTTATATCTGGATAATGGCGAAGTTGGGGGTCGTAAGGATGAGGCGAATCACTAAATTTAAGTTGCGTACAGGCTGTTAAGCTTAACAATAACAGCGGCGCTAATAGTCTATTTCTTTGCATCATACAACAGGGAACTAATAGATAAGATTTTAGTTAATTTAAACTGAAAATTGTATGATTTACAAGGGAGAGATGGAAGAATTTTAGGAGTGGTGGGTCCAGAAGGATTCGAACCTTCGACACCCTGATTAAAAGTCAGGTGCTCTACCAACTGAGCTATAGACCCCCAAAAGATATACCTAATTTATTACAGACTTTTCTATCCCTTTGCAACAGTTTTCTGATTTTTTTTATATTCTATTGAGAAATTCTGATATAAGTGTTTGGTTTTAGTAAAATTCAGTATTTTGTGTCCACTTATCTTCTCCCTTAAGATAAGCTAATCATTCAAGAGCGTTAATTTTCTCATTTTTTTGCGCCGACTTTGTATGGCTTTGTTATGCAACCGCTTTTCTTTAGAGGCCAGTGGCGGGGTGGTGGTGACACGCTGAACTGGTTTATGAAGAGCATTTTTAATGATCTGAATAAGGCGTGTTCTGGCATCTTGCCGATTCTGCTCCTGGCTGCGAAATTTTTGCGCCGTAATAATTAAAATACCGTCCTTTGTTAGCCGATGGCGGGCACTATGAAGCAGGCGTTGTCGAACGTCTTCTGACAAAGAGGGAGAGTGAAGCACATCAAATCGTAATTGGACAGCCGTTGAAACCTTATTAACGTTCTGTCGCCCTGGCCCACTAGCACGGATGAATGTTTCGCTTACTTCCCAATCCTGCAAATAAAGAGCATCGGTAATCCATAACATCTAAATTTCTCCTTATATTAAAATGATATCCTCTCCCATGCAGATCAATAAAGAGTATTATAACTTAAGTTAAAAATTGGATATTTTTAAAGTTAGGAGCTATTGAAAAAATATAAAATAATTTTCCCACAGCAACCCTATCCGAAAAAACCTCGCGTATAGAAGAACGTTTATGATTCGCAAGAACTTGAGCATCGCGCATATAAGATATGTAAGAACCAACGCCCCAAAGAAGAACCACAATTATTCCTAGGCAAGTTTTTAGCAGTTAAGACCAGCAGCATAGCCCGACGACCAAGCCCATTGAAAATTATAGCCTCCAAGCCAACCCGTTACGTCTACAACTTCGCCAATAAAAAACAAACCGGGCACTTGTTTGGCCATCATCGTTTTTGAAGACAGATAATCAGTATCCACCCCTCCGCGGGTAACTTCTGCTTTTTGAAATCCTTCACTACCCTGAATTTTAACAGAAAAATTATGAAGCTTGTCCGCCGCTGCTAAAAGGGTAGCCTTCTTTACTTCTGTCATCGGCTGATGCCAAAAATCATTATCCACCATGAAATTAACTAATCGATCACTTAAGTATTGCTTTAAGAAATTACACAAAGTTTTCTTAGAATCTTTATGCTGGTTGATTAAATGCCTTAAATCAACAGTAGGCATCAAATTAATTGAAATTATTTCTTCCGAAAAACAAGGCAAATAAGAGGAGATTTGCAAAATAGCCGGACCACTCAAACCGCGGTGCGTAAAGAGAATATTTTCTGGAAATTGAGTCTTTCCATAAGACACAATAGATGGATTGGATATGCCGCTGATGGCTTTGAATTGTTGCAAATCATTAGCCCCTACTGTCAAGGGCACAAGCGCTGGGCACGTCGTCCGGATAGGAACATCAAATTTTTTGGCAATTCGATAGCCAAAGTCACTGGCTCCAATTTGGGGGATTGACAACCCCCCTGTTGCGATTACTACTGACTCTGCCTCAAATGTCCCCTTATCGGAGACAATAGAAAAGCGCTCAGACTTGGCTATATCATTGACGCGACACGATAAAAGAATTTTCACCTGAGATTTAGTACATTCGTCCAACAACATTTGAATAATCTGCTTAGAAGATCCATCACAAAAAAGCTGACCTAGCGTCTTTTCATGGTACTGAATGTGATGAGCCTCAACCATTTTAATGAAATCATGCTGTGTATAACCGGCTAACGCTGATTTAACAAAGTGGGGGTTAGAACATATATAGTTGGCAGGACTAGCCCCCAGATTCGTGAAGTTACAACGTCCCCCACCGGAAATGCGAATCTTTTCCCCAATCTTGGCTGTATGTTCAATGAGAAGAACTTGTCGGCCGCGACGACCGGCTTGTAAAGCTGCCATCAACCCGGCAGCACCACCACCAATAACAATTGCATCATAATTTTGCATCATCAATTTTTTTTGCTGTTTTTAAAGAGTGTACAAGGAATTGAGCCAAAAAGCACGTGTTTGCTTCTAACAATAAACCTGTTTTTAACTATGATTCTTTGGATAGTTGAGTTAACATAGGTTAACTTAACAATGGCATCAAATTATATCTATGGTAGTAAAGACAATGACAGCGCAACAACCCGAAAAAATCCTTGACTCAATCCCTGAAAATAACGATGGATATACTGCCGATTCTATTAAAATTTTGAAAGGACTTGATGCAGTTCGCAAGCGTCCAGGAATGTATATCGGCGATACAGATGATGGGACCGGCTTGCACCATATGGTCTATGAAGTAGTTGATAATGCCATTGACGAAGCTCTCGCAGGCCATTGTGATCGTATTGATGTCATTATTAATGAAGATAACTCTGTAACTGTCCGCGACAATGGCCGTGGTATTCCCGTCGACATTCACCCGGAAATGGAAATTTCCGCTGCTGAAGTGATCATGACGCAATTACACGCCGGCGGGAAGTTTGATCAGAATTCTTATAAGGTTTCTGGTGGATTGCACGGTGTTGGTGTATCTGTTGTGAATGCCTTATCAGAAGTTTTAGAATTAACAGTTTTGCGAAATGGTGAAAAGCATTTTATGCGTTTTAAGCATGGTGTAGCCGAAGCGCCCTTAGCAGTAGTCGACACAGCAAACTCAACAGGAACAGAAGTTCGCTTTTTACCCTCGAAAGAAACGTTTGCGATTACCGAATTTGACCGAGCCACCATTGAACACCGATTGCGAGAGTTAGCCTTTCTAAATTCTGGGGTTAATATCATTTTGCGCGATGAACGCGGGGATGAGCCCTATGAGATCCAACTTCATTATGAAGGAGGAATCGAAGAATTTGTCAATTACCTTAAAAGAGGTAAAACTTCCTTACAAAATAAAACCGTCGTAGCCACGGGAACAAAAGACAGAGTTACAGTTGAAATCGCCTTAGAATGGACAGACAGCTATCATGAAACCATGCTCTGCTTCACCAACAATATCCCACAACGGGATGGAGGAACCCACTTAGCAGGATTCCGTGCTGCTTTAACACGAACTGTTGGCAATTATATGGCTAACACTCCCATGGGGAAAAAAGATAAAACCGCAGTCAGCGGTGAAGATGCACGCGAGGGATTGATCTGCGTCCTTTCTATTAAGGTACCGGATCCAAAATTCTCCTCCCAAACAAAAGATAAATTAGTCTCTTCCGAAGTTCGTCCAGCGGTCGAAAACATTGTTTCTGAAGCCTTAGACCAATGGTTTGAAGAAAATCCAGCTGACGCCAAAAACATTGTTGGTAAAGTTATTGAAGCCGCTGCTGCTCGGGAAGCCGCGCGTCGGGCGCGTGAATTGACTCGCCGTAAGGGCGCCTTAGACTTGGCTTCACTGCCGGGCAAATTGGCTGACTGTCAAGAACGGGACCCCTCTAAAAGTGAAATCTTTATCGTTGAGGGAGATTCTGCAGGTGGCTCAGCAAAACAAGGTAGAAATCGTCATTTCCAAGCTATTTTACCTCTTAAAGGTAAAATTTTGAACGTGGAACGGGCTCGCTTTGATAAAATGCTTGGCTCTGCTGAAATCGGAACTTTAATTACTGCTTTAGGGACAGGAATTGGTGCTGAAGAATTTAATCCAGACAAATTAAGATACCACAAAATTATTATTATGACAGACGCAGATGTGGACGGAAGTCATATTCGGACTTTGCTATTAACCTTCTTCTATCGCCAAATGCGACCCTTAATTGATCGAGGCTATCTGTATATTGCTCAGCCCCCCCTTTATAAGGTAAAGCGTGGCCAATCGGAAGTTTATTTGAAAGATGAGCGCGCCATGGAAAACTACCTGTTGGATGCGGCTTGCAATGAATCTAGCTTTACACCCGCCAATGGTGCGCCTATTTCAGGTGTTGCCTTTAGGAGCCTTTCAGAATTGATTATGAAAGCCCACCATAGCATCATTGGATTAACGCGACGGATTACTAATCCGCTCCTAATTGAACAAGTTTTGTTTACTGGATTGTTTGAAAATCCCTCCATGGACTTAGAAATTATCGTTAATAAGTTAGATCAAGCATCTGCAGCTTTACAGGTAGCCGGTAAACCCGTTTACCGTCAAAAATGGTCTGTCTTACGAGAAGGTCAAACCATCGTCTTTACTCATACAGTTGCTGGTGTCGCCGAGAGCTGGCGATTGGATGAAAACGCTTTCCGTGCCCCAGAAATCAAAGCTCTACTCAATTTAAAGCCCGAGCTCGTCGATTTTTTCCAAAATCCAGGCCATTTTAGTGTCAAAGAAAATCATGCCCCTATTGTAGGTCCAACAGATTTAGGCAATGCCCTTCTTGAGCAAGGTCGCAAAGGAATTACCCTGAGCCGATTTAAGGGACTTGGTGAAATGAATGCGGAACAATTATGGGAAACAACTCTGGATCCTGAAGCCCGAACATTATTACAAGTTAAGCTGGATCACATGGAAGAGGCTGAAGAAATCTTCTCAACCTTAATGGGAGATGTGGTTGAACCACGGCGTGAGTTCATTCAAGCGAATGCCTTAAAAGTTGTAAACTTAGACGCTTAAATAGTCCCCTTACTATATTTTTAACTTTTCTTTTCCGGGCAAGCGTTAGCGCGACCCGGAAACTTTATATTACAGGTGTAAACAATAAATGCATCCCCTGCCTTGATTGAGCAGGGGTCTCAAGATTATAAGAGCATTCCGCCTGTCAGCTCGAGGTCCGGGGTCAAGGCCAAGAAGAAATATTTCTATAAACAGTAAATGTACCAACAAAGGAATTTTACACTTCTCCCTTATTCCACAGATTTTTATGAGTGATAATTTATTACTTCTTTCCTGCATCTAATTATGAAGGTTTTATGGTATAAAAAATTCATAATATTACGGATCAACTTAAAATAGAAAAGGGTTCACAATAATAACCTAAAGAAAGACTCAAGCAATTCACATCTTTTTAGAGAGTAGTAGCAACGATATTTAAGCACAAATAGGAAAATGGTAATTGCTGGAGATAAAAGTATATGATCTCTAAAATTAATGAGGTGCTACGTATTAAGGATAATTTTTTAGAAGGAGGAAAAAGTATGACAAATAAACTCTTATACACCACTATTATCACTATTCTCTCAATTTCAACTTTAATAGCGTCAGATTGGAAAACCCAAAATCTCACTTCAAAGGAGCAGGAGATTGTTAATAAGCAGTTAGAAAAAAATTCTAACCAACAATTTGCGGGAATTAAGCCTGATCCAGTATCCAACCCTGAGGATAACGCCTACCAAGCAATATTCGTTCCCAAAAATTCTGACATGAGTATATCCGAGACACAGAAATATCATGATAATCTTACAAAAAGCTCAACTGAGGAAAGTAAATAAGGGATTAACTATTAGCGAGGCTTGCCCTTATCCCCTTACAAAGACCAGGGTTTTCCTGGTCTTTTTTTATGCTCGTAAAGCTAACTTTGAAGTTCATCCGTATAGGGTATAAGACCTCGATTTAATTCAGTTGACGAGAGTGTACCATAGAAAGCAACAGAAGAGATAGGAGCAGGTCTTTCGGAGATGGGTTTATAGGAGAATTTTTAACTTTACTCTGCATGGTATCAAAGGTTTCATAAATACGGGCAACAATTTCATAAGAGCCCCCCAGGTAATAAGCTGTAAAGGGTTGGACAAATCGTTATCTTATCTCCCTGCTCTTCGATTGGATGTTCCTGAATACACAAGACTATCACCGTGCAGAAGTGTCCCTTTAATCGGATGCCAATTAGAAAAAATGAATAAAGCCGCTAACTTTGTCATGGTTAGCACAGGTATTAAAGTATTTGGAGAAAATGAAGGGTTTGACACCTTGATTATTTCCATTACCCCCCAAAGAATGAAATTACTTTAATTTGTGGTCTTTCTAATAAAGTTGTTTTAGAAGACGGAAGACAATTTAGTGTACTTCCGCCTTAAATTATTGATACCATAAGACCATTTTAGGGTTTTATAGAAAATCTACAATTTCTATTAACAAGCTAAACCTCACTAAGTGGGATTGAAGCTAGGGCATTCTTAACCATTTCAAAATATATCTCCTCTTTAGATTGAAGCCGCTTGCATACACGAGTCCCAAGACAGTATTGATCCTTAAGTTCAAAGAGATGTAGATTTCCTTCCATGTCTACATTAATTAAGCTTCTAGAATAATTTCCTTGTCGGATCGCATATTGTATCTCATTGTAGTATTGAATATTTTTGTTCGTTAACTTATCTACATATTATTTTCTATCCAGTTGCGTGACATTTGCCCGCAGCGACATTTTGCAAGCTTAGAACATTGGGCTCTTGTTAATTTGGCTTTATTGAATTTAACTTCATTAATAACGACAAATTGCTGTACAGGAGAATAGTTCACAATATAGAACCCATCAAAACCTTGATCCCCCGTGGTTTTTCCCACATAGGCCTTAAAGTTAGCTTCTGTAAACCATGAGTTGGAGCATTTTTCTGCCCATTTACCATACTTAGTATTATAACTACTTCGGATTCTTCTTGCGTCTTGAGGGTCTCTTTGAATAGCATTTTCTTCTTCTTCAAGAAGATCGGATAATTCTTGTTTCTCATCATCTCGTGCAGAAATTTTTACCTCCGCATAGACAGTTAAGGGTACAATACATTTCCAGCTTATTAATTCTTTATGCGACTCCTGACTTGAAGAATTTGCTGGCGCAAGAGATAAAGCATTAAAAATTAGTAGCAATCCTAAAATTTTTAACAAATACTTCCTTAACTCAAAATTCTTTATTTTTTCTAATATTTTTTTATATAAGCTTTCTTTTATTTCTTTCATGTTTACCTCTCTGTTTTAATCTAATGTTTTAACTCGAGAACGAGCCAACAGTAATGAATAAACTTATTTTTTCTTATCCGTAAAATATACTTAAGTATCCCGCGGGATACTATTAATTTCCAAATTGTATTATTTTTCAATTCTGCTTTTAAAAGCTCATCTTCATAACCATTAAGTCTATCAAGCGTTAAGTGATCGACCTTGCATTTTCTCCATAGCATCAGCTAATTCAATTGAATGAGAAGTAAAAGTCTACTACCCGCTCAAGTCCTAGTCTCGGAGGAAAGGAAAGAAGAAAGAAGTCAGGAAAAGCAAGATAATAGTAAAAGCAGACATATACAAAAGCACTATTCCCCCGCCTTGACTTGATCCGGGGTCTCGCCATCACAAAGACACCCTTGGCAGCTCGGGGTCTCCGCTTGGAGATGTGAAAATAGAAAAGGAGTAATTCTAAAAAAGACCTTTTCCCGGCTTTGATCCGGGGTCTCAACCTTACAAAGCCACGCCTGTCAACTCAAGTTCGGGGGTCAAGGCCGAGAAGAAATGCTTCTATAAACAATAAATGCCCCCAAAAAGGGATTTTATAAAATTCCCTCTTCAGTCTTTTTTACAGCAAGCACAAAAACTTCTTCAACTGCGGCATGCGTTGGATTTGGCGGACCGCAAAAGTTAACATACCTAAATCAGGTCGATTTGTGGCGCGAAGGGGTGTCAAAACAGATTTTGCTTGACGAATGTAGCTCTGCTGATTATCAATCCATTTATCGATGTTATTGACATATCCTGAGTTGATCACTTGCTGGGTCAGCGCCCTAATTGTTTGACCTACATCATCAATTAACCCCAGCTGGGCACTCTGTTGCCAATCATTGCCAGCATCAAAATCAATGGCCTGGTCTTGCAACCAATCAAGCCCAAACAAAGATCGAACGGCAAAATAGATACGTCCTGCATCCCTTAAATTATAATCTTCTAACTGTAAGGTTGCTACATCCATAATTGGTCCTAAAAAGGGAATAAGTCCTAACTTTTCAGCGACAGACTGTGGAATATTTTGGCCCAAATAGGTCACAATAAGTTGTGCTAATTTTTGTTGATCAGTGGTGGCAATTAAACTTGGTAGATGCTCCATAATTTCAGTAATTTTGGCTGAATTATTATACCCCGTTCCAAGAATACGCATCACCACAATCTTGAGAGCAAAAGAAATCCTCTCATAAGCTTTATTCTGTAAATCAGCACACATTAATCCATCAATTTGATCAATATCATCCCACCATTTATTAAGTCCCAAGGATTCTACCGCAGTAAAGAAAGCATGAACGACGTCTGACACAGAACAACTTGTCGCTTGAGCCATTTCATATACAAAGGTAGGGCCCACCCGATTAACCAGGGTATTTGCTAAAACGGTCGCGATGATTTCACGGCGCAAAGGGTGTTCAAGTATATCTGCGTTAAACCTTTCTTGCATCAAAATTGGAAAATACTGAACCAAATGAGTTTGATAGAATGGTAAGTCAACCAGGTGAGAGGAAATGATCTGATTGTAGAGTGAAATCTTGGAATAGGCTAACAACACAGCTAATTCTGGTCGCGTTAGCCCCTGCCCTTTAGAACGTCGTCGCTCAAAAACCTCATCATCAGGTAAGAATTCAATACTACGGTTAAGCTGAATTTCACTTTCAAGAATCTTGATTAGATTCTGATAACTTGTCAGCCCTTCTTTGCCAGCAAGTTGCATAACAGATAGAATTTTAGTTTGTTGATAATTGTCCCTTAAAACAAGCTCAGTAACATTATCCGTCATCTCTACCAATAATTTGTTTCTCGTCTCTCGATCTATTTTCTGCTTCATGGATGAGAATAAAACTTTGATATTAACTTCGTGATCCGAACAATCTACCCCAGCTGAGTTATCAATAGCATCGGTATTGAGACGCCCGCCTTTTAAGGCAAATTCGATACGCGCCAACTGAGTCATTCCCAAATTGGCCCCCTCGCCAATAACGTTAGCCCTCACATGACGGCCATCGACACGTAAGGCTGCATTAACGTTGTCACCCACCTCAGCATTAGATTCGTTTTGACTTTTAATATAGGTGCCAATACCACCAAACCATAACAAATCAACCGGTGCCTGTAGAATGGCCCTGATAATATCATCGGGACTATGAGTTTTGGAAGGCAATTCTAGCAGAGCCAAAGCTTCATCGCTTAATTGAATTGACTTTATGGTTCTGGGGTAAACGCCACCACCGCGGGAAATCAAATTCTTATCATAATCATCCCAGGATGACCGCGGTAAACTAAATAACCGCTGACGCTCTTGATAAGAAATTTCTGCATCTGGATTGGGATCAATAAAAATATGGCGATGATCAAAGGCTGCTAGGAGACGTGTTTTATTCGAGCGCAATAAACCGTTTCCGAACACATCACCTGACATGTCACCTACACCCACGACTGTAAACGGCTGTGATTGAACATCGATCCCTATTTCTCTAAAATGACGCTTAACCGATTCCCAAGCCCCGCATGAGGTAATCGCCATTTTCTTATGATCGTATCCTGCTGAACCGCCCGAGGCAAAAGCATCATCCAACCAAAATCCATATTCCATTGAAAGAGCATTAGCAATATCGGAAAATGTCGCTGTTCCCTTATCAGCCGCAACGACCAAATAAGGATCATCTTCATCATAACGCACTACCTGGGGAGGGGGTACTATTTCTCCGTTAACAAGATTATCTGTAAGATCGAGTAAGCCACGGATCATGGTTTGATAACAGCGCACAACCTCTTCCATTAGCTCTGTGCGATCTGTAAAGTCATTCTGACGCTTAACCACAAAACCACCCTTTGATCCTAAGGGTACAATCACCGAATTCTTAACCATCTGAGCCTTCATCAATCCCAAAACTTCAGAACGGTAATCTTCAAATCGGTCAGACCAACGCAACCCACCACGCGCAACCTTTCCTCCTCTGAGATGGATGGCTTCCATGGTTGCTGAATAAACAAAAATCTCAAACAACGGCCGGGGTGGGGGCAAATCCTGAAGTTTAGAGGAATCAAATTTGAAAGATAAGTATTCTTTGTCAAATTGATCAGCAGTTAATTGATAATAATTTGTCCGCAGCGTGGATTGTATTGCATTAAAAATACGCCGCAGAATTCGATCATGATCTAAGCGAGATACATTCTGCAACAATCCTAAGATTTTATCTTCAATAGCCTCAGTCGAGATAGGGTGTTTTATAATGGGATTGAACTTCTGCTCAAAAAATTCAGCAAAACTGAGGCAAATATTGGGATAAACTGCGAGCGTTTGTTCAACATACGATTGAGAATATGGCAATTTTGCCTGCAATAAGAATTTCACATAAGCACGAAGCATGTTGGTCTGCTTAACTGTTAATCCCGCCTGTAAAATCAGTTGGTTAAATCCATCATTCTCAATTCGACCCGCATAAACCATTTGAAAGGCTGGACGCAAGTAAACTTCATGAGCTTGCCAATTTACAGAAGCATCAATTTCCACATCAAAATCATGAATATGATAGTCAACACCAGCACGATCAATCAGATACGTCGTTTCTGAGAGGACTTTTAAACCAAAATTATTTAATAGTGGCAATAAAGCAGACAAAGATAAGGCTTGTCCTTTAATATAAATCTTAACCCGAACGACTCCATCCTTATGGCTATAAATATTAATATCTATCGGCGAGCCATCGGATAATTTTTCTATGCAAGTAATGTCATCATAAACTTCTTGGGGAGTAAAAGCCTCTTGATAGGAGGCTTGAAAACTTCCTCGATAGGGTGCCAAAAAATCAGACGTATTACTAATGGCCGTTTTCTGATCAAGGAATAATTCTAAGCGGTCAACCCATCCAAGAGAGGCCTCATCTAAGATTGCTTGTAAATCATTCTCAAGAATGGTCACCGATGTCGGCTCTGCAAACTCCACCACATAGATAACACGGGCAAACGGTAAATCCCCGACCTGAGCCACGCTAGAACCAATTCTTCCCTTAAATTGTTTCGCAATTAACTGTCCTAGTCGTTCTTTCAATGTGTAGCTATACCGTTCACGCGTCATAAAAACCATTACTGTCACATATCGTCCATATACATCTGAACGGCAGAAAACAGAAAGCCCCGCATGATCGCGTAATTCCAAAACATTATCACAAATCCTAAAAAGCTGTTCGGTCGAATGATAGAACATTTCATCCCGCGGAATACTGTCCAGAATTGCTAACAAAGATTTTCCATCATACCATGTTGGATTTAAGTTAAATTGATTAAAGACAATCTCAACCTTGCGGCGTAAATACGGAATCTCAAACGCTCGAATCGTAAAGATTTCTTTCGTAAACACACCAATAAGTTGATACACTCCCTTGATTTTACCAGCTTCATCCCAATCCATAATTTCAATTGAATCAATACGAGAGGGACGATGGATGGGAGACCGCTGATTGGTTTTTACCACACTCATAAGCTGAGAGATGCCGGTTTCCTCAACCGTCATATCGGGGATAATTTTAGCTCGACTAAGGCTGGGCACCATGTCATCAAGCTGAGAAAAATCTTCATATAAAAACAAACCAGTGCGACGTTTAATATTTTCCTCTAAACAGTAAAACTCTGTCTTGGCCGCCTGGTTTTTAGTATCAAAATAACGACCTCCTAAAGGAACAAAGTAGCGTTCATTCAACCACCCTAAAAACTCTTTCACTTCTTCCCCATCTGAGGCGCTGTATTTGCCCTCAATAGACGGGGGTAATTTTTCTCTAAGCCGGGCAATATCTTGAAGGATGGTAGGGATGTCATCGACAGTCAGGCAAATCTTTTTCAGTAATTCATCCAACTCCTGACTAAATTGCTCAAGAGTTCTGGAAGTAAACCGATTTTTTGCTTGAACAAAAATAACAGATTCAAAACTTAAACCTTCTCCATGGCCCGGCTTATGGATATCTTCGTAAATCTTCTTAATCAATCCTTGGGGGTCCCGTTCAACAGCAATGACAGGATGAATAAGAAGCTGAGGCTTTATATTCCATTTTTGGAAAAAAGTCAAAAGACTTTCAATTAGATAAGGGCGATCAATATTGATCAACGTCAAGAAAATGCGTTCGGTGCGATGAAGAGAAATTTTGCCACTCTTAATTTCTTTAAAGGAGCTCGTACGATTATACTGCTTAAAATGATCCCACACAGAACTGACAAAACAGCCAAGATCCTCTTCCGTTAACTTTTCAATATAGCCGACCGGAAATCGCTCCATAAATAGGCGAATAAATGCTTTATAATCTGATTGCTCCGGAGTCGCTAATTGTCTACACAGATGATCTGTAATCTGATTTCTTGCTTTGTTGAACATGTTATCATCCCCTATTTTTACCATTATAAACGCCCCTCCATGGTAACAGTTAGACCTACTGTAACAGATATTTCTTAACGAATGAACAAGGATATTGAAGGATATTTTTGGAAGTTTTTTGGAGCGGGCGAAGGGATTCGAACCCTCGACACCAACCTTGGCAAGGTTGTACTCTACCCCTGAGCTACGCCCGCTTTTTAGGGGAAAGTTCTTTCGAACTATGTGTATTCTTTATTGCGCATCCACAGAAAATTTGCAACATATTTTTTCAATATTTTTTTACAAAGGCTCCTATCACCATCAACAGTAAAGAGATAACAACAATCGCTGGACCGGTCGGCAGATCAAACCAAAAAGACACCAAAGCCCCACTCATAAATGACACTATGGCTACTAAACTGCTTGTTATGACCATTGTTTCGGGAGAGCGTGCAAAGTAAGACGCGGTAGCAGCCGGGAAAATCATCAAAGCGGGCAACAGTAGCGCGCCTGTAATTTTCAATCCAACAGCTGTGACTAAAGCAATTGTTGTCAAAAAAATCATTTGGATAGAATAAACAGGAGTGTTATTGGTTGCTGCCCAATCTTCATCCATTGTAATGAGCACCACCGGTCGCCAGATCTTCCAAAATAGCAAAGGTGTCCCGATTGCAACAGCCAGAACCCACAGCACATCGGTCCACGTAACACTTAAAATCTCACCAAATAAAATAGCTTCAGGATTAACCCGAACCGAGGGGTAAAGCGCCATTAAGCATAATCCCAAAGATAACCCCCCATAAGACACAGCACCCAGCCATGTATCTAAAGGCAAACGAGAGCTATCTCTATAGCGTGATAAGATAAAGGCTGCAAGCAAAGCGATTGCAGCAACAGCCATTTGGGGATGGATATGCAGAATAAGCCCCCCTATAACCCCTAAAATTGCCGCATGCCCCATCGCATCACTAAAAAAAGACATGCGACGCCATAACATAAAACATCCAAGAATCCCCATCGGAATGGCAAGGCCCATCCCCGCAAGTAAGGCACGCTGCACAAATTCCTGCCGCAATAACTCAAGCATGATCATGGCCTTTCGGACAAGGGATATCATGACGATGGGTATGATGATGCGTATAAATCGCAAAGGTAGCTGCCTCTGCTTTCGTTCCAAAGAGCTGGCCATAAGAGGGATGGTTTTGGACGTCCGAGGGCGTACCGGAACAACAAACATGCTGATTAAGACAAATGACATTATCACTGGCCGCCATCACCAGATGCAAATCGTGTGACACCAAAACAACGCCACATCCTATTTGATCACGCAAACGGGCTATAAGCTGATAAAGATCAGCCTGCCCCATAATATCCACTCCCTGCGCCGGCTCATCCAAGACCAACAAATCTGGATCTTGCATTAAAGCTCTCACTAAGAGAATGCGCTGAGTTTCACCGCCTGACAACTCACGCATCCACCGCTGCTTTAAATGACAAGCGCCTACTTCGTGAAGTACCCGATCAATTTTTTCAATCAAAACCTTGTTCTTTAAAGGAGAGGCTAATTGTAAAAACCGCTCAACTGTAACAGGCAGTAAAGGGTTTAATTTCATTTTTTGGGGAACATATCCCACTCGCATCTTAGTCAACCGATGAATCTTACCTGAAACTGGTTTTACCAAACCTAACATTAACTTTAAGAGGGTCGTTTTCCCTGCTCCGTTTGGTCCAATAATGGTCGTGATTTTACCTTGTGAAATTACTAAGTTAATATCATTTAGAATAGGAGTACCAGATGTCATTCTGTAACTGACATCCTCAAATTTAATTAGAACCACAACTTAGACCTTTTCTTCGTGAAAGTATACGCCCCAGATAGCTTTTTTACGAATCCATCCAGAATAATTATTTGCCTCAACCTGACACCATTCTTTTTCACATTTTTTAACTTTAACAATCACACCAGGATCTAAGTATGCGACAATACGAGCGTCCTTTTTTGGTTTCATCCGAAGTTTACGTTGATGGTCAGTCACTAAAGCCGTTCTTTTACCTGACAGCAAGCTTTTATGAACCCAGCTCTTTGTCCCTTCAAAATCCTTAATCTGTCGCCAAGTATCAAATTCAGCCACAATTTCTACGGGCAATCCCTGACGTGTGTATGTCCATTCGATTGGATAGCTTTTTCCAGGCCCCACGTGAACATTAACTTTATTAGAACGAATAGAAGCAAAACGAGGCAAAGGCAGTTTTTCGGCGTTCGCAAGTACAAATGATGGCAATAGAGAAATAAATAAAATGATAAGCCTGCGTCCAATTCTCGTCATCGCATAGCCTATCCTTTTAAACCCGTTGATCCGAACCTGTTACTACCCCGAACAGTTTCTTCAAGACTGGTGACTATCTTCCACTCCACGCGTTCATGCCGAGCAATCACCAATTGCGCAAATCGCAAACCACGACTTACCGTAAAGGGTTCTGTTCCCAAATTAGTCATAATACCCATAATTTCCCCTCGGTAATCAGCATCAATTGTCCCGGGCGCATTTAAAACAATCACACCATTTTTTAAAGATAAACCAGAGCGAGATCGAACTTGGGCTTCAAAACCAACGGGTAGGGCAATTGAAATCCCAGAAGGAACCAATTTAATATTGCCGGGATTTAGGACAATATCTTCTGCAATTGCCGCATAGAGATCAAGGCCAGCACTGTGAGCTGTGCCATAACTTGGCAACGGTAAATCTTTACCATGAGGCAGTTGTTGAATATCAACAAATAAAGGTGGAAAAGATATATGGTGTTGAGTGTTTGTCGTCATTCATCGTTTATTTCTTAAGAGCATTATGAATACAGGATACACCACCTAAGAAATTTTTCCAATGTACGTCAACAAATCCTACGTTTTTTAATAAGTTAGCAAACTGTTCTTGCTCAGGAAAACGGCGAATACTCTCAACCAGGTATTGATAGGAAGCACGATCTTTAGCCACGAGGTCGCCCAACCAAGGCAATACCTCAAAAGAATAACGATCATATATTTTCTCCAACAGAGGAAGTTGGACCTTACTAAATTCTAAGCAAACAAAACGCCCACCTGGTTTTAGGACCCGATAAGCCTCCGTCAAAGCTTGAGTAAGATGAGTCACATTTCGCATTCCAAAGGAAATTGTATAAATATCATAACTATGATCGGGGAATGGCAATTGTTCAGCATTACCGCAGGCCCACTCAAGGTTACGAATTAAACCCCGATCCAAGGCACGCTCTCGACCGACATGGATCATATTAGGCGTTAGATCACAAACCATAACCTCAGGATTAAGATGAGGATAAGATTCTAAAATCTTAAAAGCAATATCTCCTGTACCCCCAGCCACGTCTAAAATTCGATCCTGCGGTTTGATGGGTAAATTGCTAATAAAGCTAGACTTCCAATATCGATGAATTCCCAGACTCATCAAATCATTCATTATATCATATTTAGAGGCAACGCTGGTAAAAACATCTTTTACGCGTCGAGTTCGCTCTTCAGGGTCTGTGGATTGAAAACCAAAAAAATTTTGGATCATGATTGACTCTCATCTATAAAAAATCCTGCGGCCGTTTATTCCAGCCTTAGAGATAGGGACACTATGCCATCCGTTTATCAAAGACGCAATATATACCTATTATTAGAGCTCTGTGATAGAGACTGTTTTCTTCAGAATTCTCACTACCTTAACTAAATTTTAACGATCATGGAGCATATATTTATTAAAACCATAGAGGAGACACTCAATGCAGAAAAGAATTTTAAAGTCGATAATGATAATCTCCTTATGTCTATCTTATTCTCAAGCAGCCGAGCAAGCCGGCCTCCTGGCGACAATAAAATCATTTTTTGGAGCCATTCCCCCAAAAGAAGCTGACCGAGGGGAAGGAACAAGTCGAATTCTTACGCCGTCGTCACAGGAAAACTCTTTAGATAATCCAGCTAATACGGCCCCCGACATATCCTCTGTCCCTACCACTCATGATAGTTACTGGAAGGAAGATACTATTGACAGATCATCTGAGCACGCACCCTTAATGGAAGAACCTGGTGCCTTAATGCCAGAGGAAACACAGCCCCTCCACCCCATAGCCCCGTTTATTTCTATGGATGAGGCGTTGTCTCCGGCCCCACTCTCTGACGTGACCCCCGAGGCAATCCCCCCGCGGGAAGCAACCATTCCAGAAGGACCATTGTCCCAATCTCAGCAACCATACATGCAGCAAGATGACTCTTTATTTCCGTCCACTCCCAAAGTAACCGCAGACAATACCACACAAATCCCTTCCTTCTCCACTGCTCCTTATCCTAATCAACGAGAGCTGAGCGCACCTGAGACGGCAATAGATGAAATAACTGCTGTGAGAGAAGAAGAAACTCCATCGCTGCCTCCCCAATTATCAACGCCACAACCTTTCGAACATGGCGATATTAGTGACGACCGTATACATAGCCAACCATTCCATGATTAACGTATTTTTACTAGGCTTATGGCACCCTAGAGTTATGATGAATGTTTATAATCGACCCGCTCATGCCCCTACTTTTTTTATTCTTGGCAATTACTTTATCGGCCTGCAGCAATCCAGCTGATATGTCCGATATGGTTTATTCCGTTTCAGAAAAAAATAAAGTTACAAAGACATCAAAATATTATCAGAATATACAGGTAGAACAGGTAAGTGGTGGCTCTGAAACATCCTTTTACACTGACACTAAGATTGGCAACAGTCAGTTAAAAGAAGCCATCGAACAATCTCTGCAAGCTGCTAATCTTCTATCGACTAACAAGGACTCTCTCTATCGCTTAACAGCAAAGATTGTTGAGCTGCAACAGCAATCCTTTGGGGAAAGCCCTAAAACGGAAGTTCAAATAAAATTTACGTTACAGAATACAAAAACGAAAGCCACTGTTTTTGCTGAAACCTATACTAATGACAATTTTGTAACCAATAAAGACGCCCTAAGACGGGGTAAAAAAGTAGAAATTGCCACAGAACGCGCTGTTCAAGGCGTAATCCATAAACTTCTTGATCGATTATTAATGTAAGAGGCACTAATTTAAAATTGTTAAAAATGGAGAATAGTTTTAAGGCTTCAGGAAGCGGAGAAAGAATATTAAGATTCTTTTTCCTCTTCCTTCCTTTAGTTACCTTTTTTCCTTTTTATCCCTTACATTTGGACAATTCCAATCTTTTGAACGCCGACTTTATAACCTTCATTTATTATTCTTGTGGCATGTTCTTTTAGGTTGACACGGCTAAAAAATGGAAGAATCTCACCCATCGCACCCGTTTTATTTGTTATTATTCCATAAACTATTTGATAGTCTGACGGCTTAAATTGAGATTGCTCAAAGGGGATTAATTGACTTACTAGAATTTGATTAGTACCATAATTTCTTTTAATTTCTTCCATAAGAGAGTCAGTAACAAGCTTTTTTCCTAAAACATTCACTGAGATTTTTATAAAATCTTCACATATTTTTTGGTCTCGTTCTTCCTGATCCATAGAAAAATCTAATTTACAAGCGTCTGCAAATTTTTTCCCCAAAGTTTTAAACAAATGATTTTTATAACCGGTAAAGATGAGAGCATCCGTTAAAGAAGCATTCTTTTTTAAAGATACAAGTTTTTTAATCTTCGCCTCGGTTAATCCTTTACCTTTTTTAAAATTACCTAACATTTTTGCGTCTAAACTCAATAAACCTTTCATTTTGCTAGCCCAATCGTTATGCTTCTGCGCTAATTGGAGCCAAAGTTTCTCAAGCTTTCCAAACTCTGCTGCTGTTTTTCCCTCTAATAGGTCAAGTATTTCAGCTCGTACATACTTATCTTTTATCCCTAAACGGAAACCATTATCCCTTTTTAAAGTTATTGCTGAAACAGACCCTTGGGCAAACAAATGACTAAGAACTGAAGAATCAGTACCATCCTTTATATGCACTAAGTGTTTCTGTTTTGTTAACAAGTCACAGACTTCAATGGGAGTTGCATTAGTGTGAGTAGAAGGCGCAACTATCCGCTGGTCAAACAATAAAAAAGAATCATCATTTGAAGCGACACTTGCATTGTAGGGCCCCTCCTTTTGTTTAGGCCCTTTGGCAGGCAAACTAAGACGTTCATTATCTGGCAAGCAAATACATTCTATATAACCATCAATCTCTGCAACATAGTCAAGAGCCAACATAAACCACATCCCCTCATGAAGGACATAGCGTGCCTTCTTCTGTGCAGTTTCAAATGTGATTCCTTTGTACATATTCCACTCACTAATGGTCTCATTAGTATCCTCATCAACGGCAAAAACCCTATGCGCTTTAATCTTTTTTATAGAAAACTTGCCTTTGCTAGCTAAATCTCTAAGATAGTCAGCAACTTCTTCTAAGTTGGTATAACGTTTCTTTGCTGAATTAATTTTGTAATAGGTAGATATACTATAATCTCGACTAGTTCCATCATTACTCCATGGATTAGAGAAATACCACGTTTCGGAAGTCTCACCTTTTATGGCTGACAAAAGACATTTTTGTAAATTAACGATAGTTTCTTTCTCTGTAATAGGACGAATATTTTTAATCCAGGGAAATTTTCTCTTATAATCTTTCTTTTGACCGTATCCTAAAAGATCCAAACAAAGGTCGTGTAACCGATTAATTTCAAGCTTACGTCCCACTTGTACATAAGCACCATAACTTGCCATCCTATAAGTTATCCCATCGGTCGGATTAGCAACATCAGCAGAAATTGTTTTTACTAAGCTATTGGCATCTACAGCAAACTGATTCAGGTCAACCGGCATACTATAAGTAGTCAATGTAGCACGTGGATTGTAGGAGATGGTTTGGCTTCCTAATTCTCTGATTTTACTCGTGTCCACGGCATTCAAGGCTACCTTTAAGCCAAAATCCTGCTCTATGCTCTCAGGATTCAGAAGACGGTAACCGTTACCCAGTGGTATTGCAAACTTCCTGCCATTTGCCTCTATACATATAATAGCTGAATCAATTTTGTCAGCATTTCCGGAAATAGGTAAAGGCAGAACTTCTTCCTCTCCATTCGTTGCAATGTGCTCTAAAATATCATGAACCCATGGAGCTGCTCTAACTCTTTCTCTCTTTAGAAATATAATTCCATCTTTAATAGCATGTCGTGTTAGGATTACCTCAGAATTTTCTATATCTTCACTCTCAAGAACTTCTAAGTTTAATTCATCTTCAGGCAACTCATTTTCATGGTCGTTCGCGCTTGGACCTGATTTATCTTCTCTTTTAATAATATTATTGTAATTTCTTATGATCTCTTCATAAGAGGTTATACCCGCTTTAATTAAAGCAACCTTAAATGAACTTTTTTGAGAAGTTTTTTGTTTTTTAGAGACTTGAGAATCAGTGCTGCTACTTTTAGAAATGGATGATGACCGCTTCCTCCCTTGATCATTTTCCTCTTCCATAAATGCTTCTAAAGCTTGATCGAAATCAGATTTTTCCTCTCCCTCAGCTGCAGGAACCGGCGAAGATATTATCTCTTCCGACCCAAGCATCTCTGCTTCCTTCTCTGCAGCTAACCCCTGTTGTTGACCAATTAGCTGCATTATAGAAGCCAGAATAATAACTCTAAATTTGATGTAACGCATAGAGTATCCTTTCTTAATTTTTTAATAGTGCTCTTATGATTTGTTCTTCACTTAACCTTTTTATCTCTAATTCTGAAACTGGCTTACCGTGGATTAAAATCTAAGCCAAATAACTACACCAAATGTTAGATACATGTATGGATATAGCTTTTGTTTATTTGTAAAAAATAAACTTAACCATAATCTTCTTGTCTGAAACAGACTTTACAACGAGATTTTTTATAATTATTTTACAATTTAAATAAAATTAGGAGGTTTATAAAATAGTTAAACTTTTTCCTTCGTTACTCGCACTATTCCTCATCCTTGAAATTCCCAAAATTATCTTTATTCCAAGGCTAAAAAACTGGTTTTTGTAGCATGTTAGGTATATGATTGAGAAAAGTTTTCAAAGGAAATCCTGGTATGCGCATTACACAAAAGGTTCGCAAGATCGTCTCAAATTATGAAGCTGACTCGATTGGCGTCAAACAAAACTTAGCCCGCATTTTAATGCATGGTAAATTAGGCGGAACGGGTAAAATGATGATTTTGGCCGTTGATCAAGGCTTTGAACATGGTCCCCGCGCCTTTGTCATGACACCTGCTGCCTATGATCCTCATTATCATTATCAATTTGCTATCGATGGTGGCATCAATGCCTTTGCCGCCCCGCTTGGTCTGCTTGAAGCTGGCGCTGATACATTTCTGGGCGCTGTTCCCACAATTCTTAAAATTAACAGTGGCAACTCTCTTTTTGGCAACGACAATGCCCCTGACCAAGCAGTAACAGCGAGTATTGATGATGCGTTGCGTTTGGGATGCTCTGCGATCGGATTTACCATTTATCCAGGCTCCGATATGTCCTACGAACAGATTGAAGAATTACGCGAACTAGCAGCCGAAGCTAAAGCCTGTGGTCTTGCTGTTATTGCTTGGTCGTATGCCCGAGGCGCCCTATCAAAAGATGGTGAAACAGCAGCAGACGTTATTGCTTATGGAGCCCATATGGCTTGTGAACTAGGCGCCCATATCATCAAAGTTAAGCTGCCCACAGCACACGTAGAAATGAAATCTGCCAAACCCCTATATGAAAAATACGTGGATGTATCAACCTTAGCAGCACGCGTCAAGCATGTAGTTGACGCTTGCTTTAATGGCCGTCGTATGGTGATATTCTCAGGGGGAGAGTCCAAAGACACTGCCTCCGTCTTAGAAGATACGCAGGCAATTGTTGACGGCGGGGGTTTTGGATCAATTATTGGGCGTAACTTCTTTCAACGGCCAAAAGAAGAAGCCTTATCCATGGCTCAAGAAGTAGTTGAGATTTTTCGCCAGAAGCGATAAGTTATTCAGAAAGCTTATAAGGGATCGTAACGGTATGAAAATTAACGGTGTATCAATTCGTATTGGTAATATTTTAGATTATAATGGCAAACTTTGGGTAGTCACTAAAACGCAGCATACCCAACCGGGTAAAGGTGGCGCTTACATGCAAGTTGAAATGAAGGCTTTGATTGAAGGCACCAAACTCCATGAGCGGTTTCGGTCAGCAGACACGGTTGAGCGTGTTCATTTAGAAGCCCGCCCCTTTCAATACCTTTATGCCGAAGGTGATGATTTCGTTTTCATGGATCAAGAAACCTTTGAACAAATTACAATTTCCAGCGATTTCGTGGGTGACGCCTCTACCTTTCTACAAGATAATATGATTGTCAATATTTCTATGTATGAAGGGCGTCCAATCAGCGTTCAGTTGCCAGACACCGTTATCTTAGCGATTGATCAAGCCGATGCTGTCGTTAAAGGACAAACAGCTAGCTCCTCTTATAAACCAGCAGTTTTGGAAAATGGTCTCAAAATTATGGTACCTCCTCATATTGAGGCAGGCATGCGTGTTGTGGTGAATACAGCTGATGCAACTTATGTAGAACGCGCGAAATAAGAATCGCAGCGGATTTTAAAAAGTTTTTACCCCTGATTGTGATGATCAGGGGATGTTTATTCGGCCTCTTTCGTTACTGCTGCCTTTTGCGTTATGATAAGAACAAAAAGATCAGGAACCCCTTTAGATCAATTGAAATAGGTGCGGGGTTTTAGATCTTTTTTACCGCTACATAAAACAAAAATTTTAAGTGCGAAAAGTCTATTTAGAAAGGAATTCCAATGTCATCACAACGCATGTTGACAGGTTCAGCACTAATCAATGTCATGGTCGCAGCTGCGCAAAAAGCTGGTCGAGCTCTGATTCGCGATTTTGGTGAGATTGAACAACTTCAAGTTTCTCGTAAAAATTTAGGGGAGTTCGTTAGCACTGCTGATTTACGGTCTGAAAAGATTATTATCCAAGACCTGCAAAAGGCTCGGCCGTCTTATGGCTTCTTGATTGAAGAATCGGGCACCATTCCAGGAGAGGATCTTGATAACACTTGGATTATTGATCCCCTCGATGGAACCTCTAACTTTTTACACGGAATCCCTCATTTTGCCATATCAATTGCGCTCCGTCGCAAAAATGAAGTCGTGGCTGGGGTGGTTTACAATCCCGTCGTTGACGAACTTTATTGGTCGGAAAAAGGAAGCGGATCATTTTTAAACCAACGGCGTCTGCGCGTTTCTGGACGTCACCACCTGGATGAAGCTTTGATTGCCTCTGGAACACCGTACGGTGCTCGAGGTAATTCAGCAAAATTTACGAACGGATTTCGCAACCTCGTAACTCAAGTATCCGGAATGCGTCGTTTTGGTTGCGCTGCCTTGGATTTATGCTTTGTGGCCTCTGGACGACTTGAAGGTTGTTTCGAAATGAATCTAAAATCTTGGGATATTGCCGCGGGAGCCTTGATTGTGAAGGAAGCGGGTGGTTATGTCTGTGATTTTGAGGGTGCGCAGTTATTTCTCGATAACGGCAGCATCATTGCGGCTAATGAAGCAATTTTCCCTCACCTAAAAAAAGCGATTATAGAGTAGAATAACCAATTCGGAGAGCCTCCTTAAGTTGATATTAATAACGGTTTTCTGTCTTTAATAAATCTAAACTTAGAAGGCTCTATGGTGGTAATTGGCTGAAAAGCTCTCCAAGAAAAATGGATAAAAACACAAGAAATCTGAGGTTTAACCATAGCATTTAACTATCCGTTAGGTTAGGCGGATCTAAGCATTAAAGAATTCTCTTGTTTTAACAAAATATATATAGACAAGAACAGAAATTATAGCCTATACTAATTGGATGATAAATTGTGCTAAGTAATTGAATTTAGAATAATGATGACCAGCTCAAGCTCTGTAAGTTCAGCTTTAATAAATATGACCAATCTCTCAGAAACACCCCATCTGCACCTTTTTTCAGGCGAAGTCAAAGTTAAAGATAAACCTTGGTCTGCTGCTAAGAGTATTATCAGTATTATGGCTGATCTATCGCTTGTCGGCGAGAGCACTGTTTGCAGAGCAGATGGGGCCCATCACTCTATTCTACAACCCCTAGCAGATCAGCTTGCAGCCATTGGCTGGGTCCCTATTAAATCCTTAGGGGCTGTAATTGATCCTTCTAATCTAGCGACAGCAACCCATGTGCTGGTTGATGGAGAGCAAAGTATTGCTCACCTAGCTCGAGAATTTTACTTGGTTCATATGCCAAAATTCGAAGAGCAAGGTTGGACGGTCAAGGTGGATAATTCTTTCCCATTTCGTCCTATTGAAATGGAAGGAGAATGGTATGCAAATCTTAATAAAGCCCTGAGTACGACCACCGACTGGTTCGACCTAGAATTGGGAATGATGATCGATGGCGAACGTGTGAATATTTTGCCTTTACTTGTTCGTATGCTGCGGGAAGAAGGTGCAAAAGATCAATTTAAATCTGCTCTTGACTCTAAAGATGGGGGCGCCATTTACGTTCCTTTAGACGATGGACGTCTCTTGCCTGTTCCTGCTGATAAGATCCGTTTTATTGCCCAAACTTTAATTGAATTGCATGATGCAGATTCCTTAACCGATGATGGTAAATTACGCCTATCCTCTTGGCAATCCACCCAATTAGTCGAAATTGAGGCGGCAATGCAAGCGGCACAAATGCGATGGTTTGGGGATGAACAAGTCCGTGAGCTTGGAGCAAAACTTAAAGACTTTACAAAAATCACTCCTGTGGATATTCCCACGGGATTACAGTGTGAATTACGCTGCTACCAATCCCAAGGATTAAGCTGGCTTCAGTTTTTACGAGAAAATAATCTGAATGGTATCTTAGCCGATGACATGGGGTTAGGTAAAACAGTACAGGCGTTAGCACACATTCTAAAAGAAAAAGAATCAGGTCGTATGAATAGACCGATTCTAGTGGTCGCTCCAACGAGTTTGATGGTCAACTGGCGTCATGAATCAGCAAAATATGCCCCTGACCTAAAAGTATTGACGCTGCATGGTCAAGATCGCAAAGATTTATTTGATAAAATTAATACACACGATCTGATTTTGACAACTTATCCGTTGCTATCACGGGATAAAGACTTTCTGATTAAACATGAATTCCATATGTTGATTTTGGATGAAGCTCAGGTTATCAAAAACCCCAACACCATGGCCCACAGAACGGTACAACAAATTAATGCACGCCACCGATTATGCTTGACCGGAACACCGATGGAAAATCATTTAGGAGAACTTTGGGCCCTCTTCTACTTTTTGATGCCTGGTTTTTTGGGAGACCAAAAGAAATTTAATCAGACATTCCGCGTACCAATTGAAAAACAAAATGACAATATACGCCGGGAAAACCTTGCTCGTCGTATTAAGCCATTTATGCTGCGTCGCACGAAATCCCAAGTGGTTTCGGAATTACCACCTAAAACCGAAATGATTCAAAATATTGAATTGTTGCCCGAGCAACGCGCCCTCTATGAAAGCATTCGCTTAACCATGCATGAGCGTGTACGCCAGGAAATTCAAGAAAAGGGATTAAATAAGAGTCATATTGTTATCTTAGATGCCTTGTTAAAACTTCGCCAAGTTTGCTGTGATCCTCGTCTTTTAAAACTAGAAGCAGCCCGCGGCGTTCTAGAATCCGCAAAAGTACAGTTCTTGAGGGATACCTTGCCCGAGATGATCGAAGAAGGCCGTCAAATTTTGCTTTTCTCACAATTTACTAGTATGCTTGCTTTAATTGAGGAAGAATTAACCCAGATTGGCCTTCCCTTCGTCAAGTTAACAGGACAAACAAAAGATCGTGGAACGCCGATTGAAGAATTCCAGTCTGGCCGTGTTCCTATCTTTTTGATTAGCTTAAAAGCAGGCGGAACAGGTCTGAATTTAACAGCTGCTGATACCGTTATCCATTTCGATCCTTGGTGGAACCCTGCTGTGGAAAATCAAGCCACAGACAGAGCTTATCGTATTGGCCAAGACAAACCAGTCTTTGTCTATAAGCTGATAACAATTGGTACTGTTGAAGAAAAAATCATGCTAATGCAACAACGCAAAGCAACTTTATTATCAGGGATATTTGACGGACAAAAAGATAGTGATGGGCTCTTTAATGCCGATGACCTTGAAGCATTATTTGAACCCTTGCCTTAAAGGGACCTTAATGGCCAAATTAGCAGGGGCTACCCCTTCCAACTGAGCCGAATCATGGCTTGATGGTTGCGTTGAGTGGCTCCTATCTCCCCTTCAGAAGTCAAAGCTAAAGATAGATCCCTCTTTATAAGAGCCGTTATACCCGCACTTGGATTGGCTAATACATGATGTTTATTTTTAGAAAGCACTGTAAATTGGCCACCTTGGTCGATCAATGCTGCATAAACCTTTTGGTTTTTATGTAAGACACGGCGATAGGTGAGACCTAATCGAGCAAAACTGTAACCCACCCTACAATCATCTCTATTCCAGCTCTTGCTCCCCTGAATACCGGTCTTTCCTTGGACAGTGGTACTATGTCGATCTCTGACCCGGAGGTTTTGGATATTTGCCCCCCTTTCAGTATATCTTTTCTCCCACAACGACAAAGCTTCCCCACTCATATACGGCGTTATGGCCCAGGACTGTGACAGCCTAATATCATGTCCAAGCTCAATCAAGCCACTGAGATGATTTCCTCGATGTTTCTGATGGGCTACAGCGGGAATGACAGTCATAATGCGATTGCCTTTAAAGCGGTGATGACCATAATAAATAGCACCCTTAATATACCAAGCCGGACTCATTTCCCCTAACCCATACACACCGATTCGGACGGAATTAGTGCTGCCCTTATCGCCATTAACTTTCATTTTATACTGGTGGGAGCCATAACCTGTCGTGATACCC
Source organism: Candidatus Paracaedibacteraceae bacterium (assembly GCA_019459505.1). Taxonomy (GTDB): domain Bacteria; phylum Pseudomonadota; class Alphaproteobacteria; order Paracaedibacterales; family Paracaedibacteraceae; genus Paracaedibacter. The sequence continues at coordinate 47,587 of JAIBEV010000041.1, read as the reverse complement.
CCTGTGAAGTTAGGGGAGAACGCATAATCCAACCCCACATTCGTGTGATAAGCATTGCCCTTTACCCCCTGAACAGCAAGACCAGAAGGATCAGCAATATTATCTTGACCAAAGCGTCCTGCACTCCCGTGCATCCAGACTGTTGCTTTCTCTAAGACAGAGCGGGTAGAAAAAGGAAAATATTTGAAATTTCTATCCTGATCAATTACAAATGCGGTCGTTTTATGGTGCAGTTTAGAAGCAAAAAGTTGAGTAAAACTCTGTTTGAAAGACATCAGATTTAGCATCAGTTGTGCCTGGAGCTGAGCAAAATTTTTAATTAATCGATCTGTATTAGACCTCATAAAGCTTTTATCCATAGCACTCAATTCAGCATTACTGATCATATCCGATACTTGAGTATTAGCTGCAGGGCTGATATCATTAAATGCCTTGGTTAACTGATTCCTATCAAGAGTGTTGAGCGTATTCGTCAAGGTGGGTGGCCCATACACATTAATATACTCTGCAACTCTGCCGGGGTTACCTAGTGGAATCGCCTGATTTACGGATAAAGTCTTGGTTATAGTAATAGAGGCATCATAGGTCCCATAAGCTGCCTGATATGTAAATAAAGGCGAGGTTCCATTGACTGTGGCAAAGGTTGTATTTCCTAATCCCCCTATTGCCGTTAAAATCGTATAGCTTTGACTGAAGCCATTGGGATGATTGCCGGCTAAAGGCATGACCTTAAGGGTACCACCGCTTAAATTCGCTGATCCATTAATCTCAATCTGGTCTGTATTACCATAGCTATCAACTTCACACTCATAGGTACCGGGTTGAGTATAGTTACCATTCACAATTAATTTTCCAATGGAATTACCGGGTGCAATGGTCCCCAACGTCGTTAAGGGTCCAACTGTTCCTATACCACTGATCCGGGTTCCATGGGTCACAGTAACAGCGGAATTAGCAATCGACCCGTTAACTTTAAGCTCTCCGCCATTGATGCTCGTCGGGCCCGTGTAAGTATTCGTCCCGGTCAACGTTAAGAGGCCCGTTCCTTGTTTGAGGAGGCCACCATTACCCGTGATTGTCCCACCAAAAGTTCTCGAATTCGCTGTTCCAAGCGTTAATATATCGCTGGCATTGGTGCCAAGAATGAGGCTTGTTCCACTTACCCCTGTCAGATCCTTCAGGGTTTGCGATCCAGCTGACGATAAATCGACAACAGCGCCTGGGGTCGAGAGATTAACCGTTGAACTTTGAGCCAGGGATCCGCCCGCGCCGATTGCCAGGGTTCCTTCTGTCACGGTTGTCGGGCCGGTATAGGGAGTTGGCCCTGTTAACGTCAGCTTACCTGTTCCTTGTTTAGTGATCCCCCCATTGCCAGAAATAATCCCAGCATAAGTCCTACCATTAAGCGTTCCCACCGTTAAGCCATAGCTATTCAGCTTAACTTCACCGCCATTACCAGATAAATCGCCAATAGTTTGAGCGCTAGAGCTACTCGATAAATCCCTGAAAAACCGACAATACCGGTGCCCCCTTGACTATAGGTAGAGGAAGAAGTTGAGCCACTAGCCCCCCTGCCCCGCTACCGCCTATACCAACCCAACCATCTTTAAGGCCCGTTCCTCCCTTGCCGCCGCTGATAGTTCCTCTATTAATAATACTGCTATTTACATAGAGAAAGGCGCCAGCCCCACCGCCACCACCACCAATACTGTCTGCTGTGCCTCCTGCCCCTCCGGTAATAGAAGTTGTTAACGCAACAGAATCTGTAATCAGGGCGCCATCACCCCCTCCGCCACCCCCATACTTCCCGCATTATTAAGGATCAGAAGGCTAACAAATCCGCCCCCTGTACCGCCTGTTCCTCCTTTAATAACATTTGTAGGGCTGGAATTTACAATAGTCGTATTTCCTCCTCCACCACCAGTAGTTGCCGCAAGAAGTATTCCCCCTGCTCCCGTCCCACTGCCATTCTGACCATTCCCACCATTTGCTGCTGGAAAACTCCCCGCAGCAGCTCCCCCTCCCGTTCCTCAAGTACCACTACCACTAGTACTTCCGCCTCCTCCTGCCCCAGCAACAGGGCTAGCCGTATAGGTATTACCGCCGCCACCTCCAAAACTCCTTACCCCTGGACTACCGACACCTCCTCCACTTGCGCTTGAAGTACCTCCTGATGCTCCGCCTGTCCAACCGGCATAGGCTGGATGAATGCTTATATCCATTAGCATCCATATCCAAAGAGGAGTAATGGAGATTAAAAAAGAGCTGTTAAAGCCTAAAACTATTCCAAATCTGGACTTTAAAGGAGAAGACCACCCAGAGTTAGAAACAGGAGAAGGAGACATATTTATCAATTTATTTCAGCATTGTAGATAAAAGGACTTACCTTTAAGCCTACCTTAAGCAGTAAGAAAACCCGCCAATTTTTTATTTATTAACAATAGATTAATATGATAAATTCACTATATATAACCTCCCTACTCTCTCTTCAAAGAGCTGATCTATATTTATATTTCTTCCCCACCTTGTCTTCTGCCTCTATTCCCCTATTGTAATTTGTTGGATGAGCGACTATTTTAGAGATAACAAAGAAAAAGGAGCTATTATTATGGCCATTAGCTTTAGTTCTCTATTAAATTTGGGAAGTTCCCCTAAACGCCGACAGGTCAATGAGGGAACTCATAAAACCCTATTTGATGGAATGGAGTCAGGTGCCTATACCATGCAGTTCCGTGACACACTCTCTCCCTTAGATGATGAGTTTTTTGAGGTTGCTGGCAAAGGTGCCCTCAACAATCGTTTATCCGAACTCTTTATGACTCGTTTAAATGACATGGGGTTAGAAACTCACTTTATCCGACGACTGAATATGTCAGAGCAATTAATTCGCATGGCTGACCCCTATAATTTTCGGGTCACGGTGCACAATGTTGCTGCCGATGAATTTGCTGAGCGTTTAGGATTTGGCGAACATGAAATTCTATCAAAACCTGTCGTGGAGCTATCCTATAAGTCGCGTGAATTGGAATATCCCATCATCGCCCCCGAACATGTAGATGCCTTGGATTGGGCACGGCCTGATGAAGTAGAAGATATTATGTTGCTTGCACGCCGCGTTAACGATTTTTTGAGCGGCCAATTTTTTGCCGTCGGCATGCGACTTCTTAATGTAACCCTTGAATTTGGTCGCATTTATCAAGGTGATTATTTTGAAGAATCTCGTGTGTTAATTATCGATGAGATTACCCCCGACACCTGCAGCATTCTGGACCTAAAAACAGGAACACGGATGGATGGACGAGCAATTGGTGGAGTCTCCCCCCATGAGCTGGCCTTACGGTATCAGGAAGTTGCTCGTCGCTTTCGCATCTTGGGTGACACAGGCCCCCTTGAATTAAATGAAAATTTTGGTGTTATTGAACGAGGAGCTTAACCCATGGCAATGTCAATCGAAGAAATACAAACGCTCATCCAAACAGGCATGCCGGATGCGGAAATTGAAATTAAAGATTTGGCGGGTGATGGAGAGCATTATGCGGCGACAGTAAAATCGACCGCCTTTGTCGGGAAATCACGCGTCCAACAACATCAGCTTGTGTATCAAGCGTTGGGGGGACGCATGGGCGGACAACTCCATGCTTTGGCCCTGACAACATTAGTTAAAGAATAAGGATAGATAATGGACAGAAATATTCACGCCGAATTAGATGCAGAAATCCAGGCGACCCAAATCGTCTTATTTATGAAAGGCGATGCAGAAATGCCTCAATGCGGATTTTCTGCAGTGGTTGTGCAAATCTTAAAGATGCTAAACAAACCCTTTAAAACTATAAACGTTTTACTGGATGCAGAAATTCGCCAAGGAATTAAAGACTATAGTAATTGGCCAACAATTCCTCAACTATATGTCGCCGGTGAATTTGTCGGTGGCTGCGATATTGTCCGCGAAATGTATCAGACGGGTGAACTCCGTCAACTTATTGAAGATAAAGGTCTCTAATTTTTATCTCTGTCAGGAGAGGACCTCGTCTGTTCCTCCCTCTTTTCTCATCCTATTAAACTCCTTTTCTCTGTCTCAGAGCGGGGCTTTCGAGCAGGCAAGCAAAATTTTTTCCTTGTGATAACGAAACCCCTGCTCAAGGCAGGGGATAAATCTTTTTTATGATTATTATTTTTCTTACCCTATCGAGTTTCGGGGTCGCTCTTCGATTGACCGAGAAAAACTGACTTTTCACGCTCGACACTTCTTATCAATGACTGATGCCCTCACGACGAACGACCTTAATAAAGGTTAACCATATAATATAAAGATCAAAAGCTAGGCTTTGGCGCTGTAAATATTCTTCCTCAAATCTTACTTTTTCTAAAGTGGAAAGAGAATCCCTTCCATTAACCTGAGCCCAGCCCGTTAAACCCGGCCTAATCTGGTCAATTCCTTTTAATCGACGCAGATCAAGCCATTCATATTCGTTGTAAAGAGCAGGCCGAGGGCCAACAAAGCTAAGGTCACCCTTAAGAATAGACCACAGCTGGGGTAACTCATCCAGACTGGTCTTGCGAATAAAACTTCCAATAGGCGTGAGAAATTCATGAGGATTGAGCAAAAGGCTTGTGGCAACTTGAGGCGTGTCGACCTGCATGGATCTAAATTTAGGCATGTAAAACGGAATACTATGAAGTCCGATGCGTTCAGACCAATGCAATATCGGTCCTTTGGATGTTAGTTTGACGGCAAGAGCCACGAAAATCAAAGGAACTGAAAAAATAATGAGACACAGAATTGACCCTATTATATCCATAAAGCGTTTGATCATTGACCATTTACCTTCAGGATAACAGCTTCAATAGCTTGAACAATATTATTGATGGCTTGTTCATCATCTGCTTCTGCCATAACTCGGACTAAGGGCTCGGTTCCCGACGGTCGAACGAGAAGACGTCCACCAACCCTTTTTAGCTCACCCTCTGCTTTATGCAACGCTTCCTGAATTTCTTCATGCGACATGATCGCTTTGCTTTGCACGCGAACATTGCGCATAAACTGAGGAACAGGAATAAATGGCCGTCCAATTTCTGATAGTTTTTGGTTCCGTTCAGTTAAGACTCTTAGAACTTGAAGAGCTGCCACGAGACCATCACCGGTGGTACAATAATCAGACAAAATCATGTGTCCTGATTGTTCCCCCCCCACATTACAACCGCGAGATTGCATGCCTTCAATAACATAGCGATCACCCACAGCCGTACGAATTAAGTCAAGCCCCAGGCTGTTTAAATATCGTTCTAAGCCTAGATTGGACATTTGAGTTGCAACCACGCCATTTCCTTTTAAAAGGTCATGTTGATGCCAAGACGTTGCAATGAGTGCCATAATGGCATCGCCATTAATAACATTACCATTTTCATCAACCATAATGAGACGGTCGGCGTCTCCGTCTAAAGCAATACCGAGATGCGCTTGATGCTTAATGACGCTTTCTTTGAGCAATGCCGTTGACGTTGCGCCACAAGCTGCATTAATATTCATTCCATCCGGTGAAACACCAATACTGATAACATCAGCGCCGAGTTCCCACAGCACCTGGGGGGCCACCTTATAAGCAGCGCCATGCGCGCAATCAATCACAATCTTAAGGCCATCCAATCTCATAGAGCGAGGAAGCGTTGCTTTTGCATATTCAACATAGCGCCCCATGGCATCATCAACCCGTCGAACTTTACCCACATGATACGGATCGGCAAGATTAAAGGTCCCCTCTAGGATAAGATTTTCGAGCGCAACTTCCTCAGCGTCAGTCAACTTATTCCCCTCAGAATTAAAAAATTTAATTCCATTGTCATGATAAGGGTTATGCGACGCGGAAATCATCACGCCCAGGTCGGCTCTAAGAGCTCGCGTTAAATTAGCCACAGCAGGAGTAGGCAAAGGACCAAGTAAAGCCACATCAACCCCCATTGCCGCAAATCCAGACGTCAATGCCATTTCAATCATATAGCCGGATTGACGCGTGTCCTTGCCGATAACCACTGTATGGCGGTGGTTACCACGGGTAAAAATTTGGGCAGCAGCCATAGCTGTTTTGAGCATCATATCAGGGGTGATAGGATACTGATTGGCTTTGCCCCGAATACCGTCAGTACCAAAAAGTGTACGGGGTTGGTGTTTTGCCGACATGACTGATCCCGAAGATAGAGTTAACATCATAAAAATAAGGTGCTATACAATAAATAACAAGATTTATGATCGATCAAACGCAACCTTAATTAATCGTTTACCTGCTTTGAAGACGGCACACAGAATTCTTAAGGCAATTAATCCGCCCACAATTCCTGTAAAAATAGGATGTTTACCCCAATAGTTGATTATCGTTGTATTGAGATCATTGATCAAGATGATTAAATCTTCTAACATTTAAAAATTCCTTTAATTATTTTTTCTATTCTAGCAAATTTTGTCCAAAATTGGTATCTCTTGATGCCTTTACTGCCTTTCTCCTTTAAAAAGAAAGTTTATTGTCTGAAAGGCTAGCTTTTTAGGGAAAAAGTTTGTCTCAGGTTACAGTCGATTGATTTTCTTTAAGGATGATATCCTTTATAACCATTTTAAAACATCTTTGAGGAGAGTTAAAACAACTTCAGATACGATCAGCAGAATAATAATCCACTCGAGACGCGATGAGTGTAAATGTTTTAGTTCATCTGACAAAATTTCATATAATTCCTGCAGAATAGACAGACGTTGGTTTAGAATATTGGTCCGCATATCGATGTCAAGATAATCTGAAGCCATATGGTAATAAGACTCATAGTTGGGTCGACGCCAAAAGAATTCCGGTGTATCTAACAAGTCACTGTGGAGATTGATGGAATGGCGCTCCGCATAGAGAGCGCCAATTTTTCGAGACAATTGCTGACGTGATAGGCTGGTCTTTCCCTTTTGAGCTAACTCTTCAGGTAAATGCTTACTTTTCTGAATAGCCTCGGCAATGGTGTTCTCAAAGACTGTTAGCTTAACTGATTGAGACAATCCATAGGACAGAGAAAGTTTTAAGATAGGATCGCTTCCGTCTAAGTCAATTAAGTCATTTTCTTCATGGATCATTGACTGATCAGCATAGTGATAATAGCACTCATCATAGACAATACCTTGAACTGACTTGACAGCAGCCGGTTGAGCCATCTCTAAAAGGGTTTCAATATCGCTGGGCTTAATTCCCCAAAAGACAGCACATCCATAGGGAAAAAAGAAAGCCCCACCCCCATAATCCTCGTGGGGGTATTCAACATGGATCACATCATCATAAAAGCGGGGGTTAAAGCCCTCGCTTCGAAAAATTCTAGATAATTCATCAATTTGATAGCTATCAGCAAGACAATAGGAAGCACATAGGCGATTCATTAAAGGCACTCAATTTTAATTTATTTTTTAGGTGTATTTATACCTAACACCTAAAAAATAACATATATTGCTCACAAATTCTATGGGTAGTATCTATTCGATACACCGGACCTATAATTTACTACCTAATCCATTAATTTTCTTTATATCTCCTCTGTCAAATGAGGGAGTCAATCTCTTCCATTAACTTTTTGGAGAAAGAATGATAAAATAAAAAATAAAAATTTAATCCGTGTCGGCCATGACAACCTTAAAAATCAAGCGCATATATCAAGCAGTTGAGAAGGAAGATGGCTTGAGAATTTTAGTTGATGGACTGTGGCCAAGGGGCATGAGCAAAGAAAAGGCTCATATTGACCGATGGCTTAAGGAAATAGCCCCAAGCCCTTCTTTAAGAAAATGGTTTAACCATGATCCCCAAAAATGGACGGAGTTTTGCCATCGTTATTACCAAGAATTAAATGTTAAAAAAGATTCCTTACAACCAATCATTCACTCTCTTCACGTTAAAAATGTGACCCTTCTGTATGGAGCAAAAGAGGAACAATTCAACCATGCTGCTGCATTAAAAGAATATATCCAACACCTCATTGAGGCTGGGGTTTGATAAATTAAATTAACTTATCAAGAGACAAGCTCCCCCCTTCCATCTGTTTCATCCTTCCTCGGCCTGTTAATTTTTCTAATTTTATCTCTTTGAAACAATAACCTCACTATCAATAAAAATATTGAGTAAAAATATATGTTCATTCCAAAATTTTTAACTCTAACCTTAAGCATAGAACCCTTTTTAAGGAATGAAGAAATGAAACAGTTTATATCCCTTTTACTACTGTTCAGCATTTTGATAGAAGCGAGCCACGCTGGCAAACCGAATAAAGAACGTTACACCTTAATTAAGGAAAATTTTTCTGAGACAGAAAGCATTAACTTTAAAGGATTGCAAAATCATATAGGACATCAATTTAAAGATGAGACTCTGCTCCAAGAAGCCTTGTACCCTTTGTTGCCAAAAGCCTTAAAAAAAGAAGAAGAAAAGTATAATCACTTAGAATTTCTGGGAGATGCTGTTTTAGGGACCACTATTAGAGAGTATCTTGTTAAGAGATTTGCAGACCAAGAAAGAAGCTTTCTAGTGAAGGCTTATGAGTTACTGACAAGAAACAAAACACTTACAGAGGCTTATCTAAAACAGTTATCAATTGAAGAGTATCTTCCTTTTCCAGAGAATAAAAAATGTGAATATTGTAATGTCATCGAAGCCTTAATAGGAGCTATCCATTTAGATGACGCAGAAAAAGGCTATCGGAATGCCAAAAAGTTCGTAATGAATATCCTCAATGATCATGTGATTCAAGAGAAAATCTCTATAATTGCAACTGAAAAGTCGATTGCCCTGGGGATTAATCTCTTGCCAGAAATTAAAAAGCATTTAGCAGAAGTCAGTAAAAATCAGCCCATAGAAAAAATTAATCCTAAATCATTTTTAGGAGAAGTTTTGCTGAAAACTTGGTCCGCTGCCCCCACTTATACCCTTTCACTCGCCCTTAACAATGAAGGTGATCCTGCGGTAGAAGCAAGGATTTCTGGCATTCAAATTGGAAAAAATCAAATAAAGGGTATAGGTTATACAGCAAAAGAGGCAGAAGAAAATGTAGCACGAAATGCCATCAATTTTATTTGTCAGGAGGTCGTCTTTCCTCCTCTTCACCCTATATTTTCTAAAACTTATATAGCTTTTTTAAATGGGTGGAGTACAACAAAAAAGATTCCTGGACTGAAAATTACCGACACTTTAAAAATCGATCCTACAATATTTCGATATCAAGCAATTCTGAATGATGGTTTCTTAATTAAAGGAGAGGGAAACACCAAACGTCTTGCAAAAGAGGAAGCTTCTAAACAAGCTTATCATCATTTGGCGGACGCGGATAGTAGTGTCGACAATGGATCAAGAAATTACAGGACACTCTTGAGAGAGTGGTTTGATAGAAATCCTAATTCTATTTTTAACTTTGAGGAACACATTATCCAGCCAGATACTCTTTACACAACGCAAATAATTATAAATCAAACTCTTATAAGTGAAAAAAAGGGAGCGGGCAAAGCAGTTGACATACGCGAAACAGCATGCCGAGACGCCTTAATTTATTTAATCCAACAGCAAGAAATACGAGAAAAAGAGATAGAAAGCAGAAAAATGGCAGGCAAGCCTGTGGATAAAATAATTCCTGATAGTAAAACTGCTCCAATTGCTTCTATAATAAAAGCGGATACTTCTCAACCGTCGACCTCTTCCAAAACTACCCCATCCTCTACTCCTAAGAAAAAACAGATTAAAAAATCGAACAAGGCTAAGAAAGAAACTGCTTCTCTAAATACTGAGAAGGGAAGTGTAAAGAAAAAGAAAGCATGAAAAAATACTCTATTCGTTAAAATTAAATAGTTGGATTGATTCAGCTTTCGCAAATAAAGAAAAGCCCTCAAAAAGATGGCTTTTCCCTTAATTAACAGTGAAATGTTGACTTTTTATGTGTTTACTGCCCCTTCTTCCATTTGTGACTAAGATTTTCAGTCACCTGAGATTTTTGACTGTCATTTTAGGCTTTTTGCAAGCGTCTTTGAGAATTAGAACCTAAATTTGACTGAACAATAACCCCATCATCTTTGTGGGCTTCATTGTAATTTCGATAAGCATTGTGTCCTAAATTTTTTGGAGCCCCTTCTCGTTCTTGTGCTTTGCGCTCTTCCCATCTTCTTTGAGCATTGGGTCCTAAGTTGGTAATAGGCGCTCCTACACCATAGGGTCCCTGGGGTGGCTCTGAAGCCTCTAGAAATGTTAAAAAGGATGAGGAAATACTGACAAAGCTTATCAACTGACAAATGAGTAACTTTTTATTTATTCCTTTGACCATTTTATATTTTCCCTTCACAAAGTAGTTATAAAATTTTTTAGCTTACGTTCAGCTAGGCTGTTTAAATATACGCTTCTCAGTTATTTAAAGCGAGCCTATTTTACTCTCTTCTCAGCCGGAAGAGACTATCACTGTCTCCCTCTAACCGAAGAATAGAATAACTCGCCCCCCGCTCTCCTTTAGAAAAATAAACCTCTCCCTTTTCTCTTATCTCTCAGTAATCGAGAGAACCCTCTTTACATGAAAAAAATGGCTTAATTAATGTTTACAATAAATTCTGCTGCTTTATCTTTTTTAATAATTATAAAAAATCTTTGTCTAAAAAATTGCATTTAGGCCAAAAAGAAAAACTTATCGTATGTTTTGTGTCCGGATTCCCCCCTCGCTTATTTCTATTTGCTTCTTATTGACTCAAATACCGCTCCTTTGTACTTCACCTTCAGTAAAAGCCAATGGATTATCTAATATTCGACCCAAAAAATTGGGCGACTATAAATGATAAAAAAATCAAATTATTATTTTTTCCGTTATTATTGGCGGGTTTATTATTATCAATATTTTTCATTTCAATAAAAAGGTTTCGTTATGCCTAACTTATTAGCCTTATTTCTCATGTTATTCGCATTGTTTATTTCCTATGGGCAAACGATGGAAGAAGGCGGACAACCCGGGGAAGCCGATAGAAAAGAGTGGTTCAATATTCAGGACAGCACTCAGAGGGAAAACTATAAATTCTTTGATGACGATAAGAGGATCCCCGAGGGGACCACTGATACCTTTCAGGTTTTTGAAGGAGCTATGTATGCAGAAAATTTAAAGACTTTCTTAGAAAGAGCAAACATTCAGGGTGAATACCTTATTAATGAAATGATTGAAAAAGAGAAGGCGCTAAGAGAAAGTCAAGCCGATTTAGCCTTCAAGGATAATTTGGCACAATTTAGATTTTTGGCGCTTTATCAAGAAAATGAAACGGATTCTTTCTCAATTCCTATATATGCAGATCAAGGAGAAGCTGATGCCTTCTATGCTAATGGAAATTTAGGATCCATTATTTCTCGATTTTCTCATCAAGTTAATGGGTATCCTTGGTTTTCTAAAAGTAACGATAATTCTATTATTCTTGTACAGCGACCTTCTTCGACACCCGAGGCAACGGAAAAAACTGTAGAGTTGCTTCAAAATTTAACACATGGGCCTAATTGCCCTTCCACTATATCAGCAGAAAAATTAGAGTATTTACGACAAAAGTTTAAAGAATTTAATGATAAGCGAGCGTCTATTAAAGAAAAATCGCAGGAAAGTTTAAAACAATATCTCTTAGAGCTTGATACACCAGATGAAAATAGTGAATCACCCTTTCATGAAAGATTAAAAGAATGTCTCTTAGAGCTTGATATGCCAGATGAAAATAGTGAATCAGCGTTTTACGAAAGATTAAAAGAATGTCTCTTAGAACTTGCTAAGCCAGGTAAAGATAGTGAATCAGCGTTTTACAAAAGATTAAAAGAATGTCTCTTAGAACTTGCTAAGCCAGATGAAGATAGTGAATCAGCGTTTTATGGAAGATTAAAAAAATGTCTCTTAGAGCTTGCTAAGCCAGGTAACGAGAGTGAATCAGCGTTTCGTGCAAGATTAAAACAATATCTCTTAGAGCTTGCTAAGCTAGGTAACGAGAGTGAATCAGATTTTTTTAAGAAACATAAAAAGATCGCTAATATAGCTAAGAAGTATATGAAAATTGCTAATACGGCTAAGAAGTATATGAATAAACGTAAAAATTATAAAAAACAGATAAAAAATTTATTAAATGAACAAGGGAAACCTTTTATAGAAAATTTTTTTAATACCAATGCTTCGATTTTTGAAAATCACATCAATAAAATGAGATTTGATCTTGAGGGAAGATTCTTTGAAATAGAGAAGAAGAACCACGAAATAAATTCTAAAAATCAGGTAGACGAGCATGTTCGCACTCATCATCCTGCCTTATTAGGAGAATTTAAACGCCTCCAGGAAAAATCTAGAAACATACAAAAAAATATAGCCACATTAAAGCAAGAATTAAACACAAACAGTGATAATAAAAAAGAACTTCACCACTATGAGGAAAAACGCCAGAGGGTCAGCAAAGCAATCGCACAGCTTTCTCAACAGAAAAACGAAATAGAATTCACCTTGAGCAAAGAACAGCGGATAATTTCAAATATATATGAATATTTGCAACTAGAATATCTTCTGTTAATAGCCAAATATATAGATATTTGCAGCCCCATAGACTTTAATTTTGGGTGCAGTGAACAACTTTTAGTAGATCACCTCTTTAGAGTAAATGTTAATGAAACAGTAGTTTGTGTGACAGAGAAGATTAATGGTAGAGTTCTAGATACCTTAGTTCTTCTCATCCATTCCACAATGACACCTTGTAAAACATGTAGCCTGGCCATTGCTTTGGAGGCAGTTCACAATCAAGGGAGAATTTTTAATTTTTTTAGTCTTCTAAAAGAGGATCTAGGAAGGGATTTCAAAGGGATTGTCGTTGTGTCTTTTTCTAAGGGATATAGTGCCGATAATGCAGACAAGTTTTATGGTTTTGCTTTTAAATGGAGCGATCCTATACCCCAAACACCAGACTTTTATTGGCTTGTTAATTGTCACACTCCTTAATTAGCTGAAATATTTACTAATAAATTTAAATGTGATATAAATAAATAAAAATATAAGGAGGTTAAAATGGTTTTTAATATTCAGAAATTTTCTTTGCTGGGCCCAATTTTACTCTTAACCAATGGGGCAACGGAAGCATTGGCTATGGAATACGGCTATCCATCAGCTTCTCCTTATACGTCTCGAAGGTCTTACTCTGATAATTCTTCATATATAAGCCCTGCCGTTTCTTTGAAGAACAAACCATCAGCGGATACTCGACCTTCTATTAAGAACAAAAAAATGAAATCAGAAAATATGGCTTTTAAGGAAACCTCTAAGGGAATCTATGAAGTTTTAGGCGACCAACTTCAATTAACCCCTGAAAAGTTTAAAAGTGAAATTGAGCTGTTATTAAAAAATCCAGAAGTTACGCATGTCCTTATAGATAGCCGAAATGATTATAATCATAATGGAGATAAAATTATTAGAAGCAATCTAAGATTGGTTAGGCCCTGGTATAAAAGCACTTTAGAGAATTCTTCTTTAACAAAGAAAGAAATTTATAAATTAGTCTGGTTACCAAAAGAAAAAGTAATGGATGACTTAATGAATCAAGGATTTTTCTGGCCAGAAGAGTGGCTCTTTTCTATGAAGGATTACTATAATACAGCGCATACCGCTTCTTAAAAAATCCTTAGAAATTGTAAGAAACCTAGAGGGCCTTTTTGGTCCTCTTTTTTTATCGAGCTTCTAATTAGAACTATTATGTTATCAGTTTTTTAGCCCCCCTTTAATCCCTTCTTATTTACCTAAAATTTAAGTAAACAATACTCTCACTTGAGTTCATGATCGAATCGCACTATCTTATAAGTAACTGTGCTTTTTAGATAATTTTGGGGGATAGGTTAATGACAAAGGGTCTGGACTCACTAAAGACAAAATCAACACTTAAAGTTGGGAATAAATCTTATACGTATTTTAGTTTAGAAGCCGCAGAAAAGGCTGGCGTTGGTCCTATTTCCAAACTGCCATATACCATTAAGGTTTTAGTAGAAAACCTTCTCCGACATGAAAACGGTAAAAGTGTTACTATTGATGATATTCGATCAAGCGCCCAATTACCCAGTGAAGGAAAATCCTTTGGTGAAATCGCTTTTTCTCCCGCCCGTGTCTTAATGCAAGATTTTACTGGTGTGCCTGCCGTGGTTGATCTCGCAGCTATGCGAGATGCCATGAAAACGCTAGGCGGAGATCCAGAAAAAATTAACCCTCTTGTCCCTGTGGACCTGGTCATTGATCACTCAGTTATGGTTGATTACTATGCAAACTCATCAGCCTTTACCCAAAATGTTGAGCTAGAATATATCCGTAATGCCGAACGTTATAAATTTTTAAAATGGGGACAAACAGCCTTTAAAAACTTTCGCGTTGTGCCCCCCGGAACGGGAATTTGTCATCAAGTAAACTTAGAATATTTATCTCAAGTTGTTTGGACAAAAGAAATAGAAAACGGTGAAAATCTTGCCTATCCCGATACCTTAGTCGGGACGGATAGTCATACCACAATGGTTAACGGCCTTGCCGTTCTTGGATGGGGTGTGGGTGGCATCGAGGCCGAGGCAGCCATGCTGGGCCAGCCTTTAAGCATGCTCCTGCCAAAAGTTGTTGGCTTTAAGCTAACGGGCAAGCTTGCTGATGGCATTACTGCGACTGACTTGGTTTTGACTGTGACTAATATTCTCCGTGTCAAAGGTGTAGTGGGTAAGTTTGTTGAATTTTATGGACCTGGGTTGGATCACCTTAGTTTGGCTGATCGGGCTACGATCGCGAATATGGCACCAGAATATGGGGCCACCTGTGGCTTCTTCCCTGTTGATAAAGAAACCTTGCGCTACCTTGAATTTACAGGCCGAGATGCAGAGCGTACTGCCTTGGTTGAGGCCTATGCAAAGGCCCAAGGACTCTGGCGTGATTCTAACAGCGCTGATCCCGAGTATGATGAGGCCGTCGACCTTGATTTATCAACTGTTTTACCAACGATTGCAGGGCCTAAGCGTCCGCAAGATAAAGTCTTTTTGAGTGACGCTAAGGAGTCTTGCCTTGCCACCCTGAAGGCTGACAATAAAGGGGATGCTCCTGGCATTGCCGTAGAAGGTAAAGACTATGAGCTGAATCATGGTGATGTGGTTATTGCGGCCATTACCAGCTGTACCAACACATCCAACCCCTCCGTGATGTTGGGCGCTGGTCTTGTTGCTCGCAAAGCCCATGCCTTAGGCCTTAAACCCAAACCCTGGGTTAAAACCTCCTTGGCCCCTGGATCCCAGGTTGTTAGTGATTATCTTGAAAAATCAGGCTTAATGCGGGATCTTGAAGCGGTTGGTTTTCACTTGGTTGGCTATGGTTGCACCACCTGTATTGGAAACTCTGGTCCCCTCAACCTGGAATTAGCCAAGGCTGTTGAAGCGGGCGATCTAAGTGTGGCTGGCGTCTTATCGGGAAACCGTAACTTTGAAGGACGAATCAATCCGCACGTAAAATTGAATTATTTAGCTTCACCGCCGCTGGTTGTAGCCTATGCCTTAGCAGGGTCGATGAAGATTGATCTGACTCATGATCCCATTGGGTTATCCAAGGATGGACAACCTGTTTATCTAAAAGATATTTGGCCGAGCCAAGCAGAAATTGCTGAAGCAGTCGCAAATTACCTGACACCACAAATGTTCCGTCAACGCTACGCTAACGTCTTTAAGGGGGATACACATTGGCAAGCAATTGATGCCTCTCCCTCTCAAACATTCAATTGGGAAGGGTCAAGCACCTATGTTAAGAATCCTCCCTATTTTGATAATATTAAGGATGACAAGCGTACGATTGACAACATTAAGGACGCTAAAGTTTTAGCCTTACTGGGCGACAGCGTGACGACTGACCATATTTCTCCCGCAGGCAGCATCAAAAAAGATGGGCCAGCCGGAAAGTATTTAGAGAGTCACTCGGTTAAAGTGCAGGATTTCAATTCCTATGGATCCAGACGCGGTAACCATGAAGTGATGATGCGCGGAACCTTTGCCAATATTCGCTTAGCCAATGAAATGGTGCCAGAAAAAACCGGTGGCGTTACTAGGATGGATATCCAGAGTGAGATCCTATCAATTTATGATGCGGCCATGGCTTATCAAGAACAAGGGACGCCCCTTATTGTGATTGCGGGTAAAGAATATGGAACAGGCTCCTCCCGTGACTGGGCAGCAAAAGGAACACGCTTGTTGGGCGTAAAGGCGGTTATTGCAGAAAGTTTTGAACGCATTCACCGCTCCAACTTGGTGGGTATGGGAATATTACCGCTCCAATTCCTCGATGGTACAAACCGTAAGACATTAAAGCTGACAGGGTTTGAGACCTTCTCTCTCATTGGGCTCGAAAAAGGGATTACGCCCGCTATGTCCATTACGTGTGAGATTACGCAGATAAATGGTGAAAAAATTACTCTCGATCTAAAGTGTCGGATTGATACGCAGGATGAAGTTGACTATTTCTATAATGGAGGTATTTTACCGTATGTTTTGAGGGCCTTAGCCGAGGTGGCTTAAGAGGAGCCCTTTTTCCGGGCAACCGAAGTGCGACCCGGAAAAGTGATGTTACAAGAGTAGTCGCCTGGCCGCTCGAGATCCCCGCTCACAGGCGGGGAATAGGTCATTTTTATAATACTTCCCCTTTTTCAGGGCAAGCGGAGCGCAACGCGGAATCTCGAGATTACATGGGTAATCGCCTATCAACTTGAGTTCCCGACTCAGTGGCCGGGAAAATTAAAAAAGAAAGAAAAGCCCGAAAAGTGAAACAATAAAAATGACTGGAAAAAGGAATCGTGGCCGCTCAGCACAGCGATTTTTTACTCAAGTCCTAGCGCATTCTGCATGGTATAAAGGCCAGCCGGCTGCTCCTTAAGCCAAAGAGCGGCCTTAACCGCACCCCGAGCGAAGAGGCGACGTGATAATCCTCTATGAGCCACTTCCACAATTTCATCATCGCCCATAAAACGAATGATATGGTCACCCACGACCCCACCCCCACGCTGCACAGAAAATCCGATTTGGCCTTCTTGCCGTCGACCAGAACGGTCCATATCTGCCATTAAAGCATCCAACGTACGTCCACGTCCTTTAGCGACAGCCTTGCCTAGAGACACAGACGTACCTGAGGGAGCATCCAACTTATTACGATGATGGGCCTCGACAATTTCCACATCATAAGTTTCATCGAGAAGCTGCGCCGCTAACTGCGCTAATCGCGCCGCCACGGCAACACCAAAACTGGTATTGGATGCTTGTAGGATTGGAATGGACGTTGAAGCCTGCTCTATCTCTTTCACATGCTCCTTCGTCAACCCAGTCGTCCCAATAATCAAGGGTTTTTCCATGGATGTAGCCAGGTGAAGAATGGTAGGGATGGCCCCTATTACAGAAAAATCTATGAGGACATCTGCTGCCGATATATCTCCATAGGATCCCTTTGACGACGTCCCTCCTATTAAAGTAGCGGTAGGATGCCCATGCAAGAGGGTACTGATCTCAATGCCCATCCGGCCGGTTACTCCAAAAAGATAGAGGTCCGTCTTAACAGACATTATTTACCACTCCACAAGTCTTTTACCTTCTGGAAAAATCCAGTTGATTCAGGGCTATTAGATTCATGCGTTGAAATGTTCACAAATTCTTCCAGCAACTCTCGTTGTTTCTTGCTCAAATTTTGTGGCGTTTCTACCGCAGCTTCGACATACATATCACCACGATGATCAGAACGCATCGTGCTCATTCCTTTGGATTTCAAACGGAATTGATGACCGCTTTGAGTACCCGGTGGGATCTTCATTTTTGCTTTACCGCCATCAATGGTCGGGACATCGATTTCACCCCCCAACGCCGCTGTGGTCATGGGAATGGGAATTCGACAGAAGATGTCACTGCCTTGACGCTTAAAGAATTTATGACGACGAATACTCACAAAGACATAGAGATCACCGGCTGTCGCCCCGCGTAAGCCTGATTCTCCCGCCCCCGAAACTCTAATACGGGTGCCATCATCCACACCGGCGGGAATTTTAACATCAATAACTTTCTCACGCCGTTGCCGTCCGCTGCCATTACATGTTTTACAAGGTTTT
This sequence comes from Candidatus Paracaedibacteraceae bacterium, assembly GCA_019459505.1. Taxonomy (GTDB): domain Bacteria; phylum Pseudomonadota; class Alphaproteobacteria; order Paracaedibacterales; family Paracaedibacteraceae; genus Paracaedibacter. The sequence continues at coordinate 29,463 of JAIBEV010000041.1, read as the reverse complement.
TCGATAGACTCACCAGCTCCGTGACAAACGGGACAGGTCCGCTCAACAGTAAAGAATCCTTGTTGAGCTCGAACCCGGCCATGTCCGTGACATGATTTACACTTTACGGGCATCGAACCGTCCTCAGACCCGCTTCCCTTACATCCCTCACACTGTGCGGCAACTAAATAACGAATCTTGGCGGTGGTACCCTGAAACGCTTCTTCAAGGGTTATTTCAAGGTCATAGCGAATATCAGCACCGCGCAGATTGGCTTCAGCTTGGCGCCGGCCCATACCGTCCCCAAACATTTCATCAAAAATATCCGCAAACGATGACGTAAAATCAAAGCCGCCAAAACCAGCTCCCCCGCCACCATTTGACCGTCCACCCATTCCTTGCTCAAAAGCGTTATGTCCAAAGCGATCATAAGCGGCGCGTTTCTGTTCATCCTTTAAAATATCGTATGCATCGGTTGCTTCACGAAATTTTTCTTCTGCCGCTTTATCGCCAGGATTTTTATCAGGATGATGCTTCATAGCCAGCTTACGATAAGCTTTCTTTATATCATCTCCAGAGGCCATTTTTTTAACCCCTAAAACTTCATATAAATCGCGTTTAGACATTTATTGTTCCGTTATTCTTGCGCTAACAAATTCTATGTTTCTAAATACAAAGATAAGGAAGCGTCTAAAAACAGCACTTCCTTACCAAAAATCACAGCCTAATTTCTTTTAGCTTAAGATTTTTTCTTTGACTCATCATGCACGTCCTCGTAGTCTGCGTCAACAACTGTGCCTTGATCATCAGTAGTAGCGGCAGTTTCTGAAGCGCCAGCTGCGCCCCCTTCTGCTTGTTGGGCTTTATACATCGCTTCACCCAATTTCATGGATGATTGCATTAATGTATTAGTTTTTGCCTTAATATCTTCTGCATTATCACTTGTCAAAGCTTGTTTTAATGCTTCAAGATCTTTTTCAATGGCAGCTTTATCCTCAGGTGAAATTTTATCCCCATGCTCGGACAAAGTTTTTTCTGTTGTATGAACCATTCCTTCAGCATGATTTTTTGCGTCAACAACTTCCCGACGGTTCTTGTCAGCTTCAGCATTCACTTCTGCTTCCTTAACCATGCGTTGAATTTCATCGTCACTTAACCCGCCTGAGGCTTGAATACGAATCTGTTGTTCCTTATTAGTTGCCTTATCTTTGGCCGATACATTAACAATACCATTGGCATCAATGTCAAAGGTCACTTCAATTTGAGGCACGCCTCGAGGTGCAGAGGGAATACCAACCAAGTCAAATTGCCCTAATAACTTGTTATCAGCAGCCATCTCTCGTTCCCCTTGGAATACCCGGATTGTCACGGCTGTTTGATTGTCATCAGCTGTTGAGAAAACCTGGCTCTTACGGGTTGGAATGGTTGTATTGCGATCGATCAAGCGGGTGAATACGCCGCCCAAGGTCTCAATACCCAAGGACAACGGTGTAACGTCAAGCAATAGAACATCCTTAACGTCCCCCTTAAGTACAGCCCCTTGGATGGCGGCACCCGCTGCCACAACTTCATCAGGGTTAACGCCACGATGAGGTTCTTTGCCAAAGAGATTCTTAACGGTTTCAATAATTTTTGGCATCCGGGTCATACCCCCGACAAGAATGACCTCATCAATATCACTTGCTTGCAAACCAGCATCTTTTAGAGCGGCTTTACAGGGGTTGATGGTGCGTTGAATTAGCTCGTCAACTAACGATTCCAATTTTGCCCGTGTCAGTTTAATATTTAAGTGTTTTGGCCCCGACGCATCAGCTGTAATAAACGGCAAATTGACATCAGTCTGAGTGGCAGATGATAATTCAATCTTGGCCTTTTCAGCTGCTTCTTTCAAGCGTTGTAAGGCCAAATTATCGTTACGCAAGTCAATTCCTGTTTCTTTCTTAAACTCATCGGCTAAATATTCAATAATACGGCTATCGAAGTCTTCACCCCCCAAGAAGGTGTCACCATTGGTAGATTTAACTTCAAAAACGCCATCCCCAATTTCCAGAACAGAAACGTCAAACGTACCACCACCGAGGTCATAAACCACAATGGTACCTGATTCCTTCTTCTCAAGCCCATAGGCCAGAGCAGCCGCTGTTGGCTCGTTAATAATACGCAACACCTCTAGGCCCGCAATTTGTCCAGCATCCTTTGTTGCCTGACGTTGAGAGTCATTAAAATAAGCAGGAACGGTAATAACAGCTTGCGTGACAGGCTCACCCAAATAAGCCTCAGCAGTTTCTTTCATCTTCTTAAGGATCATGGCACTGATTTGACTGGGGCTCATCTTTTCTTCATGAGCTTCGACCCATGCATCACCATTATCAGCCTTAATAATCTTGTAAGGAACAAGACCAATATCTTTTTGAGTCATCGGATCTTCAAAACGACGCCCAATTAAACGCTTGATTGCAAACAAAGTATTATCTGGATTAGTAACGGCTTGACGTTTTGCAGATTGGCCGACTAACCGTTCCCCATTTGAAGAAAAGGCCACCATCGACGGTGTGGTCCGTGTTCCTTCTGTATTTTCAATAATCCTTGGCTTCGCGCCATCCATGACAGCAACGCAAGAGTTTGTCGTTCCAAGGTCAATCCCTATCACTTTTGCCATTTTGACTCTCCATTTAAAACTTGTTTTGCAATGACTGATAAAATTAGCAGCCATGGCCTTACTCTGCTAACAATATAGGAGAGACGTTAGAATTTGTCAAGTTATTGCACTAAGAATTAGGTTTTTACTCCCTCTAAAAAGAAAAAAATTTTGAATTATCTGTCTGAGCAAATGACTCAAAATTTCTCTACCTCCCCTTACCGTCCTTTTTAAACTCCTCCTTATCTTTTTGAAAGGAAGAACAAAAATGAAAAGATCGAAAGCTCAGCAAGCCGAGGTTATGATAAAAAACTCGATTAGTCCGCTTTCTTAGAAACCCCGACAAGGGCTGGCCGCAACAAGCGGTCATGAAGGGTAAAGCCTATTTGCATGACTTGCACCACTGTTCCGGCCGCTACATCATTCGTTGGAACTTCAAACATCGCTTGATGGAAATTAGGATCAAAAGGTTGATTGATAGGATCGACTCTTTGAATACCATGGCGAGCAAATATATTATTCAATTCAGCAAGTGTTAGATTCACCCCTTCGATAAATCCTTTATTTTCGTCGGAAGTTTGATCAACCGTGGCAATCATATCGGCTGCGCGGGCAAGACTATCATAAACTCCTAAAATATCTCGCGAAAAGTTGGTTGCCGCATACTTTAAGGCATCTTCTCGGTCTTTTTGAGCTCTTTTACGCGTATTGTCTAATTCCGCAACAGCTCTCAACCATTGATCTTTCATTTTATCCAATTGACTTTGAAGATCCTCTGTTTCTTTTGCTTGGGTTGAAATATCAACGACATCCTCTACAGGCGTCTCAACTGTGTTATCGTGATTCTTCTCTTGATCTGGGTTATTTGTCATTGCCTTCTCATCCCTTCTATATTTTCTATGTTTTTTATAAGCACTTATCGTCAAAAAGGCAAGCATCTCCATTATCAAATCGCTATATCCAACCTTGGTAAGTAAGCTAATAAGCTAGTGTAACCAAGGCCCCAGCTGAGGAGTAAAGCTAACCTGTATAAATATCTTACAAAATATTGATTTTTAAGAATTGATCAAGAAATTTTATTATCTCCTTAACTTGTCATATCAAACAGATGCCAGCATTGAAATAAGAAAATAAGAAAATAAGAAAAAAAATTGCATTTTATCTTTTATTAAAATAAATATGTAGACAATTAGTAAAATTTTATGCAACCTGGATATTACAGATACTGCTTTGTTTGTATGGAGCATGACATGAATAAAACCCTTTCCCGAAACTATCGTCCCAGCGATGATGAAGATTTCATGAATTCAACGCAACGCGAATACTTCAGACAACGATTGTTGTCATGGCGTGAGCAGCTTTTAAAAGAGTCCTCAGAAACAATCAATACCTTGCAGACCGAAGCTGTTACTGAGGCTGACATTGTCGATTCTGCGGCCAATGAAGCTGATAGGGCCATTGAATTGAGGGCTCGCGATCGTGAACGCAAACTGATCAATAAGATCGAAGAAGCCTTACGCCGTATTGAAGATGGAAGCTATGGCTATTGCGAAGAGACAGGGGATCCTATTAGCGTGAGACGTTTAGAAGCACGTCCCATTGCCACCCTATCCCTTGAGGCTCAGGAACGTCATGAACGACGGGAACGGCTTCAACGCGATTTCTAAAGGTATCGACTCCCTTTGATCATTAAAAATAAGGCTCAAAGGGGTCAGTTTAGCCCACGAAATTCGTAGCAAGAGCATCTTAGTCGCTTTATATTAGAGCAGCTAAAATCTTTAGTAACTCATGGGCTGCCATTTTAAGATAAGGTTATAATATTGTCCTAACGTTACTTCTATACAGGTAAGATGTATCTGTTAAGATATGGTGATAAATTATAGCTCCTTGACTCAGGAGATTTTCACCCCCAGCCAAGGAAAACCCTTGAGAATGGTGAGACTTATTATCCTTTAAATAGCACATAAAGATTAAGCTTGTAAGAATAAATCTGTCACCCATTTTTAAATGAAAAGTATGCCCCTTTAGAATAGATACCACCGCTCAGAATTAGGTTTTCTAAGCGACGGTTCTCAGTTGATAGATCAGGGCTTATCGGATCCCAGCTTTAGCATTTTCCTCTGCTTGGAGCTTACGTGCCAACTCTTCATCTTTCCTAATTTGCTCTGCTTTCTTATATTCTTCAGCCTGGAGCTTGCGTGCTAACTCTTCGTCTTTTCTGATCTGTTCTGCCCGTCTAGCTTGTTCTCTGGAGCGCGCTTCACGCTGCGCCACCATAGTATCATTTAACTTCTGGCGCCGATGAAATAAAGCATCTTCTCGATAACTATGAGAGGCGCGAGAAAGAGTAGAGCCATAGGTTGGTAAAGTATCATATGAATAAGAAGAACTTGCTTCTAGCGGACGCTTTTGGCGTAAATTCTCCTGACGGCGCTGATCTTTTCGATCCATGCGCTCTTGTTCTAATATACACTTCGCAAAAGCATCACTTCCATATTCAAACCCATAATTCAGACAGACTTGCCGATAACGAGCCAATTCATCTTCTGGCGTTGTACACCCGACCAACAGAGTAGAGAACATACCAAGGAACACTATTTTTTTTGGAACTGACTTCATTTTATTCACTCACATTAATATTACACACTTCATCGATTAATGATTTTACACAACTCACTAAAAGTAAAATCTTATCAAGACCTTTATAGAATTTAGTATAGGGCTACAATTTTTCAAGGGAAAAGTTATTTTTGTGCAGAATTTTTCTTACCAAGTAAACCATCTTCATTCTACAAGATTTGTCTTCTTCTAAGGCCGTAATAGTTAGAGTTTGGTTTTGGTGATTCCCTCTAAAAAAACCAGGCTATTTTAAGCCTGGCTTTCTAACTTTTATTACTCTGACGAACGCCGTTCTTTTAGTTCTTTTAGCTTTTTTAGACGATGAGACTGATATTGGAAGTAGGCGCTACGGAACGTTGCATAAGGATCGGCGGCGTTATCCACCACATCATCGACAGATTCTAGAACGAGGTTACGGTGGTGAATCGCATCAACACCCGCTATAGCCGTTGGAACCCATGAATCACCATGATCATGATCGCCATTAAAGTAATAGTTATAAGGTTGCAGGAAGTAATCCCCGCCCATTCCGACAACATGACGGACACTTGAGGGCCCAATGATAGGAACAATTAAGTAAGGCCCAGTGTTAACACCCCATACAGCCAACGTTTCATTAAAGGTTGTTTCCTCTCCGGGCAACCCTAAGTCAGCCGCAGCATCAAATATTCCTAAGATGCCAACGGTGGTATTAATGAAGAAACGACCGACCGCCGTTGCCGCCTGCTTGGGTTCGCCTTGCAGTAAATGATTAGCGGCTGTTATAGGAGACTTAAGATTAGTCAACACATGACCAGCCCCATCGCGCACAGGCTGAGGCAACACCAATCGCCAAGTAATGGCTAAGGGCTTCATCACCAAACCATCAATGACGCTGTTAACAGCATACACCCCCCTGTTAAAAGGCTCTAAAGGATCATTAACTTCGCTCATTTCAGTCTCTTCGTCAACCTCAATAGAATCAGATTGACTTTCCGCAAACACAGGACATATAAGCACCGTCGCTAGCAACAGCTCTTTCAAGATTTTCATAAAAATTATCTCTATTTATTACTATATATTTTTTGTAAAACTTTATCAGGTAATTTGCAAGGTTCTGATATGAAAAAAGCCGATCAAAAGACCGGCTTTTTAACAAATCACAAGAATTTATTCTCCTGATGCTCTCGAAGCCGGCAGACCAGCTGCCATAACAGCTAAGAAGGCTGTTGGAATTGTTTGTTCGATAACAATTGAGGGTTTACCGTCAATAACCTCTTCCTTCCCCATGCTCTTAAGCGTCGTCTTAACAAGGTCAGCATAGCTCGGAATATGGGCTTTCTGTTCTGGCGTAAGCTTATTAGTTAACTCCGGATGGTCTACAAGCTTATGGAGATAGGCTTGTAATTCACCCAACAAAGCATCATAATTCTTCACCTTAACATTAATAACCATATTATCCTGGCCAAGGTTAGCTTTGGTATAGACGCCGTAATCTGAGGTTGACACTTCTAAATTTGCCGTCCCTAATTTTTTATCCAAATTGCCACTAGCCTCTAAATCAAAAGTGGTTTTGCCTAATGCCGTTAAATTAGGTGTAAGAGCATTGAATGTCTCTTCTGTGACATCAAGGTTAGGTATCAGAGCTTTGACCCGTTGAAAAATTACTTTGGGAAAAACAGCTTGCAATTGAGAACTAACTTCACCGGTGAGGCGATATTTAAGCTCAGAATTAGCCTCCTCCCCTTCTTTAGGAAGTTTGAGTTTAAACTCAGTATTTAACTTAGACCCCAGCATTAAATCTTCTGAGGTAACTTCAGATGTCGATCCCATTAAGGACTTAAACAAATCTACTGTCTGTCCCTGCTGAGCGAATATTGCTCTAAAGTCTGTAATAATTTGGCTTATATTGCCATCAAGAGACATCTGCCCTTTCATATCCCGTTTAGCATCTGTAAAACCTGGTATAGGACTATAAAAATTATTAAGATTAAGAGGAGCAGACTTTTCAAGCATTAAAGGTTGAATAAGCTTAAAAATCTCACTCGCCTCTATAATAACGCCTTTTAAATCATAATCGTAGGCAACCTTTTTACCAGCCGTAGATTTTTCATTTATAAAGAGGCTATGAGATTGATCGACTGATCCTAAAAGATGTCCTGTCTCCTTGTTCTTCAAGGTATAATGCCCTGTAGAAGTAGAAATTTTATCCACATATTCGACCATGAAATCAGATAATCTTTTATCTTTTAAGCTTGGAATATGAGATAAATTGAAAACTGTGGCGCCTGTATCGCCCTCCACCTCTAACGCTAGAGTTTTGCCAATAATTAAGGCCGTAACCTCATAATGGTTGACGGGAGTTAACAGCTTTAATTTATTAAATATAGGCATATACTGTAATTTAATAGGTGTATTGACCTCGACTTGAATTCCTCCAACCTTTCTCTCAGACGACAACTCATCTAATGGCGGTACCGTGACAGGTTTTACCAAATTAAAGGACAGCCCATCTAAGACAATCTGGAATTTATACTTATCAATGCTGATAGCCTTAGTTTTAAACATATCTGAGGTTGCCAAAGATTCTTTAAAATATTCAGCCTCAGTTGCAAATTTTTCAACCGCGAGATAATAGCCGCCAGCTGCCACCACAGCACAAACCGCAACCGCTGATAACAAAACTTTTTTCATGGGATTCCTTTCTTAAAGTATAAGCACCGTGTACCTATAAAGTTATCCTAAATTATCAGCAAATCAATTGCGCAACAAGAAGGTAGAAGCTTGAGTTACCAATTCATTCAGAATAATTTGCGTGGATTGCTCTTCTTTTACCATCCCAACACTTTGGCCTGCCATAACAGATCCATTCTCCACATCACCGTCAATAACAGCACGGCGTAGAGCACCGCCCCAGAAATGCTCGACTTGAAGCTGAGCATCTTTAAGCTCAATATTCCCTTGATCCAGCTGAGTAATCATATCGCGTTGAAATTCTGCAAACTTAAGAGAGGCCGCATTCTGTAAAGCGCGTACTGGAATAACAGGTAAACGCGCATCAAGCTGAACCGAAGCCACAGCATCCCGAGCACTGGCCCGCATAAAGGCTTTTTTAAATGCAGGATGAGCTTGACATTCTGCGGCACACACAAACCGTGTTCCCAACTGAACGCCTGAGGCTCCCATCAATAAATAATTAGCGATTGTCTCCCCCCGCCCAATACCGCCGGCTACAAATATAGGTACCTCGGTAATATGAGGAAGAATCTCTTGGGCCAAAACACTGGTAGAAACTGGACCAATATGGCCACCCGCTTCACTGCCTTCAATAACGAGCGCATCCACCCCTAATCGCACCAATTTTTTAGCCAAGGTCAAGGTTGGAGCAAAGCACATCAGCTTAATATGAGCCACCTTAATTTTAGCAATAGCATCGGCCGGGGGTAATCCACCCGCTAAAACAATGTGACTGATTTTATTGTCAACACACACATCAATCAATTGCATCAATTGTGGATGCATCGTAATAAGGTTCACGCCAAAAGGTTTGGATGTTAAGGACTGAGTCGCCTTGATTTCCTGATCCAAAAGGTTAACAGGCATTGCCCCACAGGCAATGACACCAAAGCCACCAGCATTAGAAATTGCAGAGACCAGATGGCGTTCCGAAACCCAGCTCATTGCGCCACCAAGGATCGCAGCTTCTGTCCCTAAAAAGTCACAGCCGCGCTGCCATAATTTTTGGAGAGTTGTCATTGATTTGATCCAGATTAAAATAATAATGTAAATAACGCACCAGGTCACAAGCTTTAGCTTCATGAACCCCGATACTAAACTTTTGTGTTGTCAGCGTAGCAAGATGAGTTGAAAAGTCAAGGTTTTTCATAGCCTGCAACAGCTTTTGACTATATCCATTTTCCGCAATCAATCCCCGCCCCACCAATGTTACCTTAGCCAGATCTGGCGTAACGGAAATTTGGGATTCCAGGGCAATTTTATGATCCTCTAAAACCGTCAGCAGCCAGGTCAAATGTCCATGGGGAATAAATAAGTCAATACTGCCCCCTTTGCTCAGATTCATAACCATCATTTCATGGGAAATATTAGCCTGCCCTAAAAGGGATCTCATTTTTTTAATATTGGTTGAGAGAGTATCCCCTAGATCTACAGTTAGCTTAAGCCACCCTGTGCTATGGGTAATGCCACTAATCCCCACCTCTGTCAACTGAGCCGAGCTTGTAACCATCGTTCCCGGTTTATCATCAAAACTAGACAGAACTTGGACCGCCACCTCTGAGATCATCGCCGTGCCGACGGATCGAGGATGCAAGACCTTCGCTCCTTGAGCGGCTAATTCTAACATTTCTGCATATGATATTTCATCCAACTTCCGCGCCAAGGGGACCAGCCGAGGATCCGCCGTATAAACACCCTCCACATCCGTATAAATGTCACAGCGATCCGCTTTAACGGCGGCAGCAACAGCCACTGCCGTTGTATCAGATCCGCCCCGGCCTAGCGTCGTAATTCGACGGTGTGAATTTATACCTTGAAATCCTGCAACAATAGGGACAATTCCCTTTTCCCAGCAAGATTCAAAAGGTTTAGCTTCAATTGATTGGATAGTCGCCCGACCATGGCAGTTATCCGTCCTGATGGGGATTTGCCATCCCATAAACGATTGGGCTGGAACACCTATTTGTTGTAAGGCTAAGGCTAACAAGGCCGTCGTAATTTGCTCACCCGTGGACACGACCGCATCATATTCGGGCAATGATTCACTGCCCCCTAGGGCTTTGGCATATCCTACGAGCTGATTGGTTACACCAGCCATGGCTGAAACAACCACGGCTACTTGATCGCCTGCCTCTACTTGCCGACGCACCTTTAAGGCGACATGTTCTAATCGTCCTATATCAGCAACAGATGTGCCACCAAATTTCATAACGATACGCAACACCAGGGACTCTCTTTAATCTTATTAATGATTATGCCATACTGCATTCTATACACGATCCTGGGTAATACATGCAAATATGTCAGATTTTAAAATAAACACACTTGATCCGGAAGAAATTATTCGGTTTTCAAAAATCAGCACCCAATGGTGGGATGAAAATGGTGCTTTTAAGCCTCTCCATCATCTTAATCCTACCCGGCTTGACTATATTACCAAACAGCTTCGCCACCACTATTTCAAAAATACGGATAAATCTTTGGATTTTCAAGGACTATCCATCCTTGATATTGGATGTGGCGGCGGGCTAATTGCAGAACCATTGACGCGTCTAGGAGCCAGAGTCACCGGAATTGATGCCAGTGAAAAAACCATTGAAGTGGCTAAAGCTCATGCTGCCTTAATGAATCTCAACATCCAGTATAGCTGCACCACGGCAGAGGAGCTGGCAGCAACACAGCAACAATACGATGCCATTTTAGCCTTAGAAATCGTTGAGCATGTCGCCGATGTCAGTGGATTTATTAAAACTTGTCAACAATTGGTGAAACCCGGCGGACTCGTTATTTTCTCCACCATCAACCGCACCCTTAAATCTTATGCCATCGCCATTGTTGGTGCAGAATATGTAATGCGCTGGTTGCCGGTTGGCACCCATGAGTGGAAAAAATTTTTAAGTCCCAGTGAACTTGGCACATATATTCGCGAGTCTAACCTTATGATTCATGACATTACTGGGATGTCCTTTAATCCCCTGAGTTGGTCCTGGAGTCTATCGCGCGACTTAGATGTGAATTACTTTATTACCAGCGTTAAATAATAAAAGCTTTACTTACATTTCCTACATAAAGAGAGTTTTTTATAATAAAGCCTATTAACCTAACGCCCTAATTCCATTAGAGCCAATAGCCAGAAGAGTAATACATTAACAAAGAATCTAATAGCCTCTCATAATAATTAAAGCAGTTAAACTTAATAAGGGTTGATTTATTTTCGGCGAATTACTTATATCAAGATAGGTTTTGATATTATTAGATTAATTGAAAGACTTTAAGAGTAAAGAGTGGGTTTTATTATAAGAAATTTTATTTAAAGGAAGGTAAATTTATGACGACTCAAAAAATATTAAACTCTATCTTACTTGGTGTCTCCTTATGGATTGCCAACGTCTCTGCAATGGATAAGCAAGGCTTCCATAATCTTTATGGTGTTAATACCACTAACCGCCAAGAAATGTGTCAGCAATCGCTTGAGCAGTTGAATGCTATTTTAGAGGATATTTCTATTGATACCCAGCAAACTAATCAACAAATTGCTGCATGGTTAAATTCTTTAAAAGACGATTCTCTTCAATATGATAATCTTCCGATAGTGCGTACTGTAAACACAATAAATTATCGAACAGGTCAATTTTATATTGATGATGCAATTAGGGGATTTAATGAAATAAGAGAGAATACGCGCTTATTATATCAGATTAATAAAAAAAATGTTGCAGGGGACTATGTTTTAGGAATGGTTTGGACGGCTATCAACCAATACAGCGCAATTAGCGGTACTATTAAGATGTTGATATAGACCAAACCAATATGAAACTAGAGCTACTCAAAACTGGTTTAGCTGAAATAGTAGAGGATAATGGCTACACAGTCTGTGATCAAGCCATACTCGCAAGACTTCTTCGCCCCTTACAAGGTTATATTGATGGAATAAATATTGATGGGGTTTATATCCAGCATGGAGATAGTTTAGTCCCTCAGATAGATGCAAAGCAATTTTCTCTGAGATTTAACAACGTATTAACAAATTATATCGAAAGTTTAGCAGAAGATCACCCCCTTAAATTATTAGTTATTAGCGGGGAATTATATCCGAATGTAAGCTCAAGGAAACTTGAAAATCTCTTGATTGAAATCAAAGAGAATTGGGTAGAGGCTGCTCAAACTCACTTTGGTCATAATAAGGGTGACTTACATAATACTCTTGATGGAATTGAGCAAACAGTAAGAAGCTATATTGACTTACTACAGAATGCTGAAGTTAATTCTGATCTTGACGTTTTTAGAGAGGATCTTAATTCTGGCACTGAAGAAGTATTGCACGCAAACTAGTTTAAAATAACATTAGCTGTAACTTTTAGATACTTTTGAAATGCCATCTCAACAATGGCATTTCTCTTTTAGAACCGGCATGTCATTCCCATAAATGGTGTGATGTTGTCAGCTTGTTTTGACAATCCAACATAGGCACCTGCATCAAGCTGCACATTATCAGTAACCCCATAGGTCATACCAAAATCAAGAGTTACATCCCATTTTGAGCCACGCTCACGAGACTTTTCAGTAAAGATCTCCACAAAACCCGACGCTTTGTCAGTAAAGTCATAGCTCAGAGAGGCAGAATTAACAAAATTAAAGACATGCCGCTTGACACTCTCTCCCTTTTGATAATCAACTTCTGTCATCACACCAAGGCCAAGCTTATCGGTTATTTTAATATCCAAGGGCAGAATAACCCCACCATCGTAAGACTTATTGCCTAAATGATTATGGTTTGTCGGTAGTTTAACAAAAGGAATTACACCAAAGGCTGTTCTATCCTTGCCCTCATTACCCCAAAAATTATACTTAAAGCGCAGCAGTATATCATCAAAACCTTGATTACGACTGGTATGTCCGGCTTCAATCTCTTTAGTTTTCACTGAATTAAAACTGGTCATGATAAGATTGAGTTCCAAATTATCATATAACCCAACTCGGAAATTGGGGGCAAAAATAGTATAGGCATAAGTACGTGTCTTATCCTGTTTATTACGATCATATGTATAAGTTGCCATATCAAATTCTATCTGATAATGACCAGCATCCACCGTAAACGGCCCCTCTGTCTTATCAGGTCGATCTGTTGTTAATTCTCTCAGTTCCTTAGCAGGAGTTGGATAAAAAATATGATGCTTGGATTTATCATAGGTTTTATTATCAGCAAAAACTGGTGTGAACAAAAGAGTTGTCGTGAAAAGATAGGTAATTAAAGACCGCATATCCAATACCTCTTAATGCAAATTAATGATTAATTGTACTGGTTGGTTCTTTAAGATGGCAAGCCCCTGCTAAAAAGTGTAAATATTTATCTTAAATACTCTTTCAGATACTTACCCGTATAGCTTGCCTTAACCTTGACGATTTCTTCGGGCGTTCCTTCGGCAACAACTTCACCACCTTTATGACCACCTTCCGGCCCCATATCAATGATATAGTCAGCCGTTTTAATGACCTCCAGATTATGCTCAATCACAATCACTGTATTACCTTGATCCACCAAAGCATGCAAAACTTCAAGAAGTTTAGCAATATCATCAAAATGTAAGCCGGTTGTCGGTTCATCAAGAATATAAATGGTCTTACCCGTGGCCCGTTTTGAAAGCTCTTTCGCTAATTTAACGCGCTGAGCTTCTCCGCCTGATAAAGTGGTCGCCTGCTGACCAACGTGGATGTAACCCAGGCCCACCCGCTGTAATGTTTCAAGTTTGTTTCGAACTGCAGGATGGGCGTCAAAGAAAGCTGTGGCTTCTTCAACTGTCATATCCAAAACATCAGCAATCGATTTTCCTTTAAAAGTTACCTCTAAAGTTTCTCGGTTATAGCGTTTGCCGTGGCATTGATCACATTGGACATACACATCTGGAAGAAAGTGCATTTCAATTTTAATGACCCCATCGCCTTGACAAGCTTCACAGCGCCCCCCTTTCACATTGAAAGAAAATCGGCCCGGCAAATAACCACGCGCTTTACTTTCAGGAAGACCTGCAAACCATTCACGGATGGGAGTAAAGCATCCAATATACGTAGCAGGATTGGATCGGGGTGTCCGTCCAATAGGTGATTGATCAATATCAATGACTTTATCCAGATGCTCCACACCTTTAAGTTCAGCATATTCTCCACCCGTCTCGCGGCTACCGTTAAGTTTATGTGCTAATGCTTTATAAAGTGTTTCAATGGTAAGAGATGATTTACCCCCACCCGACACACCCGTAATACAAGTAAAAGTCCCTAACGGAATATCAATATTAACATTTTTAAGATTATTGACCAGCGCCCCTTTCAAAGACAATGTCTTTCCTTTATGGCCTTTGCGGCGCTCTGTTGGGAGTGGAATTTTCTTTTGCTGCGTCAGATAAGCGCCCGTAATGCTATCGGGATTATCCATAATCTCTTGCGGTGTTCCCTGCGCAATGATTTGTCCACCATGCACACCGGCACGGGGGCCCATATCGATCACATGGTCAGCCAAACGGATCGCATCTTCATCATGCTCCACGACCACCACAGTATTGCCAATATCCCGCAAATGCCGCAAAGTTTCCAAAAGCTTATCATTATCCCGTTGGTGTAAACCAATCGATGGCTCATCCAATACATATAAAACACCTGTGAGCCCCGAACCAATCTGTGAGGCTAAACGAATACGCTGACTTTCACCGCCCGACAAGGTACCACTTGACCGAGATAAGGTCAGATAATCCAATCCTACATTGACCAGGAATTGCAAACGGCTGTTAATTTCTTTCAAGATGCGATGGGCGATGTCCTGTTGCTTTGGTGTTAAGGATAACTGCATAAACCAATCAGCTGCTTCTTCGATGGATAGTTCTGTAACTTGACCTATGGTTTTATTATTAATCTTAACGCATAGAGCCTCTGGCTTCAAACGATAGCCTTTGCATGATTTACAGGGAACGGTGGTCTGGTATTTTGATAACTCCTCGCGCATCCAATCGCTTTCCGTTTCTTTCCAGCGACGTTCAAGATTCGGAATCACGCCTTCAAAGGGCTTAGAGGTTTTAAAACGACGTACCCCATCATCAAAAATCATTGAGATGGCTTCTTGCCCTGATCCATGTAACAAAGCATTCTGCAAAGTTGATTGGAGTGTTTCAAAAGGGGCATCAATATCGCCTCCAAAATGATGCACAACGGATGAGAGAGTTTGCATATACCATTCATAAACGTGGGCAGCTCGCTTATTAGTATTATCACTGGTCGACCACGGAGCAATTGCTCCCTCCCGAATGGATAAAGCAGAATCAGGAACAATTAAGCGCGGATCAAAGTTAATCTGAATTCCTAAACCATCACAGGTAGGACATGCCCCATGAGGAGAGTTAAAGGAGAACAATCGTGGCTCAATCTCATCAACGGTAAAACCAGAAACAGGACAGGCAAACTTTGAAGATAAGGTAAAACTCTCATGAGTATCAGCATTTTCAATGTACACCAAACCATCACTTAGATCTAAGGCCGTCTCTAAAGAATCGGCTAATCGAGTTGCACTATCTGGATTAACCACTAGACGATCAACCACGACATCAATGTCATGCTTGACTTTTTTATTCAAATCCGGAGTTTCGTCAATATCATAAACGGTACCGTCAATGCGAATCCGCTGAAACCCTTTCTTGCGAAGCTCTAAGATTTCCTTTTTATACTCCCCTTTACGGCCCCGAACAATCGGAGCCAACAACAGCAACCGTGTCTTTTCAGGCACGGCCAAAATTCGGTCTACCATTTGACTTACAGTTTGTGCTTCTATGGGCAAACCTGTTGCTGGCGAATATGGAATTCCAATACGAGCAAACAACAGACGCAGATAATCGTATAACTCCGTCACCGTTCCCACTGTAGAGCGTGGATTCTTAGATGTTGTTTTCTGCTCAATTGAAATTGCCGGGCTCAAACCTTCAATAGAATCGACATCAGGCTTTTGCATCAATTGTAAAAACTGACGCGCATAAGCTGATAAACTTTCCACATAGCGCCGTTGCCCCTCAGCATACAAAGTATCAAAGGCTAAGGATGATTTGCCAGAACCGCTCAAACCTGTAATAACAACAAGTTTATCACGTGGAATATCCACATTAACGTTTTTAAGATTGTGTTCTCGTGCACCACGAATAGAAATTATAGATGTCATTTTACCCCTCTCGGGTTGCAGCTCGCGTCAACCGATCGTTAATAGCTAATCCTAATCCATGCTGAGGAATAGGAGCCACAGCAATACCTTTAATTCCGGGCTGATCCATTAAGCGCATTAGGCGAAATAGATTGGCTGCTGCTTCCTCTAGATTCCCTGACAGACTCAGATTATACTCACTTTCCATGTGTCCAAAACCGAGAAATAGTTCACCATTTTCTGGTGTCGCAACGTTCAAACGCATGGGCACTGAGGGCGCATAGTGACGCACCATCATGCCAGGCGCCTTAATTCTACTGCCCTTCTCCACCTCAACAGAGCCAATTATACTTTGAATTTGCTCCACAGCGATGCCGCCTGGCCTTAGAATTTTTGGGTTTTCTTCCGTTAAATCAATAATGGTTGACTCAACCCCTACCCGTGTTTGGCCCCCATCAATAATTAAAGAGACACGGTTGCCTAACGATGCGTGAACATCAATGGCGGAGGTGGGAGAAATTGTTTGCGACAAATTAGCACTCGGGGCTGCCAATGGCTTAGAATAAGCCTTAATTAAAGCCTGTGCCACAGGATGGGCTGGAATACGGATAGCCAATGTGTCCAATCCACTACTGGCTAAAAGGGAAAGCGGAGAATCAGATCGCCTTTTCAAAACAAAAGTAATGGGACCCGGCCAAAAAATGTCCGCTAATTTTTCTGCCCGACTATCAAACTCAACATACTGTTTTGCTTGTTGCGCACTATGACAATGAATAATCAGCGGGTTAAATTCAGGCCGCTGCTTAACAGCATAAATCTTAGCTACAGCTTTATCATTCGTCGCATCGGCTGCTAAGCCATAAACAGTTTCAGTAGGAATAGCGACTACCCCCCCTGCCGTTAACAACGCACAGGCCTGATGTAATACTTCAGGTGAAAAGCATGCAATCGCCACTATTTAATATCCTGTTAGGATACGAGCCACCAACTGTTTAACGGTTGGAATAAACCCCTCCGCATAAAATGGATCCGTTTTAAATCGATAGGCTTGGTGCCCTGAGAACAACAGTTCATGCTCAGGGTCGCCCCCATGACTCACGGACTGCAGCGTCTTTTGTATGCAAAAAGATCGCGGATCTGCTTTACGACCATTGGTGCCCGCTTCATTCTGAGCCCAATTGCTAAAATTACATGATGATAAACAGCCCATACAATCGATTTGATCCTTAAGAATGGTTTGTTCAGATTCAGGGGTAACAAACACCAACGTTGAATCTGGGGTTCGCATGGCTTGATTAAAACCTTGTGCTATCCATGTCAATGCATTCTCTTTATCATGAGAAGTCACATAAACCAACCGTCCCCGTGCCCCGATGGGCAATTCCTCTGTATGATCTCCGACCGCATCAGTGGTAAATGGAATTTGACGCTCAGAGCGTGCCTTTAAATCACGCAAGAAGCTATTTTCAACAGCAGAAGAATAGAATCCTGTCGGGCTAAATTTATTCAAATAAATATCGCCTTCCTTTAAGGTCATCAATTTTTGCTTCCACTGTGGTGAAATTGTACTCTCTTGCGTCAAAAGAGGACGCGTGCCAAATTGAAAAGCAATAGGACCAATTTCTGGATTATCTATCCAATTCTGCCATTCACTAAGCCACCACACGCCTCCTGCCATAATGATAGGGGTTGCAGCTAGACCAACTTCCGTCATTGCTTTCCGCAAGTCTTTTACCCGTTGATAGGGTGGCTGCGGAACTTTTGGATCTTCAACATTTGATAAACCATTATGACCACCGGCTAACCAGGGATCTTCATACACAATACCACCAAGGTATTCTGTAAAACGGCTATAAGCCCGCTTCCATAGAATAGAAAAGGCACGAGCCGATGACACAATCGGATAATAAAACACATTATAATGACTGCAAATTTCAGCTAATTTATAGGGCATACCAGCCCCACAAGTAACCCCATGCACTAATCCTTTTACTTGGGATAAAATTCCATGCAAAATAGGTTCAACCGCCCCCATTTCCCACAAAACATTCATATGGATACGTCCATTACCATTGGACATTTCATGAGCTACTTTTGCTTGCGAAATTCCCCCTTTAATTGCATAGGAAATTAATTCATGATGCCGTTCACGTCGGGTACGTCCGTTATAAACAACGGGAATAAAATTTCCTTCTGCATCATAGGCATCAGCATTAACAGCTGAAAATGTCCCTACCCCGCCTGCCGCTGCCCAAGCACCGGCACTTTGACCAGTCGAAACAGCAATTCCTTTTCCACCTTCAACCAAAGGGAAAACTTCTTTACCAGACATGAACTTAGGAGTGAGAATAGTCATTATTATTCCTTATACTATGCAGTTTATATTGAGAAACCAAAGGTTTCAAAATTGCTGGACAAAGCCAGGTGTTCCATAGGTCTTTTAGAGATTATTTTTATTAACACAATTTTTATATTATTAAATTTAGAAACATAAGCTGAATTAAACCTAATTCAGCTTTGCTCTAAGAAACCAAATATACGACCAAAGAAAGCACAATCTAAAATTTATTATCTTCCTCATGAGGCTCTGCTACAAAAACAGAAGTCTCTGTCTTGGCATCCTTAAGGGCTGCTGCAATCGCTGCATCTAATTCCACTTGTCGGCATAATCCTAAATGAACAGGACTACGTGGTTTAATATTCTGACTATTCCAGTGGCTTTTTGACCGAACAGAATTAATCATATTTTTTGTTGTCCCTAATAATCTGGCAATGACAACATCAGGCAATTCTGGATGGAATTTCACCAACCATGCAATGGCATCAGGGCGATCTTGACGTTTAGAAACTGGCGTATACTTCCGCGTTTTCTTTCCCAACACACTGTCAGCTGTAACGATTGGGTTCAGCTTTAGGCGTGCCTCGCCATCATTTTCGCAACGTTTAATCTCTTCCTCAGACAACTGACCACTGGTGATCGGATTTAAGCCAATCATATTGGTTCCAGATTCACCATCAGCAATTGCTTGGATTTCCAAAATATGCAATTCACAGAAATCTGCAATTTGATCAAAGGTCAGTGCCGTATTTTCAACAAGCCAAATAGCCGTTGCTTTCGGCATGAGTGGGGCAGTCATACTCTCTCTCCACGATATAAGTCATTATTATTCCAAACTTATAATAAGTTCTACTGGGTTTTAGCCGAAATTACCACAGATTTTTTACCCCAGGGCAATAACACCATCATCGCGCCAAGGGCTATCAGTCCCACAATCAGGCTTCCACAGAAGATGGTCTGAATACCAAAATGATGCGAGACAAATCCACCGCCAGCACCAGCCGCAAAGGAGCCTATCGCGGCAATCAAATAATAGGTCCCTATTGCAGTACCCCGGACATCTTCATGAACGTAATCAGTAATTAAAGACACAAACATATTGTGCACAATACCCAACTGAATTCCCCAGATAAATACCCCAATAAAGAAAGTGACTAAATCAGAAGCTGCATACATAAAAAGGTCTGCTAGAACTAAAGCAACCGTTCCAAAAACCATGACCGCCTTACGACCATACTTATCAGCTAAGACGCCGCTGGGATAAGATGAAAAACTATAAGTTAAATTATAAAGGCTCATGATTAAAGGAGCATAAGTTTTATCTAAGCCAAAATTATTATGGGAATACAAAACCATTAATGTTTCACTAAATCGCGCTGACATAAAGATTAAAACGATCACCATTAATGTCCAATAGTTTCGTCCTAACGACAGCAAATCTGCCATTCGGATAGGACGCCGCGTTTTCTTTAGTTTAACGATTTTACCATCATTATCGACATGAGTTTTGGGCTCTTTAATGTAAACAGCCAACAGAACAAAAGCTATAAAGGCTGGAATGGAGGCAATCCAAAACACTTGTTGAAAATTATTAGCCGTATACCACATTGCAAAGAAGCCAAGGATTCCGCCCATAAAAGATCCCGCTGTTCCCAGCGAACGCATCAAGCCAAAACTGGCAGCCCGTTGCTGAACAGGGGCGACATCCCCCACTAAGGCATCCCGCGGCGACGCCTGAATCCCATTGCCAATGCGTTCAAATAGTCGAGCAGCAAAAACATTATAGAAATTCGCTGAGATTGCCATCATCGGCTTACTAATCACCGTCATAAAATAACCAATAAGCATAATTGGCCGACGGCGTCGGAAATAGTCGCTAATAACCCCAGAAAATAGCTTCATAATAAAAGATAGAGCCTCAGCACTCCCTTCAAGGATGCCGATCAATCTTATATCGACCCCCAGCGATGTGTTTAAATATAAAGCGGACAAGCTATAAATCACAATATAGGAAATATTGATCAGACACATAATGAGTCCGATTAGCCAAACGGTGGGGGGAATTATTTTTTTTGCTACTGATGTATTTTTCATGGAATTAGATAAAAAAAAATCCTGGGGTGGACAGGAAGGGGTGGCGGACACTTCAAGAGATAATTTGGGAATCACCGTAGACATATCTGTTTTTTGATGAGGTTGGGACATCGATCACTCTCATAAAAAGTTAGGGGCAATTACCAGATAGACAAGAACTTTTACAGTCAAGGTAATTTTTATCTCTTCGTGATAGTAGCGAATTTTAAAGTTCCAGATCAATAGATTTTATAAAAAAAATTTATAATTCTTTTTATTTAAGAGGAGCTGAGCTTAATCCTCTCTATATTTTCGGTAAGCAACCATTTGTTTTTATATTTCTTTAGGCAAATATAACCACACTTTAGGCCCTCAATATCACAAGATCAATTGCCTAAAAAAGCGAGTTCCCGGCTCATTGACCGGGAAGAGGAGGTCTTTATAATATATTTTTTCCGGTCACCCAACTGGCGCTCCGGACACTCAATATGACCAGAATACTCGTCTGGCAACTCGAGTTCTCGGCTTAGAGATTAGAAAAAAAGATATTACAACGCCAGCATTCCAATAGCTTGACGGACATCCTGCATATGACGATGAGCTAACTCATTGGCTCGGTTTGCCCCTGTCCTTAAAACTTCTTGCAACATTGCTTTATCAGCGAGATAGTGACGCATTTTATCGCCGATAGGCCCAATAGTAGCCACCATTAAATCGGCCAACTGTTGTTTAAAGGGGGCGAAGTTAGATCCCGCAAACTGTTGACAGACTGCATCCGGCGCTATATCAGCCAGAGTTGCATATATATTGACCAGGTTTTGCGCCTCAGGACGCCCCTCCAGATCGCTAAATTTTTCTGGCAATGGCTCCATATCGGTTCGAGCTTTGCGAATTTTTAAGGCCAACGTATCGGCACTATCCATCAATTCGATACGTGAATATTCAGAAATATCTGATTTACTCATTTTTGAAGATCCATCCCGCAAACTCATTACACGCGTTGCTGATCCCAGAATCATGGGTTCAGGAATAGGAAAAAGGTCTTCACCAAAACGGCGATTAAAAGCTCCTCCAATGTCCCGCGCCAACTCCAAATGCTGCTTCTGGTCTTCACCAACCGGCACATGAGTTGCCTTATACAAAAGAATGTCTGCAGCCATTAAAACTGGATAAGCATATAACCCTAGACAAGCCAATTCCTTATGCTTACCAGCCTTCTCTTTGAATTGAGTCATCCGATTTAACCATCCAAGCGGCGTAATACAGCTAAAAATCCAGGATAATTCCGTATGAGCCGTCACATGACTTTGAGCAAAAATAGAGGCTTTATTGAGATCGATGCCAGCCGCTAAGTAAGCTGCAGCGATGGTAAAGGTATTCTCAGCTAAGCTTTCTGTTTCATTCAAGGTTGTTAAGGCATGCATATCAACAATACAAAACAAGCTTTCTTGGGCTTGATGTTGCATACTAACCCAATTTCGAATAGCCCCTAGATAGTTTCCTAAATGGATTCCCCCGGTCGGCCGGACCCCTGATAAAATTCGCTGCATTCTTTAAGTCATCTCATTGAACAGTTTCTCAGCAGTATAGCCAATTCCTGAACATTTGAAAATGCTGATTTGTGACCATAGAGATACTAGGAAGTTTTAGGTTAATTAGTATAATATTTTTAATGATGTCAATGATCTTTTAAAAAGACTGATCAACAAGAGTCGCGTCTGAAAGACGTTTTATTATTTAATCAATTACCCCCTGCATTAATAGATAGCAGGGGGTAAACTGTAAACACCTTTTCCATTTTAAGACAAGAAACTCCTGGTGCAATTTATTGAATAATTCTTGTGATTTCTTGTTTTAATGTCTCTTCATCTATCAGTTTAAGATCACTATAAACGTTAATAACATTTCCTTTTAATTCTTCATACGTCTCCAAAGGGATTCGCGGATGAAATTTTTCACCTCGGCCGTAAAGGACAGCCTCTGTTCCAAATTTTATCTGCCCATTTATCAATGAAGATGCAGTTGCTTTCGGTAATATTAAGGCATAGACATTATTTAGGGCTGCATTAGAAATGTCCATTTCATCACCTAAATAAAGTTCAAGACGACGCTGATAAAGATCATCTATAGTTGTTCGATGACGTGACAACTCATATTTTAAATCTTCTTGAATAGAAATTGTAAGATCTAATAATAGATCACTTTCTTCAGTAGTGGAGGGATAGACTGGACGAGTTTCAGATTTTTTTTCTCCCCCAGCACTTGTCTGTTGAATATAAGAGACAAGTGTTCCCGCTTGTTTTTGAGTTTCAAATTCAGCCGCGCGTTTATCTAAATTCTGAATAAACTCTTTTAGTTTAATAATTTTATCATTTTTAGCTGATAGAAATCCATTCTCTTGAATAAAATTTAAAAAATCTTGTGTCACAGTACGTCTTTTATCTAATATCGATTGAGCAAATAACGCATTAGCATAATATATATAAACGCAAGCATACATATTAGGAGCACAACAAGCGGCTCTACCATATCCATTTATGCCATCCTGTATATAGCCAGCTAATAAACTGACACCAAAACTCCTATCCATTACTCCCCGTTGGCTCGTGATATCGTGATCAAGAGCCTTATGACTTACCCGCCACCATACAGTGTAATCAGAAGATTTTAAATTTTCTTCGAGAAGCAGCGCTCGCTTAAATAAATCCTTTCCGACCTTTAGGGCTTCAAATTTTATTCCTCCCTTATCCTCAATCTCTTCAAAAAATTCCTCAAGGGACTGTGACTGTGTTGCCGCAATGGCATTGAGATCTTGGAGTGTCGATGAGCTTTCTACGGGAGGACGCCTAAAATCCCAAGCATTCAGGCTATCCCAAGCCATTAGATCAGTTGAGTAATTACTAAAAATTAAAAACAGTGCTAGAAAGCAGCCCTTTTTATTAAACATTTTATTTTATCCTTATTTTATGAAGTCTGACAGATCTCTTATAAATAGTTACAATATTATTTTTTTCAAGCCGTAGCTCCTAATTCTTCGAGAGAAAGATTTATAACCTATCTCGCCCAACTATAAAATCCTCCATTATATGTATTTATAGAAAACCCTTTTATCTTAAAAAGCAACTATATTAGCGTACCCCTTCCCCTCTATTTACCACCTAAGATTAGGTTATACTTGCTCTCCTAGCCGATTATATCGTAAAAATAACTCACGGTTTCAACTACAGTTATAGAACAATGTCAGAATTAAACTTAGGACTAGCAGAGACAACCGCTCCAGACCTCTCACCAGAGCAATTTCAAAAACAAGAAATAAAATTATCACCGGTGATGGCTCAATATTTGGAGATGAAGAAAGAATATAGTGATGCTTTATTATTCTTTCGCCTCGGTGATTTTTATGAGCTCTTTTTTGAAGATGCTGTTACAGCGGCTAAAGCTCTTGATATTGTTCTGACACGGCGTGGCAAAAATGAAGGCAATGATATTCCTATGTGCGGTGTGCCTGCCCATGCTTATGAATCCTATTTAGCCCGATTGATTCAAAAGGGCTTTAAAGTTGCCATTTGTGAACAATTGGAAGATCCGGCATCTGCTAAAAAACGAGGGGCTAAAGGTCCCTTAAAGCGAGATGTTGTTCGCGTTGTCACCCCCGGAACCATCACCGAAGAAAATATGCTCGAAGCCCGCCAAAGTAATTTCTTGATCGCCGTCTCACCGGTAACCAATCAACACATTGGCATAGCAATTATTGAATTATCGACGGGTGCCTTTCTCGTGGAACAAACCGACCTTACGGGCTTACCCGGCGTTCTGTCTCGCCTCAATCCTGCGGAAATTATTATTCCAGACCGTCTTATTACTGAGCCTTCTCTTTATGACCATTTAAATCAATGGAAACGCAAACTTAGTCCTCTCCCTCTTGCTCGGTTTGACCATGAAAATGGCAAACTTCGATTAGAAAACGCCTACCAAGTTAAAACGATTGATGCTTTTGGTAATTTTTCTCAGGCTGAGATTCGAGCGGCTGGCACCTTGATCGACTACATTCAAGTAACCCAGAAAGCGGCTCTCCGCCTCATCGATCGCCCCCGTCAAATCAAACCTCAATCCATTATGACAATTGATGCTCCCACCCGGCGCAGTTTAGAGCTGCATCTGACTCAAGCGGGGCATCGTCAAGGATCCTTAATGGATACCATTGATATGACTGTAACAGCAGCAGGCAGCCGGCTACTCAGTATGCAATTAGCAGCCCCACTTTTACAGCTTGAAGCCATTCAAGAACGACAAGATAACGTTACTTATTTTGTAAACGCCGGTGATGATCGCCAATTTATCCGTGACATGCTGAAGCAAACACCCGATATGGAACGAGCTTTATCGCGCTTGAATATGATGCGTGGCTCTCCGCGAGATCTAGCTTGTATAAGAGATGGCCTTACCATGGCTATGCAAATCAGACAAAAATTTACAGGATTAGAGCTGTCAACAGGCTTAAAAAAACACATTCAACGTCTCGGCCATCATACCGATTTAACGGATAAGTTGACACGCGCCTTAGCAGAGGAACTTCCTTTTTATACGCGGGATGGCGGATTTATTGCTGAAGGATATCATGGCGAGCTAGATACTTACCGTTATTTACGGGATAATACTAAGGACCATATTGCTCAACTGCAGGGTGACTATATAGCGCGCACGGGTATCAATAGCTTAAAAATCAAACATAACAATATTATTGGCTATCATATTGATATTACCCCCAGCCACGCCACTAAAGTGCCAGAAGATTTCATTCATCGTCAAACCTTAGCCTCATCTTTGCGTTATTCGACACCGGAATTAGCAGAACTTGAGCGTAAAATTACCGTAGCAGCGCACCAGGTGATGGAATTAGAGCTCCAAATCTTCAATGACTTAGTCAGCGACATTCATCTGGTGACGGATGATATTTTACGTTGTTGTCGTGCTTTAGCGGGGCTAGATATAGCGTCCGCCTTAGCAGAACTTGCCTATACTCAAGGTTATTGTTGTCCTACCGTCGATCAGTCCCTGACATTCCAGATTACTGGTGGATTTCATCCCGTTGTCGCCTCCCTTTTAAAGGAACGGGGAGAGACCACGTTTGTGGCTAATGGATGTCATATGGATGATGGCGCAAAAGTTTTCTTAATTACCGGCCCAAATATGGCGGGTAAAAGTACCTATCTGCGTCAAAATGCTCTGATGGCGATCTTAGCCCAAATTGGATCATACGTGCCAGCCCAAAAGGCTCACATTGGTATTGTTGACCGTATCTTCTCTCGCGTGGGGGCATCTGATGACCTTGCCTCTGGCCGCTCCACCTTCATGGTCGAAATGGTAGAGACAGCAGCAATTTTGCATCAAGCCACCGAAAGATCCTTTGTCATTCTCGATGAAATTGGCCGTGGCACAGCAACGTTTGATGGACTGTCAATTGCCTGGGCCGTCACTGAACATATTGCCCAGCATAATAAGTGTCGCACTTTGTTTGCAACTCACTATCATGAATTGACTCAGCTGCAGGATAAGATTCCAACCTTGAAATGCCTAACCATGCGGATCAAAGAGTGGAAAGGAAAAGTTATTTTTATGCATGAAATTATTGAAGGGACAGCTGATAAATCCTATGGTATTCATGTGGCAGCGTTGGCGGGGCTTCCGGGTTGTGTTATTCAGCGAGCAACAGCAATCTTGGCTTCTCTGGAATCTGAGCGCAGTGAGATGACAATTCCTGAGACGCCTGCTATTGCTCCCACAACAGTTAATCAGCTTGAACGCGACTTACTAGCCCTCGATATTGATAGCCTCTCGCCACGGGAAGCGTTAGATCGATTATATGAGTTGAAGAGAAGAATAGCCTAAGAAAGAAAGCTTAAAAGCTTCCCCTAATAGACGACCATTTTCCATAAAGGAAAGCATTAGTGAGAAGAGAGGAAACATTAAGCGAAAATAAAGTTAGAATAGTAAATTAGAAGAAAAGATAGAGCACCTTAATTTAATTAATAATCTACCTGATTTAATAAACTTATTATTTATACTATAAATTCTCCTTGACTATTTTTCTAAATCCCTCCTATATCTTTACCTATAAAAAAATTATAACTTAGTCACTGAAAGGTCTAAATAAATAACCATGAAAACTTCTTTTAAAGCATTTTTATCTGCAGCTTTACTAAGTTCTAACTTAAGCATTGCAACCGAGGACATTAATTCATCTAAGCACCTTGCTTCCTATAATAGTAGCAGTAATTTCCACCATACTCTGCCCCAATCAAAAACTATGCTTAATGGAAAACCAGGAGAATTTGAAGTTAGTCTTTCTATTTCTTCAGAAGATCTAAAAGATGCTCTTTCTTCTAGATATCTTAGCCTTTTCAATGGTCGTAAAGAGTGCAAGTTAATTCGCTTAAATGATATCATTAAAGCATTCCAAGCAGCCAACAGTGCTCAGCCAAAACTTATTATGCCTGAGGCAGGTCCACTCTTTGACTGGGTTAAAGCTGAAATGAGTCAGATGGCAATTAACCACCCTCAACTTCAGTTTCTGGTTAAAGAAATTGATGATGATATTATCTCTCACCGTTTTGATATTGGAAAGCTTGATAGCTATGGATTAAGAGTTTTAGCGGCTATTTCGACTGAACCTACGCCAGATGCTTTAGCCGTATTCAAAGAGTTTAACGGATATAAAACTGATCGCAATATGCGTGCTAACTGGCAATCAGCTTTTTCAACAGCAGAATTCATAGGCAACCATTCTATATATTCCCATATCACAATGCCTCCTTATATCTCTGAAAGGCTTCGGAAACTTTTAAATAAAGAAATGAAAAACTTAGTTCAGTCGGATGTCCAGTATCCAATCTTTGACAAAGGTAAATTAGGGCTCGCAACATTATTAGAAGCCTTTATTAATCGCCATTACCTTATCCCCATTTCTGACAAACCTCAAACAGCTCATGGTATTCCCATGACACCATTTTTATTTGGTTATCATGATGCTCTTCATAATGAGGCAGATATGGCGCTTAAGGATGGTGCCTTTAAGACAGCGGCCTATCATACCCTTCATCGACTTGCCCAAGGTAAAATTGATGTAGAACAGTTAGTGAAACCTGTGGCCGAATTTATGGTCGGAAAGTTAAAATTAATTGATAAAACTATGAGCAACCTCCTCAATCTGTATTTTACCCATTACCTTCCTCAGCATTCGATGACGGACCTTAAGAAAGCCCTGGTTGGATTCTTTGAAATGGTTCATGAAGAATTTAAAATATCATCTAAAGTATTTAGCCTGTCTAATTTTGATGACATTTTAAAAGACTTCTTAGGAGAGGGCCCCCTTGAAGATAAAGAAATAGTTGTTCTAAATCCAGAGCAAGAAGACATTTTGAAAACCGACCCCTTATCAGGCGTAGCTGCTTTAACTTCTGAAGCGATGCTGGATGCTCTTCTAGCAGCCGGGATACCGGCAAAGGAACAAGACAAAGCGTATTACCCTTCAGAATTAAGGTTCAAACGCCAGGACCTTGAAGGAAGACGATACCGTATTGATGTTAAAGAGGAACCTATGCTCATTACAGTAATGTTAAAAGTTGAGAATGGTATCGAATATACATGGGATATATATACTCTTAAGTATATGTTATCCGAATCTCTGGACGAAGTGGGCTTGCTCAAAATTGCAGGTATTAAGATAGTGCCTCCTTCTTTGACTGAACTAGGATCCGAAAATGGACGGGAAATTGCCCTCGGCTATCTAGCTGATGTTGAGAAAAGCATGGAACTTTGCAGGACAGCTTTCAAGACAAGTGCTTTTGAGCTAATCGGCGCCGTGCCAGCAGGCCAACAGAAATCACTTTGGCAAAACTTCTGGGATAAATCAATGAAACTGGAAAAACAACTTAAGACCGCAGCGGCACAAGTGGAATAGATGTAAAAAAGCCCGACAGTGTCGGGCTTTTTTTATAAGCAGAAGTTTAGGGAACGATTACTTATTTTTAGTGGCCAAGCCAATCGCTTCTTCGATAATCCGTTGGGCCGTCTCAACACCTTCCCAACCCACAACTTTAACCCATTTATTCTTCTCAAGATCTTTATAGTGAGAAAAAAAGTGCGCAATTTGCTGCAGCTTAATTTCAGGAATATCCTCATAGCTTTCTTTATCGGCATGAATAGGACTGACTCGCTTGACCGGAACAGCCAATAACTTTTCATCTTGCCCTGCTTCATCTTCCATAATTAAAACACCAACGGGACGAACGGAAATTACGCAACCGGGAATTAGGCGCTCATCACAATAGACAAGAACATCCAGGGGATCGCCATCGGCAGACAAAGTATGCGGAATAAAGCCATAATTGCACGGATAATACATCGCTGTATGCAACATACGGTCAACAAAAATGGCACCCGATGTTTTATCGATTTCATACTTAACAGGATCTGCGCCCATTGGAACTTCGATGATAACGTTAAGCTCATGCGGTGGATTCGCCCCCAAGGGCACTAAACTGATATCCATATTTCTTTTCCCAATAAGTTAGAGGCCGCACAGCAATTAACAGTGCCCGCAGCCCATTCATATCTTCGTTATATATCACAAGCCTATAAAGCTGTGCAATTACTTCATTACGGCCTCAGAGGAGTTAATAGCCATCTGTTTCTTGATCGCAGCAATTTGCTTTCGCGAATAGATCCACTGGCAAAAGCCGTATAAATAAGCAATAGGTCCTAATAGAATTGCTACCCAGACGACAATGTCACCACCAGAAATAAAATGATACAGAGCACCGAAAAAAAATTGATACAGTGAGCGATCCCAAATGCCTTCTTTTAAAGGAAGAGGAGGCGAACATGATAAAATGGGAACAAACAATGGAAATAAAGATTTTACGTCGC
>JAIBEV010000090.1 GCA_019459505.1 Candidatus Paracaedibacteraceae bacterium | reverse complement strand
CCTCAATAGTCAAGACTGGGAATTATTGAAATCTCAGATTACCGGTAAGGGCATTATTATAGTAGCTCTTGATTTGCCAACCTCTCATCAGTTTATCAATACCAGAAGCGATGAATTTACACAGCGGATGTTTACCGCCATTAACAGCATGATGCTGGATATGCTGGCGGCTGTCGCCCGCAAGGATTATGAAGATCGGCGGCGCAGACAGTCAGAAGGCATCGCAAAAGCTAAAATGGATGGCAAATATAAAGGGCGTACTGCTAATCCTAAAAGAAACGAAAATATGGCTACACTTTTGAACGCAGGTAAAAGCTATAGCGATATTGTGAATCTTCTCGGATGTTCACGATCCACAATCTCAAAAGTACGAAAATCTACATCCAAACCTTAATTCCTGCACTTTCCCGCAAACTAGTCCTTTTATATCAATTTTAATGTGGTAACTCCTGACCCTAAACTTGAAATTTGTTTAGAAGGTGCATATCTTTATAACAATTAGTCCAGGAGATATTATATGTATAAATTTTTAGCTTATTTATTGTGTTTTAGTTGCGTTAGTTCGATGGATACGCCTACCCAATCTTCTGCATGGTATGAAGGTTTGGAGATTAAATGCTGCCTTTGGGACAGAAGTTTTTATGAAGGAACCTTGTCCTCGGATGAATCTTTCACAGATCGATTCCGCTTAATTGGATTAAGCAAAGAAGAAATCATCGAAATTCAACAATTCCCTTCTCCTGAATATACCCTTCTACCCTTATTAGAAAAAGGTGATCCTCCAATCAACCTTGAAAATTGGATCACAATTTATGAAAATGAAGCCGTGATGTTAGACAATCCAACAGACCAACATATATTGATGACTAATGGCCTAATAAATTGTGTAGGAGTTGCAATTTTATCGGCTCACATATCATTTTTTGCTCATGTGACGATAGAGGATCAGATAGATGATACTCTTATTGGGAAATTCTCTCAAGAAGAACTCGAGGAAGCAAAGGTAATTCTTGTAAGTGGTTGCTTTTCAAGAAATTTTTCTAGGACATATAAAGCCTTGAAAAAGGCTGGGTGCAGGAAGTTTTTCTTAGATATTGAGCCTATTATCCGAACAGATTCTCGCTTTACCTATACCTCGCTCTTGTATGTTAAAGCCAGTACTTTAAGGGTTGCTTTAGAACGATATAGCAAGAGAGCCCCTTCACAACTAGAGCATGATTTGCAGAAACATTTCCCTGTTCCTGCGGAAAGATCTTTAATTATTAATGCAAAAACAGGAGAGCTTTACTCCATAAAGCCCCGAGAGGAAAGACATCTGGAACCAGGGATACTTTGGGAATGGATTAAAAAATATGAGCTAGAATCTAATTTTCTTGACTACCGTTTCTTCCTGCCAGATTTAGAAGAGGAAGATGAAAGTGATCTAGAAGGCTTGGATGAGGAAATGGGGTAGCAGCACCATTTGTGTCGTCATGGGTAATGTAAAAATCCCCCAGGGTGGTAAATAGAAATTCCCCCCTGTGGAAGAATAAATGTTAAAGCAATTAGAAATGGCTTTGTTGCTTAAATGAATTAAGAGCTCAGAAATATCCTAACCAAATTATTCTTAACAAGCTTTAACAGATTTAGGGATACCCAGACTTGTCATTTTATTGAGCATGCAACAAACTAAATGGGATTCAGCATCTTGGTTTGGTAAAATTCTTGAAGATAATTTAGTCGAGTCTGAAGTATAGAAAAAACTGAAGAAGATTCATGTGTTATAAGCAGGAAAGGAGGGAGTAATAATTGCAAAGAAAAGCAATAACCCCCCTCAAAATCTTGCAAAAACCATGAGTAAACCCCAGGCCATAGAAACCCGACAAGACGATCTGTTCCGCACCCGTCTAAACCCTAAACATCCGCTGTTTATGCTGACTCATATGATTGATTGGTCGAGTCTAGAAGACTATTTTTCTTGCTTGTATCAATCTGAGTTAGGTCATCCTCCGCTGCCCATTCGGTTGATGGTAGGGTTGATGATGCTCCAACATATGGAGGCATTGTCTGATGAGCAGGTAGTTCGTAAATGGGTCGAGAATCCTTATTACCAGTATTTTTGCGTTTATGATTACTTTCAATGGAAGCTGCCCCTTGACCCCAGTTCCCTGACGCGCTGGCGCCAGAGAATTGGTCAAGAGGGAGTGGAAAAAATCCTAGCAGCCACAATTCAAACATCTCGGGCGTGCGGCCACAGCAGTCAACTCATTGCTAGTTTTAAATTTTCCCTAAAATAGATTTTATATCTTTATTTACAACGAGTTAGATTGTAGGATGTTTTTTGAATCAATCCCAATTGAAATGGAGAGAGGATGCCCGAAAGCAAGAAATATCAAAGCATTCCCATCATGTTGGAGGAGAATGAGTTTAATGAATTTGTCTTTCCCCATTTAACGAAAGGGTCTAGAGGCCCCGGTACAAAAATTACATTTCATCGTATCTTCAACTATATATTAAAGCTCATGCATACGGGATGTCAGTGGAAAGAACTGCCTATTGAAAAAGACATTTTTGGGAAGTCAGAGATTCATTATACCCGCCTCTTTCGTATCTTCCAACGTTGGCTAAGGAATGGCTGCTTTGACAATATCTTCATTGGATCAGTGTATAAGTTATTTGAGAATAATTTATTAGATACGGATATCATTCACGGGGATGGCTCTACAACCACTGCCAAAAAGGGGGCGATAACTTAGGATATAATGGGTATAAGCATACGAAAGGCGATAAGGTTGTAGCCCTTTGTGATCGGAATTGTAATGTAGTTGCCCCTATGGTATTTGTTCCTGGTAACAAAAATGAATCACCCCTTATACGAGAGGCTATGAAACCTTTGATGAGGATTGCAAAAGCCGTTGGTTTCAGCCTTAACGGTTCTGTCATGAGCCTTGATGGAGTATATGATTGCCGGGCTAACCGCAAAAAGATTTTCAATTCAGGTATGAAGCCCAATATCAATCCCAATAAACGAAACAGGAAGAAGACCAAACGGGGACGCAAGCCCATGTTTAGTGCTGCAATTTTTAAAGAACGGTTTCGCACGATCGAGAGAATATTTGCCTGGGAAGACAAGTTCAAACGGCTCCTGCTACGCTTTGAGAGAATCAGCACACACCATTATGGAATGAAATATATTGCTTATGCTATGATTAACTTGCGGCACTTTTGTAAAGGCTAAATCCTTTGCTGCCTTATGATAGTTAACGTCCATCAAGCAAGGCGCTTGGTTTGTCATACCTAAAATCTACTGATTTCTCAAAAAAAGCACGCAATAAATCTCAAAAGTATTTTTGCACTCTCAGCAAAATAAAACCGTCCTATAGCACAGCATTATCTTGGTTAGGTTTCACCTCAAAACTAGCAATGAGTTGAACCAATAAGTTATAATTTAGGCTTTAAAAAATTAACCCTAATAAACTTTACTACCGCTTATGCAATTATACCCAGAGGTCAGGAAAAAAGCTCACTTGGGCTACTCACTCCCCCATAAGCTTGCAGGATGTTTGCGGTCTTTATTTTCAGCAAGAATCTCTGCAAGCCTTTTAATTTTACCATTAAGGGTCTTTGCGGCATCTTCTAAAATCTCAAAAGTTTCCGAAGAAGCATCGGTAATATTTATGGCTTGTTCCAAATCAGGTTGTAAACGGCAATAGATTTTACCTTCTATCGTACTGTGTTGTTGTAAGAATTTTTCCATGCCTTTATGAGCTTTATGGCTCGATGAAGCCATTAATTTTGCAATCTCAGGAGCTGAAGCTGAGCATTTTTTACCTATACCCATACCCATAGAAATAATAAAGGTATTTTTTTTACTTGCTGGATAAGGAACATCATTGTAAAGATTGCTGATATTATCATGGACTGCGCGAGCAGGATTATTACACTCAATACTTGCATCTAGAAACATCTGCTCGTTTCCTTCATGAACATTTTTTATGGAGACACGCGGGAAAGCCCCAGGTGCTGCAGATACTGCACGGGCGACATCGCGTATAAGGTAGTCATCATATTCATTGCTCTGAGCCAGGGTGCTTTCAAAATCATGAATATCATAGAGAACAAGGTCATCATTTTGTCTAATTTTCAGAGCTTTAACTAAAGTAGGTTTTAAGACATCACTTAATCGCAAGCTACCAAAGGTTTTTTTAAGCACCCTTTCAAAATGATGTGCAGGATAGCAGGTTGATTTTAGTTTAAAAGCAGGATCCCATCCTCTAATAATACCTGCATGTTCTGGAAAAATGTAAGGTCCTTCTTTCCTAAGCAATCCTAACATATCGCTAGGCTTCCATAAAGGTGTATAACTATCTTCAGTGGCCATCAATCCTAAAGCTAGGATACCGCCCATAGAGGTACCACCGATGTAATCAATTAATTCATGAAGAGGCTTGTTAGCATACTCTTCCAGCTTTTGTAAGTTATAGGCAGCCATATAGGTAGCTATTCCCGCCCCATCTAGACTTAGGCCCACATAAAATGTATCTGAATCTCTATCAGAGCGTTGGGTATCAAGGAATATTTCTTCTTGAGAAGAAGAGGTTTGGCTTGAGGAACTATGAAAGGATGTATTTCCAGGAGAAGGAATATTTACAGAGGAAAATTCTTCTTCTGTTACAGTATGTGAGCGTTCTTCTTCTGCCTCTTCTTCTTGTTCGTCGTCTTTAATTCTTTTTTTCCCCTTATCTGAAGTTTTTTGCTGTTTCATAGAATCCTGTTCTGATGAGCTCTTCAGAAGAATAAGTGAAGAATCCTGCTTTAGAAGATGGACTTTCTTTTCATAAATATCTTCACCAAAGCTTGCTTGATGAGTGAGATCTTGGCCTTCTTGCTGCCAAAGGTGAAACTGAATGCGAAATACGTGAGCGAGAGCCTTTAGCCCCTGTTCTTGATAAAGGTACTGAGGTTGAGAGAAATACCTCTCAATAAAAGCAGTAAAGATGGACTCCTCTGCACAATAGAGATGAACTTGCTCGTCAA
This sequence comes from Candidatus Paracaedibacteraceae bacterium, assembly GCA_019459505.1. Lineage (GTDB taxonomy): Bacteria > Pseudomonadota > Alphaproteobacteria > Paracaedibacterales > Paracaedibacteraceae > Paracaedibacter. The sequence goes on along the minus strand of JAIBEV010000090.1, from coordinate 10,979 downwards.
CCTGTTGTAATGCCAGGTAAGCTTTAGCAAATTCTTTGCAAGCTCCTTGTTCCTCAGGGTTGAGAGCTTCGATGAGTTCTGGATAATTTTTTAAGAAGGAAGCCGCAGCCTCAGGGTGTTCTGGGTAGGAAGGTATATATTCTTTAAGAACATCAAGCCGCCTTTGAACGTTTGCCCGGCTTTTTTGCCATTTTTGGAGGAGTTCATGGCCATCTTGAAATAATATATCTGAAAATTGTCCTTTTTTAAAAGCTTGCCCAACAAGCGGCATGAGGAGGAGGGTAATGTCCTCACGATCACGCACCAAATGATGAAGAACCTTTGCCTTATCCACACCCTTTAAGAGTTGGAGGTGGGTATTATCAGCCTCTGGGGTATCGCTTCGGGTAAGCGTTAAGGATGAGTCCTTAAAGAGAGCCTTAAAAGTCTTTGAAGGAATTTTATTGCCATCTTGTGAGGAGGAAGAATATCGTTGAGCTCTATTGCGTTCAAGCCATTCTTCAATAACTTTTAATTGGTCATCGCCAATTTTATTGCCCGCTAAGTTCAGTGATGTTAAGGTTGTGTTGTTCTCCACCACTGGTACAAATGCTTTCATACCCTCAGCGTTGATCTTATTATCACTTAAATTCAGTGATGTTAAAGTTGTGTTGTGCTGCAGCACTGGTGCTAGTACTTTCATACCCTCAGCGCCAATTACAATTATATTGCCCCTTAAGTTCTTAGCGACGAACCAGTTACCCCTTAAGTTCAGTGATGTTAAAGTTGTGTTGTGCTGCAATGCAGAGGCAAGGGCTTTCATCCCCTTATCGAAAATCCAATTACCCGTTAAGGTCAGTGATGTTAAAGTTGTGTTGTTCTCCACCAGAGGTGCAAGCGCTTTCATACCCTCAGCGTCGATATAATTATCCTTTAAGCTCAGGGAAGTTAAGGTTGTGTTGCTCTTAAAGAATGCGGCAAGCGCTTTCACTTCCTTAGAACGGATCTTTTCATCCTTTAAGCTTAGTGTTGTTATTTTATTGTTAGTATCTAGCGACTTAATGATTTCTATTTGAATCCATGGAGAAAAATTTTTAAACAAACCTAGGGGATAGAGAGGATGTTTTTCTCTTATTTCTCTAAAACTAATTTGATTACATCCTTCAAGCTTTAATGTCTTAAGATGTGAGCAGTTTTGAACTTGTGCATCAACCATTTCATCGCTTAATGAAGAAGATTCACGTAAATCAAGCTCTTTGAGATTGGGTGTGATAATGGTAAGGGAGGTAAGACTTGTACAACTGTTGGCCACTAAAGTTCTTAAATGAGGAGCCTCAATTTGAAAAGTTTCTAACCCACTGCATCCTTCCATACTTAACCATTTTAAGCTTCGGGATGCTAGATTTAAGGTAGGTAGTTTCTTTAACAAACTGATGTTCAGCGTCTCAAGGGTTGGGGCTGCTTTTAAGATATAATTGATAGATTTCGGTGTTAAGGCCTCACATCCTGATACATTCAGCTTCCTTAAGTTCATAACTTCAATGAGAGGAACACGAGGTCCTGTTCGTCCCATCATCTTCTCAAAAATTGAAAGGGGTGGAAGTCCTAAAAAGTTCTCATCTGCTAAGGCCTCACAATTTTGCAGCGTTAAGACACGGAGATGCTCTAGCTGCCCCAAGGCTGCAACCCAAGCTCTTTGCTCTGGTAGGCTTATCTTATTCTCTTTGAAGTCCAGACGGCGCATGAATTTCTCTCTCTGCTTATCCGTTTTCAGCTCCTTAAATTTCTGGAGCCCTTTGTCCACAATTAGCTCATTAATTTCTTTGATGATGGATTCTAACTCTAGCATGGCTAGATCAGGACCTATGTGATGTCCTTTGCGTACTTCTTCAATAAGCTCTTTCTTAATTGGAATATTTAAAGAGGTTAGGAAACCCGCAAAACAATGACTGCTGAGCGGAACTCCATCCTTACCTTGACCAAAATACGGTCCATCAATAGTCATAAAACGCTGCCATACACGATTGCCTTTTTGATACGACCAATTTCTTTCAAAGCCTCGGCGATAACGCTCATACAACTTTGGTTCTACGTGTTTGAGAAGTTCTAAGTGAGAAAAAGGCTTATTCTTGTCTTGCTTAGAAAGTGCATGTTGTAAACGCACAAACTTCTCATAAAGGCGACTGAGCATTAGAGGCGTGAAGGCCACGCCAATAAAACTTTCCTTATCTTTTTGAAAGAGCAGCTTTTTTGCCTCATCACTATTAAACAAACTTTCATATTCTTTATTGACCACTGATAAGCCAATAAGCCATTTTTTCAGCGCTTGCGGACTATCAATCGTTCTAAATTTCTCCCAAACCTCAGGGTGGAGAGAGTGCTGCATTTGATCTAAACAATACAGGACGCATTTGACTTGAGGAATAATGCCTTTCTCTTCTCGAGCAAAGGCAGGTCCAAGATTATGATCATTATCAACACCAACGAGGCGATAGGAACCATCTGGTAAGGGTTCTACAATGTAGTTATCAGGCTTGCCATCTTCAGGGTTTAAGAGCATGGCCATGACAATCATTTCAGAGATAGATTTTGGGGAAAGCTTGCTTAAATAAGCCTCCACATGCTCTTGGGTGTGGGGGCATTTGTGTTCCTTATCATATAGGATGTCTTGTAAAGGGTGGCCTTGAACTCCTTGAGAGACATAATAAGGGCGGCCTTCAAGGCGGAAGAGTTCACCGTAAGGCGCTCCTTGGCCGACTAAGCTGTGAACTAACGAACTTACACCTTGCTCTGTACCGGGGAATTCAGGATATGGCTTAAAGTACAAACTATAGCCGTCTTTTTGAATGCGCCCTACGTCTCTGCGGCCATACTCATTGGCTTTAATCAACTTATTTTCATTTTTGGCGTCAAAAAGCTGGCTCTCAAACGCCTTTGATAAAACACGACGCCCGCCTTTAGCCCCCTGAAGCACTTTGCCTTCGCCTTCTTTAGGCAGAAGAGTGTCTAAGGTGCGGTGCCATAAGAGTTCCGGATTTACAGCTTCAAGATATTTAAAGTACAAACGCGACCTTTGATCGGAGGGACCTAAACTCTTATAGTAGTCAAGCGCAACCTTAAACCATACCTCTCTAGCACCTTTATCAACTAAATGGTTTACGATTGGATAAAGGCGCCTTTTCATGGCCACTTCCAGCACAGTTCGATACTTATGGTCTCGTTCCTCAAGAGAGATGCCTTGATCTACCAATTGATCAATGAGCTCACAAACCATCTCGGCGGGGTGCCCAAGGGCTTGGTGCAATAAAGATTCTCTTGATAGGGATGATAGATCTATTCCTAAATGGGGGAAGAACTTAAGCACTTCTGCCGGTAACTCTTTTCTAAAAACTTTTTGCACCAGGCGAGAATCTCTCCAGCTGAAATGGGCGTTTATGAGGCTTTGAGGGAAAGCTTGCCCTGCTATCAATAATAGCTCAGCCTGAGCTGTAGCATTAGACTCATAAAAACTTAAATCACAGTGCTTTATCAACTCCTCCGCAGCTTGGGCAATCGATTGCGTGCATTCTTTGTGAGCCAGGCGGAACCCTGTCTCAGCCCTCAGGGCTTTATGAATGGGCGTTCCATTCTCATCCTTAAGTCGAGCTCTCAAAGGTAACATTTGTTGAAGGCTTCTTTCTTCTCCTTGGCCAGGAAAGATTCGACTGATAACATTTAGAGGATAAGGAGGAAGGTCCTTTTTGTTGTTTATGGAATTGGAAGCATCTCTAATGAGGGCCTGATAGTGTTCATAAACTAAGGGGTAGAGGAACTCAAAGAGCTGATTATGGCTTACCCCTTGGGAAGCACTTCTTAGATAAGCTTGCATACGCTCAAGCTGATTAACCAGCTGCAATACCTTGCCAGGGGCAAGATGAAGAGGAAGCTCGCGCTTTTTGGCTTCATCCCCATTCAATAGGTTAAGTTTTTGTAAGTCTTGATATTGGTTATCCGCGTAATCAAGCTTTTGGAGCCATTTTAAAATAAGAGCGTGAGGATTATGAGAAAGAATCCTGTCAACAACAACATCATTAATCTTTTTGCCCATCAACTCTTGTAAGCAATAGAGGATATTTTTATTACCTAAATAGTGGGCAACGCGAGGATGACCTTTAAGTTTGGTCTTTCTCAAGATAGGCTCAGAGAGGGCTTTGTCATTATCTATCCCAACAATATGTCCTTTACCACTCTTGTCAAAGACGACCATAAAATTATCAGGGCGGGCATCAAAGGGGTGAATGAGAAGGCTGGATAGAATCTGCGCAGTAAAGTTTTGAGGATCCAGATCCTCCCACTTGCGCTTCTTTTGTTCTACATCTTCAAAGAATTGCTGCAAGCTTATCCCTTCGACAGTGCGAGAAGCTTGGATGATATGAGTGGTGGGGGTAAGTTTTTGCCCGAGTTCTTGAGAGGCCGAGTCTTTCCTTGGAAGCATGACATTTTTGAGGACGAGTAATGTAGAAGGAGTTATACCCTCTCCTACAAGAAGCATTTGTAAAAGATAGATAGCTTTTTCCATAGCGGGTGTTAGGGGTTCGCTACTATGATTACTTTTAAAATGGACACCTCCTCGCCCTTTAACTGGATGCATTCCTTCTTTATTTTCTTTTACTTGTTGACCATCAGCATTAAGACTTAAAAGATCTAAGGCTGTTTCTTGGAAAATCATATAAGGGCCTAAGTCTGGGCCTGTGAGGGTGACTTGAGGAGCAGTTGTATTTTGTTGACCTTTATTACAAATGGCCTCAATTTTTTGTTTTAAGTCCCTTTCATCAGCAGCAAGCAGTTCTTCAATGGTAGATACATTAGTGACATGGCTACTGCTTTGCTGAGCAGAGTTAGCGTTATGATGATTCTCTTCCCCATCATGTTGCATGGCTAGAACTTGAAGAGGAGAAAGGCACGAGATGAGAAAAGTGGTAAGTGTCAGCCAGGCTGTAAATTTATGATGAAACGAACTGTGAGAGGTCATGACTTCTGTTTCTTATTTTTTGATTATTAACCAAGCTTTGCTCAATCTTATGCTTTATCCTTGTTGGTTCCCAACAAGTCTTAGCAGGCGCTCTGCGGTTGAAAATATCTGTCGATAGCGCCCGGCCAACCGTAGATGCAGAGCAGCTTTTTCAGGATCATGAAACTCATAATCAGGGTTCGAATATAACATACCAAGGGCACTAAAAGCGTCAGGGTGGCCACCTTGAAGGGCATCATAAAAGTATCTCCCTGCTTTGGTAAGCGACTTTTCTACATGCCGACCAGCTTCATACATACGTCCCAGACGATAAATGGCTTCCGGGTACCCTAGTTGAGCCGCCTGCCGGGCCCATCTAAAGGAAAGCAAATAATCAGCATCTTTTAAAAGAGATGGTCTTTGTGGCCATACCGCTCTATAATAATTAGAGAGAACCATCTGAGCGCGGATATTATCTCCTTCAGCAGCTCGTTCATAATAACGAAGGGCTTCTTCATAATTCCTATTTTTTTCGTGAATCATAGCCAAACCATATGCTCCCAAGGGATTGTGGTGTTGATCCGCTTCTTCGAAATAACGAACGGCGCGGCGCTCTCTTTGCTGTTCATTTAGCTCCATTGTTGTAGTGGTATAAAAGAAACCCATATGAATCATGGCTATTGGTTTTCGACGTGCCAAGTCTTCAACTTTTCTGAGAGCTGTATTTGGCCAACGGACAAGAGCAAGTGTGGTATTAAAGCATAGGTGATTATAAAAGCTTTCAATCTCAGCAGGCATAAAAGAGGCTTCTAAAGGCAAGAGTAGCTCTTGTAACCTTGGATTGAACCTAATAGTTTCCCCAAGCAATTCTAAAGCTCCTTGAGGGAGAGCAGCTTGAGATAAAGTAAGACGTTGCACAGATCTACTGTTTCGCAAAGCTTCGCACAGAATTTCAAAGGTTTGAGGTGTAAAACGGCAATTGGTTAAATTAACTACATATACACTTCGAGTGACAGAAATTCCTTGGAAAATACGGCCATTACTAGGAGTGCTAAAAGAAGTATTAGAAAGGTTGAGCACATGGCCATGTTGGTTATTAGCTAGGCGTTGATATAGTTGTTCCGGGCTCAAAAAACGTGTAGCAAGCTCATCTGCATCGGGGATAATATCAGCTGCATCAAAGATCCCAACCAAGCGGTCTAAATCATGCCTAAATTGGGTGACTTGTGCGTCTGTAAGAGGGACATTAGGATCTTCATCCATGGATGAAAAGAGTTGGTCTCTTCCTAAAGATTCTGAGGGAAGGGTAGCCTCTTCTTCTTCAAGCTCTGCGGTTAAAAGAGTAGCTTCTGCTTGGGGGTACAAGGGCCTTCTTAAGGCTTCTAGGGTCTCTTCTTCCCTTGGAGAGAAAGCAAGAGTTGAGAGATATTCGACATGGCTTTCTTCTGCTTGAGAGGTGCCTTCTGTTACAGGCGAAGGAGACTGCCTTAAGGGAACATGTAAACTTATGGTGCTAAAAAACGGCGGGATTTCTGAGCCATGGTCCCAATCATTACCTAATGAATAACGCCTCTCACGAGGTTCTTCTTCCTCACTGGCAAAAGCTGTGGGGAGGCTTGCTAAGGCCGTAAATAATGCAAGGCTTGTGATATAGGGTTTTAGAAGTAAGGCGGATAGGCTTTTCATTACAGTTACTCCTTTAAAAGTTAAAGTCCGGGATTGGGAGAGGGATATTCTGCCAGGGATGCTCATTAAAACCCAACCAATCCTGAGAATGTTAAGGTTGTTGTATTAGCATACCCTATAAAGTTTGCGCCATTTTTTCGAGCTTGCTTGGCAAAAGAGCGGGCTGCTCTTTTAAAGCGACCTTCCTCAAGCTCAACCTGGTGGTTTTGGGTCAGTAATGCCCATCCATCAAGAGATCGTCCATCTTCTGTTTCTAAGGTTACGCCCTCGGTAAGAGCTTTAAACCAAGAGGGTTGGTGTTGGGTACTGCGTAATAAAAGATCTGAAGCGGTCACCACTTGATTTTGATTATCGTTCCATTGTTTAAGGGCATAATCAATCATCTGAGTGCTGGCAACTTTTGCAAGTTTTTCTAGGCTCTGAGGGGTAAGAGGCAAGATTGCTTGATTATGGCCACGAGCAGAGGCCCTTTGCAAGAGAGAGTGACCTTTATAATCTACATAGTCTACTTTTTTTCCTTCGAGGGAACCTCTCTTAAGTTCTGTGGTGACGTAGGAAAGGTCCCCTCGATTAACAGCAGCCATCATGGCTCTTTCTTCAGTGCCTATAAGATTTACAAAAGAAGCTGCCAGAGATGAGACAACGCTCATTACCGATAAGAACAAAACAGCTGAAGGCTTAATTAAAAACAATCTTATTTTCCTCATGCCTATGGGACTTCTTTAAATTTGCCTTAGCAAGTTAATTGATACCACCCATTAAGATATTTGGTTCAGGCAATTCCTTAACTTCTAAGTAACCGCTCAGCCTGGAATCTGACTTGGGGGAACTTTTTTCCCCACTCAAGATAATAGGTAGCGAGCGCTTCACTGGCATGCTCATAGTGTGGGTTACGACAAAGCGTTCCTAAGGCAAGAAAGGCTTTAGGGTAACCTCGAATCATGGCTTCATAATAGTAATCACCGGCTTGTATTAAAGAAACAGGCACACCTTTTCCATGTTCGTGGAGTCGGCCCAGTCGATAAAGTGCTTGCGGGAATCCTTGTTTCGCACTTTTACGAGCCCATTCAAGAGCCTCCTTATAGTTGGGGTCTCTACGCTTTCCTTTTGGCCAATCTGCGCGATAATATTTGCTTAATTTATATTGCGCAGCAGCATATCCTAACGCAGCAGATCTTTGATACCACTTTAGTGCTTCTTGATACTCCTTCTGTGACTCTTTAATTTTCCCCAACTCATAACTACCTAAGGGATGTTTGTGCTGGTCAGCCTTAGTAAATAAAGTGATCGCCTCTTCTAAAGGATCAATTGACATAAACAAACGCAGAGGTAGAAAGTCAAATTCAGGCTCCACAAGCTTTTCTAAGTAGCTCGCCCCCAAATGCACCATAGCAGCTGGGTTGGTGCGAGCAAGGGCTTTTAGATATTTGAAGGCCGTTGAAGGCCAGTGAATCAGGCGTAAGTGTTGGTTGTTACCTATGGTCTTATAAAAAGAGTGGAGAGTATTTTCCTCAATGGGCAAGTTTGTAGGAAGGATAATTTCATTTAGAGAATGGTTGTTTTGTAAGATTAAACCCAAGAGGTTTAGATCTTGGTTAGGCCATCTCGAGTCTCTGAGGTTCAAGACTTGTAATGAGGTATTCAAACTTAAAGCTGTTCCAAGAGCTAAATAGTATGACAACGGAATACGGCACTTTGAAAGATCCAGGTGACGGACGCTTTTTGTGTCGCGTAATGCATCAAAAATCAATAAGCTTTTAGTTTGGCTGAAAGAGGTTTGAGTTAGATTCAGGACAGCACCATGCTGATTATTGACCAAACGCTCATGCAAGTCCTGTTCGTCCCAGAATCGAGCGGCGATATTATCTTCTGTAATATCAATTCCCAAAGCTTCTAGCATTTTTCTAAGGTGCGCCGGGTCTTGTAAGCGTTGTTCAAAGGTTGGGGATGTTTCTACAGGCTCAGCTTCTTGCGTGGCTGGCTGATTTAAGGAATCATCCTCGGCTTCTTCTTGCTCAGCTGTGACTATTTGAGAGGGAGGACGGAGAGTTTCTCTTTCATCTTCTGAGGCTAACGAAGGATGAGACAAATTTATTCCGAGCATAAGGAGAGTGAGAAGAATTCTTTGCATTTTAAGTTCTTATTAAAAATTGGGTGGTTAAAAGATAAGGGATGTGAAATCTGATTAATCCTAGGATGATTGGGAAATATTAAGGGTCTGATTAGTTAAGCAGGAGAGTTGCATATTCCTTAGTGTGTTTCCTGTATTCTTAGTACGATTATTCTAATGTCATAGCCACCATTAGCAAACTTCGGCGAGAATTGAAAGACTTTATGAAAGGGCAGCACTCAAAATCAAGTAATATTTAGAAAAATCAATGATCTTGTCGTCTTTTGCTACCAGTGAATCTAAAAATCGAGAAAGTGCTCTGTTCAATTCTTCTTCCCAATTAGTTGGCAAAACCTGTCACTCATTTCATTCCGCCTTTGGTATGTGACCTTCACCACGACAAAGGTGACATTTCTATTTTGTTAAAAGGTGACATTACTACTTTGGAATTACAGTTGTCAACCTCATAATAAATCTTATGGAAAATAATACAGATTTTTTATAGATTTTTCAATTGGTTATGAATTCATCTCAAAAATGTATTAGGGGTAGTGGGCCCATTTGTGTCAAAATTTACGGTTTTAAGTTACATTAAGTTGATATCGCTGATTTTTGGCACTTTTTCGTGCTGTAGTAGAAGCCGTTTGAGGTTTGGAATGAGAAATCTTGCATGATGTAAGATTCAAAACTACAATTTGCGCATTTAATGGTGGCTTTTGGAGGGTTAGCTAACTTCTCGAAGTTAAAATCATTGGCTACGAAATCACAAAGCGTAAATTTTGACACAAATGGGCCCACTACCCCAAATTGCGCAAAAGCTCTGCGATAGCGATTAGCTAATCGAGGCTCTAATTTATTTAAGAGCTCCAGGGGTGTAAGTTCAGGGGTGTCTTGAGCTAAATAATCTTGGAGTCGCTCCCATTTGCTATAAAGGTGGCTAATCATATCTTTTTGAAAGGGAACACCTAGAAAGCATTCTTTTTGTTGGAATATTCTCCACACATTTGTAGGGTCATCATATAAACATTCATACTGCTTGCTCTGAGCTTGCATGCTCCCAATCCATTCTTTCATTAAGTCTAACGGATCATGCTTTAAGAAAGCTTGACGGGTTTGCTGAGGGATGGGTTGGTTCATGAGATCTAAACAGTATAAAACGGTTTTAACTTGCACAATGATTTCGCGTTTCCTTAGTAGTTTTCCTTCTTTAGGTGTTTCTTTCACAAAGGCAGTGACTAATCCTTGGTCATTATCTGGGGAAGCTAGCCGATACAACTTAGGGTTATCGGGAAGGGGCTCAACGATATAATTAGCGGGCTTTCCATCTTCTGGGTTAACTAACATAGCCATTAAAATAAGCTTGGCCGTAGAGACGGGATCCAGTTGATTGAGTTGTTGGGGATTATTCTTGAAGACCCATTCCAATGTCTGGCCAGGAATTTCTTGAGAGATCCAAGCTGGTTGTCCATCAGGAAAGCGGAACAGCTCGCCATGAGGCGCGCCAAAGCCAATCACTTGACGAGTCAACTCGCCAATCGCCTGCTCTAAACCGACGAGAGCAGGATAAAACTTGATAAACGCGATATGTCCTTGGGTTTCTACAAACCAAACTTCTCGGGGTTCTCCTGTTATCCGGTGCCGCTGAGGATTACTTAATTGACGCCGGATATCTTCTGTCAGTAAACGCCTTTCCCCACTCGCCCCTTCAATTACTCTATCTGGGTCTGAGGAGTGCAGTTCAAGAGGGAATATCTCCTCAAGAGTTACTGTCCATTTAAGCTTAGCATTATGCTTTTGTAATTTCTTAAACGATTGCCAGAAAGCAGCAGGTAGGTTCTTTGCCTTGAGGGCTTGATAAAGGTGTCGGTTAAAAGTCATTTGCCAGGCGCCCGCTTCAATAAGACTGATAACAGTCTCACTCTTTCCTGTCTTGAGAAGGATCTCAAAGGCATAATCAAGCGGCGTTTTGTGAGCGTCTAGTTGGTCAAGCCGATTTAAGCCTTGAGGATCGCGCTTTAAGAGGAAGGAAACTGCAGCCTCCGATAATGCTGTCTCTTCTTGGCTGACGAGATGCCAGACATTTGACGGAAGACGGGGTAAGAACTCATCCTTATAGCCGTTAAAGTGATGCAAGGTTAAGTTTAAAATGTCAGCCATGGCTCCTTTAAGCGGATAAGAGTCAAGCGACTGAAAGAAGCTTTTGATACAAGAGAT
>JAIBEV010000074.1 GCA_019459505.1 Candidatus Paracaedibacteraceae bacterium | reverse complement strand
AAAATTTTTTTCATTACTCATACTCTCCTCGCCGGAAAATCACACAATTCCTGGTTTAAGCATTATTCTTTATGCCCAATAACCCTCAAGGACTTTAGGCCAATAATTAATTTACTCGATTTGGTTAGAACTTTTACCATCTGCTTATTATCTATACCTATATGCAGGGAAAAATTGGTTATCATTAGTAAATCTTTCTTCCTCGCTACGTATCCTAAGCAGCTCATTATATTTATCCAAATCAAATATCTTCTTACCAATTGAAAAATACGTCTCAGAATTCTTATTGAATGCTTTCTTAAATTTAAACAGACTATCTTCCTTACTACCTAAGCCTCCACCTAAGTGAAATGACTTATATCCATTCTCACACCCCCAGCAAGCAGCCTCATATAAAAGCAAATTTGTTGCTGCGAGGTTCTGATGCTCTCTGTCTGAGGCTGATAAGTGATAATGCATATTATCATTACCAAATAGAATCATTGCCATTGAAATAATCTTTTGATCATACAAGGCATAAAAAATCTGACTGTTGTATTTGAGGTCTTCAAGCACACTTTTATAAAAATCTTTATTGAAATAGTAATAATCAGTAGCGTTGTCCTTGTTCATAGTTGAATTATATAATGGGATAAATGCATCTATAAGTTCTGGGCTTCTACCCCGATAAATTTCCACATCCGACTTAATGGCTTTTCTGATTACATTCCTATTCTTACTGCTCAAATCATTCCAAATTTGTTCTTTTGAAATTAAGTCCATAGTAATTGTCTTTCCTAAATCTACAACTTCATAAATTTCATAATTCATCTTAGAGTTTTCTAGAACTGGGTGAAAGCGTACAAACTCGCTAATTATATTCTTTGAGCGGCAATAATCAGAGTATTCTTCATTTATTTTTATATAATTAATGTCATTTGGAGTACCTTCAATTATGAATCCCCCATATCCATATGGTGTTGTGATATCAAATAAACTTCGAGTCTCTAATTTGCCATTGAACTTTTTGTCCATAGCAATATCTCGAATCATAACAACATTAATGGCTCGCATTTCTTCTTCATGATAGTAGATGAGTGTTGGTTCCCCATCTCCATGTAATTTAAAAGCTTTTGTGTAACCTGATAGATAGTAAACATCATAATGCTGAAACTTTTTACTATTGTGTCCCATTTATCTGATTCCTCTAAAGTAATTATTGAAAGCAAAATAACACATCCTATTCTTCAAAAAAGCTAACTATTTCATTTATTATTCTACTCATATCCTCAATTTGATATCTTTGATCACAAGGAATCGATAATATTGAGTCATATACGTTTTCAGTTGTAATATTTAGTTGTCCATTTACATGCTTTGGAATTGGCCAATGAACTGGACAATAGATCTCGCTTTCAATCAACTTACGCCTTAGTTCATCTCTTTTACTCTTTACATAGATCGGAAAGAACATCGGTGTAACATCACTTTTTAAATCATTGAATATAACTTCTATCCCATCAACATCTCTTAAATGTTTTAGTAAAAACTTATAATTTCTTTGTCTATTACTCTGCAATTCTATATAATCAAGATTCTTAATTATCATTTCAGATTCGTGATCGATTTTATATGGCTTAATATCTTCATCTAACATATGCTCAGCTCTATTAAATCCTGACAAAAAAGTATCTTTTATAGATTCATTTCTTGATTTCATATATTCAAATTTTTGATGCAAACTCGACCTTCTCATATTTATAAATTCAACATTAACATCCAATAATTCATATCTCATGATTTTATCTGATGCTAAGAAACCGCCACTAGGTATCCCAAACCATTTGCGTATACTTCCAACAACAAAATCACTTTCTGTTTGCTTGTTATACTTTGAGAAGAGTACATGTGTTACATCCTCAATTGTAATAACTGATTCTGCCTTTAGACATAATATTATGTCTGCTAAAATATCATTAGTTAAAAAGCCAAAGTATCCCATATGAAAGAATATTCCAACATCAGAGTTCTTTATAAATTCTATATCAATAGGTATCAAATATTTATCTATATCATAATAAATCAATTCGTAACCAGCAATAATAAACGAGTGTATAACTGATTCGCAGATATAAGATGGTAATAGAGCTTTATTATTTTTGGGCTTGAGTTGATTTAATAATAAACCAAGAGCGCCTCTTCCTGATGATGTTAATACAACATCTCCAAATCGACTTAACCACGAAGGCAATAAATCGCTTTCGTGAATCACTTTATTTTTATCAATCCAAAACTCGCTACCTATCTCCATTAAAATCACCTTTTAATAATGAGTAACTATATATATTGTGATAGTCACCCTTTTTAAAAATTCTGTCTCTTAGAATCCCTTCTTTCACAAACCCACACTTTTCAAAAAGTTTTTGTGATTTTTCATTATAAGAATTGATATGAGCATAGATACAATTAAGTCTTAATTCATTAAATGCATAGCCAACAATCAGATTAATAGTTTCAGTACCATAGCCTTTTGATCTTATTTGCATTCCAATCTTTATATGAATTTCTGCTATACCATTTTTATAATCAATATCAGATAAAATAACTGTACCTATTGCCTTATCATCCTCTTTATTGACAATCACGCATCTAAGAGTTTTATTATCTTGTTTTAAAGATTTTATCCATTCCTCTTGATTTAAATCAGATACCGGAAATGACCAACCACCTAACTCAGATTCAGTTTGCTCGTCATTTATGATATCTAATAACATTTCTTTATCTGAAAGTTCAACAGCTCTAAGATAAATTCTATTTCCGATAATATTCACATCATCACCTCCAGAAATCTTTCATTCGATATTTATCAAAATCCATGGGTGCATCAACACCTCGTTCACCTATATCAGATCTTTGTATAGCTTTTAATACAGTTTGAATAATGATTTTTAAATCTCCTAAAAAGGTTATCTCATTTACATATTTAACATCATAGTTAAAACGCTCTTCCCATGTGGCAGTATTCCTTCCGTTGATTTGCGCAAGCCCAGACAACCCTGGTCTTACGGAGTGTCTTATTCTTTCAGTCTCAGTATAATAAGGCAAATATTGAATAGCCAAAGGCCTCGGTCCCACAATGCTCATATCTCCTTTAAGGATATTGAACAGTTCAGGCAGTTCATCTAATGAAGTTGATCTTAGCATCCTACCAAACCTTGTTAATCTAATACTGTCTGAAAGTAGCTCATCATTCTCGTCCTTCTCATCAGTCATTGTCCTGTACTTATGCTTAGTATTTATCTTCTCATCAAGTCCAGGTCTTTTCTGCTTAAACAATACCGGACTACCAAGCTTCAACCTAACTAGCATAGCAACAACCATAAGTACCGGACTTAAAATGGTAATTGCCATCAAGGACAAAATGAAGTCCATTGGTCTTTTAAAAAATTTTCTGTATATGCCTTTTTTAACGTTAACTTCTTCTTTAACTCCACTCCGCATCTATTAGCACCTACTTCTTATTTGGACCATAATCCCATTATAATCCCACAAATTTTTTCAAGATCCTCAGCCAGCATCTTGGTATCGCTCGGTAAACAGACACCATTCTCAAACAGCTTTTCACTCACATCTGAACCGATATACTCATAATCAGCAAAGAATGGCTGCATGTGCATCGGCTTCCATACCGGTCTTGATTCAATGTTCTCTTTCTCTAGCGCTTCCATAACATCAAGAGGTCTTATTGAACCTTTCAAAGTCATAACACTAAGCCAGTAATTCGGTGTATTCCACACATTAATGGGCATAAACTCTACACCCTCTAAATGACCAAGTTCTCTCTTGTAATACTCAAAAATATATTTCTTTTTAGCAACTCTCTGTTCTAGCACTTTAAGCTGCCCTCTGCCAATTCCAGCAACGACATTGCTCATACGGTAATTGAATCCTAATTCGCTATGTTGGTAGTGCTTTGCTGCATCTCTAGATTGAGTAGACCAGAATCTAACCTTCGTAATCTTCTCTTCATCATCAGATACTAGCATACCACCACCAGAAGTAGTGATGATCTTATTCCCATTAAAAGAAAAGACTCCAAACTCACCAAAAGTTCCAGTATGTTTTCCTTTATAATAAGCCCCTAGAGACTCTGCAGCGTCTTCAATGACTGTCACATTGTATCTACTGCAAATCTCCATGATCTTATCCATATTAGCTGACAGACCATATAAATGCACAACTAATATAGCCTTCACCTTATCACCATATTTCTCGAAGGCTGCCGCTAATGCTTTAGGATCCATATTCCAAGTTTCATAGTCACTGTCGATAAAGACAGGAG
>JAIBEV010000067.1 GCA_019459505.1 Candidatus Paracaedibacteraceae bacterium | reverse complement strand
TTATGGTCTTTAGCAGGCTTTGACATTGTCATCAGAGGTGAGGAATAAAGAAAGCCTAAATGAACCAGAGCAGTGGGGTGTGTTTGAGCTTGCTTTTCAACCTCTTTTAAAACTTTTTGCGGCCAACCAATGAAAGCAAGGGCAGTGTTAAAGCGAATGTGGTCATAAAAGATGCTAACTTCCTCCGCTGTAAAGGGATGGTCTAAGGGGAGAAAAAGGTGGTCTAAAGTCATATTGTACTTAAGAGCCTCCCCAAGTCCTTCCAAGGCGCCTTGAGGCAAAACGGCGTTGGTTAAATACACCTGTCGTACGGATTCATTCAAGCGTAAGGCTTCACATAAGGCTTTAAAGGCGGGCGCTGTAAAACGGCAACTGGACAGATTGACTTCATAGATACTTTGGGTGGCGGCAATGCCTTCTAACAGGCGAATACTTTTAGGAGTTTCAAAGGAAGTATTAGAAAGGTCAAGGACACGGCCATGCTGATTGTTCGTTAAACGCTGGTATATGTCTTCTTCACTTAAAAAGCGCACCGCCCGGTTATCTTCACTCGGCTCCATACCGGTTATTTTTAAGATCTCCAGTTGGCGATCTAAATGGTGAAGGTTTTGCTCAAATTGAGTGACTTGCTGGTCTGTCAAAGGGACAGTGGGCTCGATGCCGATGACGCTCAGCTGCCGTGCTCTGTTGGAAGAGGAGGAGGTTCCAGTAGAAGGTTGTCTCTCTGATTCTTGCTTAGGGGCCTGTGAATGGAGGGAGCCCCGCGTTTGGAAAGGCATAAAGCTTCTTAAGGCTCCCATCACTTGAGACAAGTTGGAGCTCGCCTTGGCAGGGGTGGAAGATGACTCGTCTTTTTCCATACTATAACTGCAGCTCAGAAGGGTATGCCCTAAAGCTAAGAGAGAAACACTTCTGGTTAATTTGGTTTTCATCATAATTTTGTCCTCTATAAGAAAGGGTTTATAACAATAAAAAGGAGCTCAATTGTAACAATTCGAGCTAAGACTGATTGAATTAGAATATTGGCTCCCTTGCTAATAGTTAACTTCACAGATAGTAATTTGTTTGAGAGCTTGTTTGCCCGCCTCGCCGATCCAATTGTTGCTTAAGTTTAGTTCCTTTAAGGTTGTATTGTGTTGGAGCGCTGTGACCAGGGCATGAGCCCCCGCATCGCCGATCTGGTTACTACCTAAGTCCAGTGATATTAAGGTTATATTGTGCTGGAGGACTCGAGCCAACGCTTGAGCCCCCGCATCGCCGATCTGGTTACTACCTAAGTCCAGCTTTGTTAAGGTTGTATTGTGCTGGAGGGCGGGGACCAGGGCTGTTGCATCCCCAGCATCTATTGTGCTACTTGGTAAATTCAATTCAGTTAAAAATGTATTGTGCTCCAGAGCACGTGCGAGAACTCTAATACTCTTCATTCTTTCCGGAATTGGGAATGAGGGTGGGGCATCATAAAATGGAGTTCGCATACCTAGAAATTTTGGAGCCTTTTTATATTTAAGCCTATTATTTTTAAATTGTAAGGTTAAAGATGTAGGATGATTGAATAGGGTTGCATAGATTTTTTTTTCCTTCTTACTAATATGAGGGCAGTTAATGATGTCCAGCTTTGTAGGATAAGATACTTGTACAAGAAGTTGATGAAGAATTTTTTCTCCAATACTTGCGTCTTGGAAGGAGATAGCTTTTAAAGCAGGCACTTTTATTCTTATGAGGTTTAATCTGTTGGTAGCTTGCAGTTTTAGAATTTCTAATTTCTTGTTGCGTACAGTCCATAAATCTTTTAGCTCGGGCGCCTCTATATTAATTATTTCTAATGCGCTACACTCATTTAAATTAAGATAAGTTAGTTGCTTAAACACTAACGGTGAATAGTCAAATAATGTCGCTTCAGCAACCCACCTTAAGCCGGTTACGCCCGACAAGTTCAGTTCTTCTAAGCCTGGATTAGTTTGGGCTAATTGGGATAAGAAGCCATGAGTGATATTGGCACAGCCTCTCAGGTCAAGGTGAACGATTTGTCCTTGTAAAAGGCTTTTCTGGAGTATGCTATCAGTTATTGCCAGACAGTTCTTAAGGCTGAGATGGTTTAAACCTGCTCCATGGGAGGTTAATTGGTTGAGCAGCTGACGCTGTTTACTTAAAGGTTGAGGGGCAAAGTCAAAGTCCTTCAAGAACTGCTCCCGGGCATAATTACTCTTCAGGTTCTCGAGTGATAAGGCGGCCTGACCCTTTTGCTCAATTAAGCTATTAAGTTCTTGTAACGCTTGCATCGGGCCTAAGCTTTTGCCTTGCCGAATAGAATCCAGGATTGATTCCTGAAGGGGAATATTTTGAGAAGTTAGAATCGAGCTGCTCGGCGTCAAGGTCGACCAGCTGTTGCCTTTCTGACGGTAAAAGGGACCATCCACCCAGACAAAGCGATCGAGGGTCTGCCAGGCTTGAGGAAAGCGCTCAAAGGCTTCACGGTAACGGTTGGCTAACCGCGGCTCTAGCTTGCTCAACAGCTGCATCGGCGTCAGCTCTACGTTGTCCCGAGCTAAATAGTTTTGCAAACGTTCCCATTTGCTATAAAGGTGACTGATCATCTCTTTCTGGAAAGGAATGCCAATAAAGCATTCTTTACTCTTAAAGAGCTTCCAAATCTCTGCCGAATCCGGATATAAACATTGATATTGCTTGCTTAAGATCTGCATGCTGCCAATCCATTCTCTCATAAGGGTCAGGGGATCCTGTTGGAGAAAAGTTTGTCGAACCTTGTGGGGGATCGGGTGGTGCATCAGATCCAAGCAGTAAAGAACGGTTTTCACTTGGACGACAATTTCTGGTTTCTTCGACAAGAGTCCTTCTTTTGGTTTCGGTTTGACAAAGGCTGGAACTAAACCTTGATCATTATCCGGGGAGGCTAAGCGGTAAAGATCTGGCTGATGAGGGAGTGGTTCCATAATATAGTTGGCTGGTTTCCCATCTTCCGGATTAATCAGCATCGCCATGAGGATCATGTGGGTCGTCGAGATGGGATCTAAGTTCTCCAGCTGTTGCGGATGGTTGGTTAAGACCGCTTGTAACGTCTGCCCCGGGATTGCTTGAGAGATCCAGGCTGGACGTCCATCCGGAAAGCGGACCAGTTCCCCATGTGGAGCACCAAAGCCAATCACTTGGCGCGTCAACTTACCAATGGTTTCTTCCAACCCCACTAAGGCTGGATAGAACTTAATAAAAGCTCTGCGGCCCTTGTCCTCGACCCAGTACACCTCTCGAGGCTCTTGAGTAACTTGATGGGTCGGATCGGATAACTGAGCAAAGACCTCCTTTGTTAATAAACGGTGTTCTCCTGTAGCTGTATCAATAAATAAGGTATGCTGAGAAGAGGCGATCGGGAACAACTCTCCAAGGGTAACGATCCACCCGATCTTCGCATTGGCGCGTTCAAGCTTGGTAAATGCTTGCCAGAAAGCAGCAGGTAAATTCTTTGCTTTGAGGGCTTGATAAAGGTGAGGAGCAAAAGCCATGTGCCAGGCACCCGCTTCAATCAGACGGATAACAGTCTCACTCTTTCTTGTCTTGAGAAGAGTCTCAAATGCATAATCAAGCGGCGTTTTGTGTGCGTCTAGTTGGTCAAGTCGGTTTAAGCCTTGAGGATCGCGCTTTAAGAGAAAGGCAAAAGCAGCCTCCGATAATGCTGTTTCTTCTTGGCTAACAAGATGCCAGACATTGGAGGGAAGTCGCGGTAAGAACTCATCCTCATAGCCGTTAAAGTGATGCAAGGTTAAGGTTAAAAGGTCAGCCATGGCTCCTTTAAGAGGATAAGAGTCAAGCGACTGGAAGAAACCCTTAATAGATGAGAATAATGTTTGATCCATGCCGGGCACCCGACTAGAGCTCGCTTGTTTCCAGGCTTCATGCTTGGCATCAAGAGTGAGAACCTTATTAATAGGTTGTGGGTTTCCGGTTTCATCTCGCCCTTTATAGATGACCCACATGGCTGCTTTTGGGTCGTTAGGATAGCGTCTTCTTAACGTTTGGTAATACTCAGCC
>JAIBEV010000088.1 GCA_019459505.1 Candidatus Paracaedibacteraceae bacterium | reverse complement strand
CTGTCAAATCAGAGCGATTCAAATATCCTCTCGCTAATCCAACCCCTCCAATGTAAATCTCTCCACTCACCCCTATAGGTACTGGATTTAGCTGCTCGTCTAATATATAGATCTGCGTGTTAGAAATCGGACGGCCTATGGGTACAAATTCTGAGGACAAAACATGGTGTTTTTTCCATTCAAACATACAACATCCAACTGTTGTCTCCGTTGGTCCATAATGGTTAAAAAGCCGCAATTCATGGAGGCTGACTTCTTTTATTTTTGTTAAAAGTTCGACACCAAAAATTTCTCCCCCAAATAACAAACTGTGCTGAGGAAGCATTCTTGAAATATCTGTCTGTATTGACAGGGCATTAAAATGTGCAGGAACAATCTTAAGGCAGTCAATCTTATGTTGACTGACGTAGGAGGAAAATAAATGAGAATTCTGAAGATACTCATCCCCTAAAATATGCAAAGATCCTCCAGAAAGAAGAGAAGGATAAAGAGACGTATTTCCTAAATCAGCAGCAAAAGTTGATGCATAAGCAAACTTTAAAGGCAGATTCTTTCCGAGTTTGCCTAGAATATCTTCACAATAATTAACGAGCCCATTATTTTCAATAGCAACTCCTTTGGGTTTACCGGTAGAACCTGAGGTATAGATCATATAGGCGAGGTTGTGGGGGGTTGTAAGATTGGGTAGATTCTTACAAGACTCTGCTGTGAAGTTTATTTGCCTCTGAGTTTGAAGAGTGTCCTGGTTGAAAAAACATTCCTCCATCAGAAATTCCTTTGTTTTACTCTGAATGTGAAGGTTTAAAGTTATTCCTGAATAAGTCTTAAGGGTTTCATTAAGGTGAGTTTGAGTAATAAGGACTGGAGCCTTTGTATCCTCGAGCATAAACTGAAGACGTGTCGTAGGATAGCTTGGATCCAGAGGAACATACGCCCCCCCTGCTTTTAGAATCCCTAAAATACCCACGATCATCTCTAATGATCTCTCAACTGCAATAGCCACAAGC
>JAIBEV010000035.1 GCA_019459505.1 Candidatus Paracaedibacteraceae bacterium | reverse complement strand
TCCCAAAAGAAAGTTTTGGGTTATTTTTGAAGGAGTGTGAGTGGCGTTTTAACAACCCAGATCCTAAAGCACAATTAAACATATTAAAACAATTAGTTAAGAAGGTTTTATCTTAGTTATCTAGGACAGCCCCTAAATTTTTATTAGTAAGAATAGATCTTTCCCTTAGCTTGACCAGGGGTCTCCATATTACCAAGACACTCGTTTATCTTCTGGAGTTCCCGGCTCCTCGGCGGGGAAGAGCAAGAAAGAAAAAAACCGAAAAAATGAAGAAGAGAACACCGGAAATGGAAGCTACCTCCCGCCCAGAAGAACCCCTCACAAAAAAGCCCCTTTCAAAGGGGCTTAAAAAGCTCTACTTAGTTAATTTTAGGTTGTTCCTCAAAAGAGTGGAACTCTGGTGGCGATGGTAATGTCCATTCCAATGTATCGGCACCTTCACCCCACGGATTTCCTGGGCATGTTATCTTATCACGGAAGACGCGATAGAGCACATAAAAGAAGAATAATCCAGCAAAACCTGAGAGGAATCCACCCAGAGAGGCTACATAATTCCAACCAGCAAACGCATCAGGATAATCCGGAATACGTCGTGGCATTCCTGACAACCCTAAGAAATGCATTGGGAAGAATAAAACGTTAACCCCTATGAAGGTCAGCCAGAAGTGAATTTTTCCAAGGGTCTCGTTATATTGATAGCCTGACATTTTGCCAATCCAGTAGTAAAAACCCGAAAATAGACCAAATAATGCTCCCATTGACAAAACATAATGGAAGTGAGCCACCACATAATAAGTGTCATGTAATGCCACGTCCACGGATCCATTGGCAAGGACGATACCGGTCAATCCACCAATTGTAAACAATAGAATAAAGCCTGCAGCAAACATCATTGGTGTTTTAAAGCGTAAAGCTCCTCCCCACATAGTGGCAATCCAGGAGAACACTTTAATACCGGTGGGTACCGCGATTACCATTGTCGCAACTGTAAAGTAGGCATTGACTTTCACGTCCATTCCCACCGTAAACATATGGTGAGCCCAAACCACAAATCCCAGAACAGCAATCGCAACCATTGCATAAGCCATTCCCAAATAACCAAAAATTGGCTTACGTGCAAAAGTTGAAATAACCTGCGAGACGATACCAAAAGCAGGCAAAATCATAATATAGACTTCGGGATGACCAAAGAACCAGAACAGATGCTGGAATAAGACAGGGTCACCGCCGCCTGCAGGAGCAAAAAATGTTGTCCCAAAGTTACGATCTGTAAGCAACATCGTAATTCCGCCTGCCAAAACAGGAACAGCAAGTAAAAGCAAGAACGCCGTTACAAGCATGGCCCATACAAATAATGGCATTTTGTGGAATGTCATTCCCGGTGCACGCATATTGAAAATTGTCACAATAAAGTTAATAGCCCCCAAAATGGAAGAAATCCCAGCCAAGTGTAGGCTAAATATAAGATAGTCTACCGCCGGACCACCATGATATTCTGCATCACTTAAAGGTGGATAAAATGTCCAACCTGTTCCTGCTCCCCCTGCTGCTGTCCCTGAGAGAAGGAGTAAAGCTAAAGAAGGAACCATAAGCCAAAAGCTAATGTTATTCATCCGTGGGAAAGCCATATCAGGTGCCCCAATCATCAGGGGTACAAACCAGTTACCAAATCCCCCAATAAGGGCGGGCATGACCATAAAGAAGATCATTAAGACGCCGTGAGCAGAAATAATTACATTATAAAGCTGATAATTATCCCCTAACACTAAGCTGCCTGGATGCATCAATTGGGCACGGATGATCATTGAGGCCACGCCGCCCAATATCCCCCCTACCATAGCAAAAATAATATATAACGTCCCAATATCTTTGTGGTTTGTTGATAACAACCAGCGCCGCCATCCTGTTGGATGAGCGTGATGACCGTGATCTGCACCTGCTAAACTTGACATTCTACACCTACTTTTTAATTATTTAAGATTTATGGTTTTTAACCCAGTCATCGAACTGTTCTTGCGAGACTACCTTGACAGCAATGGGCATAAACCCATGCTTGGTTCCGCACAATTCGGAACATTGACCGTAATAAGTCCCCTCTTTATTGACTTTAAACCAGGTTTCATTTAATCGGCCTGGTACTGCATCTTTCTTAACACCGAAGGATGGAACAGCAAAACTATGGATAACGTTATCTGAGGCGAGCAGCAAACGGACAGCTTTACCTACAGGAACCACAACGGGATTATCAACATCCAAAAGCCGAAGTTGCCCAGGTTTCAGATCAGCATCAAGAATCATACGGCTATCAAATTCAATTTTATAATCTGGAAATTCGTAGGTCCAATACCATTGACGTCCCGTAACTTTTATCGTTAGATCAGCATTTTCAATTTTATCACTAAAAAACAACAATTTTAAGGATGGCACACCAATAACAACGAGAACTAGAACCGGTACCAATGTCCAAATAATTTCAATAAAGGTATTATGGGAAACTTTTGAGGGGGTAGGATTACGCTTTTCACTAAATCTCCACAAGGTATAAAACAAAAGTAATGCCACAAAAATTCCGACAACAAAAATAATTATTAAGAGGAGATTATGCATATCAGTAAGCCCCTCCATGGTCGGCGTTGCCGCGGATTGAAAGCCAATTTCCCAGGGTTTAGGAGTTGCCGCCCCCGCGTGTGACCCCAACAAAACGACAAGTAAGAAAGTTGTGAATCGACTAAAAGCCATTACGGTTTTTCTACATAAATAAAATTTCTGCTAAATGCATTGTGACGTGAATTTTACTCGGTTACAAGTGGGTTTCCTTTATTTTTTGAGTGCGATCTATTGACGCAGTTTTAATATCGGAATTCAAGACCATAGCCCACTGCTGTGTTTTGGGTTCCAGTTTCAATGTCAAGCTTTGTTTTCTTGGTTACATCGACTTTCGCCTTTAATTTAGTCCCTACTTCTTGCTGCAGTCCTTGTTCTACCGCGACATACACCCTTTTTGACAATTGCTTTCCAATTGATAAGCTATAACTTTGTTTGTCATCATCCACTGCCTCTGAAACTTCTGCTTTTTGCAGGGAAATATCATCCACACCTAGCAGCTGATTCAAAGAGTCAAAGGCGCTACCTTTAAAATTTCCTGCCTTAACGGCCGCCATGGTGGTGGCAAGCTGTAAGCTCTGAGCGGCTGAAACTTCAGCCATGAGTTTATCAAATAAAATAAGGGCAATCACATCTTCAGTGGGCAGGGCTGGCAAAGATATAAACTCAATACTCGGGTTATTTGAAGATCCAGATAGTATGATAAAAGCTTCGTATTCTCGTACTTGTTTGGTGGCTTTGATGTCTAATACAGGAATAATATCTCCATTATGCGTTTTAAAAGTTACCGAACTCGGAGCAAGCATCAATCGTTTGGAAGAAATATCTAACCGTCCAGAAATAGAGTTTATACTGCCATCAATATTGGGGGCGTTAATAGGACCTCTTGCCCGTAATCCGCCTTTCCACTCACTTCGTACTCCATACCCTTGCACCAAGAGCTTTTTAGGAATATCTACCTTAATGTCTACATTTGTTGAAGAAGGTTGATGAACCTTTTGTTGTTTTTTCTGTAACTCCTGTTCGGTACGAAAGGTTCTAATTGTCTTAGGTTCAGAAGATACTTGAGAGAGATTTATTAAAGCAGAATTCACTAAGACTTCTCCTTTCACTTGATGATTATTTGAAGGGAGAGTAATACCATCTAACTTTCCTGTAACCGTTATGATCGCTTCATCCGTATTCATCAGGATTAATTTGTTAAAATTGAGATGTAAATTCAGATAAGGTGAGGAAAAATCTGTAAATTGGACGTTTCCCGTCATCCTGAACGCACCTTTATCATAATCCCGTCCACTAAATTCAGAAACCATGAGTTTTTGGTTAGAATAGGTCGCAACCCCACGAATATCCTTTAAGATAGTCCCTATCGCTCCATTCTCATAGTACCCATTTTCTAAGGTTACTTTTGACCTAGAACTAGGGGTCAGTAGTGTCCCTTCTCCCAAATGATCAATGGTTAATTTTCCCTTAAATCGATCTCCCCACCAAATTAAGGTATTGAGAGCGGAAAGATCGAGGGTGCCCGCTAAGGAAGATTTCATAAGATCGGATTCGTGAGGAAAATAATGATTCGAGGTAACTTGAATTTTTCCTTTCAGATTAGAAGTCGTTGCATCCGAATAATGACTATCAATGGTCAACACTTTACCCGAATGAGAAAAGAGAACATTAAGGTTACTTAGTTTTTGTGTTCTTCTTAGTTTATTATCAATTCCAAAATCATTGAACTTAAGAAAACCGGTATAGTACCCTTTAGATTTATCATCAAAAAACCTGAGTTTCCCTGACATATTTCCTTGCCACTCAACTTTTTCAATTAGAGGATTTAATACCCGTGCTGTAATTTTATCTAATACAATCTCACCGGTCGGATTATCAGAAAGCTCTAATTTGTTAATAGCAAAGTGACCATCCAAGCATTTAATCGTTGCGGTGAGAATGGATACTATTTGATCTTTATAAAAAATACTAAATGGTTTATCGAGATAGATTAAGGGAGATGTTCCTTCAGTCAACCGCAACTGACGAACATCAAACTGTTGTCCTGCATTTTTAACGTATACTGCAAGATCTGCTGTTGTGGTTCCCTGCTGTACCCTAAGCGTAAAAGGTCCCTCTCCTTTCACTATCTGAGTTGTGGCCGACACTGTTTCAAAAGGTGTGTTATTTGATCCAACACGAATAGATTTTCCGTTAAGGTTTAAAGCTAAATCCTGGCCTTCATAGGACGCATCCAATTCCACTTGTCCCCCTATCGGAAAGTTGATAAGGTCACCAAGCGCGCTTAAGTCATGAATTTCGCCTTTCAGGTGAGCAGACAGAGTATCACCATAGATCGCTTTTCCATGAATATCACTCCCTAATCCTGACAAATGGAGAGTGTCAAAAACAAACTTATGGTCGCTTATGAAAACTTGTCCTTCAAGTTGTCCTTGCTGTTTTGATGTTTTAAGATTGATTTGAAATTTATAGGTTAAGGGTACAGCCGCCATCGGTAAAGCGGTTAAGGATAACTCCCTGTTTTGGCCTAAATTTAAGTTTCCAGAGGCTTTGTGCACTTTACCTTCGTCATCCGCTTGAAGATCTAAAACAACTTTAGGATTTACGCCCAGAGTCTTTTGTAGCTTGGTATCAGTAGTATAAAAATCAATTAACTCTCCTTTCATATGTCCTGTAACAGCTTTAAAATATGTGTCCCCCTTAATATCTATATCCACAAGGGCTCTTCCTTTTTGAATTCTTGCAAAGACCTCGGGAGAAAGCTTTGAAAAATTATTAAGGGGGCGATCAATCTTATTTTTTAAGGTATAATGAATACCCTTTTGATCATAGATCAATGTATCTACTTGCTCAGGGTTATCAGAAAACCTTAAATCAAGCTGAGCATGATGGGTATCATTTTCAGGGGACACAATTTTTCCATTAAGTTGAAAACTTCCTGAATATAAATTTGGCATTTCAATAGCCTCAACATGGATTTTATCCACATTTAAGCGTGGCAAAGTCAACGGCTCCTCACTCCCCTTCATAGCAGGGGATCGCCAATAGGTCACTTTTTTAGCAGAAAGGTTCAAAAAATGAATATTACCATACAAAATGTCTACCCCTTGCCAATCCAGAGCAACATCATTAAGCTGTAGCCATTTTGATTTTTGATCTTTGATTTTAATCTTGTCTACAGTTATATCAAACGGAAATACGCCATTAATGCCTCGAATTCTAACAATCATATCACGTGGTGTGACGAGATTAATGATCAATTCCACAACTTTTGTATTTAAAGAAGGAATTTGCAAAACAAGAAGGACACTTGCGAAAACCAAAAAGGTGGCAATAAAAAAGTTCCGTATATAGGTGAGCCAACGTACCATTAAAATGCTTGTCCTAAACTTATATAAAATTGAACAGGAGAATCGTAATTCTTTCCAGCCACCTTGCGGCGTTTCGTAGGAAAGGCTATATCCACGCGAATAGGCCCAATATCCGTATAATATTTTCCCCCTACGCCGTAACCAGATAACAATTCTTTAGATTTTAAGCCAGGAACTTGCCGCTCTGAGACAGCGCCTGCTTCAAAAAATACTGATACACCAATTTTTTCATTCACATGCCAGCGGGGTTCTATTCCACCCTCAATAATTGATTTTCCACCCAATGGATTCCGAAAAGCATCGGGTTTGCTTAGTTTCTGATAGCCATACCCCCGAACAGAACTGCTGCCGCCACCATACCATCGCCGGTTTAAAGGAATATCTGAAAAGGGAATACCCCCAACTTGGCCGATTCTTTCCCACGTGGCAATGACAAATTTGTCTTTCTTAACCAAACGCCAATACTGGCTACTTAAAAGACTTGCCTTAACCATAGGACGGTGCTGAACAAAGTCTCCCATATACGGTGCCACATCGATTCTAGCCCGCCATCCTTTATAAGGATTAATGCGATCATTACTTGCATCATACAAATAATAAATGGGTAAGCCTCCAAAATATCGATTAACACGGCGCGTCTTCTTTAAATCCGATAATTCTGCTTCAATGCCAATACCATAGCTAGAGGTATCATCTATTTTATGCTCAAGCCCTAAATAATAATTGTAAATATGACCTTCGTAAGCCTTTGTATCTGCTTTCGTAACCGAGGCTATTGTTGATAAAGTAAAATTTTGCCAGATAACATCGGGAACCTTTAAGCCTATAGAGGCTTTAAATTGTCGTTGACCGCCTTCACCGCGAACGTAAAAATCCTCGCCATTACCAAAAGCATTTTTGTGTTGCCATAATAACCTTCCTCCCACACCTTCCTGAGTTCCATAGCGAATACCTGCTGCAACACGCCGGGGCGGCGCTTCTTTTAAATCTACAGTAATATCAGCATGATCAGGGGTGCTCTTATGGCTAATGAGCACTGAACTAAATATCTCTGAATCCAATAAAGCCCGACGTGCTTTGTCCAACTCGCTCTGATCATAAAAATCATCTTTTCTGATAGGGAAGCGATTTCTAATATAACTCTCTGAGATATTTTTATTGCCTTGTATGGTTAGTGAACCATATCTTTTTTTGCCTTTAAGATGAATTTTATAAAGCAAGAGCAGGGACTTCTTTTCATCATTAATCTTACCGATGGGTTCTTCTATTTCCACATCCGGGTAACCATGACACACAAAGTATCGTCGCAATCGCGGTACAGAAGCCACCACCTCATCCAATCGAACCTTGTCCCCATTATTAATGCCAATAACTCTTCGGGCTTTTGCGGGCATAATAGGGACATCATCGGCGCCGGTCATATCGATATCAACGCCTTCAATTTTATAAACTGCCCCCGGCTCAACGATAAATTTTACAACCTTTTCTGAACCTGAATAATCTAATATATAATCAACTTTTCCATTAAAATATCCACGGTTTTTTAAAGCCTTACGGAGCAATTTAAGATCAGCATCTGCGCGATACCTTAGAGAATTGGTACTGACAGGAAGGGATGTATCAGGTTTTAATAGCTCAGGAACGGACTCAAAATAGTTTTTTTGGGATTTATCTCCCCGAACCTCTAAGTCAGCGTGATATTTTATTTCAGGTAAATTAAGATCCTTTGGTGTAAATTTTTTATCCTCTTTTGACGGAAACAAATAGCTGCACCCCACCAGGAATAGAGGGGTCATAATCCACACTAACTCTCGGGCCTGCCATCGACGGATCTTCAAAATTTTTACACCTGTTCGCTATAGAAAAAACCAACAAAAAATCATAAACGCTGGCAACAGTATACTGCATGACCACACCATATAGCCAAAAAAACTTGGCATTTTAATATGCTGTTTTTCTGCAATAGCTTTAATCATAAAGTTTGGCGCATTACCAATATAGGTCATCGCTCCCATAAAGACGGCTCCCGCAGAGATTGCCATAAGTGTGGGCGCCATTGAGGTTGACAAAGCTTGAGCATCGCCTCCTGCCATATGAAAAAAAACCAAATAAGTGGGCGCATTATCCAAAAATGCTGATAACCATCCTGTCAACCAAAAATAAAGCTTGATATCGGGATGCCCACCTGGATTAGCTAACTGCAGCAGTCCCCCAAAGGGCCCTGTAATGCCTTGGTGTAACATTTGAATAACAGGAATAATAGTTGTAAAAATGCCAAAAAATAACCTTGCAACTTCTTTAAAAGGTTCCCAGCAATACTGATTATAATATCGAACCATCTTTGGAGTAATTTTCCATGAGGTAAAAGCGAACCCCAACAAGAGGCTATTTCGGAGGATCTCTGCCCACGTCAGCCCCAGCATTCCAGAGTCTGGTGCATTCGACCATTCGCCCAGCATCCATACACTCATGATAACGCCTAATAAAATTGGGAAATTCCGCATCCCAGTGATATGCAGCAGCCGTTGACCCTTTTCTCGCACTTTTGGCTGTTTTTCTTCTTTCGTTAAAAGATAATGATCAATTACTAAAAATACAGCAATTAAGAGGAGGAGAACCTTAACCATTGGCAAGAAAAGATGTTCCATTGGCCACCAAAAAGGCACCCCTTGCAAATACCCTAAATATAAGGGGGGGTCCCCCAGTGGCGTTAGGCTTCCTCCTACATTGGCGACCAGAAAGATAAAAAATATCACTAAATGAGTTTTATATTTCCGATGACGGTTCATATCGAGCAAAGGACGAATCAATAACATTGCAGCGCCTGTTGTTCCGATAAAGCTGGCTAAAAAGGCACCAACTATAAGTAGAAGCCCATTTGTACTAGCATGCGCACGCGCCCTGATAACGATATGAATCCCCCCAGTGATGGTATACAGCGCTGCAATCATTAAAATAAAGGGTATATAGTCATGGAATAGCATATGGATCCATTCTTGGAAAGTCGAAGAAAATCCAAATTTTCCAATTAACAAGAGCAAAGAAATTACTGACCAGAATATTGCAAAGCGGAAGTAATTTTTATGCCAAATGGTCGGAAACAAAATAGGTCCCAGAGAAATTGACAGTAAAATTCCCACAAAAGGTAAGGAATATAAGTGAGAAGAGAAGTTAGCATCAAAAGTCATAATTGCTTATTATTGAATTATATTTCATCATGAATATACCATAGCTTTCTTTTGCTAAGGATGAAAGATTAATTGGATGTTTTTATGATAAAGATGACCTCTATTTTTAAACGAATACTCCCTTGGATTCTATATTTATCGGCTCTTCTGTTAGCGGCTTATATGGGATTAAGTAGTAACTTTATTAATATGAAGATCATTAATCCAATTTTTGGTAACCATATCCAAATTTCTTCTTCATCAGCCAGCATCAGCAAAGGCCAGCTTCACTTCAAAGATAACGCTATTAATAATGGCGAGAATGTTCTGGGGACAATTGACCGTATTCGGATTGCGCCCGAATTAAAAGGTTTATTGTCAGGCCATCATAAGCGAATAACGCTTTCGGGTGGTAACTTTTCGCTCGGCTTAGCTGAATTTACTGATCTATCTAAGATAATTGGATTAATGGATAATCTTAAAGCCAATCCAGCAGAATTTGTAATTGAAAAGTTGAATCTTCGCATCGGTGATGAAAATTTGACGGTATGGGGCAGCCACCAATCGTATAAATTTAGCAATAAGAACCATGAAATTATATCTGTTAAGTTGGACGGTGAGCACGCCAAAATTCAGTCTTCTTATTGGACACTGCCCTATCTTTCTTTAAGGAATGTAGAAGGGCTTATTACCCATAAAGATGACCGTCTTAAGGGAGTAATTAAAGCAAATCTGGATGACTATAAATCCGAATTAGATATCAAATTCAAACTCTCCCCTCACCTTTACAAGGCTCAAGGTGTTACCTTAAATTCTCAGGGCCGTACAGGCGAATTTTCAGTAATCTATGCTCCTCACACTCAAGACGGCACCATTACTTCTAACATTCATAATCTTAATCTTCTTACACTCCATAACTTTATTCCCTGGCTGTCAAATATCCAGGGATTAGAAATTGATGGAGGGAAAATTCAACT
Source organism: Candidatus Paracaedibacteraceae bacterium (assembly GCA_019459505.1). GTDB lineage: Bacteria > Pseudomonadota > Alphaproteobacteria > Paracaedibacterales > Paracaedibacteraceae > Paracaedibacter. Next base: position 3,471 of record JAIBEV010000035.1, on the reverse strand, counting down.
GCTAGCCAAGCTTAACATTAACAAAAACGCCCTGAATGGCCAGGTAAGACTGACTTGGAAAGATGGAACTGCTAAGCTATTCTTTTATGATATAACTGGCATCACAGCAGATCTGCCTATATTGACAGTAGAGCAATCAAATAATATCATCATTAAAGCTAAATCCATTCGGCGCAATCGATTAAATTTTACTGATGTCTCGATGGTGGGTGAAACTGATTCTTCTCTTGGGATGATTCCTAAAATCATTGATATCGAATTTTGTAAAGGACAATTGCATCTGCATGATTTCAGATTAAAGCCGGAAGGATTATTAGCTAAGGTCGAATTTTCTGATTTGGACATTAATGAAATGATTAGTATCAGTGATGTCACCACCTTGGCTGCAACCGGGACAATATCGGGTTCAGCGATTGTTCTTTTAAATCAATCCACAATCAAAATTGTGACCATGTCGGCTCGCTCTTCAACTTTAAACGGAAAAATTCATTACTTACCTTCCAATAAAGAAGGAGATGATGCTGCAAATGGACAAGCCTTAAGCGATCTTAATTACACAGTTCTGAATATTTCCCTCCAAGCATCCGAAACAGATAACAACCCCGGTAAAATCAAGATTCATATTGTTGGAACCAATCCAGAAGTGTCAAACGGTTATCCTTTAGACTTTACAATAGAAACTGAAGGAAACTTTAGTGATTTCTTTTAACAATGAAGAATTTAATTACTTAGGGCAATGACCTCTGTGGTTGCCCCTGACAATCCTTTCGATAATGTGATATACATGAATGGAGAAACTATTTTCTGTATTAACCGTTTTTAAGATGTTCAATGATTTCTGACGTAAAAATTTCAGCCCTTGAAACGGGCATAGATATCATTAAATCTGTCGTTAAAAATCTTCCTGATAAACCAGGTGTTTATCGGATGTATAATAAAAACGATGACCCTTTATATGTTGGAAAAGCCAAAAATTTAAAAAAACGTGTTGTTTCCTATACAAAAACCGACCAATTACCAATTCGATTGCAACGCATGGTTGCTGAAACAATTCGGATGGAAATTGTTACAACTCACAGTGAAATCGAAGCTTTATTACTGGAAAGTAATCTTATTAAAAAGCTACAGCCTCGCTATAATATTCTTTTAAAAGATGATAAATCCTTCCCGTATGTGCTGATTACGCAAAATCACTCCTATCCTCGTATTGCTAAACACCGTGGACCCCAACAGGTAAAAGGTCGTTATTTCGGCCCCTTTGCCAGCAATGCAGCCGTCGACGAATCCTTAATTTTGTTGCAAAAAATCTTCCTCCTCAGGAATTGTAGTGATAGCTTTTTTGCTGCTCGAACGCGTCCCTGTCTACAATACCATATTAAGCGCTGCTCAGCCCCGTGTGTTAAAAAGATTACCTCGCCTGACTATAATGAATCAGTTAAACAAGCTATTGATTTTATTTCTGGCAAATCTTCTAAAGTACAAGAGTATTTAGCTGCTAAAATGCATACAGCCAGTGAAAATCTTGACTATGAAACGGCCGCCCTTTACCGGGATAGGATTGCCATTATTACCCGCTTGGTCGCTCGACAACGCATCAATGTAGAAGGAATTAGCGATTGTGATATTGTCGCTATTGTAGATAACTCAGGACAAACGTGTGTTCAGGTTTTCTTTTTCCGCCATGGCCGAAACTTTGGAACAGAATCTTTCTTTTTATCCCATGCGCAAGGGGCCACCATTGAGGAAAAGCTAGCGGCTTTTCTCAATCAATTTTATGCAGATCGAGAACCGCCTAAAAAAGTTCTCCTTAGCCATGAACCGGAAGAATTTGAGCTTATTAAATCGAGCTGTCGAGAACATTTTAGCAAGGCCATCATCTGGGAAATCCCCCGCCTTGGCAAAAAGAAAGAACTTATTGAGCATGCCTTAAGCAATGCTAAGGATGCCATTTCCCGTAAAGTGAATGAATCTGCGTCGATGGGAAGATTATTTGATGAGGTTGCCACCACTTTTGGTCTAGAAAACCGCCCTTCCCGTATTGAAATTTATGACAATAGTCATGTTCAAGGCACCCACCCATACGGGGTGATGGTTGTCGCCGATGAAACAGGATTTAATCGTAAGGCTTACCGAAAATTTGCTATAAAATCTGCGCAGCCTGGGCATGGTGGGGATGATTACGCAATGATGCGCGAAGTTTTAGGGCGCCGTTTTGCTCGTGCCGAGCAGGAAGATTGGCAGCTACCTGACCTCATGTTAATCGATGGCGGATTGGGGCAATTAAATGCTGTCTTACAAGTTATGGAAGACCTTGAAATTCAAGGCGTTACCGTTGTTGGCATTGCAAAAGGAGAGCAACGCAATGCGGGCCGAGAGAAATTTTTTCTACCCGCTCAGGAATCTTTTACCTTAGAACATAATTCCCCTACCCTCCACTTCTTACAACGTCTGCGCGATGAAGCCCATCGCTTTGCCATTGGAACGCACCGAGCCGGCCGCCAAAAATCCATGGTAAAATCAAAATTGGATGAGATTCCAGGCATTGGCCCCAAACGTAAGAAGGCTCTCCTCCAACACTTTGGGTCAGTGCGGGGCATTTCTGCCGCCAGCATTCATGATTTAATGGTTGTGGATGGTATCAATGAAGCCGTCGCTAAAATCATCTATGGACACTTTCATGGCTAGGTATCTAGCAGCAAAAATCTGCTTGATATCATATAAAATATTTAATATAAAAAATTTAAATAATCTATTTTTTATAAAAATTTATGATAAACATTAATATCAATTTAAATCTTCTTTTTATTCTTAATATCTTTAAAAAATATTTTAAGATTACAAATCCCAAATTAATAAAAGAATACCGTAAATTTTTTGAACCTTATTTAAAACCCGCAATAATACCTTCTCTTCTAAGCTATATAATAGCTATAGGTATCTATTCTTATACTTATAAATGTTGGACACTCTTAAAATGGTCCAATGATTGGTCTACAATAATTTTTGTAGGATTACGCTATATACTATTTTATGTGACTATTGTAATCCTTATGGGACTATCAGATAAATATTTAGAGATTTATTCAAGACGCTGGAAAAATAAATTAATTAGTACCTTAACACCTTATTCCCTACCGATTCTACTTTATATCGGGATTGCAGGAGTATGCTTTAACTCTGAAGACATATCCTTACGAGCTATATCAATAGGAGGATCAATACTCTGTTTTCATTCTTACAGGAATGAAAAAAAATTCTTTATGGTTATAAGCCTTCTTTCACTTTCTGTGTTTTTTATATTTTTTATATACTCTTTCTTTAAAGTTCTCTTTATACTGCCCCTAGTTTAGAAAAGAGTTGAAATAAAGGAGTGTTTTTGTTGAATTAAGCAAAAGGAAGACAAAAATGCAGCGACGACAATGGACAAGTGAGAAGAAGACCCTGATAGTTCTTTCAGGCTTAAAAGGCCAA
>JAIBEV010000152.1 GCA_019459505.1 Candidatus Paracaedibacteraceae bacterium | reverse complement strand
AAACTGATGAGAGGTTGGCAAATCAAGAGCTACTATAATAATGCCCTTACCGGTAATCTGAGATTTCAATAATTCCCAGTCTTGACTATTGAGGCGGCTGATACGATCAACCTGTTCGACCAAAAGAATGTCTCCACGTTGTGCGATATCAAGTAGGCCTTCTACGCCCAAACCCTCGAAATTTCCGAGCAGGGTGAATCAATTCATGAAGATGTCTGGGGCCTTAAGTTTCTTTTCCTTACGTAAGTATTGAGGGCAATATGATTTGAGTATCCAAGAACCTTGGCAATTTTTCTTGTCGAAAGACCATAACTCAAGAGTTCATTGATTCTTTCAATGTCTTTGTCAAACTTACTTTTTTGAATTATCCCCTTTGGTTTGCCTAAAATTTGACCTTGCCGTTTTTTGGAGGCTAAAGCCTCTTTTGTTCTTAAGCTAATTAGATCTCTTTCCAATTCAGAAAACAAAGAAAATAAGGTCAAGGTAACCTTTGAGTTCATATCTTGGTGGCTGATATCCAGATTTTGTTTGAGGACAATAACCCGAATATTGCGCTCAGCAAGAGAATTAACCAAGGATATCACTTCAGCTGTACTGCGTCCTAAGCGGCTCAACTCTGTTACGATCAAAGTATCAGCTTCATCAAGCTTTTCCAGGAGTTCGTCAATACGCCGCTGCTTAGTGGTTTTGCGAGAAGAAATGGTGATTTCTATAAACTCATTAATTGATAGTGATTTTTTTCTGGCATATTCCAAAAGTTCTAGTTTTTGATGATTGAGATCCTGTTTGTTAGTAGAAGCCCTTAAATAAGCCACTATTTTACCCATTAAAATGGTCCGTTTCGTCTTAATATGATTTTCATCAAAAATTAAACCAATTTGTATGGTTGATTCAATATGTTTTGTGTTTACAGATTGTAAATAGTATAGCGCTCATTAACAAATAATCAAACTAGGCTATATTTAATGAACTCAACAAACAAAAGACTTTCCACCTTATCACCTCTGGAAGAATTCGCTTTTTACGGATTTCCAGATTTTGATAAAGAGCAACGAGCAACATTTTTTGATTTTACGGAAGAAGAGTTGACCCTCATTTTAAGACGTCATTCTTTCCATTCCCAAGTTTACTGCGCAGTACAAATTGGCTACTTCAAAGCCAAGAAACTTTTCTTTCATTTTTCACTTGATAAAATACCTAAAGATGACCTCCAATTCATTCTTTTGCGCTACTTTGATAATGAAGCTTTATCTTCGTTTACAGTGACGAAGCATGAATATTATCTGCAGCGCAAATCAATCAGTGATTTGTTTGGTTACCAACTCTGGTCCCGTAAATTTTTGCCAGAATTAAATAATCGAGCCAAGTTAAGCGCAAAGCGTGACACGGCGCCAAATTTCGTAGCTCATGAAATCCTGGATTTCTTACAAAATCAAAAGATTGTAAGACCCCGCTATACAACCTTACAAACCATTATCAGCCAGACCCTGACACAGGAGAGAAAACGACTCAAATACCTTTTGAAAAACCAGCTCACAGAGTCACATAAACAAAACCTAAAGCAACTCATTCAAAAAGAAAGTACTCTATCGGAGCTGGCAGCTCTTAAACAAGATGCCAAGAGTTTTGGGGCAGCACTGATGGGGCTGGAGCGAAAAAAACATGATGTTCTGAAACCTTTATACAAGATCGCTCAACAAATTTTACCCCATCTCGATATTTCGCAGCAGAATATCGATTACTATGCAAGTCTGGCTCATCATTATACGATTTATGACTTGCGCCGATTTGAGGAGGAACAAACTTACCTTTACCTTTTGTGTTATGTGTATAAACGTTATCGGCAAATCAATGATAATCTGGTTGATGCCTTAGCTTTTTGGCTAAGAAATCTGGAAAACGAAATTAAGGAAAAAGCAAAGAACCAGCTTGTTGAAAATGTTGAACACTCCGATCAAAAGGTCGGACGCCTTCTTCTTATGTACGTTGATGATAATTTGAGTGACTCACTTACCCTAGGAGAGGCACGCCAACACGCCTTCGAAATTATTCCCAAAGATACGATCCGGTCCATTGGGGAGAAGATGGTGAAAAAGCCCCAACGCAGACAAGAACTTCAATGGAAAGAACGGGAAAAAATGGCTTCCCGATATAAACGCCATTTACGACCTTTATTTATGCATATTGATTTTGAGAGCCGACTTCCGGATAATCCCCTGATCAAGGCAATCAGTTGGATGAAAGAAGTGTTTTCAAAAAAGCAATCTCTATCACAGCAACGCTTTGAGGCATTTCCTCGCAATTTCATTTCTTCTAGACTTGAGCCTTATTTAGTGACTTTTGATAAAGATGAAACCCAAATTATCCAGGCAAAACGCTATGAGATTCTTGTTTACCGCCAAATCATAAAACAAATGGAAACTGGCGCTCTCTATATTAATGATAGTGTCCAACATCGACCTTTTGCCGATGAGCTTGTTTGCTTAGAACAAAAATCTACTATCTTGGAAAATCTGGATATTCCTTGGTTAAAATCATCCTGCGAAGAACAGATTAACTCACTTTTCAGCGAATTGGAGACGCTTTGGCATCAAGTCAATCATAGGCTGAAAAAGGGTCAATTAAAGCATTTTAAGTATGATCCTCTCAAAAAAGAGATCATATGGACTAAGCCAAAATTTATCAATGATGACAAAGAGAGTGACCAACAAAAATTTTACGATAAACTGCCCATAAGTGAAATTAGCGATGTCTTACGGTTTGTGAATAGCAAAACCGGGTTCTTGTCCGCTTTTACTACTTTACAACCTCTCTATAATAAACAAAAGCCTGATGAAGAACATCTAATTGCGGCTCTTTTGTCATATGCAACAGGGGTGGGTGTCAACAACGGTTGAAAATTGATACAGGCATTAAGTATTCCATCGGTTGAAAACTGATACATCATTGATCAATTTTTTACCTTTTCTAAGCTATCATTTTCTTCCCCTTCCTTTTTAAATCTTGCCGGAATGACCCCTGC
>JAIBEV010000062.1 GCA_019459505.1 Candidatus Paracaedibacteraceae bacterium | reverse complement strand
GAGACCTAAAGCGTCAATACGATCCGATTTCCCCAGTTGTCCCCAAGAGCGGATAAAGTTTTTAACCTTGCGAGTATCGGCTCTATGAACTTTTACTCCCTGCTCTAATAGAAAGAGAGCGAGTCCCAGTTCATACCCTCCTGTCGTTTCTAAAATAACTAAAGCCTCAGATAAATCTGGGTGCTCCGTTAAAAAATTACGCCACCCTAAGAAAGAATTTGGATATGTTCTCGTTATTTTTGGGCCATGGGTGGCAACGACAAAGTCAGCTTTGGAGATATCAATACCAATAAAGCTATGATAAGATGAAATCGTCATAAATGCCTCAAGAGTTTAGAGTATTTCAGATTGTAAGCGGGCGATAAACCCATACAACTATTCAAACATCTCGAAGGAATGGGGGGACGGCCTTATAAGCCCATATATGGACGGCCTTTCAACCCCATAACTTTCTTCTCTGCCAAGAAGAAAGTTATTTCCTTCTTAAGCTCTTTATAGCATTAGCCGGACTTACAATATATGGACCGATCCAGATTGCAAGATAAAAATTATCAAACCTAAAAAGAATAGACCAAGAAAAAGTTGATAATCTCAATTTACGATGATAACAATTTAATGTAGCTCTAAGATAAGTAACTGTCAAATCATGGATAAACTTTTATATAAATACTTAAAAATATAACTTTTAGGCTATATCTCTTATTAGGAGTCTCATTTTTTATGCAATTTATACCTTACACTTTTGCAACTCTCTACTTTATTACAATCTCATCTTTTGTGTCAGCGATGGATAACCCTCATTTACAAGAGGAAACACACAAAAGCTATAAATATCATAGCTCCCTACATGAACTCCCTCTTCTTTTTCCTGATGATATTTGTGTTTTGTCAGAAAAAGAAGGCAAAAGTGTTTTAGATATTTATCAAAAGGGTCAACCTTTTATATCGCTGCCTATTGATTTAAGTAATATAACAGATATACAGCTAAGCCTTGACGGTACTCTTTACGTGTTGGGGCGAGATCAACAGGGTAAAGATGGGGTTATCACTATAACGGAGGAAGGTGCTTCCAAATTCACCACATATGGATTAGAAGACATAAGGAGTATACAACTGAGTTCTGATAGCACTCTTTATTTGCTAGGAAGGACCCGACAGGGAAAAGTTAGTATCCTTACTGTAAAGGGAGGTTCTATTTCCCAACCCACATCCTACGGATTAAAGCACGTACAAGAGATACACTTAGGCCTAGAAGGCACTCTTTATCTATGGGGTGAAGATCAACAAGACAAAATGAGCCTCATTACTGTAATGGGGGGCAAGGTTTTCCAATCTACACCTTATGGATTAATAAGCATATGCAGCATACAACAGAGCGCGGAGGGTATTCTTTATCTGCTAGGGGTATACCAAGATAATAAAATGGTTATTGTCAATGTAAAGGAAGGTGTTGCTTCTCAGCCTGCAACCTTTGGGTTAAGAAGTATAACAGATATGCAGCTAAGCCCTGACGGCACTCTTTACTTGTTAGGAGAAGATCGGCAAGATAAAAAAGTCATTGTCAGTGTAAAGGAAGGAGTTGTTTCTCAGCTTATAACCCATGAGTTAAATGAACTAGGTTCCATGCAACTAAGCTCTGACGGTACTCTTTATTTGTGGGGTAGAGATCGAGAAGATAAAGGGAGCATTGTCAGTGTAAGGGAAGGAGTTGCTTCCCAGCCTGCAACCTTTGGGTTAAAAAGCATGTGGGGTATGCAACTAAGCTCTGACGGCACTCTTTATTTGCTGGGGAAAGATCGCCAGGACAAACTGGTCATTGTCCACTTAAGGGAGGGCACTGTTTCTCAGCGCATCAGCTATAAATTAAGAGGCATCCAAGGTATGCAATCAGGCTTCGATGGTACTCTTTATGTAGTAGAATTTGATAAACAAAATAAGAAAAATGTCGTCGTTCTAAAAGGCGACACAATCCTAGGGGTTAATAATGTGATTGAATTGGCTTCTGTTAAGGGAGAACATATAACCATAAAAAGCATACTTGCCAGTAAAATTCATGATATTTTTCTTGCATCTTTCCCTAATGAAAAGATTGTTAATATAAGTTTATTTGAACGCTTGTGTCAATACCTTAAAAAGTTTCCTTGTAGCCGGATTGGTGAAAAGGATGGCATGGAGCTTCATCATAGCATATTAAGCCACTTCCATATTATTAAGAAGGATGATAAAGCCACTTTTTTGCTCTGGGAAACTTTGGAGTATTTAATAAATGTTGAAGACGAACAAGGTATTTATCACCCTTTACGTCCTTATGCAAGCGCAATTGCTTTTATGTCCTACGACCCTCAAGACTATTTTATCCAACAAAGCGGATTTGCTCCTTTTAACATACAAGAAATCAAACAAGAACTAGGAGAACAAAAGTATCAAGAAAAGTATAAAAACACACAAAATATTGACTCACTTTTAACAATAATTCAACATTCTAGATTAGGTGATGAATTAAAAAAAATCTATGAACCTTTCTATAGTTGGGTCCAGCTTGCCCTCAAGCAACTGGGCTCGAAAAAGTCCTAAAACTAAAGGAGACAGCATTAACTTAACTGTAAGATGTGCGTTTAAATCCAAAAATATGCACTGCAAGCAATTTTCAGAGAGCCTCCTTGGCGTTGTTGCTGAAGAAACACTTGGAAAACACTCCTTTTAAAGATAAACAGACGTTAAAGCAAACTAACTTATAACCCCACAATTGTAGAATACTGACTATTGAGAAAGATTAAACCTTTTTCACCTAATTTTGAGGATGTTTTAATGGTATCGCATCGTTAGAATTGATCAATTTTCTTCATAAAAGAAGGTTAAGAATAAATGGCTATATCACTTTTTGAGAAACAGCAACTTTCTTGGAAAAGAGGAGTTTTGCTGCTGATGCTCGGATCTTCCTCCTTTGCCATGGATTCTCCTTATTTAGATAAAGGAAAGGGAATAGATCCAGCAGAATACCAAAGAGAATTAAAACAAGGAAGGAATCGACGGCAGACCATCTTGGTTGTTCCTTCTCCACCTGCTTCTCAGTCCAGCAGGACAATTGAGCTCCATAATCCTGCCTTGGCGCAGCTCGACCAACACTTAGAAGAGCTTACCCAATCCATTCGGACCATCCTGAAAATTCAAGAAGATATTCCTCTCATTCAGCGCTTATCCATTGAGGCTAAAAAAACTGACCTGCCACAAAATGAAAGGCTTGAAGGAATTCTACCCCGTCCACCCCGCCTGCAACCGGCAGAAGATCTGCTAAGAGCTGATCACCACACCCTCTTATTATCCCTGCCAAAAGATAAGCTTGACTCAACTCATAAAGCTTTTGAGGGGCTGACCTTCTTAATTCAGGATTTGGAAGCCCTCTTGGAGGATGAAGAGCTCTCGCCTTTACACAGTTCTTTTGCTGCCTTACGCCAGTATTACACAGATTTTATTGACCAGCTTTGTCAAAGTGAGACTGAAGATCGCCGAGATATCCTGTCCCCTAAAATTCGGATAAAAGGCGATCGATTAGACCATTGTTTGATGGGGCAGAAGCTTGGTCGGAACATTTTATCCAAAAACCGGTATGGTTTCTCCAAACGTCACAAAAATAAGCAAGAAGGCGGCCAAAGTGCTGTCAAATCTCTAGGAGGAGTCCACTTTAAAGCAGCAGGGAGCTCGGCTAACGACATTGATCCGGCCATGGAATGGGCTATGCATGCCTTTCACTTTCTCCTGGTAGGGCAAGGAACAACCCCTTCAACAACGTTAAGCCTAAAGAAGGTTATCTTTCAACATGATCCGAATGAGCCCTTAGCGGAAGAGACTAAAGCCCTTCGCAAGCAGGTAAAGTTGGAATTTGAAATAGCTTCACGCCAAGGCGTTAAACCGCACGAATTCTTTGCTCAATATCCTCAGTATCAGACTTTCTTTGCTGAAGAGAAAAAGCAACCTGGCCTCCTTCAAGCGTCCAAGACGATGGGAGACATGTCCCTTTATGAATTTTTAGAAGAGGTAAAGCTTCAAAAGAAAAGCTTGGCTGATTTAGATCCCACAAGCTTTAGTGCTTTGGTTATGGCAAGCCTAATCACTGTTCCTTCGGATGCGAAGGATGACAACATCCGCGTGAGTCAGGAGGGATCAAAGTGGCGTCTGGTCGGCATTGACAATGACCGAGCGCTCGCTCACATGATTGTGTCAGCCGGCGACAGAGGGCACTATGTCCAAGGTAAAAATATTCTCTATCTTCTAGGAGAACCAATGCAATGGCCTGTCGATAAAACCATACGACAAAGAATCCGGGATTTAGAGGCTCCTTGTTTGATTCTCGATTGGCTCAGAGTCCTTGAACAGCAAAATCAACGGTACGAAGCGCTTATGAGGGTTCATCACCTTCACTGGCTCAAAGACAAGCCTTATTTTCCCTTACACTTATCGCCTGATATTTGCCTGACCCTTTTGCACCGCCTATCTCAGCTGCAACAAGAATTAAAAGATCCTTCTATTTCCCATCAGACCTTATTGAGCAAATTTTATCCTGTAGCGGCTCTTTTTTACCAAGAGCTACGCCGGATATACCATAGTGATCCTCACTATGCCCAACAAGTTCTCTATGGTGGAAAAGGGATTCCTGACACTTCTATTGAAACCTTGATTGGGGACAAGAAAGTGAATAGAGAGCATTCAATCATGGAGGTCCTCCAGGAAGAAACTACTCTTCCCGATGAGTATGAAACACAGCGGAGCCAAACCATAGAAGAGGCGATTACTTCCTTTCTGGATAAGCTCATCCCTCAAGAGTTATCGACTTTATCTCGGTTAGGGGTCTTTAGCCGCCTGAGTCATTTCTGGCCGGATCGATGGGGCAAGAGTTGGCAAACCAAGTCTCTAGCTTATAATATGGTTCAGGATTTATGCCAATATCATTTATCCCTAGAAGAGGCACTTTCGATCCTGCGGTATGTTCTTAATTTACCGGGTGTCGACCTTAATTACTGTGATGAAGAGAAGGACAATGAAACCTTGCTGCATCTTTTAGCAGGAACTCCAGAGGGTCCGCATCAGCTTGAGCTTCTTGAGGAAGTGCTTGCTAAAGGCATAAACATAGAAGTTCTCAACAGCAAGTCCCAAACACCGCTCGATAAAGCCATTCTCATCGGCAATCAAGCCGTCATCTTGAAACTTCTCGATCAGGGCGCTGGTCTTTATTTGCAAAGTGGGAGTATACAAGGCTTAATAAATTTTGCCCTAACGGATCTCACGCTGCCCTTCGAAGAGGTCTTTACAGGACCGTACGATAACCGACTATATGATCTAGCTCACCGTAATCCTGAGGTGGCTTGGTTTATGTCGTTAACTTTCCTCTTCGCTTCTGATCCGACTGCGCCCTCTTCGCCTCTCAAGGTTATTGCCCCCCACATCCGAGCCGGCCTCAACAGCTGGGGAATAGACAATCGATCCTTAAAAGAAGCTTATAAGAAGCAAATATTTGATCACAGTCAGTTTAAATCCATTTATCAAACCGGTCGAGACTTAGGCTTAATTGAAGTTGGCAATCAAGGATGGTTCTTCAAACGCTATCCTGCTTCTGGCATGGAAGCAGCGGTCAATCTTCTTACTCGCTTCCTTTTTCCAGAGATCGGATTTTACACCACCCTCGCTAATATTAACGATGAGCCTTATTTAATCTCCTTGGCTCGCGGACGTGATCCCACTTACCCTAGAAATACTAAGGATCCCTTCCAAGCTTATCGAACAAACAATTTAGCGGAAGTGCTTAAACGCTATCCTAAGAAACTTAATTACTTAGACTCCTATTATCTGTCTCAAAGCATTCTAATGGCTATGTTGATTAATCCTGAAGATGGAAAACCGAATAATTACATTATTGAGCCCAGCTCCCGGGATCCAAAACGCTATCGTCTGATTAGCATTGATAATGATCAAGCCTTTGCCCCTGAACTGACCCAAGTGGGTCCATCCATCAACCCCCAAGTTCGAGTCAAATCGATCTTATTCTGCCTAGACCAAATGCAGGAAAAAATTGATCCGAAGGTTATCCAGAAAATCCTAGCAATTGACCCCTATCCTGTTCTCATAAGCTGGCTGAAAGAGCTTAACCAAATTCATACCAGCTACCAAAGCTTATTCTCTGAGCCCCAAAGAAAGAGCTTTGCGGAGAGAAATTCTTACATCGAGATCCCTTTCCAGAAGAATGATGCACGACTGATTGCTCAAAAACTCATTAAAATGCAACTGCTCCTGAAAGACAATCCCAATCTTACCCATTTAGGATTATTGAAGGAGGTCAGCCCCTTAGCCTATCACCATTATCGCCGAGCCTTTAAAGAACACAAGAACAAATCCGTCCAGGAGCGCTTTGAGGCCTTGGATGGGCCCTGTTATGGGCGACCTTCACAGGCGAGCTTTTTCTCCTTTAAGGCCTCTCAAAGCCGGGATGTGCATACAACCTTAACCTCAAGCGGAGAGTTGTTGCGAGCTAAAGGCATTCCGGTTGGCAAAGAGCGGGCTAAGGTTAGAGCTCTGGGAGAGACTTATGATCCGATGATGGTGCTCCAGGAGCTCCAAGCCGATCAACAACGTTATAATAAGCAAGAGTTAATGACTCTGGTGCAACAGCAAAGCTCTAACACAACTGCAATTCTTCGTCTTCTTGAGCAGGAAGTGATTGAGGATATTGATCTTAACCTGCAAGACTATCTTCCTCAACAGCAGCATCAAATTATCGATAAAATTCGGGACCTCCAAGACAATCGGAAAGCTTCTCTGATAGAAAAGGACGCTATGCTACCGCCTTTATCGCTGACCTTGAAATATGCTTGGTCCTTAACCAAAACCTCTTTCAATTTTGAGACTCTTAAAAGGTTGAACATTCAAGGATGCCAGTCAATAACAGAGGACTTTGTCATCACTCTATCCCGAAAAGCTTTACGGCTCTCTTATCTTAACATGAGTGACATTGCTTCATTGAAATCCCTTAAAAATAAAGCGCTGCTCGCTTCAAATGCTCTTTTCTTCCCTATCCTAAAGTACCTCATTCTTAATAAGAATGGAAACTTACAATCCATCCATATTCAAGCACCTCTCCTTGAAGAGCTTCAAGCAGCAAACGGGGTCTCCCTTACAGAATTTAAGCTTTATGGATCGTTCTCAAATATCAAGAGGATAAATATTAATGGACATTGCCTCTCTTTTCTGCAGCTGGAAAGCCTGCTAAAAGCCTTACCAAAAGAAATAAGCTTTGAAGCATTACCAAATAACAAAATCAAGGTCTCTTCTTACGAAGCTTATAGCTGGGGCCGAAGGTATGAGGAAGGAAGTAAGGTAGCACAATCGGACGACCAAGCGGCAAGCAGATATATTAAAGTTTGGGAGAAAGATTGGCGAAGTCGTTATGCTTTAGAAAAGCTTGCGCTCAAAGGAAACAGGATTGCCGTTGAAGGGATTAAAGTCAAAGCAGAGGAAGGACGCGAAGAAGCGCAATATATTCTTAGCCAGCTATATGAAAAAGGAATCGAAATGGAGCAATCGGACGACCAAGCAGCTTATTGGTATACCAAAACCTGGGACAAGGAGGAGCTAAGTCGCGACGGTTTGGAAAGGCTTGCTTTCAAAGGAAACAGGATTGCCGTTGAAGGGGTTAAAGTCAAAGCAGAGGAAGGACGTGAAGAGGCTCAATATATTCTTGGCCAATTATATGAAAAAGGAATCGAAGTGGAGCAATCGGACGACCAAGCAGCTCATTGGTATAAAAAAGCTTGGGCGAGAAAAAAGGAACTAAGTTTTAGGGCCTTATATAACCTAGATCCTAAAGGAAAAATAATGGCCGCTGATTGGATTAAAGCCAAAGCAGAGGAAGGAGATTATAAAATGCAGCTTTTCCTAGCCCAGATGTATAAAAAAGGAATTGGGATAGACCAATCCGATGATCAAGCAGTTCACTGGTATGCTAAAACTTGGGATGAGGATTGGGAAAGTCGTAACAATTTAGAAAAACTTGCTCTCAAAGGAAACCAGGTTGCCGCTGATTGGATTAAAGCCAAAGCAGAGGAAGGGCGTGAAGAAGCTTATTTTATTCTTAGCCAACTATATGAAAAAGGAACTGGGTTAAAGCAATCGGACGACCAAGCAGCTAAATGGTATATTAAAGCTTCTCAGAAGAAGAGCTGGCAAAGCCTTGGGGCTTTAGGAAGACTTGCCCTTAAAGGAAATCAAATTGCTGCTGATGGGATTAGAATTAACGCACTACAAGGATATGAAGAAGCACAATTTATTCTTGGCCAACTATATGAAAGAGGAATTGGGGTAGACCAGTCGGACGACCAAGCAACATACTGGTATGCCGAAGCTTGGGAGAAGGAAAAGGGACAAAGTTTTAAAGCTCTGTATAATCTTGCTCTTAAAGGAAACAGAATGGCCGCCGATTGGATTAAAACTAAAGCAAGTGGCGGAAACAAACAAGCTCAGTCTGTCCTTGCTCAAATTCAGGAAAAAGAAATTAGGAAAGAAGAAAGCTAATGGATATCAATTAATCTGCTTATTAAAAACAAAGACAGCTCAAGAAGAATAGAATGCAGTATACCAGCAGAGTAGAGTATTCATCTCCCCTGCCTCCCGTGTTATTTTATATGCTTCTCTTTAATTTTTTTTGCTAGATTGGCACACTGATCAATGACATAATCTATATCCTTGTAGCCATTCCTGTTAGCCAATGTCCATGGCATGGCTGGCATGGGGTCAGACGGCATGAAACAATCAAATCCAATAATATAAGTGTTATCCCTTGCTAAGACGAACGTATGGCCCGTATAAACTTCTAAGGATAGATCCTGCTTATCGCCGCTTTTGGGCCGAATATCCACAGGCGAATAAACAAATCCGCGTAAGAAACCAAAATGCTTGTCGCGATGAATTTCGCATCCCAAGCCTGTTTCGGGATCATCCCACTTTAACTGATCCGGCTCCGTATCCCATATACCGCGCTTCCAATGCCGTTTATCCACAAGGCCATATTCTTTCTTTATTTTTCTACCTTTAATCCCTACATTTAGATAAAATTGTAAAAACCTTTTCCCTAGAGGTGGGAAGTGCGGACTTTAATTGCTGCGTAATTTTTACTTAACTTTTCTCGTCACTTGCTTTGTAAGTTTAGAAAATAGTGAGTCATTGAACACTTAGAAGATTTAGAATAACTTATTCTCTCTTAAACAGGAGCTCGAACGCTTATTTGACGATTTGAATCAGTATTAATACCCCTCTTACTTATATTTATAGGCTCAATATAGGGACAATTTAGGCTGGTTAATTCATAATTAAACTTACATTAAATTCTGTTGACAGGGAGGATAATTTGAGAAATAAGAGGAAAGGTTTGTGCTTCAAAATATGTTGAGACAGGATGCGACATTTTTCTTTAATAGCCTTTATGGCTTTTGCTTTGACAAGTACGTCTTATATAGGGGCTGCTGATAGGGACGGTGATCCCCCCTTACCGCTTAATCACCTTAAAAAGAATATAGGATATAGGGAACGACCTCATCCCTTGAATTCCTTCCCCTCTACCAGGCCTCCCTTCGAACCTTTTCACTTACAAGCCTTCGAAGAAAATCTCAACCATCTAAGTATGTTGATTACTACAGCCCTCCAAGCTGAAGAAAACATTCCCCTCACTCACAAGATAATCCTTAAGGAGCAGCTCCAATCATTAACCCAAGAATTGCAAGTCTTGTTAGATGAGGTTCTAGTCCGTCTCAAGCCCGTAGAAGACATGCTTCTTAACGAGCGGCGTGTGAGAGTATTGACGGCTTTTTCATTGGATCAAAAAGATCCTGCTTTGCAAGGATTAATGCAACTGCTTCAAGATATTCGCCGCCTTTTACAAGCTGATCCCAGCTTATCTATCCGAGAACCTTTGTTAAAGCTTGAGCAATACTATGATGAGTTTATCAAAAAGCTATGTGCTAGTACCCCAGAAGAAAGAGCTATACTCCTAACCCAACGAGCGAAATTAAGTGGTGATAGGTTAGGTCATTACCTTATCCCTCAAGATCTTGCCCGAGAAGCTCTTTCTAAAACCATTAATGGCTTGTCGCTGCGTGTGTTGCAGGATCAGCAAGAAGGCCAGAATGCAGTACGCCCATTGGATAAAGTCCATTTCAAGGTAGGTACTTCTATGAGTGATATTAATCCCACCATGGAATGGGCCATGCATAGTTTTTCTCAGCTGCTTATGGGGCAGGGTACCGCCCCTTCTGCCTCTCTTAAACTGGAAAATGTTTCCTTTAGGCCTTTTAATGAGCGAGACTATGCTCATAATCTTGAGGCAAAAAAGGCTAAAGCACTCTTTAACCAGTATGTGTTTCATCCTAAGCCGGAGGACCGTATTACAGCAGAGGCATTCTTTAGCCGCTATCCAGGCTTTGAGGAATATTTTACCAAGTCTGAGGAGAGTGCTATTGTTCAAGCTTCTCAAACAATGGGGGATCTATCTTTACTGGATTTCTTAGCAGGAATGTCTAGCGGCCAATATCAGCTCAGCCAGCTGGATCCTGTGAGTTATAGCGCCTTGGTTATCTCAAGCCTCATAACTGTCCCTACTGATGCTAAAGACGATAACTTAAGGGTCATTCATAAAGAGGGAATATATCATCTAATAAGTATTGATAATGATCGGGCCCTAGCAGACATGATTGCCCTTAAGGAAGTCACAAACAAGCATGTTATCCAAGGCAAGAATATTCTATACCTCTTACCAGAACCCATGACCAAATGGTTTATTGCTCCTAGCGTAAGAGATAGACTGCTAGGCACTGATGGAGTAACATTTATCCTTGATTGGCTGTCTATATTAGAGCAACAAAATAAACGGTATGAAAGAGTAAAAGGTGACTATAGAAGCAAACATCCTCATCCGTATTTTCCTTTATCTTTAAAACCAGGCATAGCAGTCACCCTACTAAAACGTTTACAAACTCTTCAGCATTATCTAGAAGACGCTTCCCTAACTCATGGTGTCCTGTTGCAAAGGATGTTTCCCTTAGCCCATTATGGTTATCAGAAATTACGCCAAGAATATGGTCATGAATGTCATAAGGCCCAAGATAGGCTTTACATGGCAAGCGGATATCCCGATTTTTACTTAGAAGATCTATTGGCTGAAGAGGAAGACTCGATTGCTACCCCTTTGAATGAGGCCTTAGCAGCTGAAAAAGCTTTAGTAGGAGCCTATGAGCAAGGACACACACATTCTATTGGCCAGGAAATTGACCACTTACTCGATAGCATAGATCTTCATGCTCTTTCTTCTCAGCAGCGCCTCCGGCTTCTTTCAAGGATTGTAGAGTGCTGGCCAGACAAAGTAGGACGTTTATGGCAAGGCTCAGAGATTGTCTGTAAGATTTTAAAAGATTTAGTCACCGAGACGTCTCATCAATATCTCAGTGTTTCTGCAGCTTCAATTCTTGCTTATGTCTTGCGCTTTCCGGATGTAGATATAAACTATTTTTACCATGAAACCATGCAAAGTACTGACAAACAAACTTTATTGCATATCCTGGCGACCAGTGACCATCCTGAGCTTGAAACTTTGTTTGACCTTATTCTTCAAAGGAAAGCAAAGGTGCAACTGCAAGATAATTATGGCTTAACGCCTCTGGATAAAGCCTTAATACTAGAACATGAACAAGCTATCTTAAAACTGCTTTTCTATCAAGCTGATCTTTATGTTCAACCCAGCTGCCTTTTTAAGTTAGTTACAACTTATGCTTCCTCCCATACTTTTATCGATTCCATCAATGTGGTCCTCAGGTATAACCCTCAAGCAGCATGGATGAAAACCTTAACGACCATTTTACCTTCCTCTCCTTCTACCCGCGGACTTAAGGTTGAGCTGTTTCTTCCTAAAAATGGTCGTTATCAAATTGCCCATCATGTTATGCCGCCCGAGAGCGTAAAAGCCCTGTTCGCCCAGGGAAAGTTTCAAGAAGTTTATCATACAAAGAACCATAGCATTGGTTTATTGGAGCATGAAACAGGGGATACCTTCCTAAAAAGGTTACCAACTTTTCCAGGTATTGAAGCGGCTGTCCAAGCCTTAACGCAACGCATCTTCCCAGAAATCGTTTTCCCGACAACCTTAGCCAAAATTAAGGGGGAGCCTTATCTTCTCTCTCAAGGGCGGGCCTGTGATCCAGGTAAATCTGGGTTTGAGGCTTACCATGTTAATACGCTTCAGGCTATCCTTAAGAACACGCCCGATAAACTCAAAAATCTAGATCCTTATTTCTTCTCTCAAAGTGTCATTATGGCAATGCTTTTGAATCCTGAAGATGGTAAGCCAAGCAATTATGTACTTGAGCCTAGCCACCGTAATCCTGGGCTTTATCGCATTATTGGCATTGATAATGATCAAGCTTTTGCCCCTGAAATCACTAAGCCCGACGAGCAAGCCCAGAGTAAACCGGTAGTTCGCTTAAAATCTATTTTATTTTGTCTAGATCAAATGGAAGAAATCATTCATCCTGAAGTGGCAAACCGGATTCTTGAATTAGATGTTTATGCTTTATTGAAGGATTGGCTCACCGAATTACATCATGTTCATACTGAACATGCCCGCCTTTTCCCTGAGCCTAATACAAGCCTTAACCAGCAGAACTGCTTTCTAGGAGTACCTTTTCAAGAAGGGGAGGCACGCGATCTAGCTCATAAGCTTATTACCCTTCAGCTACTTTTAAAGGAAAATCTTAATTGCTCCCTTAAATATCTTTTTAAGAAGGTTTGTCTCTTTTCAGCCCATCATTATGGTAAAGCTTTAAAAAGGTACCGCTATTCCCCTGTTTTGGAGCGGTTTGAGCTTCTGGATGGGGATAGTTATGCTTTGAAAGGCAGCCGAGAAGTACATACGACTCTGACTTCAGGAAGAGACTTACTTAAAGCTAGGAACATTCCTGTAGGCAAAGATCGGAAGAAAGCCCACCAGGAAGACAGAACTTATGATCCGTCCATGATGCTAAAAGAGCTAGAAAAAGATCAAAAAACTTATAACCAACAGGCTTTAACGTCCTTAATTCTGCAACGGCAAACAAATAATAGAATGGTTTATCAAATTCTAAAGAAGAAAAATCTTAAGAAGGTTGACTTGGACGCGAAAGAATATACCTTAGCTCAACAACAACAAATGCTTGAGCATATAAGGCGACTAAAATTAAATGAACTGGCTTGGAGGAATGCGATTTCCTTTGAAAACTTGCTAACGGCCGCCTTCCCTTTAAAAACTTTGGAAGGACTAAATCTGGAGAGTTGTCGGTTTCTAAGACCAGAGTTTTTACATATTCTGGCAAGAGAAGCAACAAATTTAAAATACCTAAACCTTAGTCATATTAATACTCTTGATAAAGTGCGAGGTGCGGGCGTCTTAGGACGGATTGGTTTTTCCCCTTTACTATTTTCCCAGCTTACTTCTCTATTTCTAAATAGATGTGAAACTTTAGAGGAGATCCATCTCCAATCCCCCCTGCTTCATACCTTTGAAGCTGCCAACTGTCCTCAGTTAAGAATATTAAGGCTTACTGCCCCACAACTTATACAAGCAGACTTCTCTTTTAGCATACTTATAGAAACCTTAGACATCCTAAAATTAGTCAGTCCTCACCTCCAAGCTCTTAAGGTTGTTGGTTGTCCTAAAGTGGTCTTGCCTCAAGAGCTAGCACATTTAAGCTTGAGCAGCTTGGATCTTTCCAAGCTTAATGATATACCCTTGCTTGCAGAAGTTTTAAAGACTGCAGATAACTACGATGCAGAAGCTAATATCTTTAGAGTTAAGATTATTCTTATAGGATATTATGGGAAGGAGCGAGAGAAATTAATGAATGATCTTACGGGAGATCCAAAATATCTTACAAGAACAGGAGCTCATCACCACGGAGATTTTGGTCTTGTCCGTACTACCTATAAAGGTTTTAACTTTGCCATTCAAGTTTGGGAACTTCGAGAAGAGAATTATTATGATGACAATAGTGTAAAAAAATTTTATTTTAAAGAAACCCTTGCTTTTATATTTGATTTTCCTAATGAACCAGTATCTTACAGTTTAAGGATTATTGATCCTTATCAAAGAACAATCAAAAGATTAGGATACGGGCACCTTCCTCGACTTTTATTAGAGTATGCTCCTCGAAAAATAGAGAACTTTGAAGCCTTTGAACAACAAATAGGAATAATGGATCATATGGTCTATGAGGAAGATAAAGCTCCTCTATTAGATTGGATCTGCAGAAATAGTTTATATGAAATGGTTAAAAATCTACAAGATTCCCACTCTCATTACGAGAAAAAGGAAAGACCTAACAAGATAAGTTAACCATTCAAGTAAATTTAAAGATGAAAAAGATCTAAATTACTTCTTAAGCATTTATAAAATAGATGCAAGTAAACTGCTCCCATGTTAATTACCTTTGTTGCTGCCTCTCCGACACTTGCCCAAGGTAAAGAAGAGGGTCCCTTTCGCTCTTACTTCCTAGAAGAAGTGAGAAAGGGGCCATAAGATTATATTTCCCTTTAGTCTGAAACAGATCCCTAGGAGTGGAGATTCTACAAAAGTTATCCATCTACCGCATCCAGGGCTTATTTTCTCTAGAGGACTCTTAATCAGCTAAGAAGTTTATTACCATCCTAAAAGAATAACAATTCAGGATCGCTGGGCTCAACGTTCAAAGAATATTTCAACCTGTTTACTTTTTTATAACAGGAGCGGTTATACTCATTACATCATTAAAATGTCTTAATAGTTTTGATTGATTTAGTTAATAAACAATAAACTTCTGTTAGGGATATGTATAATAGGGGTAGTGGGCCCATTTGTGTCAAAATTTAAGGTTTTAAGTTACATTAAGTTGATATCGCTGATTTTTGGCACTTTTTCGTGCTGTAGTAGAAGCCGTTTGAGGTCGGGAATGAGAAATCTTGCATGATGTAAGATTCAAAACTACCATTTGCGCATTTAATGGTGACTTTT
>JAIBEV010000027.1 GCA_019459505.1 Candidatus Paracaedibacteraceae bacterium | reverse complement strand
ATCGACGACTACAATGCAACTTATCTGCATTCAACACTTGGCTATACCCCACCTAATACATTTGAACAAAGATTTTTAACCCATAACAAACAACACGACCCTCTTTTAAAATTCGCTTGCTAAATAGGGGGCATTACAGTTCCTTGATGATCTTGTGATGATATTCTTTTAGCACTTGACCCTCCAACACTTGTGGTTGAAAAGTATCTTTTTTGATTTCTATTTGCTTTAACATTTATTCCTCCACACGGGGGAATTTTTATTTACCACACTGGGGGATTTTTACATTACCCATGACACATTCTCAGAGAAGTTGATGAAGATACCGGATTTACCGACAGTTTTACCCATATTCATACGGGATCCTCCTGTAGTGATAAAGTTGGTTTACTTAATGTATTGCTGGCAGGAGGCATTAATATGGGGCTAAAGAAAATGGCACTATGTACACTATGTAGCAGTTCGCATACATCCTTCTGGTTACTAATGCGTATCTCCAACTGGTATATTACTAGTGAATCCATGACAGATGCACTGGCCGTCATCATCGAAAAGCATAAAAAGTTGCCATTATCTGTGGCCTGGGGAGATGGTACAACATCATCCTCTGATGGACAGTTCTTTTTTTCAGGGGGTACTGGTGAAGCAATGAATGTAATTAATGCTAAAGAAGGATTTACTCCCGGATTTAAAGGTTATACACATCTTTCTAATCAATACGGCCCTTTTGCAATCAGAACCATTCTTGCGACTGCCCATGAAGCACCCTATATTTTTGATGGTTTGACCATGAATGATACAGGCAAGCGCATCAAAGAGCATTATGCGGATACAGGTGGTTTTACCGATCATGTCTTTGGTATGTGTGCACTACTCAGATATCAGTTTGCCCCACGCTTGCGCAACCTGTCTTCCCTCAAACTCTATAGTATGAGAACCATTACAATACCGAAAGAAACGAAAGAGTTGTTCACGGCCAAAGCTAATATTGAACGTATCAAACAGCAATGGCCGGATATCATCCGTCTCATTGCCAGCATTATGAAACATAAGATCATTCCTAGTGATATTCTTCGTCAGCTGGCATCCTTTCCTCGTCAGAGTGAACTGTCTATCGCTTTACGCGAGATCGTTCGTATTGAGCGCACCATCTTCATCCTCAATTGGATCAGCTCTGTTGCTCTACAACGAAGAGCGCAAATGGGACTTAATAAAGGCGAAACACATCATGCCTCAAAACGTGCGTTGAACTTCAACCAAAGAGGCGAAATCACAGACCGTACATCCGAAAATCAACATCTGCGTATGATGCATCTCAATCTGCTCACTGCCATTATCATCTATTGGAACGCCAAACATTTAGGTCGCATTATTCAAGATATGAAGCAACAGGAAATACATCAATCCTCAGAAAAACTGGCGCACCTCTCCCCACTCGGATGGGAACATATCATCCTCACAGGGTTTTATAAATGGTGAAAACAACTTAAACCCTAATTCCTGCACTTTTCCGCAAACTGCCCGTTTTATCCTGATGTAATTTTTTGGCAATAATGACCCGAGGATCATTTGGATTTAAGGGTGGGTGGCGCACCCCTTTCCTTCCCCTTGCTTAGCTGAGGCAACTCACCATTCAGGGCCTTTTGCAGGCCTTCAATGATCTTAGTTTGGACATATCTCTCACATATCCAGCTTAGGAGATTGCTGTATCTGTCCTTAACGTCCGGGGAATATTCCAGAAATCCGCATTCTTTGTATTCCTCTCTGAGTTCGGGAGTTGTCATAAGTATGCGGCCTGGTGACCAGGCATCATGCTCCCGTGCTAAACCTCCAATATTAAGAAAAAGTCGATTGGAAGGCATAAGGTTGTAATTATCCAGAGCTCTATAGTACCCCTTCACTATTGATGCTCTGGTATTATCCAACCTTCCTGGATAATCAAATATCGCGACTGTCGCTTCACGCAAAAAGTACCCATGGACTACCCTATCGTTATAACCATGTTCTTCTAACTCAAAAAAGTAAACCGTAAAATTCTTACTTCGATATTTAAAGGTTACTGAATGGGGGTTTATCCCCATGAGAGGAAGCGAACTTCTATGCAGACAGCTATTATTTCCTGTTAAGTCAGCCATTAGCCTATGGCGCGGAGCATTATAGAATCCAAGTAATACTACATTAATAGCGATCTCTTCAGTGGGATTAAGAATATCTGAAATTATTGTTGGTGCGTATCTTTCTCGAGGCTTCTCATAAAGCACCCTTTGTCCCGGCAGTATCACGCGACCATCCAGATACATTTCTTTAATCACATACCAAGCCTCTGCATCTCCCTGTACAGCGGCTTCTGTTAGCTCAGCTAAATTATCTTCCTGGTTGGCCGCATGTTTAACCTGAAGTAGATCTAGTTCGTGGTCTGAAATAAATTGGTTAGAGTTGAGTTTGAGGAATGCAGTAGGAAATTTCTTAAAAAGACCCTCTATCACAGTCTTACTGAGGGATTGTGCTCCTCGCAAGTCAAGGCTTTTAAGTCCAGGAGTCGTTAGATCTAATACCTTTAAATTTGGGCAATTATATGCCTCCAACTTTATCAGGCTAGGTGCTATGAGACGCAGCTCTTGAAGCCCACTATCATTCAGCATCAGGCGCGTTAAGATAGGCATAGAAACTGGTCCCTTGCCCATAAAACGCCGTAGGACTATTTCTTCTAAATTTTTACAGCCAGATAAATCCATCTCTTTTACTTTATTAAGTTTGAAAGACATGAGAAAGGAATGCGTAAGAGCGGCCGACTTTCTTAATATTATATATTGTAGATCCTTGCCTTTAATTTGTTCGAATAAAGCTTCTTGCTGAGGTCGTGTAAGGCTAGTTAGCTCAGACCTTGCAAGCCAATCTTCCAGTGTAATCTCAGCCAGATTTTTAAGATTTCTTCCCTTTGGTTGGCCTAAATCATTTATAATTTGCTGAATGCTTATATGTTGCTCTTTGACTTCCATAAGTTCTTTTAGCGCTTGTTCGGGTCCATACGCTTTTGACCATAAAACATCTTTTAGTTTTTCCTTATCCGGGAACCCCCGCGCTTCAGCCAATTCAGGCAACGGAATGCTCGAGGACGTCAATCCTTTTTCATCCGTAATGTTTTCTGCTTTCATGAATTTTTTAACCAGGCTTAAATGTGGTACCTCCATAACCTCTTTATACCGACGCAGAACCTCTGGTTCTAGTATCTCTAGCAAGGTTACATGGAAGGGGATATTTTCTTCATTCAAGTTTTTTTGTAGCCTCATCAATTTAGTAAACAGCTCTCTAATCATCCCTGGAGCAAAAGCAATCCCAACCAGCGTCTGCCTGTGCCGCTCAAATATTTTGACTTGATCACTATCAAAGGGGTAAATGGCAGCGTGATGATGGATAATTAGATTTCTTAGCCAATATTCTAGAACATCTGTAAGGTCCTGGCCCTTAATCTTATCAATAACTTCTTGATGCACTTTATCTTCGGTCATTTGGTTTAGGCAATAGAGAACACTTTTGACTTGCAAAGACCACTTCACTCTCCCCCATCCTAGCTTGATTTCTCGAGCCAATGCCGGCATGAACGATTGATCATTATCTATTAAAATAAGGCGGTATGATTTCTTCCCTTCTTTATTGGTAAATGGAGAAACAATATAGTTTGCTAGGTTACCATCTCCCGGATTGATAAGCATTGTTAATACTAAAGCTTTAGACACACTTTCAGGATCAAGCTTCTTCAATCTCTTTGGATGCTTATGGACCACATCAAATAATGTATCTCCAGGTACCCCTTGAGTAAGTAAGACGGGCATCCCGTTAATAGAGGCAAGCTGACACTCGGGAATCCAATAATCAAGAAGCTGCTGGGCCAGACGAACTACGGCAAGTTCAGTTCCGGGTAGCTGGGGGAAAAATTTTACATATATCCGCTGCCCATACGCTTCTACATAAGGGACTGCCCGTGTTCCTCTCTGGTTTTCCGCACGTTTTGGTGTACCATCCTCGTTAAACAATTTGCCCCAGACATCTTTTGATACAGAACGCCGTCCTTCGGTTATCGTTGCCATTGCACCTTGGCTACTTTCGGGAAAGATGTTGTCTAAGCTAATCTTCCATCCAGCCTTAGGATTAATTTCTGTGAGCCTTTTTATGCTTTTACTTAATCTTTGTCTCTGTTCAGAGTTAATGTTTTGATTAAATCTCCTTATCTTTTCTGGGATAGCTTTTTTTCCTGCTCCCAAGGTTATGAGATGTTCAAAAACGTCTACAAATTTCTTTTCCGCGGCTAAATCTAGAGGCGTAAACATATCATCTTGAGCTTCTATATCTGCCCCTAATTCTTTGAGGACAGTGATTTGAGAAAGAGCATTCGGTAGGTTTCCATTACGAACAGCTGTATGCAACGCTGTGCCTTTATCCTTATGCTTGTAATTCATATCCACTTGGGTCTTCTCAACGAAAGCTCGGATAACCTTATCGCTTGCTCCCGCTTCTACGATATTGATAAGCATTTCAGACTTATACCAAGAAGGATGAAGTTTTTCTGGCCAGATACCTATCTCGGTGACTTGTTCGATGAATTTTAGTTGTTCGAGGGGGAGAGAGTAGTCTGACAAATTTGTTTCAAAAATTAGTTTTTTGATAGCTTGATCCATTGTAAGAGGCTGCTCATCTTGGAGGGTAAGCAAGGGCAATTCTTCCTCTGATGGGTTGAGGATGAGATTACAGGGCTCCTGGTCTCCTGTTATCTCATTAAATTGTCTTGTTTCATCCTCAACCACTCCGTTATAGACCGCAGCAATCACCTTATAAGGGTCATTAAAAGTTCTCCTTTTCTCCTCATAATATTGGCCAACAGAAGGGTAAAGTGCTTTCAAGAGATCGGATAAGCTAGAATCTTCTTTTCGGTTTAATTGTTGCTGAATAATTTTAATGCGGTCTTGAAGAATAGAAAGAATGCTATAGGAAAACCTAACAGGAAGAGAAAGCTCACTATTAAGGTCGACTACTTCTTCGGGTCTTAAATAGGCAAGATGTTTCTTGAGAGCATCATACAAAAAATTCTGCTGACGGAGACGATCCAGCCATTTCAAAAGAAGAACTTGAGGGTTAAGGTCCCTAAAATAGTCTCGCATAGAAATGGATAGGCTTTCTTCCATTTCTGGCATAGCCAATAAAAGGGATTTTAAATGAACACTTGCTTTTCCATTATCTTCTCTTTTAAGAGGATTCCCTAATATCTCATCATTATCGATGCTAGTTAGAGTGTAAGAAGGATCAGGATTATTACTCAGGAGGGAGAAAATAAAATTGTTGCTTTTACCATCATTGGGGCAAGTCAAAAGAACGCCCAACACTTGTTTAGCATACGCTTCCCGATCCAAATGCTTTAAGCGAGGGTCTTGATGCTTAAAAATAGCTTCTGCTTCGACCCCCTCTACTCCCCACGATGCTTGCGTCAAAAAAGGGCTTGTATTACTTCCCTGAATAAAGAATTTTGGATCCCCTAATTTTCCTAGAGGGAGTCGCACATTATCAAGTACCACAATAGACGTTCTAGGGAGAGAAATATTGAGAAGGCTGTATAAGTGATAAATCATTATTTCTCGATCAGGCCGCAGCACATTAAGTCCAGTTTGCTTAAAATAGAGAGAGTTCGTTTGCATCCATGATAGGGCCTCCATTATGGCTGGATCCCTTGAATAGAGGGGGGCAACGCGATGACTTTGGCCTCCTTTTAATTCGCCCCGATAAAATCCGATTTCCCTCATGTCTAAGAGGTCTAAAGCCATATGTTGGGAAATACGATAAAACGGGTGAGGAAATGCTTCACTGAGTGCTGTAACCTTATATTCTAGTAATTCATATAGGCATTCAGTCCCCTTATCCGTTGTAGCATCATTAGCTGCTTGGATAATCCTTTCTAGGTAGGCCTCATAATAGCTTTTTAAGTCATCGTAAGCTTCCATAAAAGACGAAACCAGAGACGCATGAATTTGGTTAGTCGACCGCAACTCTTTCAATAATTTTATCTGATAAGTAATGTCTGTAAGGGTTTGGGTTAAAAGGCTAAATGCTTCAGGCGCGACAGGAATACTGTTAGGGTGCCTCTTCACCTCTCTTTTCAACTTTTTTTCTTCTACAAGAGCTTCAGGGTCTTGGAATTGGTTTAACTTATTCCAAGCATCTTTCAATATATAGGAATATTTAGCTCCATCGGAGAGATCGCAAGGGATTAATGGCGCAAGCTCAAATAATACTTGTCGTCTCACATCCCTTTGCGCATTAGTTAAGCGGATAATTTCTTCTCCCAAAGGTTGTATGCCCGTTTGTGAGCCTGCCAGGGGAAGATCAGCTCCGCCGCCGCCTGTAAAGTCATCAAGAGTCGGCTCGATAGCTGTCAGCTCTTTGGAATCATCGCCCGCACTTTCTTGTCTTATTCCTTCCCCCCTTAGAAGCTCGGTTGCTCTAGCATGCTCTTGTTCCGCTGCCTGCGTCAGCCATTTCACGGCCCCTTGCCTATGCTGCTCTTTAGCTCCCTTATGCCATGCATTAAGCGCCTGTAATCCCGCCTGATATTGTATATCAGCAGTCCCCTTTTTCGCTAGATAAGGGAGTAATTGTTGTATGTTGAAGTGAGCCACCTTAGAAGTTTGAGAAAAATTATTGAGATCCTTACAGTCTAAAAAAGAAAGAATATGGAAAAGGGGCTCTCTAGGAGCCATATTTGTTTCTAATAGAGCACTTAGCGATAGGTGGTTAATTTCCCTCTGAGTTAACCTAGGGCTTTCCATAGATGAAACTGTATGCGGCAAGATAGTCCCTAGGAATAGACAGAGCTTACCTTTAAGTGACTTTAATTTAGAGATTTTACCCAGCATGAGTTTCCGGCCAATCTTATTTAAAAATGGTTTCTTTCAAGTAACTCATTGAGTTTTCTTTCCCGCGCCTCACTTAACAGGCCAGAGCTATAAGTGATGCGACATAAACGAGACCTGCCTGTTTCTAATAGAGTTATTAAAGCTTCTAAACCTCTAGGGCTAATAAGATTTCCCTCGAGATGAAGCTCTCTAAGATTAGGATGGTCTATTAGGCTTTTAGCAAGAGTCTTAAGGCAATGACCACTTAACTTATTATTACTTAAATTAAGTATTGTAAGATTCTTATTGGTTGTTAAGGCCTGGGCGAGGAATGTTCCATCTGTATCTTTCAAGCCTGTTTGGGCGAGAGAAAGCATCTTAAGAGGAGGCGATTGCTCGAGTACGGCTTTTAAGGCAAAAACGCTTTCGGTAGTGAAAGGAATTTGATCAAGGATAAGATATTTTAGGTCAATAAGTTTTATTGCACCTATGAGGTAGTTTAAGCCTTGAGCTGTTACCCCCGTTATTCCTGTTAAATTTAAGGCTTGAAGGTTATTTTGTACTCTTAAGGCTGTGACTAGGGGCATTAAACCTCTATCGCTAATTGGATTATGGCTAATATTTAATTCTACAAGCGTTCCATTCATTGCCACGTGGCTCGCTAGCTGAGCAGCTTGGAGAGCATCAATGCCTAACCCGACTAATTTTAAAGTGGTTAAGGTATGATTAGAACTTAAGGCATTCCATAAAATATTTAGTCCTTGTTGGCCTAGCTCCAAATAACTTAAATTCACTTGCTTCATCCGATGATCATTAAATGCCAGGTACATACACGTATCAAAAGACAATACTCCTTTAATAGATAAAGGAAGGGCTTCATATAAACCATGTATTCTTTCTAGCCGTTCACGAGACTGTGGGGTGGTCAGAATACGATAATATTTAGCAATCTCAGGGTCCTTAAATAATGCAGGATTAGGCATGCTTGTTTCTTGAGGGGGCACAGAAGCTGAAGCAGAAGATACCCATCCCCACATCCTATACAACAAATTACGAGGTTCTTGAGTCGGACGAGATCGAGGTATAACTCGGGGCATTTCCATTTCTGCTTCCTCGTCACCAGCTGGAAGTGGGTCACTGCTCGATGCTAATTCAGCTTCTTCTTCATCTGCTGCGCGCCTAATTACCTCCGCATGGACTTCTTGTCTTGGTTGCTCTTCAAGAGTAATAGACTGAATAGCATGTACCGCAGCTTGGTTTGTATGAAATAAGAGCAAGTCCTGTGAATCAAGAGGATTTTGATGTAAATCAATATCCACAGTATGTTCTAGCTCTTCTCTGGCGTTAAGCAAAGCTGTTAGCCCCTCATGCTGAATATGATTCCCGAAAAGACTGAGCTCAACTAAAGCTGAATGTACTCCTAAAACGCCAGCCAAGGCGATAGCTCCTTCATTGCCCATGTGAGTTTTAGCTAGTAATATAGTCTTTAAGCTTTTATTTTTTCTTAAAACATCAGCAAGCTTAATGCCTCCTCTGTCACTCATAGGATTGCTCGTTAAGTTTAGTGTTTCTAAAACATTGTTTTGCTGCAAAGCATCGCCCAGGGCATCCATTCCCCTCGCTGTAATTTTATTATTAGCTAGCCCCAAGTATCTTAAAGTACGGTTTCCGGGCAATATCTGGCTAATTAATAATGCCCCTGCGTCACCTAAATTATTATTTAGTAACTCAAGAGTTTCTAATGCACTTAAAGACAACAAAGCTGCACTTAATAGCGGGAAATTTGTTAGACCGTGCAAACCCACGCCTTGTAAATAAAGATCTTGCAAAACATTATTGTTGTACAAAACTTCAGCCAGAAGGCAGGTGGCCTCTTCATTTAAAATGGTACGCTTGAAAACAGGGTCATACTGAGTTACAGAAGGAGCATTTAAAGCTAAACCTAGCATCCCTTCTAATGTAAGAAGGTTCTGCACCTCTGCTGGTAAAGCGAGTAGCTTTAAGCACACATTACGCACCCTTTTAATAAATTCTTTATTGCCTAGGGCTTTACGCTCCCCTTCAAACTTTGAAATTGTGGGGTCTTGAAACCATTCGCGTGTGGTGGGAACTTTTTCACGCGTAAGGAGGGCATAAAGCTCAGGGGTAATTATGTTGTCTACGGAGGTGCGAGAGCGAGGAGCTTGTAATAAAAGACTCTTCCGATGTTTAATAAAGTCTGCGACGGCTTCAAAGGCTTCTGGGGAGAGATTGTTACCTGTTAGATCAATAAGCTCTAAGGTAGCGCCGCTAACAAAGGCACCCATAATTGTACCTGGATCACCGGTAATTCCTTCTTCAGGGATGAAACCTATGCCTCTGTCAGTTAAAGCGTTATGTTGTAAATTAAGGCTAACTAAGGATTTTGCTTTGATTAATAGCCTAAAAATATTAAGAGCGCTTTCATCAGAAAGGCTATTATCTTGTAAATTTAATTGGGTAAGATTAGGGCGTGTTATTAAAGAAGGAAGCAAGATGTTAAAAGCTTCATCCTCTAAAGATGTATTTTGTAATCCTAAACTGGTTAAACTCCTATTACTTTCTAATGCTTGTGCGAGCTGTTGAGCGCGCTGCTCATCAATCTCCAAGTCCATAATTGTAATACGTCCATTCAAAGAGCTAGTATCATTACTAATAAACCCTAAAATACTTTGCCAGGCTTGGTCCTCTTCATCTTCAGACTCACTAGCAAAGCAATGGAAGGCAAATACTGAACATGTCAGAAGAGTCAAAAGACGTAAAGACATAAGTTACTCCTAAAAATTTTATTATTCCTTTGCACAATTCCTATAAAAATTACTAGAAAACAAGTTGAATTTTTTAAGAGATTTTCTCTATGGTCTTTCATCAGATTTTATTGTTACTTAAAAGGTTAAGCTTTCTTGAAAAACCTAATCTATAACCATCCCATGTTTTGAAATAGGGAGGGCTAAAAGAGTTCTGTGTTGATCTAGGACCCATATAAAAGACTTACATTTACAAGGACGAATGGATCAGCTAAAAAAGCTATAGTTGGGGCCCGTCAAGTTGATGAAGATTCAAGATTAAGCTAAAATTTATTCATCCGAACCATCCTGGTTATAAGGGGAGTTATAATGACTGAATGTTACAAAGGCTATCGCCTGCTAAAGCTATTATCGGTTATGCTGTCCGTCTGTATTTTCGTTATAAACTGAGCCTTCGTGATATTAGTGAACTTCTCTTAAAAAGAGGCGTGCAGGTAATTTATTACGAAATTTAATACCCAAGTATTAATTATAATGTTATTGTCTACGAAGCTGAGGCGAATTTAACTAAAAATTTTTCCCTTTGCTCCAAGTAGGTCTGGCAGTGTTGCAAAAAGATATAAAGATTAAGAAGGTGGTTTAATGTGTAAGTATTTAAGCTGTATAAATACCGAATTGTCTCTCAATTAGGCGCACTTCGCCCATGAGTCCTTGGCCATAATACCAAGCTCTCAGTTGACC
>JAIBEV010000086.1 GCA_019459505.1 Candidatus Paracaedibacteraceae bacterium | reverse complement strand
AATCTATGCACTTTGATGGATTTTTTGGATTATCATACTCAACTATGGGGAACCCTAACCACCTTGGGTCCTTTCTTTCTATTTTAATCCCATTTAGTTTTTATATTTATGTTGAGAAGAATGAGAAGGTAGCTCTGACAGCGTACGGATTCTTATTTTACGCGTTACTGTGTACTAGAACAAGAGGCGCATGGATCGGTACCTTTGTCTCAGTACTGGTTTATTTGTTATTAAAATACAAGTATTTGAAATTTACATCGCAACAAAAACGGAAATGTATAAATGTCCTTATTGTAAGTATTATTTTGGTAATAGTATTGAGCCTATCTGATAATTTTGATTTTGTGTTTCGAATATTATCTATATTTTTCGATTTTGGAGATTTCCTAAAGAAAAGACCCAATACCTCATCAGGTGGTTATGTTAGGTTGGTTACTTGGGGGAGGATAATTGAGATTATTAGGATTAATCCTATTCTGGGGATCGGAACCGAAAATCTCGGGCAGGTAATGGACTCATTGTATAGAGAGTTTATGTACTCAAAAATTGGAGTGTATCAAATCTATGATACTGCACACAATGATTACCTTCAAATAGCTGTAACCAGTGGAATACCATCATTATTTACATATTTTGGATTCGCCTATTTTACAGTATCAAAATCAATTTTAAGAATCAAGGTTTCCGATTTCTACATACCCGTAATTGCTGCCTTGCTCGGATACTTTGCATTTGGAATGTTTAATAATTCCCTTATAATGTTTGAATACATTATATGGATTTTGTTTGGAATACTATCATCAAACGATTTGATCAAATATTCAGACGAAAAGTAAGTTTCGCAAATGGCTCCACGATGCCGCTCAAAGCACAGGGGTATATGATTTAAATTTAATTATAATCAATGAAGAAAGATTTTGTAGCTGATTTGGCTTCTTGGTGATTGATCTTTATAATATGAAGCGTAGATTTATAAATTATTTCATAATAATCTGTTGATAATGTGCAGTTGTGAACGATTTACATATTGACATCAATAAAAACCATTATTATAATAAAGACATAAAGGTAACGGGATAGAGTGTCGAAATATCTCACAATCTGTTGCTTGGTAAAAAATATTTAATGTAAAGGAGAAAAAAACATGGAACTTTTCAAAAGGCTGTGGAATGATGAGGAAGGTCAGGGAATGGTAGAGTATGGACTTATACTTGCGCTGATTGCTATTGTAGTAATTGTTGCTCTCGGGCCTCTAGGATTGGCTGTTAAAAAAATATTCCAAGATGTAGACGCAGCTCTATCTTAGATTGCATGATAATAAATTATGAAACTACCCCCGTATGGGGGTAGTTTCATATAGAGGTGATTGAATGAAATTGCGAGATTTTAGTAGGCTTATAATCAATGAAGATGGCCAAAGTTTAGTTGAAACTAGCTTAATTTACTTACTTATTGCAATAGCAATAACAATTTCATTAGTTGCATTCGGGAAGTCGCTATTAGGTCAATATTTGGATAGTGTTGCCAAGATTAATGAGGCAACCAAGCAATAACTCTGGAGTGTATGATGATTCTTGAAATAAATAAGCTTGTTTTGTTATCAATATTGTTACTCTCAGTAAAGTCAGATGTAACCTGTAGGAAGATCCCCAATAAACTAACTTTTCCTGTTATTTTGTGGGGTCTTGTTTCCGCCGGAATATTCAGCGGGTTTAATGGGATTCTATTTAGTTTAGGTGGATTCCTGGTTGGACTCGCTTTGTTTTTAATACCATTTTCTATGGGTGGCATGGGAGCTGGAGATGTGAAGCTAATGGCCG
>JAIBEV010000021.1 GCA_019459505.1 Candidatus Paracaedibacteraceae bacterium | reverse complement strand
TTATACAGGAATAACTCGAGGAAAGAAGCTGGTTATTCTTATTGGTCAGAAAAAAGCCCTGGCCATTGCCGTTACCAATAAGAAGGCCCAAAAAAGATGGTCACTCCTGAAGAAGCACTTAGAAAACCAGCCTTTTCTAGAGTAAGAAACTTAGACGTTTTTATAAGAATATATGCTTTTGAGAGGAGCATTAAATGAGAAGAAGAAAGAAGCAAAAAAATAGGTACTTTAAATTGCTAAAAGCGCAATTTATAAAGCAAGATCTATACAAATATCTTTTCTGGGGACTATTGAGTGTTACTCTCATAGGAATTATTTTACCTAAATTATTCTACTTGGTTGGTGTCTGTTGTGTCTTAGGATGGGGATACTATAATTCTAGTCGCTTAATACCTAAACAGGCATTGGCAAGCTGTTTAAAAGGAAAAACTGGACGAAGTTTCTTCCTCTTTATTTAACATAATGATGGTATGCTGCTATAATCTCATTAAAGAGATCTAGAGACTGGATAAACTTTTGTCGATGCTCTTTTTGGCGCTCTGTTTATACCACCCTACTTTTAAAAGATTAAGAAAAGCTCCCATACTACTCACAAAATTCTTGAGTGATTGACACATTTTTGAAACCCCTCATCTGTCTCTCTTTTTCTCTTGTCGGTTGATCGTTTTCCTCTTTTCCTTCCATAACTTGTTAATTTAAAAAGCAAATTCCTGTATTGCCCCCTGTCTAGCAAGCGTATTTTAAGGGAGTCACCTATTGTTTGCTTTGGTTTAAAACCTGTGATCAAGAATATTTTTTATAAATTGGAATGTTAAATGATAAAAAAGAAATACAGCTCTCTTTTTACCATAATTTTAAATTTTTCAGCTTATATGTATGGCTCCTCTTTAGCGGAAGCCAACGAACAACCTTTTGACAAACAAATTATACACCATACGCAGCCCGATAATACCCAACAATCCCTTATCCACTCCTCTGATATTCCTTCCGAAATTTGGCTTAAAATTTTTTCTTCACTTTCTCCTAATGAAGTATGTCAAAGCGTGCTTCCAGTATCAGTCAAGTGGAAGGCTATTGCTCAAGATTTTAGTCTTTGGAAAATGTTCGCACAGCATTATCTGCCCCAAGATTTCATTAAGACTTCTTTACCTAGCAGTACTTTAGTCCTCAAAAAGAAAGTTTTAGAAAATAAACTTTTTCTCGAAGCTATGCTTGCTTTAGCAGAAGGAAAAGAAGACCAGATGATTTCTTCTTTACTGAAAGTGAAGAAACTAACAGGTAAATATCCTTCAAGATTTATTAGAGTAGTTGAAAGAGAAGTTAAGCATATGATTGAGCGTGAGGAAAATATAGCTGAACTTAATAAATTTGCCTCTTTAGGCTCAGAAGCTGCAAATCTTAGAAAAATTGAGGTATTACATTATAAAGCTTTAAATGATGAATTACATAGTTGTCGGGGGAATGTTGCTACAGGTGATATGCATCCTTCAACCTTGCATACCTGTGTTGCAGATTTAATAAAAGAGCTGAATGATAAGGATAGCGAAGTCGAGCGTTTTGAAGAACTGCAAAAACGACTATTTCAAAATCCATTTAGGCAAGTTATTTTACCAGAAGAAGTTGCTTGTATTGAAGCTCTCGTTAGAAGAGGGAATAAAGCAGGGATTCTTAAAAAAATAGAATTATTGTCCCAAGGAAAAGGATATGAAAAAGATTTGCCACAGGCCAAATTATTAAATGATTCCTTAGTCAAACAAGAAGATGAAACAGCTATTTACCGTAAACTTAAAGGTCATACATATGGATTGTATGGTTATACTAAGAATCCTTACGAAGCTATGCGCTTTATTGAAAGTTTAATTAGGCAAAGTAATGAAGCTGCAAAAAATGCTCAGATAAGCTTCTTGATTGATCAGGGAAATACAAGACAGCTTAAAAGAATTATTGAGCTACGCATTCAAGAAGGCAATAAGAAAGCTATACTTATCAAGCTTGAATCATTATTTGGAAAAGGAGGAAATAGCTACCATGCTTCAGAAGAAGAAGGCAAACGCTTTGTTAAATCACTTTTAACCAAAGGAGATGCAAAATCAGTTAGTCTAGTTTCCGAATACTTTTTGAGTCCTGCTGCGGAGGAATATATTAGGAGACGGAGTGGGTATGGCTCAGAACAATATGCGCAGGAAATTACTGAGAAATTAATTGAAAAAGAAGATAGAAAAGCAATATCAAATCGATTAAGTAGCTTCTTATCAACAACAAATTATCCCTTTCTTTTATCAAGACGTAGCAGGGCATCCACTCTTTCGAATGATCAAAAACGACAATTTATAGACATACAGGCATCTAAGAATAATAAAAAAGCAATTAATATGAAGATTTATGGTCTTTTAACAGGTATATATGGCTATGCCCAAGATATAAGGCAGGCTCAAATTCTTATTAGATCCCTTATAGAAGAAAATAAGCAAGATATTCTGTATAAAAGAATTAAATCTTGTGAAGGTTTTGAATTAACCCAACATATTAGAGCTTTTAGCCAAATTATGGTAGAACTCGGGGATAGGAAGGCACTTAATAAATTAGCTAAGGCTATACTGCGAAGTGGTGAATTATATAACAATGCTAGCTTTATACCTTCTTATGAAAGGGTCAATTCCTTCCGAGAAGAAATATTAGATAAAGGTGACACGCAGCTCTTTAATAAATTAAAAATCAGTGGTTGTCTTTTTGGGTTATTTAGATATAAACAAGATCGTGAGAAAGCTTTAGAACTTATTAAAAAATATAAATTGCATATATGGCCTAGCCATGTAGAGGTATCGTCATCTATGGACCGATCTGTATTGCAAGATAAAAATTGTCAAATCCAAAAATAATATTGCAGTCATTTATCCGGTTTCTTAATGAATTAATTCTTAACTCTAATCTTAAGGAGAACTGCGGGTACTTTTTAATGACTCAATCAACTTAACGGCAAATTAATGAATGCCATGACGGTGCAAGAGCTTATAAAAAAGTGGTTTATCCTTGTCAGTCCTCATTTTCACCTTTAGCAATTTTGTGAAAAGAATTGTGGCTAGTACCTACAGCACCCTACCCCTAAGCTTGATAAGGAGACCTTCTTGTTAAGAGAGCCCATAAGATACGAGCATTCTTGTTCGCTAAAGCCACACAAGGTTTATTGTATCCTCGCCTTTGAATAAGATCTTCCAGCCAGAGGCTAAGCTTGGTTGTCTTTGAAGACGCTCGTTTAAACACAGCTCTGGCTCCATGGATGGCATCGTCAAGTTAACTAATTCCTAGAATAAGAGTAATATAGGGTCAAAGTCCTTTATATTAGAGTTAATGCATGCTTTTAAGCCAATCACCCAAGCGTCATCGATTCCCTGTTTCAATTATAAGTCAAGCTGTATGGCTCTATCACCGTTTTAATCTTAGCTATAGAGATATTTGTTAACAACGGACGTAAAATGATACAGAGCAGCGGTTGAATTTTGATACATTTTCTCTTGAGTTAATCTCCGTTTAGGAGGTTTTACTAATGATTAAGTGGGAACAAACAATGGAAATAAAAATATTACGTCATCAAGGTAAAAGCTTAAGGCAGATTGCCGAGGAAATGGGATTATCAATTAATACAGTCCGTAAATATATAAACTGTGAGGGGAATCCCTCTTATAAAGAGCGTCCCCCTGTAATAAAGAAGCTAGATCCTTATCGAGAGTATTTATTGCAAAGAGTTAAATCAGCCCATCCTTTAAAACTCCCTGCGACAGTTTTGTTGCGAGAGATTCAGGGACAAGGGTATTTGGGAGGGTTGACTCAGCTTAGGCTCTATATACGGTCTCTCAAGCCTGTCTGTTTACCTGAAAAGGAGATTCGCTTTGAGACCCTGCCAGGCCGACAGATGCAAGTCGATTGGATAGAGTTTCGTAAAGGGAAGGACTTTTTAGCAGCTTTTGTGGCAACTTTAGGATTTAGTCGGGCAAGCTATGTGCATTTTGTGACGAATGAGCGCTTAGAAACTTTAATTGAATGCCACAAGCAAGCCTTTGAGTATTTTGGTGGCGTTCCTT
Organism: Candidatus Paracaedibacteraceae bacterium; assembly: GCA_019459505.1. GTDB lineage: Bacteria > Pseudomonadota > Alphaproteobacteria > Paracaedibacterales > Paracaedibacteraceae > Paracaedibacter. The sequence goes on along the minus strand of JAIBEV010000021.1, from coordinate 1,254 downwards.
ACGAAGCACTTTATGATAATATGAAGACTGTTATTTTATCCCGCGATACTTATGGCGCAGGCAAGCACCGCTTTAATGCCGGAATGCTTGATTTTGCCAAGCATTATGGTTTTCAACTAAAAGTATGTCGTCCTTATCGTGCTAAGACGAAGGGCAAAGTTGAGCGTTTCAATCGTTATTTACGGGAGAGTTTTTATAATCCTTTGGCTTCTCAACTCAAAATGGCAGGTCTTTATTTGGATGCCTCCCTAGCTAACATTGAAGTTATAAAATGGCTTAGGGATGTCGCAAATAGGCGTGTGCATAATACGACAAGAGCTGTTCCTTTTGAGAAACTTCAAGAGGAACAGAGGTTCTTACAGTCTTTACCAAAGCCTTATTGTGGAGATATTAACACCGCTCGTCACAAACCAATAAAAGAAGAAGCGATGAGGAGGGTCGACCAGAACTCCTTGCAGTATCCTCTCGTCATCTACCAACAAATTTTGGAGGCTTTATGAACTGTCAGCATGAACGCCTACAAGACCTTTGCCAAGGGTTACATCTTATTTCTGTTGCAGAAAATTATGTTGACCTTGCACAAAGTGCAGTTAAAGAAGAAGCCAGTTATATAGATTTCCTTGAAAAACTCCTTAAAACAGAAGTTGCTGCAAGGCAAAGCCGCAGCCAGATGATGCTTACTAGAATGGCGGGGTTTCCTACGATTAAAACGCTCGATGATTTTGATTATGATTTTGCTGTTGGAGTTAACCGTAAAATGATTGATAGTCTGAGATCTCTTGCTTTTATTGAGCGTTGTGAAAACCTTATCCTTTTGGGACCAAGTGGTGTCGGTAAAACCCATCTCTCGATTTCCTTGGGGTATCTGGCAACACAGGCGGGGATTAAAACACGATTTATTACTGCGGCTGACTTGATACTCCAGTTAGATGCAGGGTTACGCCAAGGCAAGTTGGAAGAGGTTTTTAAAAGGGTTATCTCGGCTTACCGCCTGTTAATTATTGATGAATTGGGCTATTTGCCTTTCAAAACAGAACAAGCCAATCTCCTTTTTCAGGTAATTGCCAAGCGTTATGAAAAAGGCAGTATTATCTTGACCAGCAATTTACCTTTTGGCCAATGGCATCATACGCTTGCTCAAGATCCGGCCCTTACGGCTGCCCTCTTGGATCGTTTGTTACACCATTCAACAATCCTTAATATCCAAGGGGAAAGTTATCGCCTAAAGGATAAAAGGAAAGCAGGGGTCATTCC
>JAIBEV010000050.1 GCA_019459505.1 Candidatus Paracaedibacteraceae bacterium | reverse complement strand
ATCGACGACTACAATGCAACTTATCTGCATTCAACACTTGGCTATACCCCACCTAATACATTTGAACAAAGATTTTTAACCCATAACAAACAACACGACCCTCTTTTAAAATTCGCTTGCTAAATAGGGGGCATTACAGTTGGAGTTAATTTATCTTCAAGTATTTTTACAATACTCCCTTCTTTTGTAATACGATTGTCCTCCGCATAAGCATTAAGCCGACGGTGAAGCTCTTTTGTGAGGTTTAATACAATTTGATACTTATTAGGAATAAATAGTCGTTTACCCATATAAAAAAACTTTTTTAAGTATTCTAACATTTCTTATTACTCTATTTAAAAAAAGGATAATTATATTTATGAGAAATCTAGTGTGTACATGACTTCAGAGAAATCAAGATTTTTTAGTTTTTCTTCGGAAATAAGGAAGTTTGCGACTCCGCTACCTGTCCAATAAATACTTCCTTTAGTTGCTATTTGGAGCAAAAGAATATTTTTATCCTGATGATAATTATATTCATGACGGGGATCAAACTGCACAAAAGTTGGGTATCCGCCAATCCTATGGTTAAAAGAATTTAAACTAAAAAGGCCTGTATAATATTCTTCGAACACCTCCCCTATTTCATTGTTTCTTAATATTTCTTTATAGTGATCGTAATACTCATATATATAAGGAGTAATAGGCATCCTATTAGGCACAAAGTAAAGGCGATATTGTTCTCTTATAGGAAAATCATTACTTATAGGCGTTGCAAAGAGAGACTGTAAGCTTTCTCTCTTATCAATATCCTTAATATATTTTATTCTAAATAAGTCTTGTTGAATGGGATTTTCACTGTTTATCCCGAAAGCTCCCTCCTGCCTTGAATGAGAAAGCAAATCTTCTATACTTTCTTTATCACTATTAAAGCCATTATCGATTATATAAAATTGGAGCAATCCTTCTGAGGGGAAGAGTTCTAGCTGGGGAATTTCAGAAAAATTTATTTGAGCAAGAAACTGTAGTGCCCTTCCATCTTGAGAAGTAGGATACTTAGAATCAATAGGAAGATAAGGCAAGCCTCCAAACTTACTACACCAAGGAGCTAAACTCTCACAAGGTTCATGTAATGCCCCCTATTTAGCAAGCGAATTTTAAAAGAGGGTCGTGTTGTTTGTTATGGGTTAAAAATCTTTGTTCAAATGTATTAGGTGGGGTATAGCCAAGTGTTGAATGCAGATAAGTTGCATTGTAGTCGTCGATC
>JAIBEV010000154.1 GCA_019459505.1 Candidatus Paracaedibacteraceae bacterium | reverse complement strand
GGTGATGGGGCCATCGTGACAATGAATACAACGGTAAACGCTTCTATAACGGGGGGAAAAGGGGGAGACGGCGGTAATCCGGGGAATGGTGTTACTGATGAAGAGCAGGCAGGTGCTGGCGGTGGCGGCGGCGGCGGGGGTGCAGGCCTTATTATGAATGCAAATAATGTTATTATAACAAACAATTCTTCTATAACGGGCGGAAGTGGGGGGACTAGTGTGCGAGCTTATGGCGGTGGCGGGGCTGGGGTTATCTTTACAGCAAATGGCACATTGAACAACAATTCGGGCGCTTCCATAACAGGGGGTGAAGGATTAGTTGGAGGCGCGGGTGTAATCGGTTTTGGATCGAATGTTACCATCAATAATCAAGGATCCATAAATGGAGCGAACTCTTTTTATATTAATCTTATACCAGGGATAGGGGGTGCGGGTATTTCTGTCGGTCCTAATAGCACAATTAATAATACAGGGGGAACAATAATAGGTGGCCAGAGTGGAATTTCTAGTTATTATATTTATACTAGTGGGTCAGAGGGAGGGATAGGGAGTGGGGGTGCTTATGGATTTCGACGAGACATTCCGGTTGCAAGTATAGGAGGGGCTGGCATTACGACAACTGGGAATAGGGTAACAGTTAGGACAAGTGGTCCTATTCAGGGCGGAGAGTATGCAGCCAATGCTATAGAATTTACAGGTGATAACAATATCCTTGAACTTCACAATGGTTTCTCTTTCCGAGGTAATGTTGTGTGTTCAGGCGGAACCAATAATACCTTAATTTTAGCAGGTAATGATCCGTCTAATTTTGATGTCGCCCAGCTGGATAATGGAAGTTTTCAAGGCTTTAATTCTTATCAAAAAAAAGATGCCAGTAACTGGATCCTATTGAATTCAACCACTGCCGTAACGCCGTGGACTCTGGAAGAAGGAACTTTAGAAATTAATAGCAATCAAGCCCTTGGAGATGCGGCAGGACAAGTGGAATTTGCAGGAACAGGGACGAGCATCTTAAAGATAGGCAATGATTTTGCCGGTACGCTTGCTAATCCTATTAATTTACAGACAAATGGATTTATTGACACGCAAGGGAAGACAGTTATTCTAGGAGGGGCTATTACAGGCAGTGGAGCTCTCCATAAATTAGGCAGTGGTATCCTCGTTTTATCAGGCAACAACACTTTTACAGGGGGCTTTCTGCAAGATGGAACAATTGCTTTAGCGAGTAATCAAGGGGCCGGTGTCGGGGACATTGAATTTAATGTAGGAGGAACTGTTTTACAGATTGCCAATAATTTAACAAATGTGACAAACCCTATTTCTATGGCCCAAGATGGCCTCATTAATACGAATGGTTATAATGCGGTATTTTCTGGTCTTCTTACGGGCCCAGGAGGGTTAACAAAAAATGGGGAAGGAACCCTAGAACTTCGAAATTCGAGTATTGCTTTTTCAGGGGACACCTCTGTCAACCAAGGAACCCTTAAAGTCAATGGAGAGATCCCTAATTCTGCCGTAACGGTTGCGAATGGTGCCCTGTTCAGTGGAAATGCAACTGTTAAAAGCCTAACGAACACAGGAACCGTTAAACCCGGTAATTCCATTGGGGTAATTCAAGTGATAGGTGATTATGATAATACGGGTGGAACGTATGCGTGCGAAGTTAATAGTGCGGGAGAGGGCGATTTTATTGATGTCACAGGTACAGCGACCTTGGGAGGTACGGTCCATGTTCTACCCCAGTCAGGCAGTTATGTTGGGGGAATCACTTATCATATTCTACATGCTGAGACTGCTCGTATTGGAACCTTTGATAACTTGATTGGGGCTTCTCCTTTATTAAGATACAGTCTTGAGTATAGAGGCAATGATGTCTATTTAACGGTCATCCAAGATCCTTTTAATAACAGTATAAAAACAGGCAATTCGGGGATTGTTGCTCAGCATCTTGATCAGTTAGGAGCGCCGATCGTGGGATCGGCTCTGAAGAATTTTGAGAATGCTATAGCTTGGTTACCTCCCTCAGCCATTTATGAAGCGCTTAATCAACTTCATCCAGCCGCTAATGGGTTGATTAGTTCATCCTTGATGGCCAATGAAATTAATCAAATGGATAGTATCCCGTCCGTTTCTTTCCTGGATCGTGATTTAAAACGGATAAAAAGACGCTTAAAGGCATCCGATGCCGAGGCGAGTCAACTTAGTGTTAGGCTAGCGCACGCCCCTATGGGTCAACAGACAAGAATAAAGATGGGCTCTAAAAAGAGTTTTCGCTTCTCGGAGCTATATAAGGACGGCTCGTCTCATAACCCATCCCCGCCTCAAGATGTCCGTACCACTGTCGGGAAGACCACTTTATGGTTGCAACAAAATGGCAGTCATATTGATCATAAATCTAATCGTGATGGCAGCCCAACGATAGGGGTAGCGGGAATTAGAGCGTCTACAGCAGATACATCGGTTGGTGCTGATAGGCTGGTGACTGAAACCTTACGGATGGGCGCCACCGTTGGCTATAGTAAGACCACTTATCATTTAAGAGAAGGATATGGAAAAGGCAGCATTGATAGCTACCGTGCCGGGTTGTACGTTGAAGAGGAATGGGCGACGGATGGGTATGTGAAAGCTTCCCTCTTTTATGGTTATCATGATTTTAAAGGGAAGAGAAAGCTGACCTTAAACGGCATAAAATATGCAAACCGCCAAACGCATCATGGATATCATCTGAGTGGTCTGGCAGAAATAGGGCGGGACTTTGCAGTCACTAAAGATATTACAGTAACACCTTACGGCAGTTTTGGAGGGCTTTATCTCAAGGAAGGTGGGTATCGTGAAAAAGAAGATGGCTTGAACCCAGGCCTGACCGTTCATAAGCATAATAAGTCTTTTATTCAAGCAAAAACTGGGATCCAAGCGTCTCGCCTCTTTAATGTTAACGAAACAACTTTCTATATTCATGGAAAACTGGGATATACCTATAAAAAATATTTGCATCAGTCGCAAGGGATCAAAGCCTCCTTTACGGGATACGCTAGTGCTTTCCAAGTGTTTGTCCATGATAAAGCGCAAAATATGGTGAATCCGGGATTAGGAGGCAGTGTTTTATTAGCAAATAATCTATCGCTTGCGGCTAATTACAATGCCGAACTTTCTTCCAAACTTAACGTCCATCAAGCAACTTTAAATTTGACTTATAGATTCTAGAGAGTGGGCCGAAAAGGAGGTAAGGGAGATTTTTCCCTCCTACTCCTTTTGGTTTTTTTTAAACGACTTTAGAAATAAGTTTAAGTTGTTTTTTTCTTGGTCCTTAAGGGGAAGTTTTTTGACAAATTTTGCTATTTGGGCAAGTTTTTGCGTGTAATTAATTCGAAATAATCTTAAGCGAGCCACGACCTGCTCTTGAGTTTCTGTGTGATCAAAAAAATTACCCGTCAAGGTTGCCCGCTTGACTTTATGGATGGTACTTTGAAAGAAACGATCCCAATACCCAACATTATTAATGTTGACTGTCGTGCGAACTTTTTTTAGATAAGCTAAGCGATAAGAAAGACGGAATCCATCAATTTGATTGCGGAGATCCCATAAATCATAAATCAAGTTTTTAATTTTTTTATAGTTAGAAAGATGAGTGGTTTGTTGATGAAGATAGTTGTTAAATAATTGATCGTTAATAGTGTGAAGCTGTGTGATGAGTTCATCGATTTGATTTTGTGTATGAATTAATCGATCAATGGCTCGTTTATAGTCTTCAAAATCAGCAGCTTCTTGAAGCCAGTTAAAGTTAGTATCTGGGGTTATTGTGCTCAGAGAAATCCATTTAGCTAAGATAAAATTATCATCCGAAATAGCTTTAATGAATTCTTCGAGGATGGATTGAAACTCTTGTTCCCGTGGAGTCAACACAGATAAGTGATCATAGAAATGAGTGGTGGTGGCTAAGGCCTCGCGATACACCTCTATAAATTGTCGAGGAGAAGAAATAGGATCTTCATAGAGGTAAGATAGAGCATCAGTAAAGGCATTAATCCCCTTTTGACAGGTGTATTCTAGCCATGATTTTGGTTTTATTTCTACCATGAGGTTGAAATAAGATGCCTTAAGCTCTGCCAAGAGGTCATTGATTTTATTGTAATTTTTTAAAGCCTCACTTTTTGCTGTACAAGAGGTTTCTTGAGAGCGGTCTGCCAGAATGTTGGCATATAATTCCCATTGAAAGGTTAGGGTAACCTCAAGCATGGTAACTTTTTCTGCTGTCATCCAGCGATAACGCCATAGCTTATATTTTTCTGCATGAGTGGTGACCATTCTTTTAATCTGAGGGAGACGAGCGTCGATAAAGGGTAAAGTGTTATGGTGAAATGTAAGTTCTTTTAAAGCATCAGCGCTGACGGCATGATGCATCATTCTTTGACAACTAAAGGATGTGGCTTTATCAAATTTTTGTTGATCGTTATAGCCTAGAAAATTTCCTTCGGCTAAAGCATGGGCTATATAGTGACTAATATAACGCCATCCTCCGCTTAAAATTGACCCCAGTTGCGATAGGGCTATCCGATCAACTTCGTCTGTTTGAGTGTTATAGGCATGCAAGAGATTTTGACGTTGTTTGTGCTCATAAGCCACAATCTGTGTAACGCCATAATCAATTAATTTTGATCCTAGAGAATCTTCGGAAATCAAAGTGTTCATGGGTTGGCGAGTACGAAAGATATGACTTTTCCATGAAGAAATTGTCTCTTTTGGAATAAGATCTATCTCAGAGGAGGATAAAGCAAGTTCCGAGATATAAGTTGGGAAAGGCTCCGGAATAAAATCGGGGGGTGGAGGCTTAAGGGTCGTGGTGGCGACATTAAGCGAGTGAATCAGGCTGGTAACTGTCAAGGCCACGATGGATGATTCCATTTTTCATCCTTTCATAAAATAAGGGTTAGGTTGATTCTTTTCATCGCGCTCGACAAACGAGTCTTGTTTTACCCAATCTTGTTAATTAAGGGGGCATTACTGGCAATAGTTGCGGTATCCCTGGCTAGTTTTAAGAAAAAGTAAATTGAATATAAGTGTGAACAGAAATTTCCAAAAGCTAAGGTAATACTCCCACTATACATATAAGTTTGGTAACCACTTAAAATTGCCATAATCATTGACACGGTTAAGATTTTATCTGCCGGAATAATTTTTTTATAACGAACGACTGAGGAATGGTCTTTCAATTGAAATTTAAAGTCCTGTATTTCTTGTTTTTGCGTATGAAGCTCACTTTTTTGCTCTTCTAGGTTCTTTTTATACTCTTCAAGGATGCGTACTAATAGTTCCTGCTGGTTTTTAAGATTCCGTATTTCTTCTTTTTGTGCATTAAGTTCACTTTTCTGCTCTTTTATGTTTTTTTTATACTCTTCAAGAATGTGTACTAATAATTCCTGCTGATTAGGCTTTTGTTGAGGGAGAGGGGGTATTTCTTCTTGTTTATGGTGGTCATGCACAAGCGGAGAGTTGCTTCGAGCCGGTTCAGAGCATACGGCTTGAAAAGCCACGATCGTAGTCAAAAGAAATAATCTTAACATTGGGCTCCTCATTCTATTATTTATAGATAATCCTTATTAATTATATTGAATTAATTTTATATAAATTTTCAATAATAATTGTTGTGTTGGGAAGGAAAATAAACCAACAACGGATTTCTTCTTAACATTTAGAAATAGATTAAGGAGAAAGATTATTATTAATAGAAAAACTAAATCATCTCGCTCATACGATCATCTTGAGTATTTCATGCTGATTTGTTAAAATAATTTACTAGTTCATTTTAAACTGTAGATTGATATGCGCGTTCCTCCTCAAACTTTTCAACAGCTTCACTTTGTAGGTATTGGTGGCATCGGTATGAGTGGCATCGCTGAGGTGCTCGTAAACCTCGGTTATGAGGTGACCGGTAGTGATGTTAGTGAGAATCCTAATGTACAACGATTACGGTCTTTGGGGGCTCGGATTCAAATTGGCCATGCGGCGGAAAATGTCGTGGGGGCACAAGTCGTTGTTATTTCAACAGCAGTTAAGTCTGATAATCCAGAAGTTGTAGAGGCACGACGCCGTCGTATTCCTGTTATTCGCCGTGCAGAAATGTTGGCGGAATTAATGCACCTTAAACAATCCGTTGCTATTTGTGGGACCCATGGAAAGACGACGACAACTTCTATGACAGCGGCTTTGTTTGATGCAGCTGGTCTTGACCCCACAGTGATTAATGGGGGTATCATTAATTCCTATGGGACCAATGCGCGCCTGGGCACCGGCGATTGGATTGTGGTTGAAGCTGATGAGTCTGATGGCAGTTTTTTGCGTTTGCCTGCAACCATTGCGGTGGTAACGAACATTGATGCAGAACATATGGATTTCTATCCAGACTTTGAAACCCTGCGCCATGCATTTATCACATTTATCGAACGGACCCCATTTTATGGTTTGGGAGTCTTATGTATCGATCATCCCGTTGTCCGTACTTTGCTCCCAGAAATTAATGATCGTCGTATCATTACTTACGGTTATGCCGAAGATGCCAATGTGCGGGCTGTTAACATGCGAGAAAGTACCGAGGGTATGCTGTTTGATGTTGATATCGTTGGGAACGGTGCCTTAGCTGCACAAATAAATACGCATGGTCAAATTAGCGCTTTACCTCGCCGTATTAAAGATATATTCCTTCCTATGGTTGGACGCCATAATGTGCAAAATAGCTTAGCTGTTATTGCTATTGCCCAGGAATTGGGAGTAGAGGATCAGGCGGTGCGGCAAGCGTTTGCTGGGTTCAAAGGTGTAAAGCGACGCTTTACACGTGTGGGAGTGTCTCATGGTGTAACAGTGATCGATGATTATGCCCACCATCCTGTAGAAATTAATACAGTTTTGGAAGCGGCGCGCCAGGCATGCCGCGGTAAGATTATTGCGGTAATGCAGCCCCATCGTTATAGCCGCTTAGGACATCTTTTTAATGATTTTGTTACCTGTTTTACACATGCAGATAAAATTATTATTTCTCCTGTCTATTCGGCCGGCGAAAATCCACAAGAAGGTATTAGCGGCTATGCATTAGCTGAGGCCGTGCGGGCGACAGGCAAAGACATGGTCTATACAATTAATGAACCTGAAGACTTAGCGCCGCTTATTGCAACATTGGCCGAATCAGGTGATATGGTTATTTGTCTGGGAGCAGGCAGCATTACCCAATGGGCTGCAGCCTTACCCGGCCAATTGGATGAGATTTTACCGTTGGGAAAAGACCAACCCCTCGTGGCTGAGGGGGTGGCATGACCGATTGGCGACAGTCTTTACCAGAGGTACGAGGCCGCTATAGTTTGGATGCTGTTATGGCAGATCAAACATGGTTTCGCGTCGGAGGGACTGCTGATGTTTTGTTCAAACCGCTCGATTTAAAGGATCTTCTAAAATTTTTAAAGAACCGCCCTGTTGATGTTCCCGTGTATACCGTTGGAGCAGGCTCTAATCTCTTAGTCAGAGATGGTGGGATCCGGGGTATCGTGATCCGCTTGGGACGAGGATTTGCCACGGTTGAGCGTGATGGTAATGAGATCGAAGTGGGGGCAGGCGCCCTCGATCGAACGGTTGCGATGACCTGCGGCCAATGGGGGCTTTCTGGGTTGGAGTTTTTAGTGGGTGTACCGGGAACAATTGGCGGTGCTGTCAAAATGAATGCTGGTTGTTATGGAGCGGAAACTAAAGATCGGCTGCTATGGGCAGAGGTGGTGGATTTATCAGGCAAGCTTGAGCGATTAACACCCGTTGATTTAGAAATGAGCTATCGTCATAGCAATATTCAACCAACTCAAATTGTTGTTCGTGCGCGTTTCAAATGTGAGCCAGGGAACTCTGATGAGATTATGCAGCGTCTCAATACCTTACTAACAGAACGAGAGGCCTCTCAACCTGTACGTGGCCACACGGGCGGAAGTACTTTTAGGAATCCTGATGGGCACAGTGCTTGGAAACTGATTGATGAAGCGGGATGCCGAGGGTTGATGGTAGGACAAGCTCAAGTTTCTGAGAAGCATTGTAATTTCCTACTTAACACTGATGCTTGTACAGCAGGTGACTTAGAAGAATTGGGAAAGACAGTTCGCGAGCGTGTTAAGGTTACAAGCGGCTATGATTTACAATGGGAAATCATTCGGTTGGGGCAGCTTTAAGTAAGTTTTGACTAGGTTCATTTGAGGTCGTTATTGCTTTTGTTGTTTCTAGAGGCTCAGCAATCTTATTTTCTCTCAAAAGGTTATCACTTTTAAGCTTTTTGCTCTTCGACAGTTCTTTTTCGGATGATCGACCATGCAATTTATTCTCCTTAGGAAAACCTTCAATGGACAGGATTTTAGTATCAAGCGTGTGAGTGTCCAAGGAGGGGAGAATTTTCTGAATATCTTCCAAAGTTCGGTGCCACCCATTTAACTGCTCGTACGTTTCATTCATGGTGTAAAGATAAAATTTTTGTAGATTGGGATAAAGGTTAGACGCATTTGACCTTATATAATTTTGGAAAGTTTCTACATTTCCATCGTTGTCATCGGCAAATAGAATTACTTTAGTTTTTTTGCTAAATTAGGATTAAAAAAGTAAGCAGAATATGCTTTTCCACGGTAATACGGCCGCGCTGGCGTGGGGGGTGGAGAACTAACTGAGACTGCCCTCCCTAAGGCATTAACTCTATAAAGACGGCCATGCTGGGTAAAATCTTTAGAGCTTTTCGTCCCTTTTAAAAAGTCTCCTAATCCAAGTTTTTGAAGCCGATTGAGAGTATGATCAAACTTATCCCAGGCACTTGAAAAGATAACATTTATTTTATTGTTCTCCATCCACTGGATAACCTCAACAGTCTCTCCTCGAGCTTTTACCTGTGTATCATCATTATAGTCGTCATCGGATATGCCATGCGTTGTTAGGGTGCCATCCCTATCGGATACCACAGCGACTTCAGTGAAGGGCATACCTTTTATAACCAGCTTTGCGGCTTTAGTGGCAAGTTCTGCAATTGTATCTATATCTGCATATTCTTTCATTGAAAAGTTAGACTTAGAGGCAACTTGGTGAGATATTTTCATCGCCTTTAGAATGTTAACGCCAGTAATTTTTCTGTTTGACTATAACATTTTACCCAATCAGCCAATCCAGGTAGGGCGCAATAGTTACTTGCCGGAAAGAAATATTCAGACCGGTATTGGAGACATTAAAGTAAAAATCCCCCCTACCTGTGATCGCAGCGGCTTACGTATCACATTCTCATCCAATCTCATTCTTAAGTACATGAGGCGTACTAGAAACCTTGAAGAAGTTCTACCCCTTTTGTACTTGAAGGGATTTCCACCGGCAATTTAGAAGAGACTCTCACAGCACTTGTGAGAGAAAAGGCCAAAGGGATGTCGGCGACAACGATCTGTCGGTTGAAGCAAACTTGGCAGAATGATTACGAGGTGTGGCGAGAGCAGTACTTGTCCAAAAAAATCTATATTTATCTATGGATAGATGGGATTTATCTGCAAGCGCGTCAAACGCGTCTGGAAAGCAGGCAATACCTTCTCATTATGATTGGTGCAGATGAGTTTGGTAATAAAGAGCTTATCAGTGTCACAGATGGGGTTTCCTGAAAGCGAACAATCGTGGATGGAGGCCCTATTTGATCTGAAAGGCAGAGGCTTCAATCAAGGAGCTTCCTTAGCCAGTGGGGATGGAGCTTTAGGATTCTGGAAAGCTCTGGCTAAGATTTTCCCGAGGGCTCAACATCAGCGTTGCTGGGTCCATAAAGCAGCGAATATACTGAACAAACTTCCCGACTCACTCCAAGAAAAATCCAAAGAGCAGCTGCATGACATTTGGATGAATGAAACAAAGGAGGAAGCTGAAAAGTCTTTTAATTTGTTTGTTGAAACTTATGAAGCCAAGTATCCCAAAGCGACAGAATGTTTGTCAAAAGATTAAGAAAATTTATTAGAGTTTTACAATTTTACTGCTGAACACTGGATTCATACTCGTACCACCAATCTAATAAAACCAACGTTTGCCACGGTAAGATTGCGAACGGACAAAACCACAGGATGTCTGTTAAGAAAAACCGCTTTCATAATGGTGTTCAAATTACTAGAGTCAGCGGGTAAGAAATGGAGCCGATTACGCGGTCAACACCGTGTTGCTGAGGTAATCCGAAGCCCCCAATTTATTGACGGAATTGCTCAACCACTAGAACAGGGTAGTATCGCCGCCTAATCTCCCATACACAACTTTTGGGCTTATCTTTTTAATATTGGGGGATACTCCTACTTGCTAAGGCGGTAATATGAACTCTATATTTGCAAAGTTGGGTCCTAGGTTGTATCTAGAGAAATAAAAAACTTTCTTTTAAAAATTATAAGGATTATAGTTTTGTTGGCTTTTGTAAGATCCTTAAATAACAAAGAATAATACAGGAAAAATCGCTATGACCAGGCGTTTTAATTGCTTTTTTATAAAGTTGCTTTACTTTAAAAGCCATAATAAGCTTATAAAACTTCTTTTTATAATATTTCTAAGCTTATTTGCTTCCTTATCAGCTGCAATGCAGCTTGATGATAGTGATTGGGAGAGAGAACAAGAAGAGAATAGGTACCTCTATATTGTTTCTTCTTTACCTTCCCGCTTTCTAATAGGATATAGTAAAGTCGAATGTGAACCTGAAAAGATTCATCATGGTCTTCAGCTAATTAATAAATTAGTTTCTATAGGGCAGATTTATATTTCAAAATCGACATCTCCAGATTTTCCTATTAAGTGTCCAAATTCATTAGTTGTTCACTTAAGCCTTCTTTATTCTCAAAACAATATTACAAAATGTATAGAAGGGGGGTATTTAAACTATGATACTTCACTAAGCTTATCAAAGGATAAAGCAACTGCCTTTATAAGTGGTCATCATCCAAATACCGGCAAAAGATATGATTCACAGTGGAACAGGTTAAGTTCGGATAAGAAAGCCCTAACATACTTTTTAAACTCTGAAGCTTTAAAGTTAAAACACAACATTCCTCAATTAAGTATTCTTACTACTATAAGAGAAGACAGCATAACCAATGGACACACAGAAGAACACTTTACAGATTTATTTTTCTCTAGCTCTGCCCTTCCTATTATTGAAGGATTATTACAAAAAGCTACAAGTAGCAAAATTTGTGAAGATAGACCTACCGAAGAAGAAGCACACTCTGAGCCTGAACAAAAGAAAATAAAGTCTCCCCTTAAACTTGCCCTACTTTTTGATTTGGGAAGTTACTATTTTATTTGTAAAGAGACTAGGGATCAAGAAAGAGAAAGTTGTCGCTCATTACTCTTTGGGATTGCTAATGGCTCTGACCAAATAAAGCGTCCGAGACTTAAAGAAAAAGTTGATAAATACCTTAAAAATGTGGAGGTATGGGTTAGAGAACTAAGGTTGCAAGAATATCCAATTGAGGATATAAAAATATTTTTTAGATTTTCTTTTGCTCTTTCGCCTAGTAATTTTAAAAGCAATTATCCTTTAATCAATCATCCGATCTCCCTGAATGGCGAAAAAAGCATCATATCTGCTCATTTTCCTTTGCCTGGTATTGAAAACTCAGAGATTTTTTCCAATTTCATAGAATTTTATCTAATTAAAACCCAAAGCGACGGTTTATTTGAACAACAAGAGCCTACTGAAAAAAATAAAGAAATATTAAAATGGTTAAGAAGAATTAAAGACTTCTCAGAAAATTACGGTGTAAAAGAAGAAGTTTTATTTTATAAATCAAGAAAAGAACAAGCTATATATCTTCTAGAAAGGATAGAGGAAACCGATAAAATAAAGAAGCTGAATCGCTTAAGACGTATTGATACTTTTTTAGACTCCTTGAAAAAGACTGAGTATAAGTGCGGCTGTAAAAAACTTATTGCATGCGGCCTAGAGCGACCAATACCTAAAAATCCTAAAAGGCCAAACAAGAAAGAAAAACAGGCTTTAGAAGCCTATGACAAGAAGAAACAATTAATGGAACAACAACCCCCTCAACTTTATAGCATGTGGGAAGGGAGACATGAAGGAAAAGAAGTAATGATTCAAAGTATTCACAATCAAAGATATGAGATATATATAGATGGTAAAGAAGATGCTTACACTTCTCGAATAACAAGACAACATGCTTGTATTGGTCGGCTTGGTAAAGAGGATGAATTAAAAAAGAATATTGAAGAGATATTTTTTCCTAAAGAGGCAAATAAATGGTATAGTTTGGAAGAGACTCTGTTAGGCTCTGACGCTACGCTACTATCCTAAAACTAGCCAACTTATGCAGAGATATAAATTGTTATGAATTTGATAAGCTTTTAAAGCTTGCATCATTTCTCTTAGGACCGACTAGGCCTTCCACCTCCAAAATTTGATATTTCTTTCCTCACCTATTAAACGTTATTTGGGTAATATTAGATAGGCTGAGCAATATTAACGGAATAACCCTAATTTGTTTGACCATGATGACATTCCTTGCCTGTTAAATTTACATAAAAGGTATTTAGAAATACTATGCCTTGTAGAGTAGGGGCCGCTTCAAAGATTATTATAATTCTTTAGACGTAACTTGACTCATCTATCCCTCGAACTTATTACTACGCGGGAATCCAATAGGAGCTAACCGTCCAAGAGTGGCACGACGCCCTTTCCACATCAAAAGATCTTTTTCCGTTACCTTTTTACCATTGCGGATCCATGTAAGGCCTTCTGCTTCCTTAAAGACTTTGATGTCACTCAGATTGCCTTGCCGATACTTCTGAATAATAACGCCCCGACCCCGTGATAGAGATGGCATATCAGAAACAGGAAAGACCAAAAGTTTGCGATTTTCACCAATACTAGCGATCAAATCGCCCTCAATTTCAATGCAGCACAGAGCTTTTGCACCGTCATCTCCCAGCATCATTACTTGTTTGCCTTGGCGAGTTTGAGCAATAACATCATCGGAATTGGCCAAGAACCCCCGCGAATCAGTCGAAGCCAACAAAAATTGCTTATTCTGGCCCGGTTTAACGATAGAGAGATTTAATATTTCTTCGGCGTTATCGAGGTCAATCATCATCCGAATCGGTTCCCCATGACCGCGGCCACCGGGCAGTTTATCAACGCCGATCGTATAAAATTTGCCGTTGCTGGCAAAGACTAAAATTTTGTCGGTGGTTTCGGCTTGAATGATAGAGCCTGCCGTGTCACCTTCTTTATATTTAATGTCATCCGGATTGGCATTATGACCTTTAATACATCGGATCCATCCCATTTGGGAGCAAACAACCGTTACGTCTTCCCGCTCAATAACGGCCTCAATCGGAATAACAATAGCTGTGGGTGCTTCTGCAAGAGTGGTGCGCCGTTTGCCTAAGAGGGTGTCCAGTCCAAATTTTTTCTCAATGGTTTTAATATCTGCCTTAATCCGTTTCCATTGCAGGGACTCAGTTGTCAAAAGCTTTTGTAAAGCCTCCCTTTCGTGAGAGAGGTCATCATGCTCTTTTCGGATTTCAATTTCTTGTAGTTTCCTTAAAGCACGCAAGCGCATATTTAGAATAGCTTCAACTTGAGTATCGCTTAGGCCGAACTTTTCAATCATATAAGATTTTGGCTCATCCTCTTCCCGAATAATGCGGATAACTTCATCAATATTGAGATAAGCAATCAGATAGCCTTCTAAAATTTCAAGCCGCGCCGTAATTTCATCAACCCGGTGAGTGGAACGACGCAACAAAATCTCTTGCCGATGCTTAAGAAATGCCTGTAATACCTCCTTCAATGACATGACGCGCGGTGTGCGTCCCCCATCAAGGACATTCATGTTTAAGGAAAACCGTGACTCTAAATCCGTTGCTTTAAATAAAGATTCCATCAAAACTTCTGGATCAACATTGCGGTTTTTGGGAACGAGCACGACACGAATATCATCGGCTGACTCATCACGAATATCATCAAGTAAAGGAAGTTTTTTTGCTGTAAGCAGCTCGGCGATTTTTTCGATAAGCTTAGATTTGCTAATCTGATAAGGGATTTCTGTGACAACAATTTGAAAGCCACCCCCTTTAAGATGTTCTGTTTCCCATCGAGCCCGCATGCGGAAACTACCACGACCCGTCTCATAGGACCGCAACATGGATTCAGGCGTTTCTACTAAAATACCACCAGTAGGAAAGTCTGGGGCCGGGACGAACTGCACTAAATCAACCACCGTACAATTCGGATGGTCGATCAAGTGAATCATTGCTGCACACAATTCCGCCAAATTATGAGGAGGAATGGAAGTTGCCATACCAACTGCAATACCACTGGCACCATTGGCTAAAATGTTGGGAAAGGCTGCTGGAAAAACAATAGGTTCGTCAGCTTCACCATCATAGGTGGAACGAAAATCAATAGCATTTTCCTCAATGCCCTCCATCAACATAACGGCAAGCTCTGTGAGACGAGCTTCTGTATAACGCATAGCAGCCGCATTATCCCCATCGATATTACCAAAGTTCCCTTGGCCATCGATGAGGGGATAACGGACTGAGAAATCTTGAGCCAACCGCACGAGAGCATCATAAATAGCTTGGTCACCATGGGGATGGAATTTACCCATAACATCTCCCACTACACGAGCGGATTTTTTAAAAGGAGAATTAGGATTGAGTTTAAGTTGCTGCATCGCATAGATCAAACGACGGTGAACTGGCTTTAGCCCATCACGGACATCCGGTAAAGATCGAGAGATAATCGTCGACAATGCATAAGCTAGATATCGATCTCCTAACGCTTTTTCAAAGGGAACATCATTGATAATTTCAGCAGATTTAGTCACAGTCTTAAGCTCTATCGTTAATACAGTATTCTTTTAATATAAGATGACCTATCCATCGGTAATCAATAAACATTTTTTTCCAACATTTCAGGTGTTGATTTCCTTCTGTTTAATAAAACAACCAAGGATAATGGTGTTGGAACAAGTAATTTCTATAAGGCACTGTTTCAATTATTAACTTGTGCAACCGCTCGTTAAGGTCTTATGTAAGTTGTACCTCATTTAATAGGTAATTCTCAAGGTCTTTAAGAAAACACTCAACTTTTACGAATTTATAAACCTTAATTTTCTCACCCTCTTTATTTTTGGGAAAATTCAGAAATTTAAGGCTGACGGGGAAGGTAAGTAAGTTGACCTTAGCTGCATATTGTGCAGAAAAGCTTCATGATTTCAGTTTCTTCAAAAGAGTCTTCCTCATACATTATTGTAATCTTGCTCATACTCTTCTCTCTACTTGAATCTTTGCCGTCGGGAATTACTTTTTCCTTATATATCTATTTCTATTAGCAGTCGTGTTTAGGAAATAGGAGGTAAAAAGTTGAACCTTTTCCCACTGTTGAGTGAACCCATATCTTGCCGCCATATAATGACATGATTTTTTTGCAAGCAAAAAGTCCAATTCCTGAGCCAGACTGTTCGGGTTTAGCTTGTAAACGTTTTCCAAATTTAAATATAAAATCGTCTGCTTCTGCTGGGATGCCGATGCCATTATCTGAAAACGTATAAACAATAGCAGCCTTAAATTCCTTTGATCTTATTTTTATATGAGGGAAGTTATTTGTATATTTTATGCTGTTTGTAAGGAGATTTTCTAAAATGGCGATCAGGTGTTCTTCTTTGATTCTAAGAGGGTGTAAATCATTTACTTCTATCTTACAAAGAGGGCTAAAAGGAGGGGCGTAAAGAGGGACAATAGTTCTTTTTATTAAATCGGTGATACTGATATATGCTGAAGGGAGGGGCAATTCTTCTACGCCAATTATTGACAACCTCCCAATGCCCTTGATCAAATCTTGCATTCGCTCTATTGCCGTCTTGATAGATAGAAGCATAAGGTTTCCTTCTTCGTCTACATCCTTCAAATAAGCATTTTCTAAGAGCTCAGTATAAATCTTAAAGGCTCGGAGCGGGGCGGACAGATCATGGCAAGCAAAGCTCGTAAATTCCTCCAGCATTGTGTTGGTTTTTTCTAATTGTCCATTAATTCTGCTTAATTCTAGTTGCTGAAGCTGCATTTTCTCTTGCACTTTATAAAGGGGAGTGCTGTCAATTGCAATGGAAATAAACTTCAAGAGTTTTGCATTTCCATCATAAAAAGGGGAACGATAAAAAGTAATATGTTGCCAAGATCCATTATTTAGACGGTACCGAAAATCACCTTGCCTGACTAAATCGTTGTTTGGGGTAGGTGCAAAAAGCTTTATAACAATATCTAGATCATCGGAATGTATTCTGCTCAGGAAAATTGAAGGATCCTTAATATGATCATCTAAGTTCATTTCATAGAAGCTTTTAAAGCTAGGGCTAACATAATAGACATCCCGCGGGTCTGCTCCGCTTGTCCATATTACCGCTCCTAGGTGTTGCATGATCTGCTCAACATCAGCTTGACTTAGAGCACTCAGGTGGGCTTCCGTTAACTTTTGAATAAAACCGCCAATGCTAGTATCGTTTCCTTCAGGGGGATAAAATTCAAAAAACAGATTTAATTTTTTAGTATCGGTTTCCCAAAAACAAGAAAAGTTAAGGGCGGGTACTTTACCTGCCAGCATAAAATCTACTTGCTTCAGAAAATAATCTTCTAATTTAGTCTGACCGATAAAATTAGCCAGGGTCTTACCTAAAATTAGAGATTCAGGCTGGTCAACTAATTCTAAAAACTCGTTACTAACAGCCGTAATTATCCCTTGCTTATCTAAGCTTATGACGCCGCCATTTAGTTTCTTAGATAATTTTTTTAAAATCGATTCTTTGTAGGCAGATTGTGTATCCTGCGCCTCGTAAGAAGCTGTTTTATTTGCAAGAGAGGCCATTCAATTTCCTAAAAACTATAACCTATTGTTTCAAGTAAGGCAGTGAGGTTACTTGGCTTTTTCTTTTGTACAGTTTTAAGTAGGGCAGCGTCAAGGAGGTATTTAGGCGAAATAAGAATCAAAGTTGTGTGCCTAAGTAATTGACTGACAATAGCTGTTGAGAATTTTTTGTTGTGGATACAGCCTCAACAAGCACCTAACTTTTAGTATAGAGTTTAAAACTGTTTTGAGAAGAGGCTGGCAAGCTCTTATCTCTTTAAAATTATTTTTTTAAAGCTGTTTTGCTATCTCCAAATTTTATTGGAACAACCAAGGATAATGATGGTGGAACAAGTAATTTCTATATGGCGCTGTTTCAACGATTAACTGGTGCACCCGCTCGTTAAAGTTTTGCAAGAATTGTAGATCTTTGGACAGGTGCTTCTTAAGTTTTTTGAGAAAACCCATAACTTTCATGTATTCAGCAACCTTATCTTGTTCTCGTAGAACATTAAGGTAGCAACTCAGTAGAGGATCAAGGAAATCATAGGCTTCCGCATTGAAACGCTTTATGCCCAACAAAATGCCTTTTATTATCTCAACGTTTCCCTGGGATTCGTCGAGAGTTTGGTATGTTTCTGTCGCCAAGTTATATAAATTATTTAATAGATCAGGCAGTAAATTTTTATTTATTTCCTTTAGATATTTCGGGTTTTCTAAAGAGAGATAAGGGCCATTGTGAGCATGGAAGGGGCAGACGAAATGGTGGTAATATCGGTAGTCCTTTAAGGTAATGCAGTTAATAAAGGCTGTCGGAGTGGTTAAAAGCTGTATAAATTTTTTATAATTATCTATAAGAGGTAGTATGGTTTCACACTGGTTTTTAAGGTACTCCATCTCCCCAAAATTATCGGCAAAACCACCCCCGCATAGGGCGCTATACTTTATATAACGGTCTTGTATAGATGTGATTTGACCTTCAATCTGCTGTAGTTCTGATGCTAAAGTTGAGGGTGCATGTGAAAAAGAAGCAAAATTACTTGAGGCTCCTATATGGTGCTTAATGTTATTTTTAGCTTTTTCATGACCCCGTCGAACAGCGGCGAGATACCATTTAACAGCTCTGGCATAGTCTTTTGAAACACCTTGTCCTTTTTCATACATGGTGGCGACATTATTTCTAGCTTTGGCATGGCCTGCCTTGGCAGCTTTTAGATAATATTTGAAAGCTAATTTATAGTTTTGCTTAATTTTATATCCCTTGTAATACATAGTGCCTAAATTATAATGACTCTCTGGGTCTTTCTGAAGGGCCCTTAATTTGCACCATTCTACAGTCAATAAAATGCCATTTTCTGTGACAATATGCGTCGGAAGGTATTTTGGTAAATTAAAATAGGTGAGGGGAGCCGAGGTTAGTTTATTAAGTAAGAGTAGAGTGTAATTTTCATGAATAGGGTGGTGATGAGACCAAGTAGATAATATTTTCTTTGCATCCATTAGGGGCATCTGCTTAAAGGTTTCAATATCTATAAAATCAGACGATTGACTATTTGGTTCTTGAGAATCTTCCATCTGCCGTAAAGTAGGATTTGTTTCTGACTCAAGTAGGGGAGTAAGGGATTTTTCCCCTACTGCATGACATAGGGTGATATTTAATAAAGCTGTTAGGATAACAGCTGTGAGCGGTTTAATATCCATGTTTTATACTGACAATAAAATTAATGTTGTACTTTTCTGAGTGAAAATAAGCACGAGGGGGCCTATAAAATTTGATTGTACTAATTATTTTGATAAGAAAATCCTAAAATCAATAATTTTATAAGTTAATAAATCTTTTAAAATGGGCGAAAAGAGGGAATCACTGCATCATAAGTTGCCTTCGAGAGTAATAAAAGAAAAAAAGAATTGGCTTGACATCTGTTGTTTCTTCTCTCAAAAGCTTGCTAAGCTCTTCTACCACAAATTCGCGAATTAATTTTTGATTGGTAAATTACTTTCTGGAAGATAGAGCAAAACCATGATAAGTTTTAACAAAGTCTTAAGGATTTAGGGCAGGGTTATGAGTGTCAGGCACCTGAGTACAATTGCGGTGTTCGCGCCGTTTATGGGGTTTATTTTGTCATCTCTCGGAATTCGATATCTGGGGGATCGCTTTTCTCAGTGGGTTACTTGTCTATGTATGTTGGCGGCAACTGCAGCTGGGGGATTTCTTTTTTATCAGGTTGTCTTTATGCATGGTGCAACAGTTATTACATTGTTGGACTGGATAACGGTTGGTAATTTTCAGGTGCCTTGGGGATTTAAGCTCGATACATTGAGCGCTACCATGATTATGGTTGTTAATATAGTCTCCTTACTGGTGCATGTTTATTCCGTTGGTTATATGAGCCAGGATAAATCGATTCCGCGTTTTATGGGCTATTTAAGTTTTTTCACCTTTACAATGCTAATGTTGGTGACTTCGCCTAACCTGGTACAGATGTTTTTTGGATGGGAAGGTGTTGGGGTCGCTTCTTACTTGTTAATTGGTTTCTGGTATGAACGTCAGAGCGCTGGGGCGGCAGCCATGAAGGCTTTTATCGTGAATCGTGTAGGAGATGTAGGACTTGTTCTTGGAATCGCGGCTCTTTTCTTATTAACGGGGACGGTTGAGTTTGATGGCGCTTTATCTCATATTACGACAATGGCAGCCGGGCAAAGGCCCGAATTGATCTTTTGGGGATATTCCTATGATGCAATTACTTTAATTGGTATTTTGTTGTTTATTGGAGCGATGGGAAAATCAGCACAATTAGGACTGCATACATGGCTACCCGATGCTATGGAAGGTCCCACCCCCGTGTCTGCTCTGATTCACGCGGCAACGATGGTGACAGCAGGGGTGTTCTTAGTGTGTCGGATGTCACCCCTTTATGAAGTTGCACCCATTGCTCGAGATCTGATCGTTATTGTGGGGGCTTCGACAGCTTTCTTTGCAGCCACAATTGCTTTAACGCAAACAGATATTAAACGGGTGATTGCTTATTCTACCTGTAGCCAATTAGGTTATATGTTTTTTGCGGCTGGATGTTCAGCTTATAGCGCTGCTATGTTCCATTTGGTCACCCATGCATTTTTCAAAGCATTATTATTTTTAGGGGCGGGTTCGGTGATTCATGCGATGTCGGATGAACAAGATATGAATCGGATGGGGGGAATTTATAAGCTCATTCCAACCACTTATGCTTTAATGTGGATTGGAAGCTTGGCCTTGGCTGGCATTCCCTTATTTGCCGGATATTATTCTAAAGATGCAATCATTGAGTCAGCTTACCTTGCCGGAACGTCTATTGGTGGTTATGCCTTTGTCATGGGGCTGATTGTTGCCTTCTTAACGGCATTTTATTCATGGCGGTTATTGCTTCTAAGCTTTCATGGGAAACAAAATGCTGATGATACGGTGATGGCTCATGTTCATGAATCTCCCGTTATTATGTTGGTGCCGTTGTTTGTTCTAGCAGTAGGAGCTATCTTTAGTGGATATTTAGCAAACGATTGGTTTGTCGGTAGTAAAATGGCCAGCTTCTGGGGTAATGCTATTGCTTTACCCCCTCACCATCATCAGGATCTACCAACGTGGATTATCTATTCACCATTAGTGGCAGCGGTTTCCGGAATTGTCTTTGCCTATTTGTTTTATGGTAGAGCCCGGCGGTTGCCTCAGTGGATTGCCACTAAAATGTCGATTCTCTATAACTTTTCCTATCGTAAATGGTTTATCGATGAACTGTATGACGTTTTATTTGTTAATCGAGCCATTGGACTGGGCCAAACCTTATGGCAAAGAGGGGATGTGGGACTGATTGATCGTTATGGTCCGGATGGTGCTACACGTTTATCACTGACAATATCTCGATTTATGAGCTATTTCCAAACAGGCTATGTCTATCATTATGCGTTTGCAATGATCGTTGGTGTTTTATTAATAGTGACTTGGTATTTAAGAGGGGAGCTGGGGTAATTTGATGTTGGAAGAACTACCTATTTTATCACTAACGACCTTTTTTCCATTATTTGGGGCATTGTTTATTTTGCTGATTAAAGGCGACGAAGTGACAATTGCGCGAAATTCGCGGTATGTTGCTCTATGGGCGAGCGTTTTAACCTTCGTGTTAAGTTTACTTATATACATTGGTTTTGATCCTCTAAAACCAGGTTATCAATTTGTTGAAAATCGAAATTGGGTAAAGGAATTTAATATTTCTTATCATGTCGGGGTGGATGGTTTTTCTATTTTGTTTATTTTGCTGTCAACATTTCTCATGCCGTTATGTATTTTGGCCAGTTGGGAGTCTATTCAAAAGCGTGTGCGAGAATATATGTTGGCGTTTCTTTTGCTTGAAACACTAATGATTGGTATGTTTTGTGCTTTGGATCTTGTTCTTTTTTATGTTTTTTTTGAAGGGGTTCTCATTCCCATGTTCCTTATTATCGGGATTTGGGGGGGGGAACGCCGTGTTTATTCTTGTTTTAAGTTCTTTCTTTATACGTTTTTGGGATCAGTTTTCATGTTGCTGGCGATTATTGCCATTTATATGCAGGTGGGAACAACAGATCTAACGGCCGTTTACAGCCATACATTCTCATCGAATTTACAACATTGGTTATGGCTAGCCTTTTTTGCTTCTTTTGCTGTCAAGGTACCGATGTGGCCTGTCCACACATGGTTGCCGGATGCCCATGTTGAGGCCCCTACAGCAGGGTCCGTTATTCTTGCTGGTGTTTTGCTCAAGATGGGAGGATATGGGTTTTTACGTTTTTCCGTGCCTTTGTTTCCTGAAGCCAGTTTGACTTTCGCTCCGTTTGTTATGACCCTTAGTGTCATTGCTGTTATTTACACATCCTTGGTGGCCTTAGTGCAAAAAGATATGAAAAAGCTTATTGCCTATTCATCAGTCGCCCACATGGGGTTTGTTACCTTGGGAATTTTTGCTATGACGCCTCAGGCTGTAACTGGTGCTATGATTCAAATGTTGAGCCACGGTTTAATTTCTGCAGCTTTATTCCTTTGCGTTGGGGTGGTCTATGATAGGCTGCACACCCGTGACATTAGCCGCTACGGTGGTTTAGTGGCTATTATGCCGGTTTACGCGGCGTTCTTTATGCTATTTACGATGGCTTCGGTTGGGTTACCAGGTACCAGTGGATTCGTGGGAGAGTTTCTTGTTATTCTAGGCAGTTTTCAGGTTAGTACAGTTTTTGCTACGTTGGCGGCAACAGGGATGATTTTAGGGGCGGCCTATGCTTTATGGCTTTACCGTCGGGTTGTTTTTGGTAAATTAGAGCATGCAGACTTGCAATCGCTAAAAGATCTTAATTGGCGGGAACGTTTTTCATTTGCCGTATTAGGAATCGTTGTGTTGTGGATGGGAATTTATCCTAAAACCTTCACGGATATTATTAATCCATCTGTGGGCAATCTTATAGCGCACTATACGAGCAAGTTAACACAAGGACAGAAAATAGTGCCGGTCGCATCTGTTGAATCAGCAGCACAAGTGAGGGGATCATGATTGCATCTAGCTTGGTTTATCTTCTTCCCGAGCTCTCCCTCAGTCTGGGGGGAATGGGATTATTGCTTTATGGGGTATTTCGTAAGCAATCATCGGTGATAAATTCTATGAATGTGGCTGCTATATTGCTCTTATTTGGGGTAGGATTGGTGTTGCCATCTTCGCAGGCAACTGTTTCTTTATTTTCTGGGCAGTTAATCAATGATGTATTTGGTCAGTACCTTAAGATTGGTATTTTGATAGCCGCCGTGCTTGTCATGATGAGTACTCGGAAAGCCTTATATTCGGATCATATTTATCAAACAGAATATCCTGTTCTGATTTTATTATCCGTCGTGGGCATGATGCTGATGGTTTCATCCACCGGCTATCTAAGCTTATTTATGGGACTAGAATTACAAAGCTTATCCCTTTACATTATCACCGCTCTAAAGCGTGATGATGGCCGCTCTTCTGAAGCCGCTATTAAGTATTTTGTTTTAGGCGCGCTGTCAACAGGGTTACTCCTCTATGGGATTTCACTAATTTATGGCCTCACCGGTAGCCTTCTTTATTGTGATACAGCTAAGCTTATTGCGGAGCAGCAAGGCTTTAGTTTATCTATGTATGTGGCTTTTGCTTTTGTTCTAGCGGGTATAATTTTTAAAATTTCAGCTGTTCCTTTCCATATGTGGACGCCAGATGTATATGACGGAACACCAACAAGTATTACAACATTTTTGGCAACGGTTCCTAAAATTGCAGCGTTTGGGATGGTTATCCGATTGCTCATGAATCCTTTTGTCGAAGGATTAGCCAACTGGAACATTATTGTTGCTGTTCTTGCCATGGCATCCATGATTTTAGGGGGCTTTGCTGCTTTAAATCAGAAGAGTATCAAGAGATTAATTGCGTACAGTACGATTGGTAATGCTGGTTATTCATTAATTGGAATGGTCTCTGGTGGGCAGAGTGGTGTTCAGGCAACCATTATTTATGTATTTCTATATGTGCTTGCCACTATTTGTTTCTTTGCTTGTTTGGGCAACTTGCACCGGCGTGGATTGCCTTGTGAAGAGATTAATGATCTGGCTGGCATCAATCGTATTTATCCAGGAACAGCTTTCGTTCTTGCTTTTATTCTATTTTCCATGGCAGGGATACCCCCATTGGCTGGGTTTTTAGGAAAGCTATATATCTTTAATGAAGCCATTAAAGCCGGTCAAATTACTTTGGCGGTGGTTGGTGTTTTGGCTTCGGTTATCTCTGCGGCTTATTATTTATGGATTATTAAAGTCATTATGATGGATCCTATTGACCCGGACAAATGGCAAGGGGTGGAAACTTATAAAAGGGATATTGCTGTAACAATGGTCATTATGGTGATTATGGTAACATTAAGTTTGTTCTTCATTAAGCCAAATTTGTTTATCCCTTTTGCGTCAGAGGCTGCAGCATCGCTGTTTGTAAAATAATGACTTATAAATTATTTAATTTTGAACAAACTGATAGTACGAATGAGGAAGTTAAAAAACTTCTTGCAGCTGATTATAGACAAGATGTTTTAGTTCTAACCGACTCGCAAACACGCGGAAGAGGGCGCCGAGGGCGACGCTGGTATTCGCCGCCTGGCAATTTATATATGTCCTTTTCAAAGACTCCCCCTGTGAGCCCAGCGGTCTTAGGGCAAATCTCTCTAGTAGTTGGAATTGCTGTCTATCGAGCCATAAAAAAACTTATCCCTGATTCAGCTCAAATTGCTTTGAAATGGCCGAATGATATTTTGGTTAATAAGATGAAACTAGGTGGGATCTTGGTGGAAACAGAACAGTTTCCTGACCAACCCCATGCCACCTGTATTATTGGGATAGGCATTAATATACTGTCAGCGCCAGAAATGGTTATGTTTCCCGCTTGTAGTCTTAGGGATTTTTTCAAAGATTTACCGGACAAAACACAGCTAGCTCATGACATTATGGCTGAATTTAATCAATGCTATGACATTTGGATTAATGATAATTTTGAAACCTTACGCAATGAATGGTTGCTCGTTTCTTATGGCTTAGGCAAGCCTGTTTCTGCGCGGGCGGAAAATGGTTTTGAAGTATATGGAAGATTCCTGACTTTAAGTCTCGATGGGGCTGTTGTCATTTGTGATGATGACGGAAATGAATATGTGGTACGTAGTTCTGAAATTACTTATTTATAAGATTTTCTGATAAATTATATACTTCCTCGCATCATTAGGCTTATTTCGTGTTTTGTATTCTTATTAACATACGTGTGCTTTATTGATTTTTAAGCATAAGAGCTAATATTCTGCCGCCAATCAAACTAACATATATAGCTAAACTCTTATAAAATGATCCATTTTCTAAGCTCATTTCCGGCAATATCTTTTCGCTTTAAAAGCCCTGATTGGCTCCCCGTAGGGGCAGTTTTAAAAACTTGAAATCTTAGCCGGACCTTTATCATAAAATGTAAGAATTTATAAAAGATCACTATAATAGCTTGCTAAAAGTGCTTAATCGACTCTTAGAAAGGGACAAAGAGGTGGTAAAGGCAGAAAAGGAAAATGGCTTACCTTATAGAATTTTGCCTACTGCTAAAATAAGAGAAAAAGGGGGGGGCTTATGGCGCCCCTGTTCTTGATCCACCCTTGGTTGACAACTTACCAAAGTTACTAAAGACTTCTCTTAAAAGACCGCTTTGATGCCCAGCAGAGGGAGTTTCACGGCCAATAGGTTTAATTTCGCGAGCATGTTCGCCTTTGTGTTCTATAACTTTAGAGACAATATCGGCGCTGTTAAAAGAAACTTCGTATGTTAAGAGTTCCTTAGTTTTGGGTGTAAGAAATGCTTTGGTTTCCGTTTGTTTAGAAATATAAAACCATGTTTCTGGTTTAAAAGCGCTGATGGTTGAGGGACTGCCAAAGGTTTCTTCTACTGTTTGCTTAGTCGTTTGGCCAGGAATTATTTTGGTAAAATCTCGGCTTTCCACTTCATAGCCGCGGTTATCCACAGTCGGACTGCAGCTAGCCAACAGGGCGGACAAAATAACTGTAGGAATAATAGTATGATTCATCGTATAGTATTCTCAAATAAAGCATTCAGTTTCTGTTAATGATTTTGCACGGGATTGGCTAAATGTCAAGGATTGTGTGGTAAGTGTGAGTAGTAATGTTCGGTAAATCAACTAAGAGAAACAATAATTTAGTCTCAGTGTCTTTATATAATCAATGTGTCACTATGGCTAGACAGCCTGATTATTACACAGATTTTTCCATACAAGACAAAGTATTAGGTCGCTTTGAGGCTTTAGCTCTTCACTTATTTTTGATGTTACGCCGTCTTAAGGAAGACGCCTCCCCCATAGCTCAGAACATTAGTCAAGAAATGTGCGATTTATTTGTGGCCGATATGGATCACAGCTTGCGGAATGCGCGTTTGTCTGAATCTAAAATTGATAAAAGTTTTAAGCGTTTTGTCGAAGGTTTTTATGGTCGCTTAGTTGCCTATGATAAGGGATTGGACGAAGGGACTCTAGAGGACGCCATTCTTAAGAATGTTTATGACGATGACCCCGCTCATCTTCATTTAGGCAAAAAAATGGCTGTGCGGATGACTAATTTACTGGATGGTCTGCGTCAACAATCTGATGTTATAAATCTGAATTTTAAGGGGGAAAAGTAAATGACACCTGAATTTAGTCGAGTCTTTAATCTGGATAAAATTGGTCAGCTTGCCTATAAATATGAAATTAAGGCTACGCCCGAAGAGTTAGAACAGCTATCAAAAAGATTTAATTTGATATCGCTTAAGACATTTCATGCGTCTTTTGATATTACTAAGGCCCATAAACGTGGAGAATATGAGGTCCATGCTCGGGTAGTGGCAGATGTTATCCAGGCCTGTATTGTTACTTTAAAAGAGGTATCTGAGCAGTTGGAGTTTGAATATAAGCTCAATCTAGTGGAAGGCGATGAAGATCGGTTCCATGATGACTTAGATTGGCATGCCGAAGCTGAAAAGGAATATGATCTAGAATTTTATCAGAACAATGAAGTTGATTTTGGTGAAATTACTTCTCAATATCTATCCCTTGAGCTCAATCCTTATCCAAGAGCCGATGTGACTGTTGAAGAGATAGATCTTCCCAACGATTATGGTAAAACGAATCCATTCACGGTTCTCGATATTCTGAAAAGCCGTTCTTCTAAATCGTAATAAGAGCAGAAAGGAGGTATCATGAATAGTCCAGAAATTCAGCTCTTGATTCAGCATTTGAGTAAGCTGCCAGGATTGGGTCCTCGATCAGGCCGCCGGGTAGCCTTACACCTCTTAAAAAAGCGTGAGAAGATTTTTCGTCCCCTTATTCAAGTTATGCTGGATGCCGAGCAAAAGGTGAAGACATGCCGTATATGCCATGCCTTGGATGCTAGTGATCCTTGTACCTTATGTGTGGATCCAAAACGGGATCCTCATCAAATCTGTGTCGTGGAGGATGTTGCTGACCTATGGGCCTTAGAACGGGCTAATACTTACCGCGGATTTTACCATGTGTTGGGAGGGGTTCTATCGGCTATTGATGGAATCGGGCCACAGCAACTCAATATCCAAACTTTGCTGGATCGTATAGCACAGGGCCAGGTAACAGAAGTAATTTTAGCCCTGAATGCGACCGTTGACGGACAAACAACGATTCATTACTTAATTGAGCACCTCCGTCCTTTTAAGCTGAGTGTTACGACTTTGGCTCACGGTGTGCCGATTGGAGGAGAACTCGATTATTTAGATGAAGGTACACTCTTTACTGCA
Source organism: Candidatus Paracaedibacteraceae bacterium (assembly GCA_019459505.1). GTDB lineage: Bacteria > Pseudomonadota > Alphaproteobacteria > Paracaedibacterales > Paracaedibacteraceae > Paracaedibacter. The sequence continues at coordinate 2,981 of JAIBEV010000154.1, read as the reverse complement.
TTTCAGGCACGGCGGAGCGCTTAATGACACGCTTGTATTACCCTGAAGGCTTATCCCTTAATCAAACGGTTATTTTACAGGATGACCATGTTCATTATTTACGCAATGTTTTACGGCAAGAAGCTGGCGCTCTGATCAATTTGTTTAATGGTCAAGAAGGGGAATGGCAAGGGGAAATTACGACTTTAACGAAAACGCGAGGTGAAGTTCTGCTAACAGCTTGCTTGCGAGAGCCACAAATTGACTCGCCAGTAATACTGGTATTTTGTCCGATTAAAAATGACCCTTTGCATTATTTAATTGAGAAATGTACAGAAATGGGTGTGACTATATTCCAGCCGGTTTTAATGGACCGAGGCAACATCCATAAAATTAATCGCGAAAAATTACAACGGATTGCTATTGAGTCATCGCAGCAATGTGAACGTTTATCTATTCCTGAGGTAAGAGAGCTACGTCCTTTAAGGGAAGTTTTGGATGAGTGGCCCGAAGGAACTATCCTTTATATATGCGCGGAGCGATGGCAAGACATTAGTACTCAACAACAGAGAAGGGACAAGAGTGACGATAAAGCAGCGCAGTGGCCTGCAGAATTGTCCGTCCGTGGAGGCTCTGTTTCCATAAAAGCGAGTCTCATTGGACCGGAGGGAGGACTCTCTCCCAAAGAGATAGAACTTTTCACTCATTATCCTTTTGTTCAATTTGTCAGTCTAGGAAAGAATATTCTGCGGGCTGAAACAGCTGCTTTGGTGGCGACAACTAAAATGATTTTAGGGTAAAATTTATTTAAACACTATTAAAGGAGGAATACATGACACATCAATTACCACCCTTGCCTTATGAGAAAAGCGCGCTCGAGCCCTATATTACAGCAAATACTCTTTCTTTCCATTATGAGAAGCATCACCAAGCCTATGTGACCAATCTAAATAAGCTTTTAGAAAGTCATCCCTTGGAGAATGCGGCTTTAGAAGAAGTGATTATGAGTTCGGCTGGCAAAAGTAATATGGTTGGGATTTTTAATAATGCAGCCCAGGTTTGGAATCATACATTTTATTGGAATTGTATGAAGCCTAATGGTGGGGGGGAGCCCTCTGCTAATCTTAAAGCAAAAATTGAGAAGGCGTTTGGCAGTTTGGATAAATTCTTAGCAGAATTTAAAGAGGCTGCAGTTACCCAATTCGGTAGTGGTTGGGCATGGCTGGTTAAGGATGGAAAGGGTGATTTAAAACTACTCAAGACAGGTAATGCTGATTTGCCGATGGCGCATGGAATGACTGCGCTCTTAACCTGTGATGTGTGGGAACACGCCTATTATCTTGACTTCCAGAATCGACGTCCAGATTATGTGGATACTTTCTTAAAGCATCTTGTTAATTGGGATTTCGTTGAAAGCCAGATGTAATTCATTAAAGTTTAACTGAAAGAAGGGGGAGAGGAAGCTCCCCCTTTTTTTATCCTCTAATGGCCACATTACTTTCTCAAGATCATATCAGTTTAGCTAAGATTTTTAATTTTATTTCTAATCCTTATAATATGAGAAGAGTCAGGGGGTAAACCCTTCTCTATAACTTCTAGAGCTTGATTAAAGTACTCGAGTGCTTGCTGTTTATAAGTTTGGCTCTTAGCCATATCTGTTTGGGAATCTGTTAAGCTAGACCGTTTCAAATGTAATTCTGCTAAATTTTCCAAAGCTTTATATTGATCGAAATGTTGATGTTTTTGATAGATTGTCAAGGCTTGTCGAAAGTAATTATGTGCAGTATCTATATTGCCCTCGCGTAAATAGGTTTCTCCAAACCCCATTAAAACGTCTGCTGTTTGGGGATGATCTTTTCCAAAGTTTTGTGTGTGAAGATCAAGACAATGGTCAAGTAAGACCTTTGCCTTCTCATAAAGAGCCAACTCTTTATAGGCCATGGCAAGGTGTAAGGAAACCCATGCGATTCCTCTATGGTTGTTAGGGTGAGACTTTTTATAGATAGCAAGACTTTGTTCAAGAGATTCTTTTGCATCTTTATATTTTCCAATGCTTATGTATATTCTTCCTAAAAGGACTAAAGACCAGCCAACATCAATATGATTTTCAGGAAAATTTTTTTTATAAGTGGCAACACTTTCTTGAATTAGAACTTTAGCTTTTTCAAAGTCTCCAATTTCTCTGTACAGATTTGCTAATTGACCTGCAACGCGCGCAGTTGGTAAATGATCAGTTGAAAAATATTTTCTGTAAATTGTCAGACTTTCTTCAATAAAATTTTTGGCTTCTTCGTAACTACCAAGGTCTCTCTGAACAGTGCCAAGAAATAAAAGAATGCGAGCTCTTGGGATGGCATCTTCAATATTATTTTTGTTGAGGTATAGAAGACTTTGTTCAAGAACTTGCTTAGCTTTCTCATAATTACCTAAGTACCTATAAATTTCTCCTAAATTTAGCAGAGCCCATAAGATATCTTCATGGGCATCTAATAAGTGACCTTTATATAGTTTAAGGCCCTTTTCAATTAAATTTTTAGCTTGCATAGTATTGCTTACTGTCTTCTTAACTATTCCTAAGTACACTAATGTTTTAGCTTTTAAAAGATAGTCTGTAATTGAAAATTTATCTAAGATTGAAACGGTTTCTTCTAGAGCTTGATTCGCCTTTTCATATTGATGCAGGCAGGAATAAATACATCCTAAATTGCAGGTTAAAGAAGCTCGGCTATTATTTGTTAACAAATTATTGTGGCTTATAAAAGTCTTACAATGAGTTAATAAATTCTTTAACTTGGTTATATTATCACTGTTTACAGCTTCCGTAATTTCATTCTCAAAAATTCGAATGATGTCTTGTAAGTATATACTGCCCCTAGTTTAGAAAAGAGTTGAAATAAAGGAGTGTTTTTGTTGAATTAAGCAAAAGGAAGACAAAAATGCAGCGACGACAATGGACAAGTGAGAAGAAGACCCTGATAGTTCTTTCAGGCTTAAAAGGCCAA